>NZ_JBSSCY010000001.1:0-796314 GCF_054060195.1 Curtobacterium sp. PvP017
ATCGGGTCGGAACCGTCGACCGACACCGTGGCGTCATCCGTGAAGCCCGTACCCGTCACGGTGACGACCGTGCCACCGGCCACCGGGCCGTTGTCGGGGTCGAGCGTGGTGATCGTCGGGACCGCAGCCGCGTCGTCGGTGTACGTGAAGTCGAGCGGGTCGGACGTCCCAGCGGGCGTGGTGACCGTGACGTCGACCGTGCCGACGGCGTGCGCCGGCGTCGTGAACGTCAGCTCGGTACCGTCGTCCGAGACGGAGTCCGCCTCGATCGGGTCGGAACCGTCGACCGACACCGTGGCGTCATCCGTGAAGCCCGTACCCGTCACGGTGACGACCGTGCCACCGGCCACCGGGCCGTTGTCCGGGTCGAGCGTGGTGATCGTCGGGACCGCAGCCGCGTCGTCGGTGTACGTGAAGTCGAGCGGGTCGGACGTCCCAGCAGGCGTCGTGACCGTGACGTCGACCGTGCCGACATCGTGCGCCGGCGTCGTGAACGTCAGCTCGGTGCCGTCGTCCGAGACGGAGTCCGCCTCGATCGGGTCGGAACCGTCGACCGACACCGTGGCGTCGTCCGTGAAGCCCGTACCCGTCACGGTGACGACCGTGCCACCGGCCACCGGGCCGTTGTCCGGGTCGAGCGCCGTGATCGTCGGCACCGCGAGCGGACCGGCGTTCGGACCGACCGCCGCCGAGGCGAGGTTGACGACGGCGGTGCCGGCAGCCGGCAGGAGTGCGACGCGCAGTGCACGCTGCGTGAAGACGCCGTCGGCGCTGGTCTCCTGCACGTTGGCCTGCAGCGACACGACGGTCGTCAGGGCGTTGGCAAGCGGTGTGACCACCGTCTCGCCCAGGCCGGCGACGACCTGGTTGATCGGGGCGACGACCTGCGCCAGCACCGGGTTCACGATGGGCAGGACCTGGCCGACCGGCACGGGGACGCCGAGCACGGTGACCGAGAGGCCCTGCAACGAGGCGGTGAGCTGCGTGACGACGCCCTGCAGCGCGGTCGTGACCGCCGGCAGGAGCTGCGTCGTGAGCGCGTCCGTGATGTACGGCAGCAGCTCGGTGTTCGCCGGCAGGTTGTTGATGTCCAGTCCGGCGTTCGTCAGCACCGCGGCGACGTCGACCGTGATCGCACCGGTCTGCAGGTTCGCCGTGATCGAGCCGTCGGCGCTGGTGACGTCACCGGTGGCCGAGTCGAGCACCGTGACCAGGTTCGGGATGCCGTCGACCTCGACGAGCGGACCGAGCACCGCGAGCAGGTTCTCGAGGTTGTCGACCGTCGGCTGGAGCGTGCCGAGCGTGGTGCGGAGGTCGGTCACCGTGGCGCCGAGCGCGGGGCTCGTCAGCGACAGGTCGAGTCCGGCGATGCCGTAGTCGCCCGTCTGTGCACCGTCCGGGCCGGCTGCTTGGGCAGCCGTCGCCGAGACGGCACCGACCTCGAGCTGGGCGTTCGCGAGTGCGCCCGCCAGGTCGGTGCCGATGAGGCCCGACAGGTCGAGCGTGGCGTTGGACTGCGGGACGCCGTCCTGGCCGCCCACGCCGATCCCACCGGTGTTCGTCACCGCGCCGGACGCGGCGACGGAGCTGCCGTCGGCGTTGGCGGCGGCGTACTGGTTGACGGCACCGAGGGTGAGGATGCCGTTGTTCCCGAGCAGGTTGAGACCCCCGCCGAGGTTCACGTTGACCGCGTTCAGCGCGGTGACGTCGAGCGGGTGGACGTCGGTGTCCGCGGCCCCACCGGTGTTCACGGCGTCCGCCGGGGTCACCGTGAGGATGTCGTCGAGGTTCAGGCCGAGCGCGGAACCGCTGATGAAGCGGCCCTCTGCGGTCGACGCGACCGGTGCAGCCATCGCAGGGGCTGCCGCGAGGATGCTGCCGCCGGCGCCGAGGAGCGCCACGGTGACGACCGCGACCCCTTGTGTCCGACCTGACCATCGGGTGGAAGTGGGCGCCCCCGGTTCTTTCTGGGCGCGCGCGAGTGCTCCAAGCCTCATTGGCTGTGCTCCTGATCCTGGTGCTGGTCCGGCAGTTGGTGATGCTGCCTACAGCGCGAGTGTGGTTCCCGTGAGCGTAACCCTGAACGGGTGCACAAGACCAGCACCCCCGAACGGGGGTCTGCGCTCCGCGGATGCGGATCCGCGGTCAGATCTCGACGTCGCTGCCCATCGTCACGGTGCGCTGTGCCGGCAGCCCGAAGCGCGCTGCGGGGTCGGCCGCGTTGTGGGCGAGGCCGACGAAGAGCTTCTTCCGCCAGGCGACCATCCCCCGGTTGCCGGGCACCGGGCGGAGTGCGCCGCGGGAGATGAAGTACGACGCCCGGAGCACTTCCTCCGGGTCGATGTCGAGCACCTCGGCCAGGCAGGCGGCGTGCAGGGCCTTCGGCAGGTCCTGGTCGTCCGAGAACCCGAACTTCACCGTGATGTGGTCGATGCCGTCGTCCTCGTAGCCGAGGTCGTCGCGGAAGAAGGCCTTCGCGTGCGGGACGTGCGGCACGTTGGCGGTGAGCACCGAGACGATCAGGACGGTCCGGTGCACGACGTGGTTGTGCTCGACGTTGGCCCGGAGCGCCAGCGGGGTGGTCTCCTTGTTCGGGTGCGGGAACACCGCGACCCCGGGCACCCGCGGGATGTGCTCGTGGTTGATGCGGTCGATGAAGTCGGCGAGCGACCCTTCGCGCTCCTTCCGTTCCTCCTGCACCAGTGCGCGTCCACGGCGCCACGTCGTCATCACCGTGATCACGGCCAGGGCGATGAGGAGCGGCACCCAGCCGCCGTGGATGATCTTCGACAGGTTGCCGGCGAGGAAGGTCAGCTCGAGTCCGCCGAAGGCCACCGCCGCGACCACGAGCTTCCAGGTCGTCCACTTCCACAGCGGGCGGACGACGAGCAGGAGCAGGAGCGTGTCGACGACGAGAGCACCGGTGACGGACACCCCGTACGCCGTGGCGAGGTTCGCCGACGACCGGAACGCGAGCATGATCGCGAGCACGCCGATGAACAGCAGCAGGTTCACCGCGGGCAGGTAGATCTGGCCACTCTCCCGCCGCGAGGTCTGCCGGATCGTCAGCGGCGGCAGCAGCCCGAGCTGGACGGCCTGGCGGGTGAGCGAGAACGCCCCCGAGATGACGGCCTGGCTGGCGATCACGGTCGCGAGCGTCGCCAGCACCACCACGGGCAGTCGCAGCGCGTCCGGGAACAGCAGGAAGAACGGGTCCTTCGCCGCCGACGGGTCGCGCAGCACGAGCGACGCCTGCCCGAGGTAGTTCAGGACGAGCGCCGGGAACACCACGAAGAACCACGCCCGCAGGATCGGCGAGCGGCCGAAGTGCCCCATGTCGGCGTAGAGCGCCTCGGCGCCGGTGATGACGAGCACCACCGCGCCCATCGCCACGAACGTGATGTAAGGGTGCGCGAAGGTGAACGAGATCGCCCAGGTCGGCGAGAGCCCCTGCAGGACCCCGGGGTGCTGCAGGATGTGCGGGACGCCGGCGGCGGCGATCACCACGAACCAGAGCAGCATCACCGGGCCGAACAGGTTGCCGACCTTGCCGGTGCCGAAGCGCTGCACCGCGAACAGCACGACCAGGATGACGGCGGCGATCGGCACGATCAGGTGCCCGACCGACGGTGCGGCGGTGCCCAGCCCTTCGACCGCGGACAGCACCGACACGGCTGGGGTGATCACGGAGTCGCCGTAGAAGAGCGAGACGCCGACGATGCCGATCACCAGGAAGATCACCGCGCCCCCGCGGCGCTTGGCGTAGAGCCGGCGGGCCAGGGCGGCGAGTGCCATCACCCCGCCCTCGCCGTCGTTGTCGGCGCGCATCAGGATCAGGACGTACTTGATCGAGACGATGATCGTGATGCTCCAGAACATCATCGAGATGACGCCGTAGACGTCTTCCTGGTTGGCCTTGACCAGGCCGTCATCGATCGTGAACACCGTGCGCAGGGCGTAGAGCGGACTCGTGCCGATGTCGCCGAACACCACCCCGAGTGCGGCGAGCGCGAGGACGGCGACGCCCTTGCGCGGGCCGTGGCCACCGTCGTCGGTGGTGTCGGTCGTGGGGGTGGTGTGGTCCGTCGGCTTCGACGGTTCCGTCGGGGTCTCGGAGCGGGTCTCGGTCACGCTCGGCACTTCCGTCTCCGGCCGTCCGGGCGACGGCCGCCGCTCATCATCGCACCGTGCGCGGGATGCGCTCGCAGCTGGCGCACATGCGTGCGCACCGCGGCTCTCGACGTGCGCACGGGGCGGACGGGAGGCACGTGGCGGGCCCGCACCGCGCCTCCCGTCCGACAGCGGGCCGGGTCTCAGGGACGCAGGCCGCGCACCAGGTCGTGGACCACGCGGGCGGCGCGCGCCGCGGCGCCGTCCAGGTGCTCGCGGAACTCCGCACCGTCGGGCGCGCACAGGTCGCTGATGCACCGGACCGACACGAACGGCATGTCGTGCACGTGCGCGAACTGCGCGATGGCGGCCGACTCCATGTCGACCGCCGCCACGTCGGGGAAGGCGCCGCGGAGCGTCCGGGCGCGTCCCTCGGTGACGAAGACCTCGCTCGAGCCGATCGTCGCCGAGCGCAGCGGCCAGGCGATGTCGGCACCCATCGCCAGCTCGACCAGTCGGGCGTCCGGTGCGTACCCGGTCGGCATCCCGGGCACCTGGCCCAGGGCGTAGCCGAACGCCGTGGCGTCCGCGTTGAGGTTGACGTAGCGATCGCCGACGACGACGTCCCCGATCGCGATGCCGTGCATGAGGCCGCCGGCGGTCCCGACGCTGATCACGGGGATGCCGGGTCCGAAGTCGTGGAAGCCGTGCGCGACGGCGGCCGTCGCGTTCGTGAAGCCGATGCCGCTGCGGCGGACGGCGACGGTGGCGCCGCCGATGTCGAGCAGCTGGTGCGGGTCGTGGCCGCCGACCGGGCCGTCGAGGATCGGCACTCCGCCGAAGAGGTCGGCGAAGGCGGAGACCTCTTCGCTCATGGCCGCGATGATGATCGCGACGGGCACCTGTTCCTGCACTGATCGATCCTCGCACGGCGAGGAGCCACAAGATGTCAGTTACCGCTGCCGGGCGAGCTCCTCGGCGACGAACGCGGCCATGGCGTCGGCGCCGAAGTGGTCGTCGGCGGTGATCGTGACCACGGTGTCACCGTCGGGGTGGTCGTCGAACAGCAGCATCTGCCCGTACGCCCCGTGCAGCCGCCACAGCTGCCCCGGGCCACCCCACCCGGCCATCGCGTAGCGGTGGTACCCCGGCCCGGTCCCCTCGCGCTCGACCCAGTCGGAGTGCATCGCGTCGCACCAGCGGGCGCTGACGATGCGCTGCCCGTCGACCACACCGCCGTCACGGATGAGCCTGCCGAGGCGCGCGAGTTCCTCGGTGCGGAGTGCCAGGCCTTCACCTGCGGCGACGTACCCGTTCGCGCAGCGTGACCACTCGACGTCGTCGATGCCGAGCGGGTCGAACAGGCGTCGGGACACGAACGTGCCGACGTCGCCGACGCGGGTCTCGAGCACGCGCATGGCGGTGTAGGTGCTGACGTTCGCGTACTGGAACACGCGGCCCCGCGAGGGGCGCCGCAGGAACTCGGCGGCCAGGTCCGGCCAGTCCGTCAGCTCGGTCGCCGACCAGGGCATGTCGATCCCGCTCGTCATCGTGAGCAGGTGTCGGAGGGTGACCTGGTCGACGCCGTCCCCGAACACGAACCCGGCCAGCGATGCGGCGATCGGTTCGTCGACGTCCACCAGGCCCTCGTCGGCGGCGATCCCGGTGGCGAGGACGCAGACGCCCTTGGCTGCGGAGTGGATCTCCTCGCGCACGTCGGGCGTCCAGCGGTCCTCGGCGACGTCGTCGTTCGCAGTCCGGACGTGCAGGCCGTGGGCGCCGAAGCCGGTCTCGTCGACGTGCCGGACGATCGCGTCGAGGATGCTGGTCGCGGTGGTCACACGCCATCCTCTCGCGTGCAGCAGACTGCGTGCCCTGAACGGGACGGACAGCCGACAGGAGGCACGTGGCGGGCCCGCCACGGGCCTCCCGTCCGATGACCCGGCGCTACTGCGATCGCAGTACGTGCGCAGGTCGCCGTCTTGGTCAGATGGTTCCGTCCCGAGCCGCCCGTGCTCGTGACGTGAGGAGCACCATGCGCACCGTCGTCGTCACCGGCCCCGGATCCGTCGAGATCCGCGACGAGCCCGTCCCCGAGGTCGGCCCCGCCGACGTCCTGATCGCCGTCAAGGCGTGCGGAGTCTGCGGCTCCGACGCCTTCTACGCCGCGCGCGGCGGCATCCCGCCGCGTGAGGGGCACACGCCCCTCGGGCACGAGGTCGCCGGAGAGGTGGCCGCCGTCGGCGACGCGGTCGAGGGCATCGCCGTCGGCGACCACGTGGTGGTGAACCCGATGGGCGACCCACGCGGGATCATCGGCAACGGCGGCCCCACCGGCGGGCTCTCCGAGTTCCTGCTCGTCGAGCAGGCCGTGCTCGGCACCAGCATCGCCCTGGTCCCGCAGGACCTGCCCTGGCAGGTGGCCGCGCTCAACGAACCGATGGCGGTCGCCCTGCACGCCGTGAACCGGACCGCGCCGCAACCGGGCGACACGGTCGTCGTGTTCGGTGCCGGCCCGATCGGGCTGGGCGCCGTGATCAGCTACAAGGCGCTCGGCGTCGGGCACGTGGTCGTCGTCGACGTGATCGCGTCGCGGCTCGAGAAGGCCCTGCTCGTCGGAGCCGATGCCGTCGTGAACTCGGCGGACGAGCCGCTCGACGAGCGCCTGATCGCCCTGCACGGCGAAGCACGGGACGGCGTGGGGCACGGCGGGAAGTCCGGCACCGACGTCTGGCTCGACGCCGCCGGGGTGCCGGCCACCGTGCAGACGGCGCTGCGCCTGGCGAAGCACCGCGCGACGATCGGCGTCGTGGCGGTGCACAAGCGGCCCGTGGAGGTCGACTTCGGTGACCTGCTGGCCGTCGAGCCGACGATCGTGACCGCGATGGGGTACCCGACCGAGATCTTCGACGTCACCGAGCACATCATCGCGAACCCCGGGGCGTACGCGCAGATCGTCAGCGACGTCTTCCCGGCGAGCGACGTGCTCGAGGCCCTCCGGGTGGCTGCGACCCCCGGTGCGGCCGACAAGGTCGTCGTCACGTTCGACTGATGCCGGTGACCAGGAAGGTCGCCGTGCAGTACGCCGTCACGGTGTGGCGGGATCGGCCGCGCCGCGGGCTCGTGCTCGCCGTGCTGTCGGTGCCGAGCAGCCTCGTGATGGCGGGGTGGAAGGTCGTCCTGTTCTGCGCGGCTCCCTCGTTGTTCCTCACCGCGACCGTGGTCTTCACGCTCGGGGTCGCGGCCGCGAAGGTCTGGGCCGTTCGTCGGCACCGGCTGTCGTTCGCGTTCGATGCGGCGAACGGCGACCGGATGCGGTTCCGGCAGGCCGGACACCGGTGGATCGGGGGTGCGGTGACCGCGATGTCGGTCGTGTTCGTCGGGTGCAGCGTGCCGATGCTCGTCGGGCGGGCGCACCCCGTGCACTATGACCAGTGGGTGGCGATCGTCATCGCGGCGGCGACGTTCGCGGAGCTGGGGATCGGGGTCTGGGGTGCGGTGACCGCGCGCAAGGACGGGGAACCACTCGTCGAGGCGACGAAGCTCGTGAACATCGCCGCCGCGGTGGTCCTGCTCGTGCTGACCCAGTCGGCACTGCTCTCGTTCGCGGGCAGCGCCGAGGACGCTGCTGCGTCCACGGGTGCGAGCGGGGTGTTCCTCGGCGGTGTGGCCGCGGTGATCGGGCTCACGATGGCGCTGCGGCGGTTCCCGGAAGCAACGGCGCCTCGGCCGGCGCCGACCTCAGTCGACCAGGCCGGCCTGGAACGCGAACGCCACGAGCTGGGCCCGGTCACGAGCGTCGACCTTCGCCATGGCCCGGTTCACGTGGGTCTTGACCGTGAGCGGTGAGAGGAAGAGCTCGGCGCTGATGGCGTCGATGCCCTGACCTCGGCTGACCATCACCACGACGTCGTGCTCGCGAGCGGTGAGGGCCTCGAACCGCCGGGTCATCTCCGGATCGACGGAGGACGCGGGGGTGCGGGCGACCTGTCCGATGAGCGCCGCTGCGGCCGCCGCGGACAGCGCCCCTCCGCCCGCTGCCACCTCCTCGATCGCCGCGACGAGCTCTGCGGGCCCCGCGGCCTTGCTGAGGAACCCGTTCGCCCCGGCACGCAGCGCCGCGAAGACGAGTTCGTCCTGGTCGAAGGTCGTCAGCATGACGATGCGCACCTGCTCGGCGGTGCGCTCGGCGCGGATCCGTCGGGTCGCCTCGACCCCGTCGATGCCCGGCATCCGGATGTCCATCATGATGACGTCCGCCGGGACCGACAGCGCCGTCTGCACCGCGGCGAGCCCGTCGCCGGCCTCGCCGACGACCTCGATGCCGTCCTGGCGGTCGAGGATCGCACGGAGCCCCAGTCGGATCATGTCCTGGTCGTCGACCAGGATCACTCGTGTGGTCATCGTGCTCCGTTCGCGGTGGGCAGGTGGACGCGGACGACGAACAGCACGCCGTCCGGCGCGGCCTGGACGGACCCCTCGACGGCGGCGACGCGCTCGCGCATGCCGACCAGACCGAGCCCACCGGTCCGGCCTGCGACGGGGTCGCTCGCCGGGTTCCGCCGGCGGGGGTTGCGGACCTCGAGGACCAGGTCGTCACCGGCGCGGGCGAGGGTGACGGTCGTCCGGCCCTCGCCGTGTCGGTGGGCGTTGGTGAGCGACTCCTGCAACACCCGGTAGACCGTCACACCGATCGGCACGGAGACCGGGCCGACGTCGTCCAGTCGGGCATCGACGTCGAGGCCGATCCGTTCGTACGACGCGATGAGTCCGGGGAGCTGCTCGATGCCGGGGGCAGGTGCCGTCGGGTCGTCGAGGTCGGCGCCGCTGCCCGACGCCGAACGGAGCACCGTCAGGACGTGCTGGGTCTCCGTCAGGACGTTCCGCACCCCGTCCCGGGCGGCATCCAGCGCACGCCGGGCCTCGTCGGCCCCGGCGGGCAGGGTGACCTCGGCGACCCCGAGCTGCATGCTGACCACCGCGATCTCGTGCCCGATGACGTCGTGCAGGTCCCGCGCGATCCGGACGCGTTCCTCGGCCACGCGGCGTTCGGCCTCGAGTTCCCGCGTGGCGACGGCATCGGCGGCGCGCTGTTCCAACGACGCTCGGTACTGGTGCTGGACCCGCAGCCCCGAGCCGATGGCCGCCGCGGCGACGACGGAGATGAGGGCGCCGAGGGCGGTCGGCACCGCGCCGCCCTCTCCCGGCGCGAGGAGCGTGCCGATGACCACACCGGGGGCGACGATCGCAGCGGCGCGGACCGGGTGCCCCTCCCGCGACGAAACCGCGAACAGCAGCAGCACGGCGCAGCTCCAGGTCACGATCGGCGACCAACCAGACAGTCCTCCGAGCACCGGCGCGATCGTGGCGAGGCCGAGTGCCGACCACGGTGTCCACGGTGCCGCGACGACGGCGAGCACGGTTGCGGCGACCGCGATGCCGGGCCCCGGTCCGGCGTCGGCAGCGATCACCCGACCAGACTCGATCGCGCACGCGAGCAGGACGACGGCAGCCGTGCCGCGGAACACCCAGCGGTCGTCCGGACGCCACGAACCCCAGATCGCCCGCAGTCGCCGCATGCACTCATCCTGTCGTGCGCGTGAGCGGCCCGGCTACTGCGAACGCAGTAGTCGGGGGTACCACCGATCGGGGATCTGCCCGCGACCCGTCCCCGGGACGATCGACACCAGGCCGGAACGATCCGGCCCCGACCGGAGGAACCGCCATGACGCTGACCACGACGAACACCGCCCCCATGACCTACGACTACTGCACGGTCGAGGTCCCACGGGGCAAGGACGCCCTGTACGCGGACACCTACCGCAACTTCGGCTGGACGCCCGACGGCGCGGACCGGACGGTCGGACCGAACCGCCGGCGCACCCTCGGCCTCCGCCGCGACCGTGCCGTCCGCTCCGTCGAACTGACCGAGCTCCAGCAGAACGCCGAGGCCGCTCTGGCCACGATCGACGCACTCGAACGCTCCCGCACGACCGCGGCGTCGGTGGTCGCGTACGCCCTCGGCGCGATCGGCAGCGTCCTGCTGGCCGCTTCGGTGTTCGCCATGCAGGACACCGTGGCCGTCCCCGACCTGCTCGGCGGGCTCGACCCGGTGACGGTGTTCCTCGTCGGGGCCGGCGGTCTGGTCAACTGGGCGATCGCTCCCGTGGCCTTCCAGCTCGTCCGCGCGGCGCGCACCAAGCGGATCCGTCCGGCCGTCGACCGCCAGTTCGACGTCGTCTACGGCGCGTGCGAGGCGGCCAGTCGCCGCCGGACCGCCTGAGCGCGGCCCGAGCCCCGATGACGAACACCATCGCCCGGGAAGCCGCTGTCCTGCACGCGCCGGTCCCCCGCCACCTGGAAACCCGGGTGCTGTACGCGCCGACCGCGTTCGTGCCGCTCCACCGGCACACCCTGGAGCAGTTCGGCTGGACGGTGACCGTGCAGGGCGGACGGCTCGGCACGACGTCCCTGCTGCTCCAGCGGCTGCGCACCCGGCCAGACCCGGCACGACCGCTGCTCGAGCGTCGTGCCGAGCGGGCGCTGGCCCGGATCGCCGCCCTCGAGCAGCAGCCGGCCCGGTTGGCTGGTGTGGTCGCCACCGCGGGTTCCGCGGTCGCCGTGCTGGCGGTCGCGCTCGGCGGTCTGCTCGCCCTCGGCGGGGACCCGACGCTCGTGCCGGTCCTCGTCGGTGCCGGCGTGTGGATCGCCGCCGTGGCCGCAGCGCCCGGCATCCGGTCGTGGCGCACCGAGCGGAACCAGACCGCACTCAGCCGGGAGTACGCCGCGATCGACGCGTGCACGCACCCGCCCGTCGGGTCGTGACGACGGCGGAGTCCCGCGCACGGAGCACACACGACGGCCCGGTGGGATCCCCACCGGGCCGTCGTGTGTGCCGGAGCCGACGGGTCAGTCCTCCAGACGGATCGCCAGGGCCGGGCAGACCGCCGCGGCGTGGCGCACCGCATCGACCTGGTCGTCGGCGACCTCGTCGGTCAGCAGGACGGCGATCCCGTCCTCGTCCCGTTGGTCGAACACGTCCATCGCGGCCATGACGCACTGGCCGCTGGCGACGCACTTGTCCTGTTCGAGGATGACCTTCATGACTCGTTCCCTCCGGTGGTCGAGCTCGCGCTCGTGGTGGTGTGGTGGTCGACGGGGCACCACGTGACGGGGAGCTCGTACACCCCGTAGACGGCGCCGTCGTGCTTGAACGGGACCTCGTCGAGCGGGACCGCGCGAGCGAGGGTGGGGATCCGACGGAACAGCGTCGGGTACACGACCTGCAGTTCGACCCGGGCGAGCGGCTGGCCCAGGCACTGGTGCACGCCGAACCCGAACGCCACGTGGTTCCGCGGGTTGCGGGTCAGATCGAGCCGGTCCGGGTCCGGGTAGACGTCCGGGTCCCGGTTCGCCAGGTCCGTCGCGACGATCACCCCGTCACCGGCGCGGATCGTGGTGCCGGCGACGTCGAGGTCCTCGGTCGCCACGCGCTTGCGTCCGTCGTGCGTGATGGTCAGGTAGCGCAGCAGTTCCTCCACCGCCGAGGCGACCAGCGCCGGTTCGGGGTCGTCGAGCAGGCGGTCGCGCTCGTCCGGGTGCTCGAGCAGGGCGAGCGTGCCGAGGGCGATCATGTTCGCGGTCGTCTCGTGCCCGGCGATGAGCAGCAGGATCCCCATCTGCACGGCCTCGCCCTCGGTCATGTCGCCGGCGGTGACCCGCGCGGCGATGTCCGTGAGCAGGTCGTCGCCGGGTTCCGCCGTCTTGCGGCGGAGCAGCGACGTCAGGTACGCACCGAGCTCGCGGAACGCCTGCTGCCGTTCGTCGTCGGTCGTGGTGCGGCGGATGATGGTCTTCGAGTGCGCCTGGAACCGGTCGTGGTCCTCGTACGGCACGCCGAGCAGGGCGCAGATCACCAGGGACGGCAGCGGGAGCGCGAACGCCTCGACCAGGTCGACCGGGTTCGGGCCGGCGAGCAGCTGGTCGATCAGGTCGTCCGTGATCCGCTGCACCACGGGGCGGAGCGCCTCGATGCGTTTGATCGCGAACGGCGCGGTCACCATCCGCCGCAGCCGGGCGTGGTCCGGGTCGTCCATCAGGATGAAGGACAGCCCGCCGCCACCGCCCGAGGCGCTGGCGGAGGGGTACCCCGGGTTGGCCGCGTCGGCGCTGACGGACAGGCTCGACAGCACCTGCTTGCCCTCGTCGTAGCGGGTGACGAGCCACGGCTCGCGGCCGTCGGCCAGCGTCACGCGGTGGACGGGGCCGTCCTCCTGCAGCACGCGGGCCGAAGGCGGCGGGTCGAAGGGACACCCGGCGGTCCGCCGGTCCATCGGGAACGTGTCCGGTCGGTCGGCGGTGATCGGTGGGTCGGTCATGGTCTGCTCCTCTGTGTTCGGGTGACGGCCCCGGTCAGGCGACCGGAGCGGACGGCACCGGTCAGCCGACCGGTGCCGGGCTCTCGGCGGCAGACACCGCAGACACGGCAGGTGCGGCAGGTGCGGCAGACAAGGCAGGCGCCGCAGACGCGGCAGACGCCGCTCCCGGCACGTACCGGGGATGCAGGCGCATGCTGGCGATCCGCGCCTGCTTCGGCATCCCCCACCCGAGCGCCCCGACCGCCTCACCGGCGCGTTCGGCCACGGCGACGAACCGGCCGTCCTCGGGGTGCCCGTCGACGACGGTGACCCGGTCGGCCGGGGTCATCTGCCCGAAGACCTGCACGCGGGTGCCGTGCTGGTCCGTCCAGAAGTACGGCACCGGTGTGTACGGCACGCGGCGCCCGAGGACGTTGCCGGCGACGACCTGCGCCATCTCGGTCGCGTTCGTGCGGTTCTCGAGCCGCATCGGGCGCCCCGCGCCGACGTGGTGGAAGCGGGCGACGTCGCCCACGGCCCAGACGCCGGGTGCAGCGGCTCCGAACGCGTCGCAGTCGATGCCGTCCGTGACCTCCAGGCCGGACGCCTCGAGCCACCCGGTCGTCGGGCGGGACCCCACGGCGACGACGACGGCGTCGGCCGGACGGCTCGGGCCGTCGACGAACTCCACCGTGTCCACGCGACCGTTCCGGCCGCGGACCCGCGCGGCGCGGACCCCGCCGAGCAACCGGATGCCGGCCGCCTCGTGCTGTGCCGCGAGGAACTGCGAGCCGAACCCGCCGAGCTGCCCGCACATCGGTGCACGGATGCTCCCTGCGAGCGTGACGTCCACGCCGACGGACGCGACGGTCTGTGCCACTTCGCTGCCGAGCACGCCGTTCCCGACGACCAGCAGCGGCCCCTGCAGCGTCTGCAGTCCCGCTCGGAGCCGGTCCGCGTCGGCCCGGGTGCGGAGGACGTGCACGCCGTCGAGCCCGGCCCCCGGGATCGCACGCGGCGTGACACCGGTGGCGATGACGACGTGGTCGGCGGCCCGGGTGGTGCCGCTCGTCGTGGTCACGGTCCGGGTCGCGACGTCGAGGGCGACCGCGCGGTCCCCGAGGACGAACTCGGCGTCGAGGCCCGCGAGCTGCTCGGTCGAGCGGAGCACCAGGGCGTCCGCACCGATCTGCCCGGCCAGGTACTGCTTCGACAACGGAGGCCGGTCGTACGGGTCCTCGGTCTCGCCGTCGAGCAGTGTCAGCCGGCCGACGTGCCCGTGGCGGCGGAGCGCCTCGGCCGTCGCGACACCGGCAGCCGAGGCGCCGACGACGAGGACGGATGCGTGGGGATCGGTCCGAGGGACTCCGCTACTGGCCATGCTCCGAGCCTCGCCGGGCCCAGCAGTGCCGGACTACTCCGGGCGGACCGACCGGGATACCGCAGACGCAGTACGCGCCGCGCCCGACGATCGAGCACCCTGGACCGGTGACCCGCACCCGCACCGAACACACCGCCCTGATCGTCGTCGACCTGCAGGCCGGGACCGCGCCGTACCAGCGCACCCACCCCGTCGAGACCGTCGTGGCCAACGTCGAGACCCTCGCCCGCGCCACCCGTGGCGGCGGCGGCACGGTGGTGTTCATCCGCCACGACCCCGCCACGACCCCGGCAGGCGCGACCCAGTACGGCGGCGGCCCCCGCCCGGCTCCGGTCGCCTACGGCTCCCTGCTGCTCGAACGGGCCGACGACGACGGCAACCTGACCCGCGGCGGGTGGAGCGCCTTCGCCGGCACCGGCCTCGACGAACGGCTCCGCGCCGACGGCGTCACCGAGGTGGTCGTGGTCGGCCAGGCGACGACCTTCGGCGTCGAGTCCACGGCTCGGGCCGCGTACGACCTGGGCTATGACGTCGTCCTCGTCGAGGACGCCACCAACGATCCGGACCCCGACGCCCACGCCGCCCGGTTCCGCTCGGTGTTCCCCGCCCTCGGCGTGGTCGTGCAGACAGCCGACCTGGCGGGGCCGGGCGCGGCCTGAGCGGCAACCGGGGGGCGGACGGGAGGCCCGTGGCGGGCCCGCCGTGTGCCTCCCGTCCGTCACGTGGTCCGTCCAGGGCCGACCCTGTAGGACGGACGGAGGCGAGCGCACGCTCGCCTCGACCCGAGGAGCACCCATGGCCGCGAAGACCATCGTCATCACCGGCGCGAGCGACGGCATCGGCGTCGCCGCCGCGCGGGAGCTCGTCCGCCGCGGCAACGAGGTCGTCGTGGTCGGTCGCAACCCCGCCAAGACCGAGCGGGTCGCCCGTGACCTCGGCGTCGACCACTTCGTGGCCGACTTCTCGGACCTGTCCGCCGTCCGGGAGCTCGCCGCGGACCTGCTGGAGCGCTGCCCCCGGATCGACGTGCTGGCCAACAACGCCGGCGGCATCTTCAGCGCGGGCCGCCAGGTCACCGTCGACGGCCACGAGCTGACGTTCCAGGTCAACTACCTGGCGCCGTTCCTGCTCACGGAGCTGCTGATGGACCGGCTCATCGCGTCCCGCGGAACCGTCATCAACACCTCGAGCGTCGCGAACAAGCTCTTCGGCCGGGTCGACATCGACGACCTCGACGCCGAGCGGCACTTCCGGGCCACCAAGGCCTACGGTGACTCGAAGCTCGAGCAGATCCTGTTCACCAAGGAGCTCGACCGTCGGTACCGCGACCGCGGTGTGACGTCGACGGCGTTCCACCCCGGCACGATCAGCACCGGGTTCTCGAACGACAAGACCTCGCCGATGTACCTCGTGTACCACACGCCCCTGCGCCACGTGTTCCTGACGACACCGGAGAAGGGCGCCGACACGCTGGTGTACCTGGCGGACAACACCCCCGGCCGCGACTACCCGACGGGCGAGTACTACGTGAAGCGCAAGGTGGCGGCACCGAACCCGCAGGCCGAGGACGCCGACCTGGCCCGAGAGCTGTGGGACCGGAGCGTGGCGATGCTGCACGCGGACTGACCGGCAGCGCTCCGCGTCGGTCGGCGGCAGCGCTCCGCGTCCGTGTCCGGCGCGCTACGCCTGGGTGTTCGGTGCCGTGATCATCGGGGCGACAGCGAGCGCCTGAACGGCGCTGCGGTCGTCGGCTGACCTGGTCAGCGTCAGCGTCAGCGGTCCGGAGTGCGCTCGGCGAGCCGGCGCAACCGTTCCTCGGACACCGACCCCGGTTCCGCCGTCCACAGCACGATCAGCTGGTCGTGGTCCATCGCCGACGCCAGGATCTCCCAGTCGAGCTCGACCGTACCGACGACCGGGTGACGCAGGGTCTTCCGCCCGGTCCCGCGACCGGCGACGGCGTGGGCGGCCCAGATCTCCCGGAACTCCGGGAAGTCGGCCGTCATCCCGTCGACGACCCGGCGGAGCTCGGGGTCGTCGGGGTACCGCGCGATGTCACCCCGGAGCTGCGCGATGGCGAGCTCGACGACCTCTGCCCAGTCGGCGTACAGGGCTCGCATCGCCGGGTCCGCGAACAACAGCCGGATGAAGGTGCGGTCCGCCGGTGGGATCGCCCCGAAGTCGGTGATGAGCGCGGCACCGAGCCGGTTCCAGCCGATGATTCGCGTCAACCGTCCGAGGACGAACGCAGGTGTCGTCGCGAGGTCGTCCAGCGCGCGTTGCAGCGCCGGTTGCACCGCCTGCACGCTCGGCAGTGGCGGAGCGGCCTCGGCCTTCCCGGTGAGGTCGGTCAGGTACGCCCGGTGCTCGTTCGTCAGACGCATCACGTCGGCCAGGTCTGCCAGCACCGGAGCGGACACCGCGATGCGGCCCTGCTCGATGCGCGTGTAGTACTCGACGCTGATCGACGCGGCCTGGGCGACTTCCTCCCGACGGAGGCCCGGCACACGTCGCCGCACGTCCGCAGGGATCCCGAACGCCGCCGGGTCGAGTTCCGCACGCCGAGCGCGCAGGAAGTCACCGAGCTCTGCTGCGCGCACGTCGATCGCCACGTCGGGCAGTCTGCCACCGGACGGAGAGGGGGAGAGATCCGTGCCCTCCACAGCGCGGACGCCGGCTGGCATCGTCGGGTGCGTCCCCGACCACGAAGGAGCCACCATGAGAGCGATCGGTCTGACCGAGTACGGAGCACCCGATGTGCTGCACGAGGTGCAGCTGCCGGAACAGCACGCGGGACCGGGCGAGGTCCGTGTCCGGGTCCGCGCCGCTGCCGTGAACCCCGTCGACACCATCATCCGGTCCGGAGGGTTCGCCGGCAACGACCGTGCGATCGCCGAACCCGTCGTCCCCGGTACCGACGTCGCCGGTGCCATCGACGAGATCGGCCCGGAGCAACCCGAGGGGTTCGACCTGGTCGTCGGGGACTCCGTCACCGGGTTCGTCGTGCCGGACGGGAGCCACGGTGGCTACTCCGAACGGATCGTCCTGCCGAGCCTGTCGGTGACCCGGATGCCGTCGAACGGCTCGTTCGCCCGAGGCGCGGCGTTCCTGTCGAACGCCCTCACCGCGGAGATCACCCTCGAACACCTCGCCCTGGAGCCCGGCCAGACCCTCGCCGTGACCGGTGCGACCGGCGCCGTCGGCGGGTACCTGGTGCAACTCGCCGCTGCGCGCGGCATCACCGTGATCGCCGATGCGCGTCCCGCCGACGCAGAGCGCGTCCGCGGTCTCGGCGCGGCGGTCGTCCTCGACCGTGCGGCGGACTTCACCGCAGGGGTCCGGGACGCCACGAACGGTCGCGGTGCCGACGCGGTCGCGGACCCGGCGGTCCTGACCGACCAGGTCGTCGACGCTGCTCGCGACGGCGGGCAGGTCGCGTTCTACCTGCCGACCGACGTCGACCCGGGCCGCGGCATCAGCGTGTTCGGGTCCTACGTGATGCGCTCGAACCTCCGGCACGACGCCATCGAGCGGCTCGCCCGATCCGTCGACCGGGGCGAGCTCACGGCAGATGTCGCCGGAGTCGTCCCCGCCGCCGACGCTGTCGCCGCCCACGAACGACTCGAACGGGGCGGCGTCCGCGGCCGGCTCGTCCTCGAATTCTGATCCACACGACCCACGAAGGAACCCCTCTTGGACACCACCGCAACCCTCCCCGCCGTCGGACAGACCTGGCTCGCCGACCTCGGCCCGGACACCCCCCTCGGACACTTCACCGTCGAGATCACCTTCGACACCGACACCCAGGTCACGTTCCACGTCACCGGGGGCGCCATCGCCGGACGGACCGAGACGATGCCGTACACGACCACGAAGGTGCGGGACGGGCTCTACGTGGTCCGGTGGACGGAAGACGACGCGGGCGACCACGTCACCCACATCGAGGACTACGACGCCGGGACCTGCATGGCCAGCTCCGTGGTCGGCGGGGAGTTCATCCAGCTCAGCGGCACCTGGACACGCGTCCGCTGAGCGTCGCGCTCACCACCAGAACGGTGCCTGCGGCTGGTAGGGCGCCTCGATCGCGGCCACCTCGTCGTCGGTGAGGTCGATGTCGAGCGCGGCGACGGCGTCCTCCAGGTGGTTCGGCTTGGTCGCGCCGACGACGGGTGCGGAGACGACCGGGTTCCGCAGCACCCAGGCGAGCGCGACCTGGGCCATCGGGACACCCCGGTCCTCGGCGATGCGCTGCACCGCGTCGATGACGGGCCCGTCGGCGTCGGAGTCGAACGCCTTGGCGACCTCGTCCACGCTCGAGCGGGCCGTCTCGACGCCGCGTGGGCGGGTGAGCCGCCCCTTCGCGTTCGGGGAGTACGGAACGAGGCCGACGCCCTGGTCGACGCACATCGGGATCATCTCCCGCTCTTCCTCACGCTTGAGGGCGTTGTACTGGTCCTGCATCGTCGCGAACGGCGTCCACCCGTTCACCGTCGCAGCCGTCTGCATCTTCGCGAACTGCCAGGCCCACATCGACGAGGCGCCGAGGTACCGGACCTTGCCCGCCCGCACCAGGTCATGCAGCGTCGCCATGGTCTCCTCGACCGGGGTCTCCGGGTCGAACCGGTGGATCTGGTACAGGTCGATGTAGTCGGTGCCGAGGCGGGAGAGCGACGCGTCGACCTGTTCGAGGATCGCCCCGCGCGAGAGGCCCGAACCGCCGGGGCCGTCGTGCATCTTCCCCGACACCTTCGTCGCGAGGACGATGTCCTCACGTCGTGAGAACTCGCGGACCGCGCGCCCCACGAACTCCTCGCTCGAACCCTGCTGGTAGACGTTCGCGGTGTCCCAGAAGGTGATGCCGAGCTCGACCGCCTGCCGGAAGAACCCGCGGGCGCCGTCCTCGTCGATGGTCCAGGAGTGCAGACCCCGAGCGGGGTCGCCGTAGCTCATGCAGCCGAGGGCGAGACGACTCACGACGAGTCCGGTCGATCCGAGACGGGTGTGGTGCACGGTGTCCTGCTTCCGGTGGTGTGCGGCTGCGGCGACGGACGACGCCTCTGGACGGGGGTCGTTCCCGCGTCACGTTCGACCCTAGGGAAACGGAGCCGAGCACGGGGTGCACCAGTGGGGCACCGCTGTGGCTCAGGCCACCGCGGGCGCACCCTTCTCGACGGCGGCCAGGCCGTTGAGGGTGCGCGGGTAGCCGATGTACGGCAGGAGCGCCGTGAGCACGTCGAGCATCTCGGCGCGCGTGTTGCCGACGTTCTGGTTGGCGGTGACGTGCGCGGCGACCTGGCCGTCCGCTCCCCCGAGTGCGACGAGCACCGCGAACGTCAGGAGTTCTCGCTGCCGGACGTCGAGACCGGTCCGCGTGTAGTAGTCGCCGAAGCAGTTCGCGGACAGGAACCGCTGGAAGCGCGCCGCATCGCTCGGGGCGTTCGCGTACATGGCGTCGACCGTGTCACCACCGACGATCTCCCGCTGTGTCGCGATGCCGCGCTCGGTCCGGTCCGCAGGGGTCGTGGTCGCCTGCGACCGGAGCCGCGGTGCGGTCCCGCGCGCGGTCAGCACCTCGTTCACCGCGGCCAGGAACCCCAGGCTGCGGCCGATCCCGACGTAGGCGCCGGCCTGGTACACGACCTCCTTCACGGCGATCGGTGACACACCGGCGTCGAGCGCAGCGTCGAGGAGCACCCGGAACGGTTCGACGGCACCGACGGCGACCAGGGCGCCGAGCTGGTACTGCAGGCGATCGGTCGCGTCGAGTGCGCTCTCCGCGACCGTCTCCGTGAAGGTGAACGCTCCGATGCGTTCGACGAACTCCGGGTCCGTCGTGCTGAATGCTCCGAGCAGCGCATCGTGCTCGGCGTTCGTGGGCTGGTTCGTCGTCATCGGTGTTTCCTCCGCTGTTCCGTGGGTCACTCGCGTGGGTCGCTGACGAGCGAACACCGCACCGGAGACGGCTGGGATGCACCGTCGAGAGGTGCTCCACGAGGGCATCCCTCGACCGTCCACACCCTCGTACGGTGGTGGAGCAGCGCACTGGCCCGACGAACAGGATGAACATGTCCGACTGGAACCCCGACACCATCGCGGCGATCGCCGCCTCCGACGACCTCCACGTCAGCCCGTTCCGGGCGGACGGCACGACGTACGGCACGCCGACCTGGATCTGGTCGGTCGTCGTCGATGGCGACCTCTATGTCCGCGCCTACAACGGGCAACGCTCCCGCTGGTACCGCTCCGCGATCGAACAGGGCGCCGGCAGGATCAGCGCCGCAGGGACCGAACACGAGGTGGTGTTCGAATCCATCGGCCCCGACCTGAACAGCCGGATCGACCTCGCGTACGAGACGAAGTACGCCGGCAGTCCGTACCTCCCGCCGATGCTCCAGGACGGACCGACCTCGGCGACCGTCCGGATCAGTCCGCGCGCGTGACCACGGCAGGGGCGCGGTGGACGCGCCACAGGGCGGACGGGAGGCACGGTGCCAGCTGGCGCCGTGCCTCCCGTCCGGTGTCCTGGCAGTGCACCCCGCGCCCCGGCGCGGACTCGTAGGGTCGCCTCATGACCACGAACCGCGACGACGTCAAGGACTTCCTCGTCAGCCGCCGTGCCCGGGTCCGCCCGGAGCAGGTCGGCCTGCCCGGCGGGCCCAACCGGCGGGTCGCCGGCCTGCGCCGCAGTGAGGTCGCGATGCTCGCCGACGTCAGCGTGGAGTACTACTCGCGGCTCGAGCGCGGCAGCCTCTCCGGCGTCTCCGACGGCGTCCTGCACGCCATCGCCGGCGCGCTGCTCCTCGACGACGCGGAGCGCGACCACCTGTTCGACCTCGCACGGGCGGCGAACGCCTCCCCGGTCCGTGGACAGCGCCGCGCAGCGACGCCGAAGACCCTGCGCGTCGGGCTCCAGTACACGCTCGACACGTTCACCGGCGGGCCGGCGTTCATCCGCAACGACCGACTCGACCTGCTCGGTGCGAACGCGCTCGGCCGGGCGCTCTACGCGGACCTGTTCCGCAGGTCGGAGCGGCCGAACCTCGCCCGCGCCGCGTTCCTGGACCGGGACTGGGCCGACGCGTTCCACCCGGACTGGGACGTCGCCGCCGACCAGAGCGTCGCGATCCTCCGCACCGCGGCCGGCCACGACCCCCACGACGAGGACCTGCAAGCCCTGATCGGTGAGCTGTCGACGCGCAGCCCGGAGTTCCGGGCGAAGTGGGGTGCGCACGACGTCCGTCGGCACGCCACGGGCGAGAAGCACTTCGTCCACCCCGTCGTCGGCGTCCTCGACCTGCACTTCGAGGGGTCACGGCTGATGAGCGACCCGGGCCTCAGCCTCCTGCTCTACAGCGCGGAACCCGGTTCACCGACGGCCGACGCGCTCCGCCTGCTCGGGTCCGTGGCCGCGACGGAGCAGCGGGACTCCGCCGAGCACCGTGGGACCGACGTCCGGAGCTGACGCTGTGCCGTCGCCAGCGGTCACTCGCTCGTGATGCGGATCGCTGCCAGCGCCGCGACGAGGAGCACCACGGCGGCGACCACGAAGCTGGTCTGCGTCCCGACCACGAACTGCGACCGGTCCGCCAGGAACGCCCCGAAGACCGCGATCGCCACCGCCCCGCCGACCTGCCGGAAGGTGTTGAACACCGCGCTCGCGGTCCCCGACCGCTCAGCGGGGACGCTGGCGAGGACGACCGACGTCGCGGGCGGCATCGCGACCGACCCGCCCGCGCCGGTCAGGATCGTGCAGACCGCGACCGCGACGACCGAGTCGAGGGGTGCGAGCACGATCACCACGACGAGACCGAGCACCATCGTGCTGAGTCCGGCGACGACGGGGACCCGTGCGCCGAACCGGTTCACGAGGGTGCCGCACACCACGTTGCCGACGATGCTGAACGCCGCGGACGGCAGGAACACCAACCCTGCTGCCAGTGGTGACAAGCCGAGGTGCTGCTGCAGGTAGAGGCTCAGGACGAAGACGCTGCCGAAGTTGCCGACCATGAACGCGAACCCGACACCGAGGGCGATCCGCATCCCGCCGGAGCGGAACAGGTCGAGCGGCATCATCGGGTTCCGACCGTGCGCCTGCACCAGCAGGAACCCGGCGACCGCGGCAGCGGCGACGACCAACGCGACGACCACGTACCAGCGGCCGAAGCCCGTCGCAGCGCCCTCGATGAGCCCGAAGACGAGCCCTCCGAGCGCGAGCAGCGCGAGGACCTGACCGGCAGCGTCGAACCGCGCCGGTCGCCGAGCCGACGAGGCCACCCGGACGAGCATCACGAGCATCACGACGCACACCGGCAGGTTGATCGCGAACACCAACCGCCAGTCGAGCGTCGTCAGCGCGCCGCCGAGGATCGGTCCCACCGCTCCGGCGACCGCGCCACCGACGGCCCAGATGCCGAGGGCGTGCGCCCGCTCGCGGGCCTCGGGGAAGGCTTCGCGGATGAGCGCCATCGACGCGGGCAGCATCACCGCGGCAGCCGCGCCCTGGACCGCTCGCGCGGCGATCAACGCGCCGAGCGTCGGGGCGAGGGCACAGGCGACGGAGGCCACGAGGAACCCCGCGATGCCCCAGCCGATCGCCCGCTTCGCCCCGATCCGTTCGGACAGGTTGCCGGCGAACAGCAGCAGCGAGGCGAACAGCAACGTGTACGCGTCGATCACCCACTGCTGCCCCGAGGTGCTGCCGCCGAGCTCCCGACCGATCGTGGTCAGGGCCACGTTCACGATGAGGATGTCGAGCGTGATGAGGAAGAACCCGAGCGCGGCGAGCACGAGTGTCAGCCGCGCGGCTCGGTGCGGGCCTCGATCGGTCGGGACGTCGGCTGTCGTCGGAGCGGTCACGGTTCGATGCTCCCCCGCCCGTTCACGTGCGGGGATGCCCTGACCGGGAACCCCTCCCGGGCGGATCGCGCAGACGTAGGATGTCTCATGCTCCCGACATCGCCGTCGCCGAGCCGCCGCAACCGATCGGAGCACGTCGTGCACGAACCGCTCACCCCGCTGGACCCGACCACCCTGCCCGAGCCCGTCGACGTGTCGGACAACACCGCGGCCCTCGCCGCGGTCGACGCCGTCGTCCGCTCGGGCCCGTACGACGCGACCTGGGCGTCGCTGCAGCGGTACCGCGCACCGCTCTGGTACCAGGACGCCAAGTTCGGGATCTTCGTCCACTGGGGCGTCTTCTCGGTCCCCGCGTTCCGGAACGAGTGGTACTCCCGCGACATGTACCGCGCCGGGACGCCCGAGTTCGCGCACCACGTCGAGACCTACGGGCCGCAGGACGCGTTCGGGTACAAGGACTTCATCCCCTCGTTCACGATGGAGCACTTCGACGCCGCCGAATGGGTGCGGGTGTTCCGCGACGCCGGCGCACAGTTCGTCGTCCCGGTCGCCGAGCACCACGACGGCTTCGCGATGTACGACACCGACCGCTCCCGCTGGAGTGCAGCGCAGCTCGGGCCGGGGCGTGACGTGTTCGGCGAACTCCTCGTCGCCGCGGACGAAGCGTGGATGGTCCGTGGCGCGTCGTCCCACCGGGCCGAGCACTGGTTCTTCATGAACGGCGGCACGAAGACCCCCTCGGACGTGCTCGATCCGCGGTTCAGCGACTTCTACGGGCCGGCGCAGCGCGAGGAGACCGCCCCGAACGAGCGCTTCCTGGAGGATTGGCTGCTCCGCACCGTCGAGCTCATCGACAAGTACCGCCCGCAGGTGCTCTGGTTCGACTGGTGGATCGAGCAGCCCGCGTTCCAGCCGTACGTGCGCACCCTCGCCGCCTACTACTACAACCGCGCCGCCGAGTGGGGCCGCGAGGTCGTCATCAACTACAAGTGGGAGACGTTCGCGCCGGGCAGCGCCGTGTACGACATCGAGCGCGGAGCGATGGCCGGCACACCGGAGGCCGTCTGGCAGAACGACACCGCGATCGCCAAGACCGCGTGGAGCTGGATCGAGGGGCACGACTACAAGACCGTGCGCGACCTGGTCGCCGAACTCGTCGACGTGGTCGCGAAGAACGGTGTGCTGCTGCTCAACACCGGGCCGAAGGCCGACGGCACCCTGCCCGAGGACGAGGTCCGCATCCTGCGCGGCATCGGCTCGTGGCTCGCGGTGAACGGCGAGGCGATCTACGGCACCCGGCCGTGGACGATCTCGGGCGAGGGGCCGACGACACGACCCGCCGGCTCGTTCGTGGATGCCGACACCGTCGAGTACACCGCCGAGGACGTCCGGTTCACCACGCGCCACGACGTCACCGGCGATGCCGTCTACGCGACGCTGCTGGCCGACCCGGACGACGGGTCGGCCAGCATCCGGGCGTTCGGGTCGGCCTCGGGCCTGCTCGGTCGGAGCATCCGGTCCGTCGCGGTCCTCGGCCACGCCGGCGAGGTCGCCTGGGAGCAGCGCCCCGACGCGCTCGTGGTCGCGCTCGAGGGCGTCACCAGCGTCGACTCCGGTCCGGTGGTCCGGGTGCGACTCGCGCCGGTGGTCGAGCAGGAGCGGCAGGACTTCCTGCACCAGTGACCGGCGGTCGCGGTGCGGTCGTCAGTCGCTCGGGAGCTCCACGCGCGGCGCCGCGAAGTCCGCGGACGCCGAGACGGCCTCCCACGCCGTCGCTTCTGCGATCTGCTGCTCCGAGTACGCGATCGCCAGTCGCGCCGCTCCGGTGCCGATGACGAGGTGGGACGGCAGGCGTTCCCGTCCCACCGTCCGCACGAGGATCTCGGCGGCACGGTCCGGGTCCCCGGCCGCGGGCGAGCTCCGCAACCGTTCGGCGACGGCGCCGACCGTGGATCGGTACTCGTCCGGGACGGTGCCGACGTCCATCGACGCTCCGGCCCAGTCGGTCGCGAACCCGCCCGGCTCGACGACCAGGTAGCGGATCCCGAACGGGGCGGTCTCAGTGGCCAGCACCCGGGTGAGTCCGTCGATGCCGAACTTCGCGGCTTGGTACGAGCCGAGCCCCGGGGTGCCACCGACCCGACCGCCGACGGACGAGAACTGGACCACGGTGCCGCCGCCCTGCGCACGGAGGATCGGGATCGCCGCCTTGGAGACGTTGTGGACGCCCCAGAAGTTCGTCTCGAACTGCCGTCGGAAGTCGTCCTCCGCCGTGGTCTCGATCGGCGCGAGGTTCGCGTAGCCGGCGTTGTTGACGACGACGTCGACCCGGCCGAATGCGTCGCGGGTGGCTGCGAGCGTGGTCGCGGCCGCGGCGGCGTCGGTGACGTCGAGGGCGAGCGGGAGGACCTGGGCGCCGAACTCCTCGACCAGGTCGGACACCTGCTGGGGGTCCCGCGCGGTGGCCGCGACCCGGTCTCCGGTGCGGAGTGCGGCGAGGGCCAGTGCGCGGCCGAAGCCGCGGGACGAACCGGTGATGAACCAGGTGCTGGACATGCTCGACCCCGTCAACCGACGACGATGTCGTCGATGCCGATCGAGACGATCAGCGGCTCCGGCAGCGCCCGGCCGTCGCCGTCGCGGACGAAGATCTCCCGCTCGGTGGCGAGCAGGAGACCGTCGACCCAGGTCTGCCCGGTCATGTACTCGACGCTCGGCGAGGCGCCTGCGATGTCGACCTCGTAGTCACGACGCCGCAGGACGCCGTCAGCGTCGGCGTAGAGGGTCTGCGTCGGGGTGTGGGTCGCGATGCTGTCGGGGTAGGTGACGCGGAGCCGGTCCCACGTCGCGCCGTCCGGCTCGGTCCACGGACCGACTTCCTCCACGTGGACGCCGGGGAACGTGAACGACCACGGCTCCGTGTTGTAGGTCCACATGGCGTACCCGGTGAAGTAGGCCAGCTGCAGCCGGTTCCACGGGGTCTCGAGCACGTGTCCCCGGAACGACGACCGTGGGTCCGCCAGTTCCTCGATGACTTCGTCGCCGTGGGGGGTCGTGCGGACCACCGCAACGTGGTCGCCGGTGAACTCAGTCCGGAGGTCGTCGGCGCCGAAGTGGTCGAGCGACGTGCGCTGACGCCGGAGGTCGACGGTGAAGCGTCCTTCCTCGGCGATCCCGGGCACCTGCTTGAGGCCCCAGAAGACGCCGCCGAAGTGGCGGTTCGCCGAGATGGTGGAGACGTCGGCCCAGCGGGTTCCGCCGTGGGCGTCGACGATGCGGTCGAGCAGGGTCGTGGTGGTGGTCATGATGACTCCGTGGTCAGGCGGCGGTCGCCGCGGAGAGGAACTCCTCGACGACGGCCGCGGCCTCGTCGGGGTACTGGAAGATCGACGCGTGCGCGGCGTCGGGGAACACGTGCAGGCGCGCGTCCGGGATGAGCCCGACCAGCGTGTGGCTGCCGGGCGTGCGGATCATGAGGTCGTCGTCGCCCTGCAGCACGAGCGTCGGCTGGCGGATGGCGGTCAGACGTTCGAGCTTCGTCAGGTCCGGGACCCCCCAGGCGAGCACGGCGTCGTACTGGGCGTCGCGCACCGCCGGGGTGGTCGGGGCGTCACGGTCCTCGGTCCGGGCGCCCAGTCGACGCAGGAAGTCGACACCGCGAGCCCGGCTCGTGTCGGTGTGCGCGAAGAAGATGTACAGCAGGCTCTCGGCCGTGGGGACGTCGTGGCGGGACTCGCGCTCGATGTCCTCGCGCCATCCGTGCATGGTCGGCGCGCCGGCGGGGCCCGTCCCGGCGAGCACCAGGGAGCGGACCGCCCACGGCCGCAGCAGGGCGATGTCCTGTGCGACGAACCCGCCGAGGGAGAACCCGAACAGGTCGAACCGTCGGATGCCGAGTGCATCGGTGAAGGCCAGCAGGTCCGTCGCCATCTGCGCGACGGTCGACGGGACGATCCCGGTCGAGGCGCCGACGCCGGCGTTGTCGACGAGGATGACCTCGCGCCGAGCTGCGATCGGATCGATGAGCGCCGGGTCCCAGTTGTCGAGGTTCCCCCGGAAGTGCATGAGGAACAGGAGTGGGACGCCATCGGTGCTGCTCCCGAACCGGCGGTAGGCGTACGTGGTGCCGTCGGCCGCCGTCACGGTCTCGGTCGGGACGGTCGTCGTGGTGGGACCGGTCGTGGTTGCCGTGGTGCTCATGGGTGACTCCTCGGGTTCGACCGACCCCGGTGGTCGGCTGCGGGGTCGACGCTAGGAGCGGTGCACGCCGAGCCGCGTGCTCCCGTCAGGGACATGGTCCGGACGCGGGCAGGCACGGTCCCGTCCCTCAGTCCGCGTCGTCGGCGAGCGTGGCGCGGACGGCGGCTTCCTCGATGTCGAGGACGGTCAGCACTGCGCGGACCGTGGTCTCCGGGTAACGCCCCTCGCCACGTGCGCGGAGCACGGCCCGACGCTCCTCGACGATCGTGAGCATCCGCAGCTCGGCGTACGCCGCCGCACGGTCCGCACGGACGCCCTCGTCGCCGACCAGTGTCTCGCCGAGGAGTGCCGCATCGATCCGGACGCGTTCGACCGCGCGGTCGTCGTAGGCTCCGGCCTCCAGCCGGTCGACGAGTTGCAGACTCTCGGCACGGGCCTCGGCGAGGAGCAGCTGCGTCTCCATCCGCTCCTGGTCGAGGTTCGGCGCCGGCAGTCCCCCCCGGCGGATCACCCAGGGCAGCGAGAGCCCGAGCAGGAGCGTGGCGATGACGACCACGAACGCGAGGAACTGCAGGAACGCGCGGTGGGGCGTCTGTTCGGGCAGCAGGAACACCGCGGCGAGGGTGACGACGCCGCGCACACCGGCGACCGTGACCGGCAGGTCCAACCGCCACTGCCAGCTCCGACGTCTGAGCCGTGCCGGTCCCCAGCGGTAGACCGCGGTCACGGCCAGGCTCCAGCCCAGTCGCGCGGCCACCAGGACCACGAGGACCACCCCGATCACGAACAACGCTCGACCCAGCCCGATCCCGGACGACAGCGCGCCACGCAGGATCGCCGGCAGGCTGAGACCGATGAGCAGGAACACCGCGTTCTCGAGCAGGAACTGGATGGTGCGCCAGTTGAGCGACTCGGCCAGGCGGGCCTCGGCCGACTGCAGGACCGGGGCCCGGAACCCGAGGAACAGCCCCGCGACGACCACCGCGAGGGGCCCTGATGCGCCGATGCCGTGCGCCAGCAGGAACGCGACGTACGGCGTCACGAGGGACAGGCTCGTGTCGAGGACCGCGACGGAGAGCCGCCGCCGGACGGCGCCCATGGCGAAGGCGACGAGCAGGCCGATGCCGATGCCGCCGACCACCGCGAGGACGAACTCACCGACGGCCCGGACCGGGTCGAACGCCGCGACGATCGCGACCACGGCCGTGTTGAGCGCGACCAACGCCGTGGCGTCGTTGAGCAGGCTCTCGCCGTCCAGGATCGAGGCGAGCAGCCTCGGCAGCGGTGCACGACGGGTGACGGCGGACACCGCGACGGCGTCGGTCGGGGCCACCACGGCGCCGAAGGCGAAGGCCGCTGCGAGGGTCAGCGTCGGGACGACCGCCCACGTCACCAGACCGACGACGACCGTGGTGAAGGCCACGAGGCCGACGGAGAGCAACAGCAGCGACTCGCGGCGGGCGCGGACGTCCGACAGCGACGTCTGCAGGGCCGCTGCGAACAGCAGCGGCGGGAGGAGCACGGACAGGACGAAGTCCGGTTCGACGTCCACGCGGGGCACGCCGGGCACGTAGGAGACGGCGACGCCGATGACGACCAGGGCGAGCGGAGCCGACCACCCGACGCGCCGTGCCGCCGCGCTCACCGCGACCGTCACGACCAGGAACGCGACGACCCAGGCGAGGGTCGTGTCGATGCTCACGGCGACGGCTCCACGGGACGGTCGGCGGAGTGCTCGGTGGACGCGGGTTGGTGGGGGTGCATGTCCGGACCGTAGGTCGACGTCCCCCGGACGTGCGTGTCCCCGCCCGGGGCACCCGTGGCGGCCGCGTCGGCCAGCAGGTGGGTGGTCCCGGTGGGGACACGCCCCTGCCGCGGCCCCGCTCGTAGCGTCGCCATCGCCGACGACGGACGTCCGGCACCCGACCACGACGCAAGGAGCCCGCAATGCCCACGTTCACCACCCCCGACGGCATCGAGATGTACTGGACCGAGCAGGGCGAGGGACAGCCCATCGTCTTCGCACACGGCTGGCCGCTCAGCTCGGACGCCTGGCAGCCCGAGCTGAAGTTCTTCAGCGACAACGGCTACCGCGCCATCGCCCACGACCGCCGTGGACACGGTCGGTCGGAGAAGACCGCGGTCGGCCACACCATCGACCAGTACGCGAAGGACCTGGCGGCGCTCATCGAACACCTCGACCTGCACGACGTCGTCGTGTTCGGGCACTCCACCGGTGGTGGCGAGGTCGTCCGCTACGCCGCGCGGTACGCCGACGGCCGGGTCGCCAAGGTGGTCACGGCCGGAGCGATCCCGCCGATCATGGTCAAGACCGAGAGCAACCCCGAGGGCTCGCCGATGGAGGTCTTCGACGGCATCCGTGCCGGCGTGCTCGAGGACGCCTCGCAGTTCTGGCTCGACCTGTCCGAGTCGTTCTTCGGGGCGAACCACGGCCGCGACGTCTCGTACGGCGCGAAGCTCGACTTCTGGCGCCAGGGGCAGAACGTGAACCTGTCCGCCGCGTACGACTGCGTCAAGGCGTTCTCGGAGACCGAGCAGACCGAGGACCTGCGGTCCCTCACCGTGCCGATACTGATCAACCACGGCGAGGACGACCAGATCGTCCCCATCGACGACGCCGCCCGCAAGGCGATCGAGCTCGTCGCGGACGGCACGCTCAAGACCTACCCGGGTGCCCCGCACGGCATCCACGGCGACTACCGCAAGGCCCTGCAGCAGGACGTGCTCGCCTGGATCAGGAGCTGACGCGACCCCCCCGCAGCGACCTGGAGGCGCGTGGCGGCCCCGCCACGCGCCTCCAGGTCGCCCTTGGCCATCCCACGGAATGCCCACCCACCTCAGCAGGTTACATTCGCGTCCGCCTCTGGAGGCATCGATGAACAGCACACTCGCGGAGCGCCCACGGCTCCCCTTGAACACCTTCGGCATCGCGTTCGGCACAGCCGGCCTCGCCGGCACGTGGACCGTCGCGGGCGTCGAGCTCGGCGCGCCGCCGGCGATCGGCGAGGTCCTCTGGGCCGCGGCGGCTCTGGCCTGGGTGATCACGATCGTCCGCTCCCTCCGACGCCCGGGGGCTGTCAGGGGCATCCGAGCGGATCTCCGGCACCCCGTGCTCGGCCCCTTCGCCGCGCTCGTCCCCGCGGTCGGGTCGCTGCTGGCGGCACACCTCAGCGCGACGTCGCCGGTCGTGGGTGCGGTCGGCGTCTGGGTGATGCTCGTCCTGACCACGGCGTTCGGCGCCTGGTTCCTCACCTCCTTGCTCACCGTCCCCCGCGACATCGGCACGCTGCACGGTGGGTACCTGCTGCCGACGGTCGCCGGCTCGCTCCTCGCAGCGCAGTCGCTCGCGACGATCGGCGCACAGACCCTCGCCGTCGGGTACTTCGCCGCGGGGATCCTGTTCTGGATCCTCATCGGCGCGATGCTCGTCGCGCGCCTGGCGACGGGGCCGGCGATCCCAGCGCCGCTCCTGCCGACGCTCGCGATCTTCTCTGCACCACCGGCGGTCGCCGGCAACGCCTGGTGGGTCATCAGCGGGGGTGCTCCCTCGACGGTCGACACCGTACTGGCCGGCACGATGGTCGCGCTCCTGCTCCCGCACCTGTTCCTGCTCCGCCGGTACCTGACGAGCGGCTTCGCGATCGGGTTCTGGGCGATGACGTTCACGACGGCGGCGAGTGCCACCTACGCGGTGCGACTGCTCACCGCCGCGGACGTCGGCGCGCTCGGGACGGCCCTCGCATGGGTGGTCGTCGGGGTGGCGACCGTCATCGTCGGCAGCATCGCGACCCGCTCGCTCGGCCTCCTGCGCCGGTCGGAGGCCGACGGACCCCGTCGGTCCTCGGCGACCTACCGACGCACCGCCCTGGTCGGTGTCGTCATCGCGTCCGTCGCCGTGGCGTTCGGCGCCGGAGCGGGCAGCCCGCTGTTCGTCGTCTACCAGTCGGCCTGGGGCTTCCCGGACTGGCAGCTGACCACGGCCTTCACGGCCTACGCCGTCACCCTGCTCGGGACGCTCCTGGTCGCCGGACGTCTGTCCGACCACGTGGGACGTCGCCCGGTGCTGGTGGGCGCGCTCGTCCTCCTGCTCGTCGCTGGTGCCCTGTTCCTGGTCGCCGACTCCGTCTGGTGGGTGATCGCCGCTCGTGCCGTGCAGGGGATCGCCACTGGTGCGGCGACCAGCACGTTCACAGCGGCGATCATCGAGCTGTCGAGCGAGCGCCACCGCCGCACGATGACCGTGCTGACCAGTGCCGCTCCCGTCGGGGGGCTGGCGCTCGGTGCGTTCGGTGGCGGTCTCGCCGCGCAGTTCGCACCGGACCCGACCGCTGCCGTGTTCCTGACGCTGGGCGTCGTCCTGCTCGTCGGTGTCGCCGCGGTCCTGGCTGCGGACGAGACCGCCGACCGCCACTCCGGGGCGCTCGCGTCGCTCCGGCCGGTCCTCGCCGTCCCCGCGGCCGCCCGGACCTGGTTCGGCGTGCTCGCTCCGCTGACGGTCGCCGGGTGGATGTTCTCGGGACTCTTCCTCGGCCTCGGCCCACGCCTCGACGACGGCGTGTTCGGCATCGACGGTGGCACCGCCAGCGCCGTCGTCATCGCGCTGCAGCCCGCCGCCGCAGCCATCGCGGGCATGCTCTTCTCACGCTCGGCGGCGCGGGTCGCCACCGCCGTGGGCGCCGGGCTCCTGCTGCTCGGCGCGATCGGCGCCGGCACGGCGATCCTCGCCGCTGACCTGCCGCTGCTCGTCGCCGCCGCGATCGTCGGCGGAGCGGGCCAGGGCGCCGCGTTCGGCTCGTCCCTGCGGATCCTCGGACCACTCGCCGACAACGCCACACGCGGTGGCCTCTTCGCCGCCGTCTACCTGGTCGCCTACGCGGCGTACGGGATCCCGGTGCTCGTCGCCGGGTTCTTCACCGACGTCGTCGGGCTCGCCGAGGTCGGGGCCGTCTACGCCGGACTCGTCGCGATCGCCGCCGTCGCCGCAGCGATCGGCCTCACCGCGCGGTCCCGCCGGGAACGCACGGCAGTCCACGCGGCCTGAGCCGTCCCCGGTCAGAGAACGGCCCGGTCCCCGCAGGGACCGGGCCGTTCGGTATGCACCCGGGTCACGGCGCCCTCAGGAAGAAGTCGCCGTACGCGGGATCGTCGGGCAGTGAACGTTCCGCCGTCAGGACCGCGATCTCACGTGGCGATCGCAGCACGCGTCGGCGCCACTGGTCCGGCTCCGCCCGGAGCACGTGGAGCACGGCACGCAGCGGGTTCACCGCCGGGCTCCCGGACGGCCGGCGACGGCTGCCGGGGACGGCAGGAGCAGGGTCTGCACCGCAGGGGTGGCGGCGCCCGCGCCCACGTGCAGGACGGCGGGCAGGGGCGGGAACGAGATCGTCATCGCGGGTCTCCTCGGGTCGGTGTCACGTCGTCGCGACCCTCACGACGCTACGGCGGCCGGACCCTGCGCACGTGTCCCCCCGAGGGCCATTCCCCCGCAGCCCACGTGGGGACCTGGAGCGGGTCTCGCGGCGTCCCACGGGACCCCGCATCAGTCGTGGAGCGACCGGGCGAGTGCCGCGAGTCGCCCGGTCGACGTGTCGTCGGCGCCGTGCCACAGCAGCAGCGTGTCACCGTCGGGCCCGGGGACCGAGAACCGGTGGTAGGCCAGGACGACCCGGCCGGTGCCATGGAGCGCGAACCCGACGACCCCGCTCGGCTCGGCCCCGTCGGGCTCCGCCCAGAACTGCGCGAACGCGGCGCTCCGGGCTGCCAGCTCCCCGATGAGCTCCACGTACCCGCGGTCCTGGTGGTGTTCGTCGAGCGACCGCCGGAGCTCGGCGGCGAGTCGCGCGCCGACGGGTGTGGTGCCGGCGGGGTCCACGCTCGAGCCGGCCCGAGCACCGTCCCCCGACGGCAGGAACGCGGAGCGCGCGAGGTTCGCGCCCGGTCGGAACGTCCGGTGGAGGGCACGCGCGAGATCGTTGACGATCCGGATCGTCAGGTGCCGGTCGTAGACGACGGCGGGCACCGTCCGCCACGGCAGGACCAGGCGCTCGAGCAGTGCCCGCCGGCCGTCGGCTCCGTCGTCCGTGCTCACGGGCGGAGCGTACGGCCGAGCCACGAGCGGCGGACGTCCAGGGCGGGCAGGAGCGTCGAGACCACCACCAGCACGGAGCAGAACCCACCCGCCCACAGCAGCACGTCGAGGGGGACGGTGGGCCGGGTCGCCGGGTACGACGGCGCCAGGACGGTCCACTCCGCGCCGACGGCGATCAACACGGTGGCGCCGGCGATCAGGATCCCCGTCACGCTGAGCACGAGTCCCTCGAGCGCTGCGACGCCCACCGCGAGCCCGGGCGACGCGCCGATCGCGCGGAGCTGCTCCCGTTCACGACCGCGGTCCCGCGTCGACATCGCCGCGGTCGCGGCGGCGCCGATCGCAGCGAGGAGCACCGGTCCGCTCAGGACGAGGAGCGTCGCCCCGGCCCCGCTCGCGTGCGCCGTGGCTGCCCCGAACGCGCTCGCCGCCGTCCGCTGGCCGCCGACGAGCGCCGTGGGCAGCCCGACGGCGATGAGGAGTGCGGCGAGGGTGGTGTCGCTCCGCGTCGCGGCCCACCGCGCCGTGGCCCGTGCGACCGCGAACGCCACCGACGCCCGTTCCGGCACCGCCGCCGTCCAGAGCCGCACGACGGGTGCACCGATCGACCGACCGAGGACCGCGACCACGGCGATGAGCACGGGTCCGATGAGCAGCGCCGGAGCCGCTCCATCGGGGACCGACCGCGGGAGTCCGACGAGCATGCTGACGACGAGGGCGCTCAGCAGCACCGCGACCGCGATCCGACCGGCTCCGGACCGACGTCCACCCGTCTCGGTGCGCAGCAGCAGCAGCGGCGAGGTCGAGGCAGCCCGTCGGCTGCCGGGCAGCGCAGCCAGGACGGCCGCCACCACGGTGGACAGGACCACCGTGGCGGTCTCCTGACCGGACCCCGTCACGTCGACACCGGCGAGGCCCGAGGCGTCGGCGAGCGACGCCGCCACCGACGCCGGCACGACGGAGGCCGCCACCGTGCCTCCGCACACTGCCCCGATCGTTGCGGTGACGGCCGTCTGGAGGAGCATCGTGACCCGGACGCCGCGGGGTGTCACCCCGGCGAGTTGCCAGAGGGCGTGGGTCCGCTCGAGGAGACCCGCGGTCAGCCGGACCACGGCGGAGACCACCACGAGCAGCGCGATCAGTCCGAACGCAGCCGTCGTGCCGGCGATCGACAGCAACGCCAGTCCACGCACGCCGGGGGTCCGGAGTCCACTCACGATCAGGACGCCGGGCACGGAACCCGCGACCGCGGCGACCGCGCACACGGTGAACAGCCCGGCCCACACCTGCCACGACGACCGCAGGTCGGCCACGGCCAGCCGGGCCACGATCACGCCGCGGCCGCCGCTCGCTCGACGGCGGCGAACAGCGCGGCCGCGTCCGGTCGGTCCAGTTCGGCGTGCACCGTGCCGTCCCGCAGGACGATCGCACGGTCTGCCCGAGCCGCTGCGGCGAGGTCATGGGTCACCATCACCACCGATCGGTCGCCACCAGCCGCGCGACGCAGGAGGTCGAGGACGTCGGAGCCCGCGACGGTGTCGAGGGCTCCGGTCGGTTCGTCGGCGAAGAGCACTCGTGGTCGGACGACGAGTGCACGCGCGATCGCCACCCGCTGCTGCTGCCCACCGGACATCGCTTCCGGTCGCCGTTCGGCGACGGCGAGGAGTCCGACGTCGTCCAGCGCGGCGTCCACCGTTCGCCGATCGGCCGGCCTGCGGGCGAGCCGAGCGGGCAGGGCGACGTTCTCCCGGGCCGTCAGCGCCGGGAGCAGGTTGTACGCCTGGAAGACGAACCCGACGCGGCCGCGGCGGTGCCGCGCCGCACGTTGCGGCGACAAGGTACGGAGATCGACACCGTCGAGCACGACCGAGCCACGGAGGGGGGTCTCCAGGCCCGACAGGCACGCGAGCAGGGTCGACTTGCCCGAACCGCTCGGGCCCACCACGGCGAGCATCTCCCCGGGCCGGACGTCGAGGGACACCCCGCGCAGGACCGGTACCGCCGGTCCTGCCGCGACCGGGTACGCGTGCTCCACGTCACGGGCACGCACGATCGGCTGACGGTCGAGGTCGAGGTCGGGGTCGGGGTCGGGGTCGGGGTCGGGCAGCACCGTCGCAGACTACGGAGGGCCCGGACGCCGAGCGTGTCCGTGCCGGGGACAGGTTCACCGGCCGTGCTCGTCAGGACGCCTGATGCCCGGTCCGTTGGAGCAGTTCCTGCAGCCCGCCGAGCACCGCGACCGCCTGGGCGTCGGCGCGTTCGTCGTCCACGAGGGCGATGCCCCGCTGCGCGTCGGCGGCCGCGTCGTCGACGTCGCCAGCGCCGAGAGCAGCCTCCGCGCGCTGCCGCAGGGCGCGGGCCGCCCCGATGTCCCACGCCATCTCGGTCGCGGCGCCGAGTCCCGCCTCGGCCGCTTCACGCGCTTCGTCCCACCGCCCGATCGCGTTCGCCGACTTCGCGATCTCCTCCAGGGCCACCACGCGGGTGAAGGCCGCCCCGGGATCACCCGCCGGCGCACGTCCGAGGTCCACGAGCACGGCCCGGAACACCTCGATCGCTTCGTCGTGCCGCTCGAGCAGGTGGAGCGCCGCGCCCGCCATCGATCGACACTGCACGAGCGCTGCGTCGTCGCCGGCCCGGGTGTTGCCGTCGATCGCCGCGTCGATGTGCGGCAGCGCGAGCAGGGGCTGCCGCAGCGCGAGGTGCGCCCAGGCGACGTGGTACTCGGCGTTCGCCGTGACCGCGACGTCGCCAGCCGCCGCGGCGTCGGCCAGGCCGGCGGTCGCCAGGTCGAGAGCACCGGCACGATCGCCGCGTTCCATCAACGCGGCCCACGTCTGCAGCCCCAGCAAGCGGGAGGATGCACCGCGGTCCCCGATCGCTCGCGCCGCGTCGACGGCAGCGCCGAAGACGTCGTACCAACGGCCCCACGCCGGCCAGAGGTTCGAGAACCACTGCAGTCCGGTTGCCAGGCCGACGACCTCCGCCCTCGCCTCGGGGCTGTCGCACTCGGCCGACGACCGGAACGCCGGCCACCAGTGGTCGACCTCCGTGACGATCCACGCCCTCGCTGCGACCGGGTCGGCGGAGACCTGGAGCGCCGCAGGGTCGGCTGCTGCACGGTGCTCGGATGCCGGGGCGAACCGGCTCGCCGCCACGGTCACCGTGGCCAGCAGGGACCGGTGCAGCCGCTCGCGCCATGCCCCCGTCGCGGCCGACCCGTCCTCCTCGGTGAGCCGGTCGGCAGCGAAGGCCCGGAGCAGGTCGTGCACGTGGTACCGGTTGCCCCCGCGCGGCTCCAGCAGGCCGAGGTCGACCAGTTCCTCGAGGGCGTCCTCGGCGGTCGGTTCGTCGAGACCGAGCGCCGCACCGCCGACCTGTGCGTCGAACGTCGTCCCGTCGATGACGGCGAGGGACCGGAACACCCGGGCCGTCGTCTGCGGGAGCCGCCGGTACGAGGCGCTGAACGCCGCCTCGACCGACAGCGATCCGTGCCGCAGCGCACCGATCCGGAGCTCCTCGGCCAGCATCGCCTGCAGGAACCCGTCCACGTCGGCGCCCGGTGCTGCGATGCGACCGCCCGCGACCCGGAGCGCCAGGGGCACGCCTGCGCAGCGCCCGGCCAACGCACGCAGCGCCGGGTCGTGGGTCGCGTCCGGCACCATCCGCCCGAGCAGGGCCGTGCCGTCGGTCTCGGACAGCGGACCGACCGTGATGCGGAGGTCCGCGTCGAGACCCGCGAGCAGCCGCCGGGACGTCACCACGACCGGTCCGCCGGAGCCCCCTGCGCCGGTGACGGAACGGACCTGCGCTTCATCGACGGCGTCGTCGAGCAGGACGGCGTGGCCGTGTGCATCGCGCAGCTCCCGCCAGCGCGCCGTCGCCGCGTCGAACCCGGTCGGTGCCTCCTCTGCGCCGGCGGTCGCGAGGGTGACCAGACGACGGACGACGTCCAGTGCGGACAGCGGCGTCTCCGATTGTCCTGCCAGGTCGACGTGGAGCCACCGGCCCCTGCTGGTCCGCAGCGCCTCGGCAGCGAGCGCGCTCTTGCCGATGCCGGGACCGCCGGCGATGACGACGACGGCCCCGGCCCCGGCCCCTTTTCCTGCGCCGGCGCCGGCGCCGGCGCGGAGGCGGTCGACGATCCGCCGGACCTCGTCGTCCCGCCCGGTGAAGTCCGCGACGACGTCCGGCGCGGTGGACGAGGTCGCTGCCCGAGCCCGACCGATGCGCAGCAGTGCCGCGCGCTCGTCCGGTCCGGCGCCGAGTGCATCGGCGAGCGCTTCGAGCGTCGCGCGCTGCGGCCGACGTGCGACGCCGCGTTCGACGTCGCCGAGTGTCCGGACTCCGATCCGTGCGGCCCCGGCGAGGTCGGCGAGGGTCATGCCCGCGCGGGTCCGCAGACGGCGGAGGAGTGCTCCATCTGGTCCTTCGGGCACGGCTTCCTCGATTCCTGCCTGCGTTCTGCATGGTGCGGACGCCGGGCTGCTGGTGTGCTGATCTCCGACATCATGCAGCACCGCTCGGCGGGGCCGCACCGGACGACCAGAGGGAGAGCCGTCATGCCGATCACCGTGACCCCGCTCGGCGAATACCTCCGCGCACGACGAGCGCTCGTGCAGCCCGAGGACGTGGGGATCGTCTCGCTCACGCCCCGCCGCGTCGCCGGACTCCGACGAGACGAGGTGGCGCGTCGGGCCGGGATCAGCCAGGAGTACTACCTCCGGCTCGAGCAGGGGCGCGACCGCCAGCCGTCCGACCAGGTCCTGCACGCGCTCGGCCGAGCCCTCAACCTCGAAGCCGTGGCCGTCGACCACATGAGCAGACTCGTACGGATGCAGGCGGGCGAGGCGCCGATGGAGGCTCCGGCTCCCGCGACCGAGGTCCTCGCGGCGCTGGCCGGCCTGCTGGACCAGTGGACCGGGACCCCCGCCTACATCATGGACGGCAACCAGGACGTCGTGATCGTCAACCCGCTGGCGCGGGCGATGACCGGTGGCGGCCTGCGGCCCGGCGTCAACCTACCGCTCGCCGTCTTCTCCAGTGCGGGGCGGGCGATGCTCGAGGACTGGCCGGACGCGGCGGCGCGGACCGCTGCCACCCTGCGCTACGGGAGCGATCCGCGGGACCGTCGGCTCCAGGAGATCGTGGGCACCCTGTCGGTCCGCGACGACGACTTCCGGCAGCTGTGGTCACGCCACGACGCGCGCCCGTACCTCAACGGCTCCGTCCGCCAGCACGTGCACGGGTACGGTCCGGTGACACTGGCGTGCCAGACGCTCGAGGTGCCCGGTCCCCGACGGTTCGTCCTGACGGCCTTCCACGCGCCGGCTGGTTCCGAGGGGGCCGCAGCACTCGCCGGTCTCGGGCGCCGGCCCGGTGCGGCGCCGGGTGGTCCGGTCCGGGCGACGGCGGTCGGCGCCGCGGCCGGGTGACCGGGCAGCGATCAGTCCGGTGGTCCGCCGAGCTCGACGCGCAGCGCGCGGAGCTCGCGGTGCAGGGCTTCGAGCCGGGCTGGACGGCCCTGGGCCGGGATCGCCCCGAGCGCACGCTCGACGTCGTGGAGCGCCTCGGCGCGGCGGCCCAGGGCGATCAGGACCGACGCCCGTCGCTGCAGGAGCAGCCCCAGCGACGTGCCGGTGTCGTCCGGGACGGCGCGCAGTCCGTCGTCGAGCACGGCGAGCGCCTCGTCGACCGCGCCGGACTCCAGGAGCGACGCAGCGAGCTCCGCACGTGCGAGTGCCTGGGCGTACCGGACGCGTTCGTCGACGGGGTCGAGTCCCTCGACGATGCCGTCGACGGTCGCGTGCAACGACGCGACCGACTCGACGTGCCGTCCCTGGGCGCGGAGCACCAGGCCGAGCATCCCACGGGCCTGGTGCAGGAACACCGGATCGTCCTCGGCTTCGAAGCCGGCGACCGCGGCGAGCGCGTGGGCCTCCGCCCCGTCGCCATCACCCGCTTCCAGGAGCGACCACGCGACGTGGTAGTGCCCCCAGGCCACGAGGTCGACCGCCCCGGACCGTTCCGCGGCCGTCAGCGCGTCCTCGGCGTGCCGCCCCGCAAGGTCGTGGTCGGCGCGTTCGACGTGCGCCGCCCAGGCGAGGTGTCCGGCGATCCGGGACCGCGCCCCGTCGTCCCCGATGGCCTCGGCCGACCGCTCGGCCAGCAGGTCGAGCTCGTACCACCGCCCCCAGTCCGGCCAGAGGTTCGCGAACCACTGCAGCACCGAGGCCAACGTCAGGACGACGTCGTGCCGTCCGCCGGCGGCGGCCCGCTGGAACGCCGGCCACCAGTGGTCGACCTCGCCGATGATCCAGTCGCGCGCCGTGTCCTGGTCGTCGTCCGGTCTCGACACCGGAGCACGGCCGGGCACGACGAACGCGGAACCCGCTGCGAGCAGACGGTCCAGGAGCCACCCGGTCAGTCGGTCGCGCGCGGCGGACTCGGCGGCGGGGTCGTCGCGGAGCCGACCGAGCGCGAACAGGCGGATGATGTCGTGGACGCGGTACCGATCGGCTCCGCGCGGCTCGACGAGCCCGAGGTCCACGAGCTGGTCGAGGTGGTCCTCGGTGTCGACCTCGCCACCGTCCGTCGCCGCAGCGACCAGGTCGGGCCCGAACGTGACGCCGTCGAGCGCCGCGGTCGCCCGGAACACCGCCGCCACGGCCGGGTCGAGGTCGTCGTACGACACCGCGATCGTCGCTGCGACCGAGACGTCGCCGGCGACGAGCAGCGCCAGTCGTCGGTCCGCCGAGCGGAGTCGTGAGACGAGGTCGGCGACGCTCGTCGCGGGCCGGCTGGCGACGCGGTTCGCGGCGACCCGGAGCGCCAGGGGGAACCCGTCGCACAGCGCGATGAGTTCCTCGACCGCGGCGGTGTCCCGCTGTCCCGCCGGGATCGCTCGTTCCAACAGCCGTCGGCCGTCTTCGTGTCCGAGGACGTCGAGCACGATCCGTTCCGAGTCCAGGCCGGCGAGACTCCGGCGGGACGTCGCCACCACCGTCGCGCGACCCTCGACCAGCACCGGGCGGACCTGGCTCTCGTCGGAGACGTTGTCGAGGTGCACCAGGACCCGTTCGCCGGTGCAGAGTTCGGACCACCGAGCACGAGCTGCGGCGAGCGTACCGGGCGGGTCACCCGGGTCGCACTGGCGGAGCACCCGCTGCAGGACCTCGAGTGCGGTGGACGAGGGACGGCCGTGCCCCGCGAGGTCGACGAACACCCGTCGTGCGTCCACCCGACCGAACGCCTCGGTGACCAGCGCCGTCTTGCCGATCCCGGGAGGTCCGGAGACGACGAACAGGGGGCGGTGAGCAGAGGGGTCGAGGCCGGCCACGAGCCGTGCCAGCTCGGGGGCACGGCCGGTGAAGTCCGTCAGGCGCGGCGGGCGGAAGTCGGTCCTCCCGACGTCCGCGGCCGCGCCGAGCAGCGGCGCACGCAACCACCGTCGGCCGCCCTCGTCGAGCCGCAGTCCGTGCACGAGCGCCTCCACGGTCCGGGGCTGCGGATGCAGGCTCTTGCCACGCTCGATGTCGCTGATCCCCCGGACGCTGACCCCCGACCGCTCGGCCAGCGCCTCGAGCGTCATCCCGGCGGCGAGCCGGAGCGTCCGGAGCCGCGCTGCGAGGTCCGTATCGCCCACGACGCTCCTCCCGGTCGGTCTCAGCGTAACCGCCCGGCAGCGCTCAGCCGAGTCCCGTCGGCCCGCCCGACGGCGTGCCGGGCAGGAGGTCTGGGTAGTCCTCGCGAGCGGTGTCCCGGCCGCTGGCGAACTGCGTCGCCGCCGATGCCTCGAGCGTTGACCGGTTCCCGTGGTCCGGCCACCGGTGCACCATCCTCCGGGTCAGCTCGGCGGCGTCGCTGCTCGACGTGAGCGCGACGTCGAACCCTCGCAGGTAGGACCGGAGGGCCGCCACCTGCTGCACGGCCGCGTCCGACGTCGCGTCCGGGTCGCGGTGCCCGGCGATCACCCACGCGGGGCGCAGCGCCTCGACGAGGTCGAGCGCACGCGACCAGGCCACGCGGTCGGTCCGGTCGGTCCCGAGCAACCAGGGGTGCACGCCGTTGTACACGAGGTCGCCGCCGATCACGGCGTCGAGGTGCCGGACGGAGACCACGCTGGTCGGTCGCCCCGCGACGCACCCCACGTCGAACAGCTGCACCTGGTGCCCCTCGAGGTCGAACGTGCCGGCCGGTGACGGCACGGGCGCGCTGAGTGCGACCGGCAACCGTCCGGGGAAGAGTTCGTCCCACCGCGACCGGAACGCGGCACCCGTCTGCTCCCGTGCATGCTCCGCGACGTCCGGGACGGCCGTCGCGGTCGCCTCCGGGAACGCGCGCAGCACGTGGCCGAGCCCGAAGAAGTGGTCCGCCTGGCCGTGGGTCACGATCACGGACCGGAGGCGTTTTCCGCTCACCCGGATCCACTCGACGAGCCGCTCCGCCTCGTCGGCGGTCATCAGCGCGTCCACCAGGACGGCGTCGCGCTCCCCGGCGATCAGGGTGGCCGTCGTCGGCGACCAGGTCGCGGTCCCGGTGCCGTCGAGCCCGGCACGTGCGATCGGACGGTAGTCGCCGAGCCACACGTCCATGGTCAAGGGCGGCAGGACCGTCCCACCGGCGCGGCCGAGCCGGGCTCCCAGCCAGCGACGCAGCAGCGCACGTTCCGCGAGGGTCTGCTCGGCGAGTGCCTCGGTGCTCCAGGTGACGAGGCTGCCCGCACCGTCCTGCGAGACCCGGACCACGGCGTCGAGGTCGTCGAGCGCGGATCCACCGGGGACCCGCGCTCGGTAGGCAACGACGCCTTCGTCGGTGCTCGTCCGCTCCTCGACGACACCGAGGTCCGTCGAGGACCGGCGGACCCAGCGGCTCGCACCGGGCCGGAGGGCCTCGACCGACCCTCCGGGGCCGACGTGTGCTTCCGCGAAGTCGACGAACCGCGACCACACTGCGGTCGGCGCGGCCGCGAACCGGGCGGCGACGGTGACGTGTGCCCGTCGCACTGGTGAACTGTGCACGACACTCCCTCCGCACTGCGCCGACGGTACGGACCGACGACGGCACGAGGGTGTCCCCGTCGGGGACACTCGGCGCGGTCGGGGACGTCGGCTGCGCTTGGATGGAGGTCCGCCCGGGAAACACCGCCGGGACGGAGGGAACGGAGGACCGCTCGTGGTCGCAGCATGGTCGCCACTGGGCGAGTACCTCCGAGCGCGCCGCGCCGCCACGCGGCCGGAGGACGTGTCCGTGCAGTCCTACACCCGGCGCCGGGTGCCCGGGCTCCGGCGCGACGAGGTCGCTCGTCTGACCGGCATCAGCCAGGAGTACTACCTGCGGCTCGAACAGGGACGTGATCGGACGCCTTCCGACCAGGTCCTGCAGGCGCTCGCTCGCGCGCTGCGCCTCGACGACGCCGCCGTGCAGCACATGCTGCGCCTCGCCTCCGCACAGCCGAAGGACCTGGCGTCAGACGAGGCTGCGGTGTCGAACGACGTGCTGTCCACGATCCTGGACTCCTGGCCGAACACCCCGGCCTACATCCTCAACTCGCGCCACGAAGTCGTGCTCTCCAACGCGCTCGCTCGACGCGTCGTCCCGCTCGGTCTCGAGGTCGGGCGCAGCATCCCCGAGGTGGTGTTCACGTTCCCGGAGGTCCGTGCGCTGCCGACCTGGCCCGCGCTGGCGGACCGGACCGCGCGCCGCATGCGGTTCTACGGACACCCCTACGACGAACGACTCCACGCGACCGCCGCCCGGCTCTCGGCCGTCGACCCGACCTTCCGGACGCTGTGGGAGCGCCACGAGGTCGATCCCTACTACGACGGCGACGTGCGACCGTTCATCGAGGGGTACGGTCAGGTCCCGCTCCGTCACCAGACCTTCGTGGTCCCGAACACACCGGGCTACCTGCTCTGCGCGTACCACGCCGTCGCGGGTTCGGCGAGCGCACGGGCCCTCGCCGAACTCGCCGAACGCATCGGGGCCGAGCCCGTGACCACGTGACCGGTCACGGCCCGACCCGCGACGCCGAGCGCTCACCGCACCGCGCGGAGCGCTTCCCCGCTCGGTGACCCGGTCACGTCGAAGTTCTGGTCGAAGAGGTCCTCGGGGTCCCACCGTGCCTTGAGGTCGCGCAGGCGCGCGAGGGTCGCGGGCGGAAATGCCTCCGCCACCGCGCTCAGTGCGTGGTCGCTCTCGAAGCTCAGGTACATGCCGTCCATCCGTCGGTGCACGGGCTCCCAGGCGTCGTGGAACGCCGCTCCCCCGCGGACCGACACGGCCGTCACCGAGAAGTTCTGGTGCCGGTGCGCGTAGGCGGTCGCCGACGGGTCGACGTCGTTGATCGCGCCGCCGACCGAGCGGATCTGCACCATGTCGGTCCCCGGGCTGCGCAGCAGGGTGGCGATGCGGTCGGCGAGGTCGTCGTCGAGGTGCACGGCGAGCCCCGTGTGCGTCGACGCCCGCTGCTGGCCGGTGTGCGGCGCACCGCTGGTCAGCGGTACCGACGCGTACGGGGTCACGACGGCACGCTGCCCGGCCAGCCCGGGGAGGCGCAGGAACCGCTCGATCTCCGGGGTGGCGGCGTCGACGTCGTCACCGGCGTACACGATCGTCGCCTGTGCGAACGGGGTCGGCCCGGCGCCCAGGTACAGGAAGGCCGACACCGCTCGCGCGGCCGTCTCCACCGTCCGGCCCCAGGCGCTCAGGAAGGCCGCCAGGTCGACCGGCTGGTACACCGCGGTCGTCTGCACGACGTCCGCGACGTCCGATGCCTCGAAGTCGAACGCGGTCACGATCCCGAAGTTCGCGCCGGCACCGCGGATCGCCCAGAACAGGTCCGGGGACTCGTGATCCGACACCCGGTGGACGGTGCCGTCCGCGGTGACCAACTCTGCGGAACGCAGCCGGTCGATGGTCAGCCCGTGCGCACGTCCCATCAGGCCGATGCCTCCCGTGGTCGCGAGACCGCCGACGCCGACGTCGCCGGAGTCGCCGGAGCTGATCGCGAGCCCGTGCGGCGCGAGGGACCGGGCCACCGCGCCCCATCGCGCTCCCGGGCCGAGGCGGACCGCTCGGCCGCCACGGTGCTCGACCGAGGCGATCCCCCTGAGGTCGATGACGTCACCGCCGGTGTTCGTGGCGATGCTGCTGATGCCGTGTCCCCCGCTCCGCACCGCGAACGGACGGCCGGTGTCGCGGACGGTCGAGAGCGCCTCGACGACCTCGGCGGTGGTCCGGGGCAGGAGCACCGAACCGGGTCGACCGGTGCTCGAGTAGACGTGCTGCAGTGCTGCGTACCCGCGGTCGGCGGGCCGGACGATCTCCATGGGGTCCTCGGTTCAGCGGATCGAGGGTCCGGGTCGCGGACCCTCGGCGCGGTCGGTGAAGTACTGCAACGGTTCGGTGGACAGCGGGCTCGTCCCCGCGACCAGGCCGACGACGTGGTCGCCGATCTGGGTGGCGTCGATCCAGCGGGCGTCATCGATGCCGGCCAGCTGCCGCGCCCGCGTCCGGACGACCCCGAGCACCAGCTGGACGACACGTGGGCCGCGCCCACCGAGTTCGGCCGCGAGCGTGACGGTGAGCGACTTGGTCGCGGCGGCGCTCAGTGCCACCGCGGCGCTGCCCGGGAACGGGATGTCCGCGCTCATGCCGTTGAGCTGCACGAGGACTCCCGTGCGCGCCGTGACCGGCAGGAAGGCGCGGAAGAGCCGGAAGACGCTCGTGAGGTTGCCGTCGAGCAGCTGCTGCCACTCGTCGTCGTCCAGGGCGAGCGCCGGCTTGCGTCCCTGCTCGCCCCACGACGCGACCGAGACGACGACGCCGTCGAAGGCGCCGAACTCGTCGGCCATCGCGGTGACGTCCGCGTCGAGCGTCGCGGCCATGGCGTCGAGGACCCGCGTGTGCAGCGTCCCCGCCAGTCCGAGCGCTCCGAGCCGCTCAGCCAGTTCGCCGAGCCGGCGCTCGTCGCGCCCCGTCGCGACGACGGTCGCTCCGGCGGCGAGCGCGGCGCGCACGACGCCCTCGCCGACGCCGCCGCTGCCCCCGATGACGACGACGGTCGATCGACTCAGGTCGGCGGGGTCCGTCGTCCAGGTGTCGGTGGTGGTGTTCATTCCTCGTGCTCCTGTTCCTCCGGGCGTCCGTCGCCCGGGCCGTCGCCGTCGAGACGGCGCATGTGGTCGGCCAGCGTCTGCAGCGCATCGTCGAGCGCGGCGAGCTGGTCGTCGTCGAGGGCGTCGCCGAACCACGTGGCCGCTGCCCGCAGGTGGGCGCCCACCGCCGCTCGGTGCGTCGTGCGTCCGGTGGCCGTGATCGCGCTGGTCGAGCCGCGTGCGTCGCCGTCGGGGCCACTCCGGCGTTCGACGAGCCCCCGGCGTTCGAGGCGACGCAGCTGGTGGGCGAGGCGGCTGGAGTCCCACCCGATCGCCGCTGCGCACGCCGTCGGCCGCGCCTCGCCGCCCGCGTCGACGAGGTGGGCCAACACCGTGAACTCCGCGTCGGACAGGTCGGCGTCGGCCCGGAGGCCGGCGCCGACCCGTCGACGCAGCCGTTCCGTCACCACCTGCAGTCGCTGCCAGGTGGCGAGTTCTCCGTCGCTCATTCTCCGTTGCACACCGGACACAACTACCTGACGCGTCAGGTATTCCCTGAACCGTGTCCGGTGTGCGGACGGGAGGCCCGTGGCGGGCTCGGCCACGGGCCTCCCGCCCTCCTGCAGCGCGTTCACGGGCCCGCCCCCGCGGGCGGCGCGGCGAGCACCTCAGGGGACCTGCAGGACGACCTTGCCGGGGCCGTGGGCCTCGGACTGCGCCCGAGCCGCGTCGGCCAGGTCGTGGACCGCCGCGACGACGGGGCGGACCGCGCCGTGGTGGACGAGCTCCACCAGGTGCGCCAGGCCGGCGCCGTCCGACTCGACGAACAGTCCGGTCGCGGTGACGCCGAGTTCTGCCGCGAGCGGCCGGACCGGGCCGAGGCTCTGCGGCAAGGACGACACGAGCACACCACCGGGCACGAGGGCACGCAGCGACGCCAGTGGCGCGTCCCCGCCGACGAGTTCGAACACGACGTCGACCGGATCGGCGCCGTCGACCAGCGTGGTCCGATCGCGGTCGACGAACTCCCGCACGCCGAGATCACGGAGGAGGTCGACGCTGCGTGCCGAAGTGACGGCGACGGCGTGCGCCCCGAGTTCCGCGACGACCTGCACGGCCAGGTGCCCGACGCCACCGGACGCCGCCGTCACCGCGACCCGGGCACCGGGCTGCACGTCTGCGGTGTCGACCAGTGCCTGCAGTGCGGTGAGTCCCGCCAACGGGAGCGCCGCGGCCTGCACGTGGTCGATCGTGTCCGGCTTCGGCACGAACGCCCGAGCCGGGCCGACCGCGTACTCCGCGTACGCACCTGCCCGCCGGGGGAACGGCAGCAGCCCGAGCACCGGATCGCCGACCCGGTGGACCGTGACCCCGGGCCCGAGCGCGGCGACCTCGCCGGAGACGTCCCAGCCCGGTGTGAACGGCGGCGGACCGCTGAACACCCCGGTCCGCTGGTCGCCGACGTCCGCCGGGTTGATCCCGGCCGCGCGGACCCTGACCAGGACCTCGCCGATGTCGGGTACCGGAACCGGGACCGTCACCCGCTCCAGCCGCTCCGGCCCGCCGAGCACCCGGACCTGCATCGCCGTCATCGTCCGCGGGACGATGCCCGCCTCAGACACCGGTGGCCCGTCGCCGGGCCGCCGCGCCGATGAAGGAACCGAGGTCGCGCTCCAGCGCGAGCAACTGGTCGTCGTCCGATGGTGCAGCACCCGCGGCGGCGCGGGCCCGGTACGAGGGGCTCGCCGCCAGCTCCTCGAACGTGCGGTACGCGGCCTGGAGCTCCGACCGAGGTGGCAGCACCGTCCGGTTGACCATCGCCTTCGCCGTGGCGAGCGCGTCGCCGTCGAAGGACGCCAGTCGCGCGACGATCCCGGCGACGTGCCCGTCCAAGTCCTCGTCGTCGAGCGTGCGGGTCACCCAGCCCCACCGTTCGGCGGTGTCCGCGTCGTAGTCGTCGCTCGTCAGGACGACCTCGAGCGCACGGTCCCGTCCGATCTGGCGCGGGAGCCGTTCGGTACCACCACCTCCGGGCACCACCGCCGTGCCGACCTCCGGCTGGCCGAACCGAGCACGTTCACGGCTCGCGTACCGCAGGTCGAGCGCGAGGGCGAGCTCGTCGCCGCCACCGCGGGTGCGGCCGCGGATCAGCCCGACGGTGACGTAGCGCGCCTCCGAGAGCCCGACGACCAGGTCGACCCAGGCGTCGCCGCCCGGGAAGTCGTCGAGTGCGGCGAGGTCGAAGTGGTTCAGGAAGAAGTCCTCGGTGCTGCTCTCGACGACGACCACCTTGATCGAGCGATCGTCGGCCAGTCGCGCGACGACGTCGGCGAGACCACGGACGGTCGTTCCCGTCATCAAGCCCACGGGTGGGTCGGAGACCACGATCCGCCCGACCTCGGGCGACTCGCGGGTGAACTGTACGGGGGACATCGGGGACTCCGTTCGCTTGGGTGTCAGCGACGGTACGGACGGCGACGGCACCGAACGTGTCCCGAACAGGAACAGGCTCGACGACCGCGTGCCCGCGAGCATGCTCCGGAGACGAACGGAGCAGACATGTCGAACGCGATCGTGATCACGGAGTTCGGTGGTCCGGAGGTCCTGCGGTGGCGCGCCGTGGAGTCGCCGGAGCCGCGACGGGGCGAGGTGCTCGTCCGTGTGCGGGCAGCGGCGGTGGGTCCCACCGACCTCCACATCCGCGCCGGCGACCTCACTGCCGTGTTCCCGCAGCGCCCCGGCGACGTGCTGGGCTTCGAGGCGGCCGGGGTCGTCGAGGCCGTCGGTGTCGGCGCCGACGCGCGGGCGGGCGACGAGGTCGCTGCGCTCCTGCCGGCCCAGGGCGGGTACGGCGAGCTCGTCACCACCCCGGTCTGGTACCCGAAACCCGCCTCCGTCAGCTGGGACGCCGCAGCAGCCCTCCCTGCTTCGGCCGACGCCGCCGTGGGTACCCTGCACCAGGTCCGTGCGGTGCGTGGCGAGACGCTCGTGGTGCTCGGTGCGGTCGGTGCAGTCGGCGCAGTGGTCACACAGCTCGCCCGAGCACAGGGCATCCGGGTGATCGGTGCGGCGAGACAACGCGACGCCGACGTGGTCCGCGGGCTCGGTGCCGAGTTCATCGCGTTCGGCCCCGGACTCTTCGACCGGATCGACGGCCACGTCGACGCGGTGATCGATGCGGCTGGCCGCGGCGGGCTGGTGGACGCGGTCACGGCACTCGGGACCGCGGACCGGGTCAGCACACTCGTCGGCGGCCCCGAGGTCGTGGCCTCGGGAGCGCTGCTGTCCCACCCGAGCCCGGATCGGGCGCCGGACGCGTTGGCAGTCACCATGCCGTTGCTCGCAGCAGGAGCGCTGCGCCTCAAGCGGCGTCTGGTCCTGCCGGTCCGGGAAGCGGCCGAAGCGCACCGTCTGCTCGAAGCAGGCGAGACCCGCGACAAGATCGTGCTGTCCTTCGGGTGAGCAGTCCGAACCCGTCGGTCGGGCTCGCAGCCGTCAGGCTGGTGAGTCGCCGTCCCGTCGTCCTCCCAGGTCGTCGGACGGGAACCAGTACGTGATCCCGTCCGACGCCGGCACGAACCCCAGTCGGCGGTAGACCGACAGGCCGTCCGCGCTGGACTGCAGGTACGCCGTGTGCGCGCCGTCGCGCCGCCCCTCGTCGAGGACGTGCGCTGTGACGGCCGCGCCGATCCCCTGCCGTCGCGCCGCGGGGTGGACCCCGATCGCGAAGACGCCCAGGAAGCCGAGGTCGTCGCGGATCGACATGCCCGTGGCCACGGGGACACCGCGCCGGTACGCCACGACGGCCTTCACACCGACGGAGGCCAGCACGGCGTCGTCGACGAAGGGAGCACCCAGGCTCCGCCCAGCCCCGAACGCTTCGCCGAGCACCTCCTCGAAGTCGGTCGCCACGGCACGCGACGTCACCGCGCGGACGTCGAGTTCGGCGTCCCGCCGTGCTGCTGCCTCTGCCGTGAGTGCCCGCACGTACGTCGTCGTCGTCTCGGTGACGGCGTCGAACTGCGCGGCTGCGCTGCGGATGGCGCCCGTCGTCGCGCTCTCGACGCTCATGATCGACCACTTCTCGCGGTGATCGAGCGAGTCCGCGGCACGGAGGACGTCGGCGATCGATGCACCGGGACTCGGGTGCAGCCCGTTCATCGTCCGGAGGTCCGCGCCGGTGACGATGGTCTCCACGACTCCGGTTGTGTGCCTGCCCGCGGGGAGCACCTCGGCCATCCCGGCCACGGCTCGCAGCAACGCCGCCGACGCGCCTGCGCCGATGGGGTCGTCCGTGTCCTCGGTCATCGTTCGACGTCGTCTGCGTCGACCGCCCCCGGGAACTGCGCCACGGCGGAGGCGGTCAGCGTGTAGGGATTGCCGAGGTCGGGGTGGCGTTGCAGCATCGCCCGGATGAGCGCGTCGCCGGAAGTCGACTCCGCAGCTGCGGCGCTGAAGTCCGCGAGGTACCGGCGAGTGGCGGCGATGAGCGGACCCGCAGCGTCGGACGGAGCGTGCGGGTCCCGGTGCCCCGCCACCACCCAGGACGCCTCGAGCTCGTCGACCATGTCGATCGCGGCTTCCCACTCCTCCCGCTGCGTGGGTCCGGTCTGTGCCAGCCACGGGTGGATGTTGTTGTAGACGACGTCGCCCCCGGCGACCGTGTCCAGGTCACGGACGTACACCACGCTGGACGGATCGGTGTCGCTCTGTCCGACCGAGATCGGGACCAGCTGGTGCCCCTCGAGGTCGATGGAGGGGGAGGGCAACGGTCTCGGGCCGGCGACGGTCTCCGGCAGCTGGCCAGGGAAGAGTGCACCCCAGTACGCCAGGTACGCGTCGGTCAGTTGCTCGTCGGCGAACGGCACGACCTCGGGGAGCGCCACTGCCGTCGCGCCCGGGAAGGCGGCGAGCACCGCTGCCAAGCCGAGGAAGTGGTCGGCGTGACCGTGCGTCACGTACACGGTGGTCAGGTTCTTGCCGGTCGCCGCGATCCAGGCGACGAGTTCGTCCACCTCGGTCGCGGTGATGAGCGCGTCGATGAGGACCGCGTCGGTCACGCCGGCGATGAGCGTCGCCGTGCTGGCGGGCCAGGTGGCCGGATCGGCGGAGCTCCACTCGGCCACCGGAGCGCTGATGGGCTTGTAGTCACTCACGAAGACGTGCAACGACAGCGGCGAGAGGATGGTTCCGCCGGCGTTGCTGAGGCAGGCCTCGTACCAGGCCGTCATCTGCGCACGAGCCGTCTCGTCCTCGGCCCCGTCGGCTGCGAACTCCGCCGACCACGTGACGAGGCTGCCGTCACCCTCGTCGTGGACGCGGAGCGTCGCCAGGTAGTGCGCGACCGGCAGGGCCCCCGGATCGGAGAACCTGAACGTCATCGACCGTGCGGTGGACGCGACGAGCTGTTCGGAGACGGGTGGCCCGCCGCCCTGGAGGTGCACCTTCCGCACACTGCCGTGCTCGAGGTGCTCCACCTGCTCGACGCCGGGCATCCAGCGCACATCGCCGAAGTCACCGATGCGCGCCCAGACGTCGGCAGCGGTCTCGTCGAACGTCGCGGCGCTGGCGACGTGCAGCCGTGGGACGTCCATCAGGCGTGGTTCCGGTCGTGGATGAACATGGTCGTCTCGTCTCGTGGGGTTCGTGGACGCGCCCGTGCGGGAACGCGTCGCAACCGTAAACGCGGTCGACCTGGCCCAGCGTGCCCCTGCCACCACCACCCGCCCGGTCAGAACCGTCCTGCGCGACTACCTTGAGAGCGACGCAGCGTTCCTGCGGGGCGCTGGTCCCGATCGCTGGATGACGATTGGGATGCTGACCTGAACTGGATCATCGCGAACTTCGGTCTCGTCTGGAGCCTCACCGTCACGCACGCGGGTCTCGCGGCAGTGCCCATCGTCCTCGGGTTCGTCGTGGCGGTGCCGTTGGGCTGGGTGGCGAACCGCTGGCAGGCCGTCCGATCGGTCATCGTCGGCGGCGGCAGCCTGCTCTACACGATCCCGTCGTTGCCGCTCTTCGTGATCCTGCCCTACCTGCTCGGCACCCGCATCACGGATCCCGTGAACATCGTCGTCGGGCTGTCGGTGTACGCGGTCGCCATCATGGTGCGGTTGGCAGCTGATGCGTTCGCCGCCGTCCCTGCGGACGTCGTCGACTCGGCCACCTCAGTGGGGTACTCCGCATGGGGGCGTTTCTGGACGGTCGAGCTCCCGTTGGCGGGTCCCGTCCTCCTCGCGGGGATGCGGGTGGTCTCGGCGAGCACCGTCGCCCTGGTCTCGGTCGGAGCCCTGGTCGGTTCCGCGAACATCGGCTTCCTGTTCACGGACGGGCGACAGCGTCAGTTCCTCGAGGAGATCCTGGTCGGCGTGGCAGCGAGTCTCTTCGTCGCGCTGGTCTTCGACACCGTCCTGGTGGCGCTCGGGCGCGTCCTGATGCCGTGGTCGCGACGGATACAGGTGCGGTCGCGTCGGTCGCGCCGTCGGGCCGCGTTGGCGACGATCGAACGGGGGGCCTGACCGTGCAGTTCTTCCTCCATGCGGTCGCCTGGCTCCTCGACCCGGCGAACTACCGCCCCGGCCTGCAGACCCCCCTCCCGATCCAGGACCGGATCGGCGAACACCTGCTGTACACGTTCATCTCGGTCGCCATCGCCGCCCTGATCGCCTTGCCGCTGGGCCTGTACATCGGTCACACCGGGCGCGGGCGCAGCTTCGTCATCGCGTTCAGCGGGTCCATGCGCGCGCTGCCGACGCTGGGCCTGCTCGGCACCCTCTTCGTCATCATCGGGATGACCGTGCCGTTCACGCAGACCGCCTTCATCGCGTCCATCATCGCGTTCGTCGTCCTGGCGATCCCCTCGATCCTCGCCGGGGCGTACTCCGGTGTGGAGTCCGTGGACCCGCAGACGGTGGACGCCGCGCGCTCGGTGGGGATGACCGAGTTGCAGATCCTGCTCAAGGTCGAGGTGCCGCTGTCGCTGCCGCTGATCATCGGCGGGATCCGCGCGTCGGTCCTCCAGGTCATCGCGACCGTCGTGATCGCGTCGTACATCTCGCTGGGCGGGCTCGGCGCGATCATCTCGACGGGCATCAGCCTGAACGACAACGACCTCATCCTCGGTGGTGCATTGCTCGTGACGGTCCTCGCCCTCGTGATCGACGGCCTGTTCGCACTCGCACAACACCTCACCCGCCGCGGCCCCGAGGGGCAGACCCGCCGCCGCCGCACACACGTCCGCGCGCTGCCACTCCGGCGCCGCGCGGTGACGGCACTCTCCGTCGACGAAAGGGACCACTGATGTTCACAGCAGGCACCAGGACACGCATCCTCGCGGGTGTGATCGCGGTCGGGGCGATCGTGGCACTCTCCGGTTGTTCCACCTCGGACCCCACGAAGCCAGCATCGGGCGGAGACGACGGATCGGGCAGTACGCCGATCGTGGTCGGCTCGTTCAACTTCCCGGAGAGCGAGATCCTGGGCAACATGTACGCCCTCGTCCTGAAGGACGCCGGGTTCGACGTCACGACCAAGTTCAACCTCGGCCCACGGCAGACCACGATCCCCGCGCTCAAGGACGGTTCGATCAACCTCATGCCGGAGTACAACGGCAACCTGCTGTTCTTCTACGACACCAAGGCGACCGCGAAGACGACAGCGGAGGTCGACGCCGCGCTGAAGACCGAGATCCCGAAGGACTTCCAGGTGCTCGAGCCGTCTCCGGCCGAGGACAAGGACGCCTACGTCGTGACCCAGGCCGAGGCCGAGAAGAACGGCCTCACATCGATCGGTGACCTCTCCAAGATCGAGCCGTTCTCGCTCGGCGCCAACCCGCAGTTCGGCACCCTTCCGTACGGCATCCCCGGGCTGAAGTCGACGTACGGCGTGGACAAGGTCACGTTCAAGTCGATCGAGGACTACGGCGGGCCCGACACGGTCAAGGCACTCGTCGACGACACCGTGCAGGTGGCCGACATCTACACGACGTCGCCCGACCTGGTGACGAAGAAGCTGCTCGTGCTGAAGGACCCCGAGAACCTGATCGCGTCGCAGAACATCCTGCCGTTCCTGAACAAGGACATCTACAGCGCGAAGCTCGCGTCGACGTTGAACAAGCTGTCCGAGAAGCTGACGACCGATGACCTCATCGCGCTGCGCAACCGTGTCGAGGGCAGCGAGAAGGCCCAGGCCCAGGCCGCCGCGAAGGACTGGCTGACCAAGGAGGGGCTGCTCGAGTAGCACCGGAGACGTCAGGCGTAGCGGGCGGGTGATGAGCACGATCACCCCGCCCGCCCACCCTGCAGCTCCGCCTCCAGGATTCGAACCCGGACCTAACGGCACCAAAGGCCGTCGTGCTGCCATTACACCAAGGCGGAACGCACCCGTGGGTGCTCGTCCATCCTCCCATGACCGACGAGGCTGGCCGTCCGCCCCGGGTTCGGCCAAGATGGAGGGATGCCGCACCAGGACGAGGTCGACCGGATCGTCGCGGCGTGGGGGCGTGAGCGTGCCGGCCTCGACTTCGGTCCGCTCGAGGTCCTGTCCCGCGTCGACCGGCTCGCGCGGCACCTGGACCGCGCGCGGCGAGCGGCGTTCGACGCGGGTGACATGGAGCCGTGGGAGTTCGACGTGCTGTCGGCCCTGCGACGGGCGGGTGAGCCGTACGAGCTGAGTCCGAAGACCCTGCTGCAGCAGACCCTGGTGTCGAGCGGCACGATGACGAACCGGGTGGACCGGCTGGCGGCGCGCGGACTCGTCGCACGCCGGACCGACCCGAAGGACGGCCGGGGCATCCTCGTGTCGTTGACAACGAAGGGCCGGGTCGCGGTCGACGCGGCCATCGCGGACCTGCTGACGGCGGAGCGGGACATCCTGTCCGGGGTGTCCGACGCCGAGCAGGACCAGCTGGCCGGGCTGCTCCGACGACTCATCCTGGGCCTCGGGGACTAGTCTCCGGCCCATGCACGCGATCACCCTGGCCGTCGCCGACGTCGCACGATCGGCGGAGTTCTACCGCGCCCTGCTCGGCATCGACGGCAGCGGCGTCATCGGCACCGAGTTCCCGTCGACGGAGACCCAGGCGGGCGGGACGACGGCGATGTTCACCCTCGACGACGGCCTGATCGTCAGCGTCTACGGGCGGCACGACATGGCGAAGGACTCGGGTGTCGCCCTCGCCGACGGCCCCGCGGCGACGATCGGGCACTTCGTCGACAGTCAGGCCGACGCCGAAGCGTTCCTCGACCGGGCCCGGATCGCCGGCGCCACGATGCTCGCGCCGCCGTACACACGCCCGTGGGGCATGTGGTCCGGCTTCTTCCAGGACCCGGACGGGCACCTGTGGGAGGTCGTCGCGAACCCCGGCGGCGGGGCCCCCGAGGACGCGCCGCCAGCGGAGTAGACCCGCTCAGACCCCGAGCAGCTCCGCGACCTCGAGCCAGCGTTCCTCGAGCTGCTCGATCTCGGCCTCGTGCGCCGCGAGCTTCGCCTGCAGCTCCCCGAGCCCGGCGTAGTCCGACTGGTCGTGGGTCGCGAACTGGTCGAGCAGCTTCTTCCGGTCCGCGCCGACCTTCGCGATCTTGCGGTCGAGCGCCGACATCTCCTTCTCGGCCGTCCGACGCTCCGCGCCCGACAAGCCCGAGGCGGCCGCAGCGGACGCGCCGGGACCGGCCGACGCACTCGACCCGGCCACGGCACCGGCCGAGCCGGTCCCGCCCGCCGTGTCGGGCCTCCCGGCAGACGCGGCGGCAGCCGCAGAAGCAGTCCCGCCACCGGTGCCGGCCGCACGGAGCCGCATGTACTCGTCGACGCCGCCGGGCAGGTGCCGCAGGTGCCCGCCGAGCACGGCGTACTGCTGGTCGGTGACGCGCTCGAGCAGGTACCGGTCGTGGGAGACGACCAGCAGGGTGCCCGGCCAGGTGTCGAGCAGGTCCTCCATGGCCGCGAGCATGTCGGTGTCGAGGTCGTTGGTGGGCTCGTCGAGGATCAGCACGTTCGGCTCGTCGAGCAGGATGAGCATGAGCTGCAGGCGGCGCTTCTGCCCACCGGACAGGTCCTTGACCGGCGTGGAGAGCTGCTCCGCCGTGAAGCCGAGGCGCTCGAGCAGCTGTGCCGGCGTCATCTCCTTGCCGTCCGCGACGTAGCTCGTCTTCTTGCGGGCGACGACCTCGCGCACCCGGTCGTTCGCGAACTGCGCCAGGTCGGCGAGCTGCTGGTCGAGGATCGCGACCTGCACGGTCTTGCCGGTCTTCACCCGGCCGCTCGTCGGCGCGAGCGTGCCCGAGACGAGGTTGAGCAGCGTCGACTTGCCGGCACCGTTCGGGCCGAGGATGCCGGTCCGCTCCCCCGGTGCGATGCGCCACTCGATGCGGTCCAGGATCCGGGTGCCGTCGAACGAGACGCTGACGTCGAGCAGGTCGACGACGTCCTTGCCGAGGCGGGCGGTCGCCGTCTTCGCCAACGCGACCGTGTCGCGGATCGGCGGGACGTCGTCGATCAGGGCGTTCGCCGCATCTATGCGGAACTTCGGCTTGCTCGTCCGGGCCGGTGCGCCGCGGCGCAGCCACGCGAGCTCCTTGCGGGCCAGGTTCTGGCGGCGCTGCTCGCTGGCGGCTGCCTGCCGGTCGCGCTCGACGCGCTGCAGGATGTACGCCGCGTAGCCGCCCTCGAAGGGGTCGACGACGCCGTCGTGGACCTCCCACGTGTCGGTCGACACCGCGTCGAGGAACCACCGGTCGTGCGTCACGACCACCATGCCGCCCTGGTTCGACGACCAGCGACGGTTGATGTGCTCGGCGAGCCACTGGATGCCCTCGACGTCCAGGTGGTTCGTGGGCTCGTCGAGGAACAGGACGTCCCAGTCACCGACGAGCAGCCGGGCAAGTGCGACGCGGCGGCGCTGCCCACCGGACAGCTCGTCGACGCTGACGTCCCACGGGATGTCCGACACCAGGCCGCCGATGACGTCGCGGATCTTCGGGTCGCCGGCCCACTCGTGCTCTTCCAGGTCACCGACGACGGTGCTGCCGACGGTCGCACCCTCGGGGAGGATGTCGCGCTGGTCCAGGTAGCCGACCGTCAGCCCGCGGCGGTGCGTGACGCGGCCGTCATCGGGTTCGAGGCGCTGGGACAGCAGCGCGAGCAGGGTCGACTTGCCGTCACCGTTGCGTCCGACCACGCCGATCCGGTCCCCCTCGTCGATGCCGAGGGTGACGTTGTCGAAGACGACCTTGGTGGGGAACTCGAGATGCAGGTTCTCGGCGCCGAGGAGATGTGCCACGCGTCAAGGGTAGGCGGCGTGGCGGGGTGGTCGGTGCGGGGTGGGTGGTTGGGGTGTTTGGCTGGGGCCGGGCGGGGCCGGGCGCACGGTGCGCGCTTGTTCGAGTGGTGCGAGGTTGCCCGCTCGGTGCGAGGTTGTAGCGGCGCACGGAGCGCGCAACCTCGCACCAGTCGACGGACCGCGCACGGTGCGCCGGCGCGTCAGCCGGGAGGCCCGGGTCAGCTCCCCGGGGCCGGCTCAGCTCCGCTGGGCGGTGCGTCAGTTCGCGGGTGCGGCGTCACCCTCGCCCGCGGCTTCCTTCGCGCGCTTCAGGCGGGCCTGCGCCTCCCAGTACTCGATCTCGCGCTCGAGTTCGGCGAGCTCCTGCTCCGTGCTGGTCACGCGCTTCGCGCCGTGGGCGCTGCGGGCGTCGCCGAGGGTGGCGTACCGGTCCTCGTGGCGGGCGGGCTCGATGTAGCGGCCGTGGTTCCGTTCGCCCGGTGCCCAGTCGTGGCCGATGGCGAACCAGACGATGCTGCCGACGACGGGGACGAGGATCACGAGGATCACCCACGCGATCTTCGGCAGGCCGCGGATCTGGTCGTCGTTCTTCGTCAGGATGTCGATCAGGGCGAAGACCAACAGGATGACGGTGATCCCGGGCAGCAGAACGCTCATGTTCGCGATTCTATGGATCCGCTTGGAGTCTCACCATGCCCCGAACGAGCGTCGCGGTTGCGAAGGTGCACAGGGTCGGCGTCGGCGCGCTCGGTGCTCACGATGTCGGTGACGCAGCGAGGTACCGCTGGGCGAGCATTGCCGAGCGGGTGGTCCACACGAACTGGACAGCCGCGACCAGGACTCCGACGAGGTAGAGCGGCCAGAAGGTCACCCCTGAGACGGCGAGCGCCGACCAGACCACCAGCTGTCCGGCGAGCATCGGGAGACCGTCGCCGCTCGCCAGATCGGTCGCGACGGCGTCGACCACGATCCGTCGATCCGCCGGCGCCTCCGTCTTGCCCGTCGCTGCCCGGGACACCGCACGCTGCTCGCGCTGCAGCAACGACGCGAGCACCTGGACACGCACGACAGCGAGGCCCACACGGCGTCGGAACCGGACGGCCCGGATGACCTCTGCGACGAAGACGAGGACCGCGATGCCGGCTCCGATGGCGGAGAGCGTCAGCCGTGCGTCGGAGCCCGGGGGCAGTGTGAAGCTGATGACGACCAGGAGCGCCAACGTCAGGGCGACAGCCAGCACGAACCCGCGGATGGGCAGGACGCGGTGATTCCGCGACTGCGCGAGGAATGCCCGCGCCCGGGTCTCCGCGTCGGCCCACCGCTGGTCGGCAGCTGTCTGCGTCTCGGTCACCGGTGCGACTCAACCACCCTTACCTGAGCATCCATCACAGCGCCGCGACCCACTCGTCCGTCCCGTCGGTGAACCGCTGGTGCTTCCAGATCGGCACGCGCTCCTTCACCAGGTCGACCAGCTCGCCGCACGCCGCGAACGCCTGCGCCCGGTGGGACGACGCCACCGCTGCGGCGAGCGCGACGTCCCCGATGCCGAGCGACCCGACGCGGTGCAGCACGGCGATCCGGACGTCGGGGTGGGCGTCGGCGACGGTGCGGGCGACCTCGGCGATGACGTCGCCGGCGCTGGGGTGTCGTTCGTAGTCGAGGGCGGTGACGCCCTTGCCGCCGTCGTGGTCGCGGACGACGCCGGCGAAGGTGACGACGGCGCCGTCCTGCTCGGTGGCGACGGCGGCCGAGACCTCGTCGACGGTGATCCCCCGGTCGACGACGTCGGCGAGGACGACGCGCGCATCCGGTGCCCGGGCCGGCGACGCGGTCACGATGCACTCCGCGGTGCGTGGCCCTCGCCGTGCACCTGCGCGAGCACGTGATCGACCAGCCCGTCGAGTACGGCCAGTCCGTCCGCGACGCCGCCGCGGGACCCGGGCAGGGTGACGATCAGGGTTCCACCGGTGCTGATGCCGGCGATGCCGCGGCTCAGCAGTGCGGTCGGACCGGCTCCGGCGAGGCCCCGACGACGGACCTCTTCGAGGATGCCCGGCAGCTCGAGGTCGATGAGGGGTGCGACGGCCTCGGGTGTCCGGTCGGTCGGGGTGACGCCGGTTCCCCCGGTCGTGACGACGATCCGGGCTCCGGCGAGCAGTTCGGCGGTCACGGTCTCGGTGATGGCCCCGCCGTCGGGGACGATCACGGGTTCGGCGACGGTGAAGTCCCGCTCGCGGAGCCACCCGGCGATGACGGGCCCGGTGCGGTCGAGTGCGGGGGCGGCGGCGGCTTGCGTGGACACCACCACGACGGCGGCACGGCCCCTGGTCGGCTGCGAGGTCATCGGTTGCTCCAGTCCCCGGAGCGCCCGCCGTGCTTCTCGAGCACCCGGACGTCCGTGATCGAGGCCGCTCGGTCGACGGCCTTCACCATGTCGTACACGGTCAGTGCGGCGACGCTCGCGCCGGTCAGCGCTTCCATCTCGACGCCGGTCCGCGACGTCGTGCGCACCGAGACCTCGATCAGCACGCGGTCGTCGGCACCGGTGATGTCGACCTGCACGCCGGCGATGGGCAGCGGGTGGCAGAGCGGGATGAGGTCGGACGTCTTCTTCACCGCCATGATCGCGGCGATGCGGGCGGTCCCGATGACCTCGCCCTTCGGCAGGGAGCCGTCGAGGATGCGGGCCACGACGTCGGGCCGGGTGACGAGCGTGGCGGTGGCGGTCGCCGAGCGGTCGGTGACGTCCTTCGCGGACACGTCGACCATGTGCGCGGACCCGTCAGCGCGCACGTGCGACAGGTCGGCCTGCTCGGCAGCGTCGGACGGATCGGCCGCGTCGGACGGATCGGCCGCGTCGGACGGATCAGACACGCCGGACGTGTCGACGGGATCGGTCATCGGAGACTCCAGACGGTCAGGACGTCACCGGGTTCGACGGCGTCGACCCCCACCGGGACGTGGACGAGGTGCGTGGCTGCCGCGTAGTGCGCGAGCAGGTGGGAACTCGGTCCACCCACGAAGTGGACCACACCGTCGGACACCCGACCGCGTCGCACCTGGTGCTTGCCACCCGGTGACTGCGCAGCCGTGGCCGCGGGCAGGTGCAGCACGGCGCGGTCGGCCGGCAGTCCGACGAGGGGCGCGAGCAGCGGACGGAGGAAGACCTCGAACGAGACGAGTGCGGAGACGGGGTTGCCCGGGAACGAGGCCACGGGCACCGGGCGACCGGCGAGCACCACGCTGCCGAACGCCTGCGGCCCGCCGGGCTGCATCGCGACCGGGGTGACGGCGAGCCCGCGGGGTTCGAGTGCCTGCCGCACGACCTCGTACGCGCCCGCACTGATCCCCCCGGTGGTGAGCACGAGGTCGGCCCACTCCCCCACGGCGTCGTCGAGCTCGGTCACGAACGCGTCGACGTCGTCGGGGACCCGGACCGCGCGGGACGAAGCCCCGACCTCGGCGAGCGCCGCTCGCAGTGCGATGCCGTTCGCGTCACCGATCGTCGCCGCGTCGGCGTCGGCGCCCTGCAGTTCGGACCCGGTCGACACGACGAGGACCCGCAGCGGGCGGCGGACCTGCACGGTGGACACTCCGGCGGACGCGAGCGCGCCGAGCAGGGCCGGGGTGATCGGCGCACCGGTCGGAGCGATGGACGCACCGATGGCCAGGTCGCTGCCGGTCGCTCGCACGAAGGTGCCCGGCACGAGGTCAGCGGGCACCGTGACGTGCCCCAGGTCGAGCGCGGCCGGGAAGGACCCCGGCGACGTGGCCTCCACCGGGAAGACCGCATCGGCGCCGTCAGGGATCCGCGCACCGGTCATGATCGGTGCCGCTGTGCCGACGGAGAGCGGCGTGGGCACGACCCCGGCCGGGATCGGTGCGACGACCCGGACGTCCTGCCCGGCATCGGCCGCCCGGACCGCGAACCCGTCCATCTGGCTGTTGTCGAACGGCGGCAACGGGACCGGCGAGGCGACGGGCGCAGCGAGTACGCGGTGCCCGTGACCGGCGCGGCCGTCGACGGCCAGGTCGTCGATCCGCCACGACGCAGCTCCGAGGCCCGCCACCACCGGCGCGAGCAGCGCCGCCAGGTCGTCGCGGTGCTGACCGATCGTTCGCACAGGTGCCTCCGAACAGGGATGGTGTCGCCGCTCCCGGTTCGTCCGGGGCCGGCGTCAGTAGCGTATCCAGCGCGCAGACCGCGCCGACGACCTTTCGGAGGACCTGTGGAGAACGACGAAGCCGTGACGATCGGTGTCATCGGGGGCTCCGGCCTCTACCAGCTGTTCGAGGATGGCACCGCCGAGGAACTGGACGTGCCGACGCCGTTCGGCCCGACGTCGAGCCCGATCAGCATCGGCACGATGTCCGGCCGTCGGGTCGCCTTCCTCACCCGGCACGGTCGTGAGCACTCCGTCGCACCGCACCGCATCAACCACCGCGCCAACGTCTGGGCGCTCCGCTCCCTGGGGGTCCGGGCGATCGTTTCCTCGAGCGCCGTCGGTGGCCTGCACCCCGACTACGCCCCCGGCACCTTCGTCGTGACCGACCAGCTCATCGACCGCACCTTCGGCCGCGCGGACACGTTCTTCGAGGACGACGTCCAGCACCTGTCGTTCGCCGACCCCTTCGACCCCACGCTGCGGCGCGCGGCCGTCGAGGCGATCGCCGCACTCGACGTGCCGTTCCGTCCGACCGGCACGTGCGTCGTGATCCAGGGTCCCCGGTTCTCCACCCGCGCCGAGTCCGTCTGGCTCCGCCAGGCCGGCGGCCACACCATCAACATGACGATGACGCCCGAGGTCCCGCTCGCCGCCGAACTCGGCATCGCCACGGTCAACCTGTCGTTCGTCACCGACGCCGACGCCGGCCTGGCCCCGACCGAGGACGAGGCCGCAGCCGCAGCCAGCGGCGCCGACGTCGACGACGCCGGGGCCGTGGTCACCCACGCCCTCGTCATGGAACGCCTCGCCCGCGCCAACGAGGTGATCGTCCGCGCCATCGGCGAGATCGTCGGGGCGATCCCCGCCGACTTCACCCCGCGTGAACTCGTCCCGACCAGCGCGAGCGCCAGCATCATGCAGGCCCAGCCGACCACGGGCGCCGCCACCACGGGTGCCACCGCATGAGCCGCCTCCTCGTCACCGGCGGCGCCGGCTTCATCGGCTCCGCGATCGTCCGCCGCGCCCTGGCCGACGGCCACGAGGTCCGCGTCCTCGACTCCCTCCGCGACGACGTCCACGGCGATCCCGGCGAAGTCGTCCGAGCCCACCAGCAGCAGGGCATCGAGTTCGTGCACGGCGACGTCCGCGACCGGGTCTCGCTCGACGCCGCGCTCGACGACGTCGACGTCGTCTGCCACCAGGCCGCCAAGGTCGGCCTCGGCGTCGACTTCCAGGACGCCCCCGACTACGTCTCGTCGAACGACGCCGGCACCGCTCACGTCCTCGCCGGCATGGACCGGCACGACATCGGCCGGCTCGTCGTCGCGAGTTCGATGGTCGTCTACGGCGAGGGCGCGTACACGACGTCCGACGGCCAGCCCGTCCGGCCGCCGGCCCGTCGCCGCGAGGACCTCGACGCCGGCCGCTTCGACCCGATCGGCCCGGACGGCCACCCCCTGCTGCCCGGACTGATCGACGAGTCCGCCGCGCTCGACCCCCGCAACGTGTACGCGCAGACGAAGGTCGCGCAGGAGCACCTGGCCTCGAGTTGGGCGCGCGCGACGGGCGGCCGGGCGATCGCGCTCCGCTACCACAACGTGTACGGACCCGGCATGCCCGCGAACACCCCCTACGCCGGTGTCGCCTCACTGTTCCGCTCGGCACTGGCACGCGGCGAGGCGCCCCGCGTGTTCGAGGACGGTGCCCAGCGCCGGGACTTCGTGCACGTCGACGACGTCGCCGGGGCGAACGCCGCCTCGATCGCTGCGACCGCCGACCTGCCCGCCGACTCGTTCCGCGCGTACAACGTCGGGTCCGGCGTCGTGCACACGATCGGCGACATGGCCGCGGCGATCGCCGGCCCCGACGGCCCGCAGCCGGTCGTCACGGGCGAGTACCGCCTGGGCGACGTCCGCCACGTCACGGCGAGCTCGGACCGCATCGCCGTCGAGCTCGGCTGGCGCGCCGAGGTCGACTTCGCGGCCGGCATGCGCGACTTCGCCACCGCTCCCCTCCGGAGCGCCGTCAAGTAGCCCGCTTCGTGAGCAGGAATGGTCGGGTCGCCGGACGCGACCCGACCATTTCTGCTCACGAAGCGCGCCTGTCCCCCGTTCTGGGGACCGCGCCGCGGAACAGTGCGCTGACTGACCAGCGGGTACAGGTTTCCTGTACCCCGCCGCGCGTCGTCGTGTTACGTCGAGTGCATGACAGGACAGACCCGTCGTTCTGACGAACGGCACCGAATGACGGACATGAGTGTCGACGTCATCCTCCCGTGCCTCGACGAGGCCGATGCCCTGCCGAAGGTGATCGCACGCCTGCCGGAGGGCTACCGCGCGATCGTGGTGGACAACGGCTCGACCGACGGCTCCGCCGACGTCGCGCGCGCCCACGGCGCCCTCGTCGTCACGGAACCGGTGAAGGGCTTCGGCTCCGCCTGCGCCGCCGGCGTCCGTGCGGCCACCGCGGACTTCGTCGCCTTCTGCGACGCCGACGCGTCGATGGACCCCGCCGAACTGCCGCCGCTCGTCGACCGCGTCGCCAGCGGCCGCGTCGACCTGGCGCTGGGCCGGCGCGTCCCGACCGGCAAGGGCGCCTGGGCGCCGCACGCCCGGTTCGCGAACCGCGTCCTCGCCGTCCTCATGCACCGTGCGACCGGCTACCGGCTGCGCGACCTCGGTCCGATGCGCGTGATGCGTCGTGAGGACCTCGTCTCCCTCGACCTGCAGGACCGCCGCAGCGGCTACCCGCTCGAGATGGTCCTGGCCGCGCACGCGGCCGGCTGGCGCGTCGACGAGTCCGACATCGGCTACGCGCAGCGCATCGGCGACAGCAAGGTGACCGGCACGCTCCGCGGCACGGTCAACGCGGTCCGCGACATGACCCGCCTGCTGCGCGCCTACCGCCGGGAGGCCCGTGTCCGGGTCGTCGCACCGGCCTCCGTCCGTCACGTGGCCGGCTCCACCGCCCCGACCGGTTCCGCGGCACGGCCCGGCTCCGCACCCGTCACCGCCTCGGCTGAGGGGACGCGAGCATGACCGCCGGCATCACCGTGGCCGTGGTCGCGAAGGAGTGCCTGCCCGGCAAGGTGAAGACCCGGCTGACCCCGGCGCTCTCCTCCGAGGGTGCCGCCCGTGTCGCGTCCGCGAGCCTCGCCGACACCCTGTCGACCGTCCGCGCCCTGCCCGCCGAGCGCCGCGTGCTGTTCTTCGACGGCGACGTCGTCCCGGAGTCGGCCGACGGCTTCGACGTCCTCCACCAGCCCGGCGGCGGTCTCGACGAGCGCCTCGGCTTCCTGTTCGACGCGATCGACGGACCGTTGCTGCTCGTCGGCATGGACACCCCGCAGGTGTCGGCCGACGACCTGGCCCCGGTGTTCGACCAGCCGGAACGCGGCGCCTGGTTCGGCCCCGCCGAGGACGGCGGCTTCTGGTCGCTCTACCTGCACGACCCGACCGGTGACCTGCTGCGCGGCGTCCCGATGTCCCAGGACGACACCGGTGCGGTCCAGCTCGCACGCCTCACCGACGCCGGCCTCGACGTCGGCATCCTCGGCGAACTGCTCGACGTGGACACCGTGCCCGACGCGGAGCGGGTCGCCGAGATCGCGCCGGAGTCCGGCTTCACCCAGGCACTCCGTGCCGAGACCGTGGGGAGTCTGTAGATGACCATGCACGCACCCGTCTCCTTCGGCGCCGGCGGCGGCGAGCCGTACGCCAGGGCCCTGCGCTCGGACGGACGGCTCCGGCTGACCGACCCGGACCGCCCCGACGTCGTGACGACGATGGACGTCAGCCGCTGGAGCGCCGCGGCCGACCGCGTCGACCGCTCGCTGCTCGACGACGCCGACGGCCCCGTGATCGACATCGGCTGCGGCCCCGGTCGGATGCTCGTGGCCGCGCGCAACCGCGGCATCCCCGCACTCGGCGTGGACGTCTCCGCCGAGGCCGTGGCGATCGCCCAGCGATCCGGCGGCACCGCGATCCAGGGGTCGGTGTTCGACGCCGTCCCCGACGAGGGGCACTGGGACACCGCCCTGGTCATCGACGGCAACATCGGCATCGGCGGCGACCCCGCCGCGCTGCTGGAGCGCTGCGGCGAGATCGTCCGCACCGGCGGCCGGGTCATCGTCGAGACGAACCCCGACCCCCTCGCCGACCGCGTGTACACCGCCCGCGTGGTGGACACCGACGGCCACGAGAGCGCCGGGTTCCCCTGGGCCGAGGTCGGGCTCGACGCGCTGCACCGGCACGCGGCGGACGCGGGCCTCGTGGCGCGGCAGAGCTGGACGGTCGCGGGCCGGAGCTTCTGCGAGCTCTTGGCCTGATCGCGCACGTTCGTGCACTTGTTTTGCATGATGCAAGACAGTCACGTACGGTGGTGTCTCCAGCCGACGGCGTCAGGGTCGTCGGACCGGCGATCCTCGATGCCGCCACCACATCGAGGAGACCACCATGACGAACAGCACCTTCCCGTTCGGCGGCACCTTCGTGTCCGGGCTCGGCGGACGTGACGAGCGCGGGACCTTCACGGGCACCCGCGCCACCGACTCGGTCGGCACCTACACGGGCGCGCCGATCACCGGGCGCCTCGGGCGCTTCACCGACACGCAGCGGTCGCGTCCCGGCACCTGGACCGCGTCGACCCGCACCGCCACGGGCTCGTTCCGGACGGCGACGGGCTCGTTCCGCACCGCCTGACCCCCACCGGCGGACACGGCCCGGCCCGCGCTCTGCGGCCCGGGCTGTACGCCGGCCGGACGTCTCCGGGTGCGCGATGCCAGGATGGACCCATGAACGACCGCGCCGGCACCCCCGCGACCGCAGACGACCTCGTCGACATCGACGCGCTCGTCGCCGCCTACTACGACCGTGTGCCCGATGTCTCCGTCGCCGAGCAGCAGGTCGTGTTCGGGACCTCCGGACACCGCGGCTCCTCGCTCGACTCCGCCTTCAACGACACCCACATCGCCGCGATCACGCAGGCGATCGTCGAGTACCGGCAGTCGCAGGGCACCGACGGCCCGCTCTTCATCGGGCGCGACACCCACGCGCTGTCCGGCCCCGCCGAGCGCACCGCACTCGAGGTCCTCGCCGCCAACGGCGTGCACGTGCTGGCCGACAGCGACAACGGCTACGTGCCGACCCCCGCGCTGAGCCACGCGATCATTCGCTACAACCGCGCCGGCAACCCCGACACCGCGGACGGCATCGTCATCACGCCGAGCCACAACCCGCCCCGCGACGGCGGCTTCAAGTACAACCCGCCGCACGGCGGACCGGCCGACAGCGACGCCACGAGCTGGATCGCGAACCGAGCGAACGCGATCATCGAGGGCGGCAACGCCGAGGTGCAGCGCACCGAGCACGCCACCCCCGACCGCTACGACTTCCTGCACACCTACGTCGCCGACCTCGAGAACATCATCGACATCGCCGCGATCAAGCGCGCCGGGGTGAAGATCGGCGCCGACCCGCTCGGTGGCGCCTCGCTCCCCTACTGGAACCTCATCCGCGACCACTACGGCCTCGACCTGACCGTCGTGAACCCGGACGTCGACCCGACCTGGTCGTTCATGACGCTCGACTGGGACGGCAAGATCCGGATGGACCCGTCGAGCCCGTCGGCGATGGCCTCGGTCCTGGCGCACAAGGACGAGTTCGACGTCCTGACCGGCAACGACGCCGACTCCGACCGGCACGGCATCGTCACGCCCGACGGCGGCCTGATGAACCCGAACCACTACCTCGCCGTCGCGATCGAGTACCTCTACGCACACCGTCCGGCCTGGCGCGACGACGCTGCCATCGGCAAGACCCTGGTGTCGTCGAGCATCATCGACCGCGTCGCGGAGTCGCTCGGCCGGCGCCTGTGGGAGGTCCCGGTCGGCTTCAAGTGGTTCGTGCCCGGCCTGATCGACGGTTCCGTCGCCTTCGGTGGCGAGGAGTCCGCGGGGGCGTCGTTCCTGCGCACCGACGGCACCGCGTGGACGACCGACAAGGACGGCATCATCCTGGCGCTCCTGGCGTCCGAGATCGTCGCCGTCACCGGCAAGACCCCCTCGCAGCTGTACACCGAACTGACCGAGCGCTTCGGCGACCCGGTCTACCAGCGCGTCGACGCCGCCGCCACGAAGGAGCAGAAGGCCCGCCTGTCGAAGCTCGACGGCGAGGCCATCACGGCGGAGACCCTGGCCGGCGACCCGATCACGGCCAAGCTGTCGAAGGCCCCCGGCAACGACGCTGCCGTCGGCGGCGTCAAGGTCGTGACGGACAAGGCGTGGTTCGCCGCACGGCCGTCCGGCACCGAGGACGTCTACAAGATCTACGCCGAGAGCTTCGTCGGGCAGGAGCACCTGGAGCAGGTGCAGCGCGAGGCCAAGGAGATCGTGGACGCCGCGCTCGGCGCCTAGCCGACCACCCGCGCGACCCGCACTGGCGGCGGCCGAGGATCAGTCCTCGGCCGCCGCCAGTGCCAGTTCGCAGAACATCGCGTCCGCCCACGAGAACCACGGGCGCGAGAACCGCGACGGGTCCTCGACGTCGAACGACTCGTGCATGTCGCCGGTCCCGCCGTCGGTCGCCACGAGCACGTCGAGCAGCTCCCGACGGCGCGCCGGCGACCCGGACACGAGGCCCTCGACCGCCAGGGCGATCGGCCACACCCGCTGCGGCAACGTGTGCGGGCTGCCGACCCCGGCGGCCGCGGTGCCGCTGAACCAGTACGGGTTCGCCGGTGACAGCACGAAGTCCCGCGTCGCCGCCCACACCGCGTCGTCGAGCACCGACGGCGCGGACAGGGGCAGCGACAGCAGCGACGGCGTGTTCGCGTCGTCCATGAGCAGCACGCCGCCCAGGCCGTCGACCTCGTAGGCGTAGACGTCCGCACCCGCCGGCCCGGGCACGATGCCGTGCTGCCGGACGCCGTCCAGGATGCTCGCGCGCAGCACGTCGGCGTCGTCCGCCAGCCCCGTGTCGGACCAGACCTCGCGGGCGATCGCGGCGACGGCGAGCAACGCCTCGGCGGCGAACAGGTTCGCGGGCACGTTGAAGCCGTACGTGCAGGCGTCGTCCGACGGGCGGAACCCGCACCACGTCATGCCCGTCACGGCGACCGGGGTACCGCGGCCGTCACGCGCCAGGGTCTCGGTCGGGATCGCCCCGTCGCGCACGAACCGGTACGCCGAGGCGTCGTGGTCCTGCTCGGCGCGCCACTGCGCCACGATCGTGCGGAACACCCGGTGCGCCCGCTCGTCGAGTACCGCCGTGGAGCCGGTCGCCCGCCACAGCGCGTGCACGAACGTCACCGGGTAGGCCAGGCTGTCCACCTCGTACTTCTGCTCCCACACCAGCGGGTCGGCGTTCAGGTCGTCCGGGTCGTAGTGCGCGCCGTTCGGCTCGCGGTTGAACGAGTTCGCGTACGGGTCGTGCTCGATCAGCCGGAACTGCCGCCGCACGACCACCCAGAGCAGGTCCGCGAGCGCCGGGTCGTCCGCCGCGAACCGCAGGTACGGCGTCATCTGTGTCGTCGAGTCGCGGAGCCACATCGCCGGGATGTCCCCCGTGATGACGAAGGCGCCGTCGTCGTCGAGCGAGATCGTGTCCCGCAGCGTCCGGACGAGCGCGCGTTCCACCCGGTCCCCGACCTGGGCGCCGACCGCGGCGCGGACCCGGTCGGCGGCCGCCACCAGCGTCGGCGTGATCTCCTCGAGCTGCGTCCGCGTCACGACACCCATCGCACTGACTCCTGTCCGTCGGTGACGCGGACGGTCCGCGTCGACCCGGGTGGATCGAGCACGTCGTCCGTCCAGCAGTCGAGTTCGAGCGGCCGTGCACCGAGCCGGAGACCAGCGTCCCACGTGCCGAGCGCATCGAGTCCGAGCGCGTACGCGGTGTCGACGGTCCCGCCAGCGGGCACGTCGACCGTCACCAGGGCGAGCAGTCGCCGTCGCCGCGGTCGGACACCGGGTTCCCGCCGCCGCCCCCACAGGGGTACCGACACCCGACGGGGCGCGTCCGACCTGTTGCGCACCGTCACCGGGACCGTCACCGTCCCCCCGGCCAGGAGGCGCACGGCAGTCACCGCGTCGCTCCCCTCCGCCAGACGGACGTCCACCCCGTCGCCCGGCCCGGGTGCACCGGTCACGGTCGAACGGCTGGTCACGTCGACGTAGCCGCGCGCCGTCTCGAGCCGCTCGTCGTGCGCCACCGGCAGGACGCCGTCGGCGCCGGGCCAGGTCGCGGGGAGCCGCCCCTCGGCCGGGGCGCCGAACAGCACGTCCGCGACGGCACGACCGCCGGAAGGCCCCGGGAACGGCACGACCAGCACACCGTCTGCCAGCGCGAGCACCTCGGTCAGGACCCGCGGGCGACCGTCGACGACGACCGCGACGACCGGCAGACCGCTCTCGCGAGCGGCGCGGAGCACGTCGAGCTGCGCCTCGGGCACGGCGATCGAGGCCAGGTCGACCCCCTCGCCGTTCGTGGTGTCCGGTGCCGGACCGCTGACGGCACCGTTGTCCTCGAAGCCGTCGTCGTAGGCGCGCCGGCTCGACCCGCCGAGCACGACCACCGCCACGTCGGCGCCGAGGAGCGCGGTGCGGACCGCGAGGAGTCCGTCGGGGCCCGGCAGGGGGTGTCGGAGCCCGCTGCCCCGGGTGGTGCGGATCCGGGCGGGGCCGAGCCGGGCCTCCAGGGCGGAGCGGACGGTGGCCGCGCCCGGGTCGACGGGCGGCCTCGGCGGTGCGTAGTCGCCGAGGAGCGCGTCGACGTCGTCGGCGTTCGGGCCGACCACGGCGACGACAGCGTCGGGCGCGATCGCGGGCAGCGCTCCGCCCAGGGCGACCACGGCGCGGCCGGCGGCACGCTCGGCGAGCGCGATGGTCGTGCGCTCGAGTGCCTCGGCGGGCGGCACGGGTCCCGGTGTCGGGACGTGTGCCGGTGCCGGTTCCGGTGTGCCGAGCAGGCCGACGCGGCGCTTGAGGGCGAGCACGCGGTCGACCGCACGGTCGAGGTCCTCGGTGCTGACCGAGCCGCGGTCCAGCGCCGTGTCGAGGTGCGTGTACGCCTCGTCCCACAGGCTCAGGTCGACCCCGGCACGCAGGGCGAGCGCAGCCGCCGAGGCCGGGTCGGGGGTGACGTCGCGCAGCCGGTCGACGGCGGTCCCGTCGGCCATGACGAGCCCGTCCCAGCCCCACGCGTCGCGGATCGTGGTCGTGAGCAGGTCGCGGTTGCCGCAGCACGGCACCCCGTCGACGTCGTTGTAGGCCGCCATGAACCCGGCGACGTGTTCGCGTGCGGCGGCGAGCGCCGGCGGCAGGTGCACCTCGGCGAGTTCGCGACGACCGATCGGCGCGCCGGAGCCGTTGCGACCGCCGATGCCGGCGCCCTGCCCCGCCAGGTGCTTCGCGACGACCGCGACATGTCGGTCGTCGATGGGGCCGGGGCCACCACCCTGCATGCCGCGCACGGTGGCGGCGACCATGATCGCGGCGAGCGCGGCGTCCTCCGACCAGCACTCCTCGCTCCGGCCCCACCGGGGGTCGCGCAGGACGTCGAGCCCGGAGACGAGGGCGACGTGGGTGCCGCGGGCCCGGACCTCGGCGGCGACCGCGGCGGCCAGCTCCTCGACGAGCTGCTCGTCCATGGCGGCGCCGAGCGCGAGGTTCACCGGCACCGTCGTGCCGCCGAGGGCCTGCAGCCCGTGCGGGACCTCCTCGACGAAGAGCGTGGGGACACCACCGTCGCTGTGCGCGACGACGTGGTCCTGCACGGCGGCGTAGGCCTCGGCGGAGCGTTCGGGCGGGATGCCGTTGCCCCAGTGCACGCCGGACCAGGGGTCGGCACGGAGCACGCCGTAGACCGCGCCGATGCCACCCCACCGGTCGACCTCGGCGCGCAGGACGTCGGTGATCCGCGGCCGGCCGTCGACCCAGCGGACGGCCTCCCAGCCCTTCAGACGCTGGTTGAGCTGGCCGATGCGGGCGCGGACGTCGAGGCTGCTCGCGGTCGGGTGCGCGGTCATCCCTTGATCGCTCCGGACACCAGGGCGCGCTGCATCTGGCGCTGCAGGATCGAGTAGACGAGGTACACCGGCAGCAGCGTGAACAGCGTGCCGGCCATGAGCATCCCGTAGTCGGTGCCGGCGTCGACCTTCAGCGTCGGGAGCGCCACTTGGATCGTCCGCTGCGCGGTGTCCGGCCCGATGAGCACCAGGGCGTACAGGTACTCGTTCCAGAACGACAGGAAGTTCAGCAGCAGCACGGTGGCGATGCCCGGGATGCAGATCGGCAGGTACACCTGGCGCATCACCTGCCACGCCGAGGCGCCGTCCATCGACGCGGCCTCCTCCAGCTCGCGCGGGATCGTCCGCATGAACTGGGTCAGGATCACGACGGCCAGGGGCATCGCGGTCGCCGGCAGCAGGAGCACGAGGAACGTCCGGGTGTGGAACAGCCCCATGCCCGCGGCGAGGAGGAACGTCGGGAACAGCGCCGCGAACGACGGGATGAGGAACCCGAGCGAGAACAGCCCCTCGACGATCCGTCCCGCGCGACCGGTGGCCCGGGCGAGGGCGAACGACGCCGGCAGTGCGAGCACGAGCGTCAGGACCAGGGCCGCCACCGTCGTGATCGCCGAGTTCGCGATCGCCGGTCCGAGCGAGGCCTGGCGGATCGCCTCGGTGAAGTTCGACAGGTCCCACGACGCCGGCAGCGCCAGTGGGGACTCGAAGATGCCGTCGTTGTCCTTGAACGACGACACCACGAAGTAGTAGAAGGGCAGGATCAGCAGGGCGGCGTAGATCCACGCCACGGTGCCGCTCGTGATGGAGCCGATCCGGTCTCGCAGCCGGATGCCGGCGGTGGGCTTCGCCATGGTGGTCTCCCGGGGTCTGTCGGTCAGGGACGTCGAGGTCAGTGGGTCTTGCGCAGGACGCGGCGGATCACGAACATCCCGGCGAGTCCGAGCACGAACAGGACGACGCCGACCGCCTGGCTGTAGCCGAGGTCGGTGTCGACGAACGCCTTCTGGTACACGAGGTACGACAGCGTCGTGGTCGCGGTGCCCGGGCCGCCCTGGGTCAGCAGGAGCACGTTCTGCGCCGAGCTGAAGAGCATCGACAGGAACTGCAGCATCGCGACGACCCCGATGAAGTCCCGCGCGATCGGCCAGTACACACCCCACGCCAGCCGCCACGACCCCGCGCCGTCCATGCGGGCGGCCTGCACGACCTCGGTGTCGACGCCGTCGAGCCGGCTCGCGATGAGCACCGCCGAGTAGCCGATGCCGGCCCACAGGTCGACGACGATGAGCGCTCCGAGGGCGGTCGCGGGGTCGGCCAGCCAGGCCTTGCCGCCGATGCCGAGGGTCGCGAGCACCCCGTTGACCAGGCCGTCGGGGTTCAGCATCGCGTAGAACATCATCGCCGTGGCCGGTGCCGAGATGAGTGCCGGGATGAAGAGCAGGTAGCGCAGCACCTTGTGACCGCGGGGCTTCTGCACGACGTGGAAGGCGAGCAGGAACGCCAGCACGATCATGATCGGCAGGCCGACGACGATCTGGACCGTGCTGTTCCGGACCGCGGCCCAGAAGGTCTCGTCGGAGAACAGCACCCGGAAGTTGTCGAGCCCCGCGAAGGTCGGCGAGACGAGCATGCCGGGCCAGCTCAGGAAGGCGATCACGATCATGGCCACGACGGGCCCGATCATGAACAGGCCGTACCAGACGAGCGCCGGGATCGCGAAGGTCGGGAAGCTGCCGCGACCGGTGCCGACGGCGCGGGATCCGCGGCGGACGGGCCCGGGCGGGTTCGACGCCGACCGGACGGGTGGTTCCTCGACGAGCACTGCCATGGGGAGCTCCTTCTCGCAGGGTCGGGTGGGTCAGGCGGCCGTGTAGGCGCGCTCGAAGAGGTCGATGATGCGCTCGGCCGAGGTGCCCGAGCCGTAGGCCAGGCTGGTCGCGCGGATCATCGGCTCGTAGGCCGAGTCGGGCACGAGCAGGTCGGGCAGCATCACCGGGGTGACCTGGTCGTCGGTGAGCTTCGACGCCTGGGCGACGAGCGGGAAGTCGCGGCTGACGGTGTCGGTGATCCGGCTCATGTCCCGGCCGGAGTCGAGGATGAACTCGCTCGTCACCGCCGACGAGTACAGGGACTGCACGAACGGCTTGACGAGGTCGAGCTTCGCCCGGCCGTTCTCGCTGATCCAGATGCCGTGGCCGTTGTAGCTCTTGATGACGCTCGGGTGCGCGATGGCGGCGTCCTTCGACGGCACCGGCCATCCACCGACGGTGACCTCCTTCGCGCGCTCCTTCGACACCAGCGCGAGGGCGGAGGACATCGCGGGGACGATGGCGGCCTTGCGGGTGGTGAACTGCGTCAGTTCGGAGTCCGAGGTGAAGCCCTGCACCGAGTCGACGAAGACCCCGGCGTCGCGGAGCTCGACGAAGTGCTCGACGCCGCGGACGGCACCGGCGCTCTCAGAGATCCTGCCCGTGGAGAAGACCTTCGCCGCTTCGTCCTGCGACACGAACCCCTGCATGACCTGCATGAGGAGCTTCTGTCCGCTCCAGTCCGACCCGCCGACGGTGACCGGCCCGATGCCCGCGGAGCGCAGGCGGTCGGCGGCGGCGATGAGCGCGTCCGAGGTCGTCGGGATCTCGCTCACGCCGGCTTCCTCGAGCAGTGCCGTGTTGTACGACACCGGCCAGTTCGTCCGGGTGAACGGGAACGCCCGGAGTCGCCCCTGGTCGTCGGTCCACTCCTCGAGCGCCTCGGGGATGATCTTGTCGCGCAGGTCCCACTCGTCGAGGTACCGGGAGACGTCGATCGTGGCGTCCTCGCCCGTCCAGGACAACGTGCGCCCGACCATGTTCACGATCGCGACGTCCGCCTCCTTGCCGGCGAGCGAGCTCGTCTCGAAGACGATCGGCAGGTCGGACCCGTTCGACAGCAGGGCGACCTTGCGGTCCGTGCGACGACGGTAGGCGGCGACGACGTCCGTGAACGTCTGCGCGCCGGCGACCGCGCCGCTGAGCTGGGTGTGCACGCTCAGCGTGCCCGGGCCGCTCGAGGCCGGGGTGAGCGCGCTGCACCCGGCCAGGATCGGCGCGAGGATGCCGGCGCCGAGCCCGGCTCCGATGAGGGTGCGCCTACTGATGCCGTCCGTCACGGTGCCTCCCTGGCAGTGGATGGTGGAGCGGTCGCGATGCGTTTTGGTACAGCGGTGTACTTCAGGTGACGAGCAACGTATACCGCTTTACACGAGGTGGTCAAGCCTCTACGCTCGACGGCATGAGCGACACCACCGCCGGAGCCGTCGACCGCCGCCGCGTGACCATCGCGCAGGTCGCCAAGCGCGCCGGCGTCTCGACCTCGGCGGTCTCGCACGTGTTCAACGGCCGGCCGAACGTCTCGGCCGCCACCGCGGCCCGCATCCGCAAGGCCGCCGACGACCTGAACTGGCGGCCGAACCTGGCGAGCCGCAAGCTCTCCGGCAACGCGGGGCACAGCCTCGGGCTGGTCCTCGCCCGCTCGCGCGACACCTTCCAGCGCGACCCGTTCACGATGCGGCTGATCGCCGGCCTGACCGAGCCCCTCGCCGCGATCGGGTGGTCACTGTCCGTCACCCTCGTGCAGGCCGACGACGAAGCCGCCGTCTACCGCCAGTGGTGGACCGAGCAGCGGGTCGACGGCTTCCTGCTCGTCGACGTCCGCACCGACGACCCCCGCATCCCGATGCTGCAGCACCTGGCGGCCCCGGCCGTCATGCTCGGCGCGCCGATCCCCGGCAGCACCGTCCCGGCGGTCACCGTGGGAGACGCCGACGCGACCGAGTCCCTGCTCGACCACCTCGGTGCGCTCGGGCACCGCCGGATCGCCCGCGTCGGGGACGGCCCGGCGCTCGCCCACACCGGCGCCCGCGATGCCCGCTTCACCGCCGCGGCCGCGCGTCGGGGCGTGGACGCGCTCGTGCTCGGGTGGCGCGCCGACGCCGAGGACCCGGTGGCCGACCTGCTCGCCCGCCTCGACCGCGCCACCGCGATCGTCCTGGACGGCGAGGCGATCGCGGCAGAGGTGATCGCACACGCCCCCGAGCTCGGCGTCCGCGTGCCCGAGGACCTGTCCGTCGTCGCGTGGGAGGACTCGTGGGTCTCGTCGATCGTGCGTCCGTCGCTGACCGCCCTCGACGCCCCCGTCGAGGAGTCCGCCCGCACCGCGGTGGCCCTGGTCGAACGCCTCGTCCGTGGCGACGAGGTCGACGATGCCGAGGTCGGCGGGCGCGCCCTGCACGTCCGCGGCTCGACCGGCCCCGCGCCCACCACCGCCGCCACCGCTCCCTGACCGAAGGAGACCGATGACCACCGCCACGCGCTTCGGCGTGAACTACGTGCCCTCGACCGACTGGATGTTCCAGTGGCAGTCGGTGGAGGAGTCCGCGATCCGCCGTGACCTCGAGGCGATCGCCACCCTCGGCCTCGACCACGTCCGGCTGTTCCCGCTGTGGCCGACGCTGCAGCCGAACCGCACGCTCATCCGACGACGGGCCCTCGACGACGTGGCACTGGTGGTCGACATCGCCGCCGAGTTCGGGCTGGACGCCAGCGTCGACGTCGTCCAGGGGCACATGTCCGGGTTCGACTTCATCCCGGCGTGGCTCGTGAACTGGCACGACGGCAACATGTTCACCGACCAGCCGGCGATCGACGCGCAGGCCGCCCTGGTCGCCGCCGTGTACGACGCCGTGCGCGACCGCCCGAACTTCACCGGTCTGACCCTGGGCAACGAACTCAACCAGTTCCAGCCGCCGAACCCCGCCGCGATGCCGGCCGACACCGCGCAGGTGACGCACTGGCTCGAGTCCCTGCTCGGAGCGCCCCGCGACAAGGACCCGCGGCACGTCGTCACGCACTCCGAGAACGACCACCTCTGGTACCGCGACGGCCACCCGTTCGTGCCGGCGCACGCCAGCCGACTCGGAGACGTCACGACGGTGCACTCCTGGATCTTCAACGGCGTGGCCGGTCGGTACGGCGCACTCTCCGACGAGTCCGTTCGGCACGCCGAGTGGATGATCGAGCTGGCCCGCGCCTTCGCCACCGACCTCGACCGACCGGTCTGGCTGCAGGAGGTCGGGGCCCCCGACCGGCACCTCGCCGAATCCGAGATGCCGGAGTTCCTCGAGCGCACCGTCGCCGCGGCCCTGACCACCGAGCGCCTGCACGCGGTCACGTGGTGGTGCTCACACGACGTCTCCCGCGACCTCGGCGACTTCAAGGACCTGGAGTACTCGCTCGGCCTGCTCGACGTCGACAACCGCGTGAAGCCGCTCGGTCGTCGCTACGCCGAGGTCGTCGCCGATGCCCGGCGCTCCGCTCCGGCCCCGACCCCGCGGACGAGTGCCGTCGTGGTCGACGTCGACGAGGCCGACCTGCCGCTCCGTCGGACGGACCTGGCGCCGGGCGGCTCGGTGTTCGAGCACTGGCACCGACTGCGCGCCGCCGGCGAGGCCGTGACCGTCGTGACGAGCCGGACCGCAGCCGAGCCCGCGGCGCTGGCGGCACGGGGTGTGACCCGGGTCGTGGAGACCGCAGCGGTCTGACGGGGCCGAGCCGGGCCTCCCGGCCCTGACCGCGTTCGTCACCGAGCCCGCGATCCGGGCGTACCGTGACTGCCGATCCACACAGGAAGCCGCTCCTGAGCGACCGACCACTTGCGGCAGATGTAACTTTGCAGGCAGCGCAAAAATCGTTTCGCCAGCGCATCGGTACCGGGAGACCCTGCTCATGACCCAGACGGCGACCGCACCCTCGGCCCCCACCACGGCGTCCAACGTCGTGATGAACCACCGACAGATCCTGTTGGTGATCTACGGCCTGATGGCCGGCATGTTCCTCGGAGCCCTCGACCAGACGATCGTCGGCACCGCGATCCGCACCATCGGCGACGACCTGCACGGCCTCGACCAGCAGGCCTGGGTCACCACCGGGTACCTGATCGCCTCGACCGTGACGACGCCGATCTACGGCAAGCTCTCCGACATCTTCGGTCGGCGGCCGCTGTTCATCACGGCGATCGGCATCTTCATCCTCGGCTCGTTCGCGGCGTCGTTCTCGACCTCGATGCTCATGCTCGCCGGGTTCCGCGCGCTGCAGGGGCTCGGCGCCGGTGGTCTGATGTCCCTGCCGCTGGCGATCATGGGCGACATGCTCGCGCCCCGCGAGCGAGCGAAGTACCAGGGCTACTTCCTGGCCGTCTTCGGCATCTCGTCGGTGATCGGCCCGCTCGTCGGCGGTGTCTTCGCCGGCGCGAGCGAGCTGCTGTTCATCTCCGGTTGGCGCTGGGTGTTCCTGATCAACGTGCCGATCGGCGTCATCGCGCTGTTCATGGTGCTGACGTTCCTGCACCTGCCCAAGTTCGGCGACCGCGGCAAGCCCCGCATCGACTGGTGGGGCGCCACGCTCGTCATCGTCACCCTCGTACCGCTGCTGCTCATCGCCGAGCAGGGCCGTGAGTGGGGCTGGAGCTCCCCCGATGCCTTCGCCTGCTACGGCATCGGCGCTGCCGGGCTGATCGCGTTCATCATCGTCGAACGGGCGATGGGCAGCGACGCGATCCTCCCGATGAAGCTGTTCGGTTCGCGGGTGTTCTCGATGTCCGCGATCCTGTCCGTGCTCGTCGGCTTCGGGATGTTCGGCGCGATGCTGACGATCCCGCTGTACCTGCAGATCGTGAAGGGCGTCACCCCGACCGAGTCCGGGTTCGCGATGCTCCCGATGGTGCTCGGCCTGATGATCTCGTCGATCGCCTCGGGTCAGATCATCTCGCGGACCGGCAACTACCAGGTCTTCCCGATCACCGGCACGGCCTTCACCGCGCTCGGCTTCACGGTCCTGACCTTCCTGACCGCCGACCGTCCCCTCTGGTTCCTGATGCTCGGCATGTTCGGCATCGGCCTCGGGCTCGGGCAGCTCATGCAGACGCTGACCCTGGCGGCGCAGAACTCCGTGTCCCCGCGGGACATCGGCGTCGCGACCAGCGCCGCGACGTTCTTCCGGCAGATCGGCGGCACCATGGGCACCGCCGTGCTGCTGTCGGTCCTGTTCACCCTGATGCCGACGAACATCACCGCAGCGATGCAGAACGAGACCGACCTGAAGAGCGCGTTGAACGCCGCGCTCACGCCGTCGGTGGCGAACGCGTCCGAGAACAAGGGCGTGATGGACCAGATCTGGACGAAGATCGTCGATCCCGTGCAGAAGAACGTGCAGGACGGCCTGAACAAGGGCGCCGTGCAGGCGAAGGAAGCCGCCGACGCCGCCGTCACGAAGCAGGTCACGGCCGCCGTGCAGCAGCAGGTCGCAGCGGGCAAGCTCCCCGCCGCCGCAGCCGACACCGTCATCGCCCAGCAGGTCGACGACGCCAAGCCGGCCGCCGAGCAGCAGGCCCTCGAGACGGCTGCGGCCAAGGCGAACGCGACCGTCGTCGACGGCACGCTGCAGGTGGACTACTCGGACGAGGCGCAACGCGAGAACGTCGTCGACGAGGTCGCCCCGACGCTCATCAAGCAGCTCAAAAGCGGTGACTCGAGTGCGAGCTCGTCCGGTTCCGCGGCGACGAGCGACACCTCGTTCCTGAACGGCGCGGACAAGCGGCTCACCCGTCCGTTCCTGGTCGGGTTCAGCGACTCGGCCGTCCGCGTGTACTACGTCGGGCTCGCGGTGATCCTGCTCGCGTTCGTGCTGACCTGGTTCTTCCGGGTCCCGCCGCTGCGCAAGACGTCGGCACTGCAGGAGCAGGCGGACGCCGCACGGACCGCTGACGCGGACGCTGCGGCAGCAGGCGCAGGTGCCGGTTCGGGCGCCGGCGACGGATCGGGTTCGGCCGCGGTCGCCTCGTCGGACTCGGTGCCGACCTCGCCCGACGTGCCCGCCCAGCCCCGGTCGGCTCGCGCTGCCGGTTCGTCCGACGTGTCGGTGCTGCCCGACGATGTGCTGCCGAACGACGTCGCCACGGATGACACCCGCGCTCCGCTGCCCGACGCCACGACGCACGGCGCGCACTCGGCGGCTGCGCCGGTCGACGAGCCCCCGACGACGACCGGTGCGATCCGGACCAGGGCCGCCCATGCGGCAGTGGACCCGGACGCCGACGCGGAGCACCCGCACGGGCGGCACTCGGCGGAGTAGTGCGCGGGCGGGCTGGTCTGCCCGCCCGGCTGCCAGCGCTCGTGATGCGCGCCCGTTCCGACGTTCCACGCGTCGAACGACCCGTGGAACGTCGTGAACGGAGCGGACGCTAGGAGCGCTCTCGCTCGCGCATCTCGACGTAGTCACCGGCAGCGCACGCCGAGGTACCGCTGACCGTGTCGCCCCCGCCGAGGTCGGAGGACTGGAAACCGATGTTCGCCACGCCGTCCCCCTTGCCGTCGACACCGCTGTAGGACCCGTCGGCGTCGGAGAACCGCTTCGTGTCGAGTCCGCGCTCGCCCCACAGCTTCTCGACCGTTCGGATCCCCTGGTCGACGTCGCCGCGGTCTGCACGGGACTTGATGTACGTGTAGTTCACGCCCTCGCCGACGCCGCGCTCGTCCTCGCACGTGCCGAGCCGCGGCCCTTCCTCGACCTGCCACGTCCCGCCGAGCGCGTCGGTCGTTTCGTCGACGAGCTGCTGGATGCTGCGCTTCGCATCCGCCGGCTCCTGGGTCGGTTGGTTCTGCATCTGTCCTCCAGAACAGCCGGCGGTTGCGCCGACGATCGCGATCGTGGTCACGGTGACTGCGATCCACTGCTTCAGAGCGGTCATCGGTGTCGGTTCTCCGTCCGGTCGTCGGGTGTCCAGCATGTCACCCTGCCGGTGTCACTCGGTCGCCGTGCCCGGTCGTCGTCTTCGCCACGTTCCGCAGCGACTCGGTTCCCGGGTCGAGGTAGCCGTTGCCGCTCTCCGTGTGCACGCCGTGGTCCTTCACCGGCTCGAAGCCGTCGGTGCCGTCCGCGCCGAAGGTCTCCGCGCCGAAGCTGGAACTCGTCGGGTCGAGTCGGTAGGGCACGCTGAAGCCCCTGCCGATGTACGCGTACTGGTCGCCCAGCCCGGGGATGCCGACCATCGTGTCCTGCGCCTGTCCCGCGTAGACGTGGTCGGCCTGGATGTCCTCCGCCGTCGGGATGGTCTGCGGGATGCCGGCGGAAGCGATCGACGTGAACGAGTCGACGTGGACGCCAGGTGCCGTGAGCCCGATCGACGCCGTCGTGGTGCCGTACGAGTGCGCCAGGACGTTGGTCCGGGGCATGTCGCCCGCACGAGCGGCGTCGAGCCCACGGATCGATGCCGCGAGGTTCGCCCCGCCGCTCTCGGCCGCGTCCTCGTTGAAGACGCCGAGGTCGGGCGGTGCTGGCGGTGCGTCGTAGCCCATCCAGGCGATCACCGCGCGGTTTCCCGGGCCGTCCACCTTGAACTGCTCGTCCGCGACGTTCTGCGCGGCCTGGACCCACCCCGTCATCGTCTTGGTACTGGATGCCATCCCGGGAACGGCCCAGGTGACGTTGGTCGCGGTGTCCAGGTCGCCGATCGAGACGGCGGCCAGGGGCGGGACGTCTCCCGTCAGGGAGATGAGGAACCGGTTCTCCCCCAAGCTGGCCCGGATGCTCTTGAGCGCTTCGCGCTCGTCGGGATCGAGGTTCTTCCGTGCGAGTCGGTCGTCGAGGACCTCGTGGTTCGCGGTGTCCCGCGCCCAGTACGGGATCCCCTCGAGATTCCCGAGCATGGCGAGCACCTCGAGCGGCAACGCCTGGAGGTCCGCCTCGTCCCCCTTCGTCAGGCCGAGACCCGCCCAGGTCGCCGCGACCTCGGCCGGCGTGGCCCCTGGTGTGAGCAGGGTCCGGAACGACGGGGGGATCGTCGCGGCCGCGGCGAAGTCGAGGACCGTGTTCGAGAGACCGTTGCTCCCGCCAGCGCGTTCGAACGCGGACGCGATCCGTTCGATCCAATCGGCATCGGAAGCGTTCTCCTGCAGGTACCGGTCGAACCCCGTGAGGAGCGTCGAACTGGACACCTCCGCCCAGGAACAGTCGGTCGTGAAGCCGGACCACGCCGTCCGCAGCTTCTCCGCACGCTCCGAGAACCCGCGATCCGAGGCGCGCGCCGACGCCACGAAGGTCCGGAGCCGCTCCGGGTCCGCCGAACTCCGGCCCATGCTCGACCCGCCGGCAGTTCGCGGGCGGTCCGACGCGGAGAACGACGCCGAGATCGGTGTGGGCCGGATCGGGACGTCCGAGGGCTTCGGGTCGAACATCGGTGTCGGTTCGACCTCGAAGATCCCCAGCGGTTCGTCGTCGGCCTGCTGTCGCGCGGTCTCGCGTCCCTGCCAGGCGTCGACGTTCGCCAGCCGTTCGCGCTCTCGCTGGGCCTCACCGATGACGACCTGCACCGCGTCGGCGAGTCGACCGAGCGCCCCGGCGAGGCGGACACGGTCACCGGCTTCGGCCACCGCGGCTTCGGCGAAGCGGTCCGCGTAGGCGCCGGAGAAGTCGGCTGCGGCGTCCTCGGCGGCTGATCGACGGGCGGACGCCGCGAACAGCAACGTGATGTCCGCTGCCGTCGCCGCCGTGATCAGGCTGTTCGCCGCGCCTTCGTCGAACGGTATGGTCCCCAACATCGCCCCCGTGATGCTCGCGTCCGTCCGTCGACGGCCGAGGCTCCCCACCATACCCACCGACGACGAGGGGTGGACGTTCCGGTCCCGGAACCCGCCGTCGGCCTCAGCCCGTCGCGACCTCGAACGACGCCCCCGGCAAGCGCTTCCGCATCACGTCGATCGCCGCCGGGTTGTCGTCCACCAGCACGTACCGCCGCCCGAGCGCCGACGCCACCGCGCCGGTCGTCCCGCTGCCGGCGAAGAAGTCGAGCACCCAGTCCCCCTCGCGCGACGACGCCTGCACGATCCGCCGCAGCACGCCCTCGGGCTTCTGCGTCGGGTAGCCCGTCTTCTCCTTGCCGGTCGGCGACACGATCGTGTGCCACCAGACGTCGGTGGGGAGCTTGCCGCGCTCCCGCTTCTCGGGCGTGACGAGCCCGGGTGCCATGTAGGGCTCGCGGTCGACCGCCGACGAGTCGAACCAGTACTGCGACGGGTCCTTCACGTAGACCAGGATCGTGTCGTGCTTGGTCGGCCACCGCGACTTGGACTTGGCGCCGTAGTCGTAGGCCCAGACGATCTCGTTGAGGAACGACTCGCGGCCGAACAGCGCGTCGAGCAGGACCTTCGCGTAGTGCGACTCGCGGTAGTCGAGGTGCAGGTACAGGGTGCCGTCGGTGGTGAGGAGTCGCCAGGCCTCGAGCAGCCGTGGCTCGAGGAACGTCCAGTAGTCCTCGAACCGGTCGTCGAACCGCATCAGGTCGCCGCGGACCCGCTCGTAGGTCCGTCCGTGGAACCCCATCACCGGCCCGTCAGCGCTCGGCACCGCGGACGAAGCATGCCGCCGCTGGTACCGCCCCGTGTTGAACGGCGGGTCGAGGTACACGACGGTGAACGACCCGTCGGCGAGCGCCGGGGTCACGTCGAGGGCGTCGCCGAGGACGACGCGGTCCGGGCCTCGGTCGTCTCCCGTGTGCACGGGACCATTGTGGCGCAGCCAGCGGCGACTCGGGCTCGCGGGCGGCGCCACAGCCAGCGGCGACTCGGCCTCGCGGCGTAGCCTCGGCGCATGGCAGCACCCGAGGTCCGCAACGACACCGACAAGCAGCAGTACTCCCTGGTCGAGGACGGCGAGGTCATCGGCCTCGCCGCGTACGAGATCGACGGCGACGAGATCGGCTTCGTGCACACCGAGGTCGATCCCGAGCACCGTGGTGGCGGGCACGCGTCGATCCTCGTGCAGCACGCGCTCGACGACGTGCGCGCGAGCTCGTCACGACGGGTCGTCGCGCAGTGCAGCTACGTGCACGCGTGGATCGAGCGGCACCCGGACTACCAGGAGCTCACCACCCGCTGACGCGCGCGGCGAGCGACCGTCGACCGGTCAGTACGACCGGTCGTGCGTCCCGACGCGGGCTTCGTGCCGGCCGGCGCTCCGCACCGTCGGCACCTTGATGAGCACGCTGCCGCTGAGCAGGTCGTGGTCGTCGTCCGCCGGTGACGGTGCCTCCTTCGGGAGGCGCGACTGCCGTTCGTACTCGGCTTGCGTCTCGTGGCGGGTCGGCGCGAACACCTCGTCCAGCATCCCGCCGATGCCTCCGGAGCCGCCGCTGCGCGTGGACTTGTTCGACAGGTCGATCCACCCCACGCGATCGGCGATCCACACCACGACGGCCACGGCGGCCACCGCCCCCAGGAAGATCAACCAGTTCACGCGAGCGACGCTACGTGGACGATCCGGCCACGACATCAGCCGCGCGGGGGATTCTCATGATCCGCACGTGTGGTTCATGGAGTCGGTCGTCACACTGGTCGAGCGGCGGCCGGAGCGTCCCCCCTCTGCTCCGGCCGCCCACCACGAGCTCGCTCAGGGCACCCGCTCGAGCCACTCCTTCGTCGCGAACTTCGTCCGCACCAGCTCCTGCGCCTTCTCGCGCTCGGCTTCGGTCACCGCGCCGGGAGTCGCCCCGTACAGCTTCGTGAACGTGCCGACCAGCCGGTCGATGATCTCGGCGCGGGACAGCCCGGTCTGCGAGCGCAGCGGGTCCACCCGCTTCGCGGCCGACGTCGTCCCCTTGTCGCTCATCTTCTCGCGCCCGATCCGCAGGACCTGGACCATCTTCTCGCCGTCCATGTCGTAGCTCATGGTGGCGTGGTGGAGCAGGGATCCGGTGCCGAGTCGCTTCTGCGCGGCGCCGCCGATCTTGCCCTTGGCCGAGGTGATGTCGTTGAGCGGCTGGTAGTACGCGTCGATGCCGAGGGACTTCAGCGCCTCGATCACCCACTCGTCCAGGTAGGCGTAGGAGTCCGCGAACGTCATGCCCTGTACCAGGTCGGCGGGGACGTAGAGCGAGTACGAGATGATCGCGCCGGCGTCCATGAACATCGCGCCACCGCCGGAGATCCGCCGGACGACCTCGACGCCGTACTTCTCGGCACCGGCCGGGTCGACCTCGTTCTTCAGCGACTGGAACGACCCGATGACGACCGCGGGCTGGTCCCACTCCCAGATGCGCAGGGTCGGACCGCGGCGTCCGGCGCCGACCTCTTCGGTCAGCACCTGGTCGAGCGCGAGGTGCTCGTTCGGGCTGATCGGGCCCTCGTGGATGATCTGCCAGTCGTAGTCCTGCCACGACGACGCACGGGACAGCGCGCGGCGGACGGCGACCCCGACGGACTCGGGGGTGAAGCCGAGCAGCACCGCGTCGGCGGGGAGCGCGGCACGGACGGCCGCAGTGATGCCGGCGGCGTCGGTCGTCGCGGGCAGCCCGTTGACCGCCGTGTCGATGAGCGGCAGCGCGTCGTCCGGCTCGAGGAAGAAGTCGCCGGCGAGCCGGAACTCCCGGATGTTCCCGTCGTCGACCTCGAGGTCGACGACGACGAGCTTTCCACCTGGGACCTTGTACTCACCGTGCACGCGTCGAGCCTACGCCCGCGCGAGCAGGTCCTTCTCGAGGTACTCGGACGCCTCGAGCGCGACTCCGATCCGCAGCACGCCCCGGTCGGTGGCCAGCGCCTCGGCCGCCGCGATGAGCCGCGTCCCGACGCCCTGACCTCTCCGGTCCGCGTCGACGCGGAGGTTCCGGAACTCGGGCCGGACATCAGCGGTCACCTCGCCCGAGCCGACCGGCACCCCGTCGATCCAGGCCACCAGGACGGTCTGCTCGCCGCGCGTCTGGGCCGCGAATGCGGGGCGCACGTACTGCCGGCCAGCCGGCTCCCGCCGCTCGACCGCCTCGACCGCCGCCAGGTCGAGGACCGCGACGGTCACCTCGTCCACGTCACCCCGGTCGTCATCCGCACCGCCGCCCGCCCACACCGCGTTCCGTCCGCTCGCCGGCCGTCGCCTCAGCGACGGGCCGTCACCCGGTCCAGCCACGTGACCAGGTCCCCCACGACCTCGTCGCGGTTCGTCTCGTTGTAGACCTCGTGCCGCGCGCCCTCGTACACCTGCACCGTGACGTCGGACAGCCGCCCGCGACGCCGGTAGGCCTGCGCCAACCGCTCGACCGATCGCGGCCCGCCGAGGGCGTCGTCGGACCCGACCTGCAGCAGCATGGGCAGGTCGTGCGGGATCCCCCGACGCGGCACCCCGAGCAGCCGGAGGGTGTCGGACAGGCCGAACAGCCCGATGACGTCGGCCTCGACGGCGAGCGGGTCCACCGACATCGCATCGATGATCTTCCGGTCGCGGGTGAGCCACTCGTACTTGGTCGGCCCGGAGCCCGCGTGCCGCGCGTTGAGGTCGCCGCTGTTCATCCACCCGGGCAGCCGGTACGCGGTGGCGGAGAGCACGACGCCGTCGTACGACTCCGACGCGGTGTTCACGATGCGCTGGGCCATCAGCGAGCCCCACGAGTGCCCGAGCAGCACCAGCGGCACGCCGGGGGTGTCGGCACGGGCGACCTCCCCCATCTGCTCGACGGCAGCGATCGCGGCGCGCAGTCCGCCGGGTCCGAGCCGTCCGAGCTTGGCGTGGTCGCCGTCCCACTGGCCGAGGCCGGTGCGCCCGTGCCCGCGGTGGTCGTTCGCGTGCACGGTGTACCCGGCGCGGACGAGGTCCTGTGCCAACGGCTCGTACCGCAACCCGTGCTCGCCGACGCCGTGCGCGATCTGCACGATGCCCTTGGGGCGCGCCGCTCGCCAGGTCGAGTAGACGATCTCGACGCCGTGGGCGTCGGTGAACGAGGCGTCGCCTCGCGCTGCGGAGAAGGTGGGCACGTGAATATCCTCGCAGACAGGCACCCCCACGGACCTGTTCATCCGGCGTTCACGCAGGGGCTTCGGGGCGGGCCTACCGTCCCCGGCATGGACGTCCTCGTCATCGTCGTGCTCGTGATCGTGGTGGCCCTCGTGTTCGACTTCACGAACGGGTTCCACGACACCGCCAACGCCATGGCCACGTCGGTCGCCACGGGGGCGCTCAAGCCCCGGACCGCCGTGCTCATCTCCGCCGTCCTCAACGTGGTCGGCGCGTTCCTCTCCACCGAGGTCGCCAAGACCGTCTCGCAGGGCATCATCCGCGAGGGCCAGGACGGCGTCCACATCTCCCCCACGATGATCTTCGCCGGGCTGGTGGGCGCGGTCCTCTGGAACCTCGCCACCTGGTACCTCGGGTTGCCGTCGTCGTCGACGCACGCGCTGTTCGGCGGGCTGATCGGCGCATCGATCATCGGCGCCGGGTTGAACTCGGTCGACTGGGCGACGGTGGTGTCGAAGGTCGTGCTGCCGGCACTGGTCTCCCCCGTGATCGCCGGTGTGATCGCGCTGGTGGCGACGTACCTGGCGTACACGCTCACCAAGAACGCGACGACGCACGGTGCGGCGACCGGGTTCCGGCACGGCCAGACCGTCTCGGCGTCGCTGGTGTCGCTGGCGCACGGCACGAATGATGCGCAGAAGACCATGGGCGTCATCACGCTCACGCTCATCGCCGCGAACTACCAGGACGGCGGCACCGGCCCGGCGCTCTGGGTGATCCTGGCATGCGGACTCGCGATCGGCCTCGGCACCTACATGGGTGGCTGGCGCATCATGCAGACGGTCGGCAAGAAGATCTCCGACGTGCAGTCGCCGCAGGGCTTCGCCGCCGAGACGAGCTCGGCGGCGACGATCCTCATCTCGTCGCACCTCGGCTTCGCCCTGTCGACGACGCACGTCACCAGCGGTTCGGTGATCGGGTCCGGGCTCGGCAAGAAGCTCGCCGACGTGCACTGGTCGGTCGTCGGCCGCATCGTCGTCGCGTGGGTGATCACGCTGCCGGCGGCCGCGGTGGTCGGCGGGTTGGCGACCTGGCTCGCCTCGACCTCGGCGGTCGGCCTCGTGCTGGTGGCGGTGCTCGCCCTGGCCGGCGGGCTGACCTTCACCGTCCTCGCCAAGCGCAAGCCGATCTCGCACGACGACGTCGCCGCGGGATCGACCGAACCCACCGACCAGGCCGAGCCGCAGCCGGCCGGCGCGCAGAACTGAGGGGAACGACCATGGAGATCGACTTCGCCAGCATCGGCACGGTCGCGGGCGTCGGGTTCGTGGCCGCGGTCGGCATCGTGCTGGTCTACACGCTCGGCCTGAGGCTGCTCGGCGCGGGGCAGCCTCTGGACACCGGCGGCGAGCGCACGCAGTACGCCGAGGAGACCCCGCGCTCCGGGCACACGCCGCCGGCAGCACTGGCGGGTGCCGTGCTGTGCTTCGCGGTCTGCGTCGCCGCCGTGCTCGCCGGCATCTGGCTCACGATCCCCCAGTTCCACTAGCGCGTTCCTTCCCATCGCGCCCGCGGTGGGAAACGGAAACGGGCGTACCTGGTCGAAACTTCCGACCAGGTACGCCCGTTTCGACCAGGTACTCGACCGACGTCAGTGCGCGGAGTACCCGCCGTCGACCAGGTGGTAGCTGCCCGTGATGAACGAGGCCTTGTCACTCAGCAGGAACAGCACGAGCGCGGCGACCTCCTTGTCGGTGCCGAGGCGCTTCGTGGCGTGCTCCTCTTCCAGCGCCGAGATGGCCTCGGGCGTCATGGCGTTGCGGAGCAGCGGGGTGTCGATGAAGCCCGGGCCGACGGCGTTGGTGCGGACGCCCTGCGCCGAGTACTCGAGCGCGGCGACCTTGGTCAGGCCGGCCAGGGCGTGCTTCGACGCGACGTACGCGGCGTTCTGCGCGATGCCGACCGTGCCGAGCACCGACGCCATGTTCACGATCGAGCCACCGCCGGCGGCGACCATCGCGGGCAGCTCGTAGCGGAGGCCGTAGAAGACACCGTCGAGGTCGACCGCACGGACGCGGTCCCAGGCGGCGATGTCGTACTCGCCGATCTTCTGCGGGGCGGCGCCGATGCCGGCGTTGTTCACGGCGAGGTGCAGCGCGCCGTACGTGTCGACGGCGTACTGGACCATGCGCTCGTTGTCGGCGGCGACGGCGGAGTTGGCCTCGAACGCGCTGGCGGTCCCGCCGGCCTCCGTGATCTCGGACGCGACCCGCTGGGCAGCGTCGAGCTTGATGTCGGTGACGACGACCGTGGCACCCGCCGCGGCGAGCTCCTTCGCGACGGACTCGCCGATGCCGCTGCCACCACCGGTGACGATGGCGACCTTGCCCTCGAACTCGGACATGATTCCTTCTCTCTGAACAACACCTGTTGTCCAGAACCACGGTACACCCGCAAACCAGTTCGTTCACTGAACTAATGAGCTAGGCTAACGACCCGTGACCGACGCCACCGACCTCCGCATCGCCGTGAACCGGCTGTCCCGGACGCTCCGCGCGCAGAAGGCCGACACGACCGTCACCGACGCCCAGTTCGCCGCCCTCGCGCGCCTGCACCGGGACGGCGCGATGACCCTGGCCGACCTGAGCCGCCAGGACGGCGTCACCCCGCCCTCGATGACGAAGACCATCGCGGTCCTGGTCGAGCGCGGCCTCGTCTCGAAGGGCGGCCACGACGACGACCGCCGCAAGGTCGTCCTCTGCGCCACCCCCGCCGGAGCCGCGTTCGTCGAGGAGACCCGTCGGCGCCGGGACGGCTGGCTCACCCCGCGACTGGCCGCACTCACCCCCGTCGAGCGCGCCACCCTCGCCGACGCCACCGAGATCATGAGGAGGCTGGCCCAGCAGTGACCGCCATGTTCCGCTCCCTCGCCGGACGCAACTACCGCATCTGGTTCGCCGGTGCCCTGGTGTCGAACGTCGGCACCTGGATGCAGCGCACCGCCCAGGACTGGATCGTCCTGACCCAGCTCTCCGACAACGACGCCGTCGCGGTGGGCATCACGATGGCGTTGCAGTTCGGCCCGCAGTTGCTGCTCCTCCCCCTGACCGGCCTCGCCGCCGACCGCTTCGACCGCCGCAAGATGCTCATGCTCACGCAGGCGCTGATGGGCCTGTTGGGGCTCGGACTCGGTGTCATGGTCCTCACGCACACCGCGACGCTGCTCGCGTTGTACGGCTTCGCGCTCGCGCTCGGCATCGTCGCCGCGTTCGACACCCCGATCCGGCAGGCGTTCGTCTCCGACGTCGTGCAGGGCGAGAACGTCGCGAACGCCGTCGCGCTCAACTCCGCCTCGTTCAACGCCGCGCGCCTGATCGGTCCCGCGGTCGCCGGTGTGCTCATCGCCGCCATCGGGTCGGGGTGGGTGTTCGTCATCAACGCCGGATCGTTCCTGGCGGTCCTCATCGCCCTGCGGTTCGTCGACCCCGCACAGCTCGCCGAGCGCTTGCACGCCGGCCGCGGCAAGGGGCAGATCGTCGCCGGCTTCCGGTACGTGCGGACCCGGCCGGACATCATCGTCGTGCTCTGCATGATCTTCGTGGTCGGCACGTTCGGCGTGAACTTCCCGATCTTCACCTCGACGATGGCCCGCGTCGAGTTCCACCAGGGCGCGGGCGAGTTCGGCCTGCTCAACTCGGTGATGGCGATCGGGTCGGTGTTCGGCGCCCTGATGTCCGCGCGCCGTGACCGACCGCGGATGCGCACCCTGGTCCTCGCCGCCGGCGGCTTCGGCCTCGCCTGCACCGCCGCCGCCCTCGCACCCACGTACTGGACCTTCGCGTTCGTCCTGGTGTTCGTCGGACTCGCGGCACTGACCTTCATGACCACCGCGAACGCCCTGGTCCAGACCACCACGACACCCGCGATGCGCGGCCGCGTGATGGCGCTCTACATGGCGATCTTCGCCGGCGGCACCCCGATCGGCGCCCCGATCGTCGGCGCCATCGCCGATGCGTGGGGTCCTCGCTGGGCCATCGCGGTCGGCGCAGCGTCCGGCTTCGTCGCACTCGCCATCGCGATCGTCTGGCTCGTCCGGTTCCAGCGCCTGCGGCTCCGGTACGACGCGGACACCCGCCTGCACCTCGCGGTCACGCACGCGATCCCGGTGGTGGGCACACGCGCCTCGCGCGCGGCGCTCCGCCAGGAGCTCGAGCGCGAAGAAGCGGTCGCGGACCGCTCCAGCGCCGTCTGACGCGTCCACTTCGCGAAAGCGACAGATCTCCGCGACGCGACGGCATCCAGTCCGCGAAAGCGACAGATCTCCGCGGACTGTTCGCGGGTTTCTGACGCTCTCGCGGGGCGGACGGGAGGCACGGGTCGACGCCGCCACGGGCCTCCCGTCCGTCGCCGGTGCCGCCCATGGCCGCGATCAGTGCGCGGGTTGGGTCGCCGCGAAGACGCGCTCGTCGAGCGCCGCCGCGACGCGGTCCGCGGCAGCCGCGAGTCGGTGGCCGGCGTCGCCCACGATGCCGAGGACCGAGTCCGCGGGGACGGCCTCGAGCCGGTCGCGCGCGGCGGAGAAGGCCGCGACCTCGTCGGCCACGCAGGACGGTGCCACGTCGGCCAGGCACTCGGCCGCCCGCCGGACCGTGAAGCGGAGCGACCGCGGACTGTGCTCGTCGAGCAGCAGGAACGCCGCGGCGTCGTCGGGTACCGGGTGGTGGTCGCGGCCACGCAGGAAGGCCTCGCCCGCGCCGCACGCCCGGAGCGCCGCCGTCCACGAGGTGACCGAGTCCGGTTCGAGCAGCCCCGATGCGAGCAGCCTGGCGGTCGAGGCGACCCGGGTCAGGGAGCGGCCGAGGGTGAAGAACTCCCAGACCTCGTCGCGACTGGCATCCCCCTCGACCACGCCGATGGCGAGGGCGCTGCGTTCCCGTGCCCAACCGAGGAACTCGTGCGCCCGGCCCGGAGCGATCTTGCGCGGCATGCGCGAACGGGTCACGTCGAGGCAGTCCCAGAGCTCGCTCGAGACGACCTCGCGAGCCCGACGGGCGTGGTCACGCGCGACGGCGACCGCGGCGGCGATGGACGCCGGCTCGTGCCGGTCCAGCGCGAGTGCGTCGATCGTCGCGGACCGATCGGTGTCGTTCGCCGGCCCGGCGGTGCCCACGACCGCGCGGAGCTCGGCGGCGACGGCCCGGTCGTCCTCGACGGTGCCGGGTTCGCGGCGGGCGACGTAGACGTCGAGCAGGCGGGCGACCACGTCGGTGCGCTCGACCGCGCTCCCCACGTGGAAGACGTTCCCCGCGAGTCGGCTCAGCACGGCTGCTCCTGCATCCCCAGAACCTAACGAGCGGGCGTTGCGGGAGTGTTTCGGAACCGCGTCACGGGTGTTGCGGTGTCCGATGTCCGCGCCCGCACCGGGGTCTCGGCTGCGATCAGGGGCTCTCGCTAGACAATCTAACTAGAGCGTCTAGCATTGCAGGATGACGTCCGAGGTCCTGACCAGCACTGCGGGGTTCTGGTACGAGGACTCCCCGGTCACCGCCGTCGACGTCCTGAACGCCCTGCGCCGGTACCGCACCGCCGAGAGCGCCGCGCAGCGTCGTGCCCGCGAGGCCCTGGGCATCGGCGAGAACGCACTGCTCGCGCTGCGGGTCCTCATCGACGCCGAGCAGGACGGCCGGACCGTCAACGCCAAGGACCTGGCCGAGCGGCTCGAGATCACGGCGGCATCGACCTCGGCACTCGTCGACCGACTCGTCCGGAGCGGTCACGTCGAGCGGCACCAGGACCCGATCGACCGCCGCGGCGTGATCCTCACCGCGACGGGGACCTCGATGCGCCACGCCGTGCGGGTCATCGAGGAGCTCGACGCCCGTGCGCTCGAGGTGACGGAGCACCTGCCGACCGACGAGATGGCGGTGGTGGTGGACTTCCTCGACGAGATGGTCCGCGTGGTCGACGACGTCGACATCGACGCCGGGGGCCGCACGGCTCGTCGCGCGTAGCCTGCTGCCCATGGACCCTCGCGGCACGCACGACCCCGAGGACGACATGCCGTTCGCCGAACTCGACTCCCGGGCCCGCGCCGACGCCGCACTCCGGCGCATCCAGAGCGGGGCCGATCCGACGCGTGAGGCCTTCGACCTGGCGAACACCATGAACGACGAGGCCGTCGGCCGGCTCACGAAGCGGCTCCGCCGGCTCTTCCGCCGCGACTGACGCCGCGTCAGAAGGCGGTGCCGACCGCCGCGATGTCGTCGCCGCCGTGGCCGGCCGCACTGGCGTCGGCGTAGACGCGCCCCAGGGCGTCGAGGAGCGTCGTGGACACCCCGTTCGCCCGCGCGGCATCGGCGATGAGCCCGATGTCCTTCCGCAGACCGTCGAGTGCGAACTGCGCCGGGAACTCCCCCGCGATGATCGACGCACCCTTGGTGTGCGCGTAGGCCGAGTCGCTCGCGCTGCCGTCGATCGCGTCGAGGAACAGCTGCGGGTCGAGCCCGAGCGCCGCTGCGAGGGCGAGCGACTGCCCCGTGGCCGCGGTGATCGACGCGATCCAGGCGTTGGCCGCGAGCTTGAGCGCGGTGCCGTCGCCGACCCGCTCGCCGGCGCGGACGGTCTTCGCACCCATCGCGTCGAGCACGGGGACGACGCGGTCGACGTCGGCAGCGGGGCCCGCCGCCAGCATCGTGAGCTTCCCCTGCTCCGCCGGTGCCTTGGTGCCGAGCATCATCGCCTCGACCAGGGTGATGCCGTACTTCGCTGCCAGCTGCACGACGGTCTCGGTGCCGTCGACACCGATCGTGGACGCCTGCACCCACACGGCGTCGGTCGGCGCGTCACCGGCGGCCTGTTCGAGCACGTCGACCACGGCGTCGGTGTCGAAGAGCGTCAAGAGGACGACCTCGGCGTGCTCGACGGCGGCGCTCGGATCCGTGGCGACCGTCGCACCACGCTCACCGAGGGGAGCCGCCTTGTCGGCACTCCGGTTCCAGACCGTGACCTGGTGACCCTCGCGCAGCAGCGACCCCGCCACGCCGGCACCCATCGCCCCGGTCCCCAACACCGTCACTCGCACGTGCGTCTCCGTCCTGCCGCGGCGCGCTGCCCCGGCCGTCTCGACGGTACGCGCCCCGGCGGTGCCCCGTTGGTGCCCCGCGTCGGCCTCGTCAGAGGAGCCCGCGGGCCTGCAGCCAGGCGGCGGGATCGACGGGGACGCCGTCGACGATGACCTCGAAGTGCAGGTGCGCACCGGTGGAGACGCCCGTGTTGCCGACGGCGCCGATGCGCTGGCCGGCCGACAGGACCTGACCGGATCGGACCCCGATCGTCGACAGGTGGCCGTACCGGGTCTGGGTGCCGTCGACGTGCTGCAGCAGCACCTGGTTGCCGTACCCGCCCAGGACGCCGGCCGAGACGACACGGCCGGGCATCGCAGCGACGACGGCGGTGCCGATCGAGGCGGCGAAGTCGATGCCCTGGTGGTTCGTCGAGCAGGCGGAGCAGCCGGTCACCCAACGTGTGCCGAACCCACCGGCGGCCGGCACGGTGCCGGCGGTGGGGCGGGCCGCGGCGGCGGACGACCCGACGACGACGGTGCGCGCCCGGGCTGCGGCGACCCGGCCGACCGTGAAGCCGTCGCGGCCAACGACGGGCCGAGCGGACCCGTCGGCGACGAACTGCTGCACGTCGAGCGCGGGACCGCGTGGCGAGGGGGTCGAGGCCATCGCGGTCTGCGGCGAGCCGACGGCCACGGCGACGAAGAGACACGTCACCGCGGCGGTCGCGGTCGCAGGCAGGGCACGCCGGACGGAACTGCGGAAGAAGGAGGGGGAAGCCGGGGTGACGGGAGGGGACACCGTCACCCCGGCGGCTCTGGGGGCGTCCGGGCGCGTGTCGTGTCGAGCACGGCGACGCACGGCCGGTTCGGATCGGCGGGTGGTGGAGCGGTTCGCGGCCCGCCGGTCGGCACCGCGCGGGCGCAGCGGGAGGCCGTCGGGGGACGTCGTCATCGCTCGGGGACCGCCCGGCTCAGACGCGGACGACGCCGTCGCGGGCGATCCGGTCGAGCTCGGTCGCGACGGCGTCGACGACCGCTCGGGTGATGGCATCGGCGACCGTCTCGACCAGGACGAGCTGCTCGGGGTGCACGCGGAGTTCGGTGACCACGGACGGGGTGACGCGGACGGTGATGTCGTCGATCGCGGCGACGAGGGCCGCTGGCACGAGGGTCGAGTCACCGGCGCGGACGGGCGCGGTCATCGGCGAGGTCGGCGCAGGGGCCGCAGCTGCTCGTGCCGCAGCCGGAGTCGGGGTCTGGGCAGGGGCGGGCGACTCGGGCTGGTCGTGCCGCTGGGCGATGGAGTCGAAGAGCGGGGTGGAGGACATGCTGCTGACCGTCCGATCTGGATCGAGGGGCGCGGGCCGTTGTCGGGCGACCCGTCGGGGAACCGTGCCGTGCGGCACGTCCCTCATTCAACCATCGATATTTCAGATGTGCAATAGTGACCGGATGGATCCGGCTCAGTCGGGGTCGACGGCCGCCGCGGTCGGGTCGTCCGGCTGGAGCACACGCCGGACCCGTTCGACGATCGTTGCGGGCGGGTTGTTGTAGGTGTTCGCCGGCTCCTGCCCGCTGAGCTCCTGGATCGCTGCCATCACCGCATCGGTCGCGTGCCGGCGTGCACGTCCGGACGACGCCTCACCGAAGGACGACAGGTCGATCGGCTTGCCGAACTCGATCGTCACCTTCGCCAGCTTCGGCAGCTTCGAGCCGACGGGCTGCACGTCCTGCGTGCCCGTGAGCGCCACGGGCACCACGGGGGCGCCGCTCGTCAGGGCCAGCCAGGCGACGCCCGTGCGGCCCTTGTAGATCCGTCCGTCCAGCGACCGGGTGCCCTCCGGGTAGATCGCGAAGGCCTCGCCCTCGTCCAGGCGCGCGAGCCCGAGGTCCAGTGCTTGCTGCGCCGCCGCTCCGGCTCCGCGCTCGACGCCGATCGCACCGATGCCGCCGAAGAACGCCCGGGACACCGCCCCGCGGAACCCCGTCCCGGTGAAGTACTCCTGCTTCGCGAGGAAGGCGACCTTGCGCGGGGCCATCAGCGTGATCGCCGGGGAGTCGATGAAGGAGCGGTGGTTGCTCGCGAGGATGACCGGTCCGCGCTTCGGCACGTTGCGGCGTCCGATGATCTTCGGTCGCCAGAGCATCCGCGCGAGCGGGGTCACCACTGCGCGGCTCAGCACGGTGGCGAACTTGGTCGAACCGGGCACCGGGCCTCCTCGTCGTGACGGCGGACTCCCGAGTGTAATCACGCCGGGCAGCGCTCCATGCCCGCTGCGGCATGCATGCTCGGCGGTGGCGTCAGTCGGCCTCGGACGCAACGACGTCGAGCACCGCGCGGCCGTACCGCTCGAGCTTCGCGGCACCGACCCCGGAGATCTCGGCGAGCTGGTCGGCGTCGGCCGGACGCACCGCCGCGATGCCCCGGAGCGTCGCGTCGTTGAACACGACGTACGCCGGAACGCCCTGCTCGCGCGCCTGGGCGGCACGCCAGACCCGGAGGGCCTCGAACAGTCCGACCGCCTGCTGGGGCATGTCGGTGACCACGGTCCGGCGGGACGACCGGCTCGCCCGCGGTGCCTTCACCGTGTCACGGCGCATCCGGACCTGGACCTTGCCGGTCAGGACCTCGGCGCTCGTCGGGCTGAGGACGACCGTGCCGAAGCCGTCGCCGGACACCGCGGCGTAGCCCTGCGCGAGCAACTGCCGGGCCACCGCGCGCCACTCGCCGTCGGACAGGTCGGAGCCGATGCCGAAGGTCGCCAACGACTCGTGCTGCAGCTCCTGGACGCGGGGCGACTGCTTGCCGACCAGGATATCGACGAGGTGGGCGACACCGTACCGCTGGCCGCGCTCACGCTCGAGGCGGACGACCGTGGACAACAGCTTCTGCGCGGGAACGGTGCCGTCCCACGACTCGGGTGGGGCGATGCACGTGTCACAGTTGCCGCAGGCCGTGGACTCCTGCCCGAAGTACGCGAGCAGTCGCACCCGGCGGCACTCGATCGTCTCGCACAGGCTGAGCATGGCGTCGAGGTGTGCGCTGAGCTGCCGACGGTGTGCGGCGTCGCCCTCGGACTGGTCGATCATCCGTCGTTGCTGCACGACGTCGTTCAGGCCGTACGCCAGCCACGCGGTCGAGGGCAGGCCGTCGCGCCCGGCACGACCGGTCTCCTGGTAGTACCCCTCGACCGACTTCGGCAGGTCGAGGTGCGCCACGAAGCGGACGTCGGGCTTGTCGATGCCCATGCCGAAGGCGATCGTCGCGACCATGACGATGCCGTCCTCGCGCAGGAAGGTCGACTGGTTGCGCGCACGCACCCGGGCGTCGAGGCCCGCGTGGTACGGCAGCGCCTGGATGCCCTGCTCGGCCAGGGCGGTGGCGGTCCGCTCGACCGACTTGCGCGACAGGCAGTAGACGATGCCCGAGTCGCCGCTGTGCTCGGTGCGGATGAAGGTGAGGAGCTGCTGCAGCGCACCGGTCTTCGGTTCGATGCGGTACTGGATGTTCGGGCGGTCGAAGTCGGCGACGAAGTGCGCGGCGTCGTCGAGGCCGAGCCGCGCCGAGATCTCGCGGTGGGTCTGCGGGGTCGCCGTGGCGGTCAGGGCGATCCGGGGCACGGTCGGCCAACGCTCGTGCAGGACGCTCAGCTCGAGGTAGTCCGGCCGGAAGTCGTGGCCCCACTGGGCGACGCAGTGCGCCTCGTCGATGGCGAACAGCGAGACCCTCGCCCGGTCGAGGAGCGCACGGGTGGACTCGAGCCGGAGCCGCTCGGGTGCGAGGTAGAGCATGTCGACCTCGCCCTGGACGACCGCGCGCTCGACCCGGGACCGTTCGTCGGGCCCCTGCGTGGAGTTGAGGAAGGCGGCGCGGACCCCGTTCGCCGCGAGGGCGTCGACCTGGTCCTGCATGAGGGCGATGAGCGGCGACACCACGACCCCGACGCCGTCGCGCACCAACGCGGGCACCTGGTAGCAGAGCGACTTGCCGCCACCGGTGGGCATGAGCACGAGGGCGTCGCCGCCGGCGACCACCTGGTCGATGATCGCCGCCTGCTCGCCACGGAAGTCGTCGTAGCCCCACACGCGGTGCAGGACGTCGAGCGCTGCGGCTCGCGAAGCAGACACGGCGGCGGGCGCGGGCGTGGTGCTCATGCCACGAGCCTACGGGCGACCGGCGACACCCACGGCACTGTCCACAGCGGCTGTGTCCACAGTGCCGGCGCGGGTCGGCGCGACGGCCCAGCCCGTGCCAGCCGGACCGAACCAGCGCTTGCCACCCGCCCAGTCCGGTGGCGTGCCACGGAACCGCGGCGCCTGGTGTCCGGCGAACGTGCGGTCGAGCTTCCGCCACCACGCCAGGAGTTCGACCATGCCCCAGAACGCGAGCGACGTGCCGAGGGTGACGAGCCAGCCGCCGAGCGTGCCATTGGCGTCCGAGGAGGCCAGGTCGATCCCCGACCAGCCCGGAGCCTGCAGCACGAAGATCATGATGTTGTTGAAGGCGTGCTGCAGGACGGTGGCCTCGAGCCCCCCGGTCCGGAGCACGATGATCGCAGCGATCAGGCCGAACGAACCGACGTCGAGGATGCCCCAGACGTTGTAGCCGTTCGGGATGTGCAGCACGGCGAAGACGACGGTCGACACCGCGACGGCGATGACCGTGCCGAAGATCCGCCACGGGATCCACGAGGCGATCGTCTGCATCAGGAAGCCGCGGAAGATGAACTCCTCGGCCGCACCCTGGAACGGCACGAGCAGCACGACGAGGACGATCGTGAGCGTGAGGGTGCCGAGGGAGACCGTCGACTGACCGATCGCGGCGTGGTTCCACGCGAAGCCGCCGTCGGTCGTGATCATCCCGCCGTCCCAGAAGAGGCGGGTCTGCACCACGAACATGACCGCCGCGATGACCAGGGTCGGCAGCACGCACCACGCCGTCCACGCCCACCGCACCCGGAAGCGCGTCGACGTCAGGATCGCGCCGGGCCCGAGGCGCGCGACCTTGACGGCCAGCAGGACGCCGGGCAGCAGGATGACCAGCGACACCAGGGTCAGCGACAGGACGAGCGGATCCGTCGGGTCGAGTGCGCCGCGCTGCAGGTCCTCGAGCAGGTCGTAGAGGCCGGACTCACCCCCGACCGCAGCGACCGGGATGAAGTAGGCGACGGTGATGAGCACCTGGGACGCGAGGTACCAACCCGCCAGGAACGCGAGGGCGACCAGCGGGCGCCACCACCTCCATCGTGCGTCGACACGGGGCAGGCGGTGGTAGGGAACGCTCACGCCACGCAGGCTACCGGGCCGGGCAGGATGGGACCCGTGCTCACCGTGCTGTTCGGCCTGTCCGGAGCCGTCGTCTACGGCTTCGCCGACTTCCTCGGCGGGCTCGCGTCACGGCGCGTCCGTCCGGTGACGGTCGCCGCCGTGGCCGCGGCGATCGGGATCGTGCCGCTGCTGATCGGGCTGGCCGTGCTCGGGGGGTCACCGTCGTGGACGAGCACCCTCTGGGGCGCCGTCGCGGGGCTGTCCGGCGCGGTCGGGGTCCTGCTCCTCTACGCCGCGCTGGCGATCGGCCCGATGAGCGTGCTGTCACCCCTGACCGCCGTGTTCGCGGCCGTCGTCCCGGTCGTGGTGGCCGTCGCCCGCGGGACCGTCCTGTCACCGCTGGCGATCGCCGCGGTGGTCGTGGCCGTCGTCGCGGTGGTGCTGGTGGCCGCGGTGCGGGACACCTCGGGTGCACGCCCCACCGTGCGCGGGGTCGTCGCCGCAGCGGTGGCCGGGTGCGGGTTCGGCGGCATCGTGCTCGCGTACGACGCGACCCCGCCGGGCGCGGGCATCCACCCACTCGTGGTCGCGCGGGTGCTGCAGACGGTGCTGCTGGGCGCAGCGGCGCTCGTGGTGACGGTGCGTGCCGGGCGCGGGGCGCGGTCTGGAGGCGCGGCAGACCCCGCTGCGTCGGTCGACGTCGCGGGGTCTGCCGTGCCTCCAGGACGCTGGTGGCCGCCGCGTCTGCTGCTGACGGTCGCGGGGTGCGGCGTATTCGACGCCCTGGCGAACGTGTGCATCCAGGCAGCGCTGCACGCGAGCGACGACCCGGGCACGCTGCCCGTCGTGAGCGTGCTCAACGCGCTCTACCCGATCGGCACGGTCGTGCTGGCCGGCGTGGTGCTGCGCGAGCGGCTGACCGCGCCGCAGTGGGTCGGCATCGCGCTGGCGTTCGTCGCGTCGGTGGGGCTGACCCTGGCGTGACGGGACGGCTCAGACGTCGGGGATGAGCCGCTTGCCGAGCGACACCGTGCGGTCGTCGGAGTAGCCGAGGGACTCGTAGAAGCCGAGCACACGCTCGTTTCCGGCCCGGATCTGCAGGTTCACCTTCGGGCAGCCGAGGTCGGTGAGGAGCCGCTCGAACTCCGCCATCAGCGTCCGGCCGAGGCCCGAGCCCTGCAGGTCCGGCTGCACTGCGAGGTAGTTCACCCAGCCGCGGTGTCCGTCGAAGCCGGCCATCCCCGCAGCGACGACCCCGCCGGTCCCACCCTCCGCCACCAGGAAGAGCTCGGGCTGGACGGTGGCCTTGCGCGCGATGTCGCGGCGCGGGTCGTTCCACGGGCGGACGAGACCGCACGCTTCCCAGAGGGCGACGACCGCATCGGTGTCGTCGGCGCGGAACGGGCGGATCCGGTACTCCATCCCCCCACGTTACGGGGTGTGGAGAACGTCGTCACCGAGCCGTCGTCGTGATCTGATAGACCTGTCCGACCTACCATCCGATCAGGAGCCCCGTGACCGCACACGACACCATCCCGTCGCGCCGCAGCGCGCGGGACGACGACGGCGGCAGACGATCCGGGCGGCGCTCCCCCCGGAGGCGCCAGACGGTCGGTGGGGCCATCGTCTCGCTCATCGCCGAACTGCTCATCATCGCGGGCGCCGGCACCGGCCTGTACGTGGTGTGGACGGCATGGTGGACCGACGTCGTGGCGGTCAACGAGCAGTCGAAGCTCGTCGAGGGGCTCGACCAGCTGAAGACCCCGGACAAGGCCGGCACCGAGCACCGTGGGACCGCACCCGTGCTGGCGGAGCCGCCGGATCTCTCCGACGTCTTCGGCACGATGCAGATCCCCCGCTTCGGCAAGGACTACAACCGTCCGATCGGCGAGGGCACGGACCGCGAGAAGGTCCTGAACACGATCGGCCTCGGGCACTACCAGGACACCGCGATGCCCGGAGCCCCCGGCAACTTCGCCGTCGCCGGCCACCGCGTGACCTACGGCAAGCCGCTCAACCAGATCGCCGAACTCAAGAAGGGCGACTCCGTCGTCGTGCGGGTCACCGACGCGAAGACGAAGTTCGACGTCTGGTACGTCTACAAGGTCACCGACAGTCAGATCGTCACACCGGACCACATCGAGACGATCGCGCCGGTGCCGAACAAGCCCGGAGTCGACCCCTCGCCGTCGGACCGCTGGCTGACCCTCACCGCGTGCCACCCGATGTGGTCGGCGGCCGAACGGTTCGTCACGCACGCGAAGCTCGACTACTGGATGCCCGCGTCCGAGGGCACCCCGAAGGAACTCTCGGAGACCGCCAAGTGATCTTCCCCCTGGTCTGGCGGCTGCTGCCCGGACCCACCGTCCTGAAGGTGCTCGAGCTGCTCGTGCTGCTCGCGGCGATCGTGTTCGTGCTGTTCCAGTGGGTGTTCCCGTGGATCGCCGCGGACATCCTGCCGCCGCCCGACGGCACCGTGGAGTCGACGCCGACCCCGTAGCCGTCAGCCACGGCGGTGACGACCGACGGCGTCAGACGGTCGTCGTCACGTGCGAGCCGCCGGCAGCGGTGCGCCGCACGGCGATCCGCTCCGGGATCCGCTGCTTGAGTTCCTCGACGTGGCTGACGATGCCGACCTGCCGTCCGCCCGCGGTCAACCGGGACAACTGCCCGATGACGTCGTCGAGGGTCTCCGGGTCGAGCGTGCCGAACCCCTCGTCGACGAAGAGCGTGCCGAGCGAGACCCCTCCGGCCTCGGCCTGCACGACGTCGGCCAGGCCGAGCGCCAGGCACAGCGAGACCGTGAACGTCTCGCCGCCGGACAGGCTGCGGGGGTCCCGCACGGTGTCGGTGGTGTGGTCGTGCACGGCGAGTGCCAGTCCGGTCCGGCGTGCCCGTGATCCCGACTCGCGTTCGTCCGAGGTCTCGAGCGTGAACCGGCCCGCGAGCATCCCCCGGAGTCGGTCGTTGGCCGCGGCGACGACGTCCTCGAACCGACGCATGAGCACGTAGGTGCCCAGGGTGATGCCGGTCGGGTTCACCGCGGTGACGCCGTTCGCGATGTCGGCGAGCCGGACCACGGCGCGGCTGCGCGCCGACGTCTCGTCACGGGCGCGGGTCGCACGGGTCACCTCGGTCTCGCACCGGTCGACCGCGTCGGCCCGGTCGGCGGCGGAGGCAGCCGCCCCGGTGGCCTGCTCGAGTTCGGCGGCGGTGCGCTCACGAGCGACGCGGGCGCCGTCGAGGTCGAGACGTTCCGCGGAGTCGTCCGCCGCGGCCACCACGGACGGCTCGGCGAGACCGGCCACCACGACGGCACGCTCGGCCTCGGCCGCGCTGATCCGCGCCCGCAACCGTTCGGTGTCGCCGGGGTCGAGCCGTCCGGCCCGCGCTGCGGCGACGTCGGCGAAGCCCTGGTCGTCGAGGACCCGGGCGACCTCGGCACGACGGTCGTCGCGGGCACGGGTCGCGGCGGCCACCCGTTCGTCGGCCTGCACGACCGCGCGGTACGCCTCGAGTCGCTCGTCGAGGAGCTCGACGGCCGTCCGGAGCGTCGTGGGGCGGTCGTCGAGGAGCGCGCCGAGCCGTTCGCGTGCCGCGGCCACGGTGCCGAGGTCGGTGTCGAGTCGCTCGGCGTCGGCCTGCGCGGTCGAGGTCAGGACGGTGCGACGAGCGTCGAGGTCGTTCCGCTCCCGCTGGAGCCGACCGGTCTCGGTGTCGTGCTCCGCCCGGTGCCGCTCGTGCTGCAGGACGAGGGCGGCGGCGTCGTGCGCGGCCCGGACCCGGGCGTCGGCGGCCTCGGTCAGTGCATCGAGCGCTGCGGCGTCGACCGTGCCGACGACGTCGACCAGCCGCTGGTGCTCGGCGCGTTCGACCGCCAGGTCCGACGCGGCCTCGGCGAGGCGTTGGTCCGCACGCCGGGTGGCGTCGCCCGCAGCGTCGACGGCTTCGGTGGTCGGGTGGTCGTCCTGCGGGGTGGCCACCGACGGGTGTTCCGTCGACCCGCAGACCGGACAGGGGTCCCCGGTGGTGAGCGCTGCGCCGAGTTCTCCGGCGAGGCCGGCGATCCGGCGTTCACGGAGCGCACGCTCGGCGGCGAGGGCCTCGGTCGCCGATCGTCGTGCCGCGGTGACGGTCTGCTCGGCGGCGGTGACGCGCTGCGCCGCGTGGTCGCGCGCCACCAGCTCGGCCCGGAGGGACCGGACGCGGGTGACCTCGTGCGCTGCGGCGTCCGCGTCGGCCGCGGTCCGGGCCGCGGTGCGTGCGGCCTCGACGATGCGGGCCCGTTCGGCCGGTCGGGCGTCGAGCGCGGCGTCGAGCGCGACCAACTGCACGGCGAGCTGCTCGGCGGTCGCGACGGCCTCGGCGATGGCGGACCGTCGAGCAGCGGAGCCGTCCTCGACCGCGACGAGGTGGCGCACCGCGGACAGGTCGTCGGCCAGGGCATCGCGCCGGCCCACGACGACGTCGGGGGCCTCGGCGACCCCGTGGCGATCGCGCACCGCTCGGGCCGTCGCGGTGGTCTCCTCCGCCCGCAGGACCGCGGCGTCGAGTCCGTCGGCCACGGCGGCGACCCGTGCGGCGCGTTCGCCGAGGGCCACGGTCGCCCGGGCGTCGTCGACGGCGGGGGCGTCGACGTCGAGCGCGGTCTGCCGCGCGAGGAGCCCCGCACGTCGTCCGAGGGCGGTCGCACGCGCCGTGACCACCTGTTCGCGCTCGGCCGCCGTCGTCGCTGCCGAGGCTGCCGCAGCACGGACGGCCGCAGCGGCGTCGGCTGCCGCGCGGATTGACGCGACGGTCGACGGCACGGCGGACTCGTCGGCGCCGTCGAGACCGGCGGCCTGGGCGAAGCGGTTCAGGGCGTCGCGGACGCGGTCGTCGGCGCCGTCGACCTCGGCCTGCACGGCGCGGCGCCGCGCGGCGAGTTCGTCGGCGGTGCGGTCGTAGACCTGCGTGCCGAACAGCGACTGCAGGAGCTTGCGGCGGTCTTCACCCGGGGACCGCAGGAACCGTGCGAACTCGCCCTGCGGCAGCACCACGGTCTGCAGGAACTGCGCGCGGTCCAGCCCGATGATGCGGCCGATCTCGACGCCGACCTCGGGGATGCGCGACGACATGGGTTCACCGGCGACGTCGGACGGGCTCGCCAGGCGGAACAGCTGCACGGACGCCTGCTGCTTGACGGTGCCGGTCCCCCGTTGCTTCGGTCGGTCGTACTGCGGGGTGCGGCGGACCCGGTAGGTCCCGGCGCCGGTCTCGAAGACGAGCTCGACGAAGGGCTCCACGGCGGGGTCGGCGTGCTGGCTGTGCAGGCGGTCGGAGCTGGCGTCGGACCCGGCGAGCCCGCCGTACAGGGCGAACACCACGGCGTCGATGATGGTCGACTTGCCGGAACCCGTCGGCCCTTCGAGCAGGAACACCCCGGAGGCCGCGAGCGCTGCGAAGTCGATGGACACCAGGTCGGGGTAGGGCCCGATGGCACGGAGCTCGAGTCGGTGCAGGTACATCAGCGGTCCCCCTCGCGCTGCAGCGCCAGCACCGCGGCCTCGTACGCCTCGGTCAGGACGGCGTGCTCGTCGTCGTCGGGCGCGGCACCGGTGGCGAAGGTCACGAAGTCGGCTGCGACCTCGACCGGGTCGGACGTCGCCGTGACCGCGCGGGCGGCTGTCGCCGGGCCACGGTCGGCGGGCTCGTGCGTGATCGCCAACGCGTGCGGGAAGTGGTCCTTGACCCGGGCGTACATGCGCTCGGGGTGCACCGTGTCGGTCACGGCCACCCGGACCCACGCATCGACGTCGGCGCGGAAGACCCCGGACTCGACGTCGTCGATGCTGCCGCGGACGTCGACCAGGCGCCGCGGCACCGGGGCCGGCACGAGCTCGGTGCTGACGGCGCCGCCGGCGTCGAGTTCGACCAGGGTCACCGACTTCTGCTGGTGCCGCTCACCGAACGAGAACGCCAGCGGTGAGCCGGCGTACCGGATCCGGCCGCCGTCGCCGACCCGCTGCGGACCGTGCAGGTGCCCGAGGGCGACGTAGTCGAAGCCGTCGAAGACCGATTCGGCCACCCGGTCGACACCGCCGACGCGGATGTCCTGCTCGCTGTCGCTCGGATCGGCCCCGCCGACGAAGGCGTGCGCGACGACGACGCTGCGGGTGCTCCCCCGCAGTGAGAGGTCGGAACGGATCCGTTCGGTGGCGGCGTGCACGACCGCGTGGTGTGACCGTGCGAGGGGTTCGTCCGGCACGTCGGCCAGTGCGTACCGGGTCAGGTCGGGGTGCAGGTAGGGGATGCCGTAGACCGCCACCGGGCCGTCGGCGTCGTCGACGAGCACCGGGTCGGCGATCCGGGCGGGTTCGGCGAGGATGCGCACCCGGCGGTCCATCACACCGGCACCGAACCCCAGGCGTGCGGCGGAGTCGTGGTTGCCCGGCGTGAGCACCACGGTCGCCGTCTGCGCCAGGCGTTCGAGCACCCGGGACAGCATGCGGACGGCGTCGATCGGCGGGATCGCCCGGTCGTACACGTCTCCGGCGATCACGACGAGGTCGACGGAGCGGTCCTGCACGAGGTCGACGAGCCAGTCGAGGAACGCCGCCTGGTGCTCGAGGAGGTCGGCACCGAGCAGCGTGCGGCCGAGGTGCCAGTCGCCGGTGTGCAGGATGCGCATGCGGACACGGTAACGCCGGCCGGGGACATCGCTGGACGGCCGCGCGCCGCCTGGGGAGAACCGCCGCCTGGGGAGAACTCAGGGCACGCAGCTCGCCGAGGCCAGACCGAGGACCGACACGACCTTGACCTTGACGGTCGGCGTGCTGGTGGCGGTCCAGCCGTTGCCGAGGTTCGTGCGGAGGTTCAGCGTGTACGTCGTGCCGAGGTCGAGCAGGCCGGCACCGCCGTAGACGAGCGAACGTTGTCCGGCGGTCGTGGCGGTGGCGAGCTGGGTCGTCCCGTTCACCAGGTCGAAGGACTTCGGCACCGTCGGGTCCGTGTACGTCCAGGCGATCGTCACGGTGCTCGACGACGCCGGGGTGCAGGTCAGCGTGGGCACACCGGTCGCCGTGCCCGCCGTGAAGTTCGACACCGGGTCCACGGTCGTCCGCGACCACGGCACGGCCACCGCCTGCGCCGGCAGGAGCACCCCGACGCTGCCCGCGATGACGAGGACCGCCGCTGCGCCGCCGAAGCGGCGCAGCCGCTGGACGCGACGCTCGTGCACCCGCAGTGAGCGGCGGGTGACGACGGTCGTCGCGCCGGACGCCAGGCGCGTGGCGGCGTCGTCCCGCGCCTCCCGGCCGGCATCGACACCATCAGACGGCCCGCCACCCGACCCGTGGGCGTCGTCGTCGCCGTCGTCGTCGCGATCGTCGTCGACCGCCGCGAGGCGGCGCAGCGATCCGTCGACCGTGCAGAGCGCGAGCAGCGCCGTCAGGCCGAGCGCGAGCACGACGACCTTCGTCCACTCCCCCTGTCGGAGCCACAGGACCGGCGCCCCGACGAACGGGATGCGCAGGAACGCGACCCCGTGCACGGCCGAGCGCTCGAGCGGCGTCGAGTCCTGCTGCGGGTTCGCGTCGCCCTTCGTGACGAGGGTGCCGCCCGGGCCGTCCTCGACGTACCGGTGCATGCGCAGGTGGCCGGACTGGTCGGGGTCGTCGGCGAGCAGGATCTTGCCCGTCCGGACCTCGCCGGACGCGACCGGTCGCGAGACGACCACGTCACCGGACGTGAGCCGCGGCTCCATGGACCCGGTCATCACCGTGGTGGGCTGCCAACCGATCACCGCGGGCGCGGCCGCCCAGAGGGCGAGGCCGAGGAGGGTGGCGACCACACCGCGTGCGACCGTGCCGACGACGACGCGCCCCCAGTCGACGACGTCACGGAGCACGGCGTGCGGTGTGGGACCACCGTGCACTGCGATGCTGCTCATGACTGCCTTCGACCGGGGGCGCGTTCTCGGGGGTGGCGGCCGGGGCTGGCTCGGGCTCAGCCCCGGTCACCGGGTGGGGAGTGCTCCCCGGGTCAGCTGTTCTGGGCTTCCCAGGTGAAGCCGAGCGCCGCGGTGCCGCCCTGGACCGTGTTCGGGGCGGTGTCCGAGACCTTGTAGGAGAAGCGGTAGACGCGCGACTCGGACGCGGTGCCGGTCGGGGCCCACGAGCCGACGCCGGTGGCGAAGTTCGTCGCCGCTGTCCCGAAGGACGCCAGCGTGGTGTTCGCAGCCGTGATCGTGCCGCCGGTGGCGAGCGGCGTGAAGCCCGTGCAGGAGCCGAAGCCGCCGCCGGTGCCCTGCTCGACGGTCAGGCTGATGTTCGCCGCGAGGTCCTTCGTCGTGGCGGCGGCGGTGCCGTACAGCTTGACGGTCGAGGGCAGCGAGCCCGTCGAGGTGACCGTGATGCAGTTCGCGCCGGTCGAGCCGGGCTTCAGGGCGGTCGCGGTGAAGAGTGCGGTGTTGTTGTCGTCGTCGGAGAGTGCGACGCTGCCGGCGGTCCAGTTGCTCGTCGGGTTGACGGTGGTCGCCGAGAACGCCGAGTAGGACGCGGTCGAGACGACGACACCCGAGGCGACGAGGGCGGCGGGGATGGCGATCCAGGCCGCAAGACGGGCGGCGCGAGGGGTGACACGAGACATTGCGAGAGCTCCTGATCCGGAAACGGTGGCGCCGTGGTCGCGGTGGTTGGTCGCGTCGGAGCCGGGGTGGTTGCTACGACGATCAAGGTACTTTTCCGCCGAGCAACTCACAAGGGAAGGCACTACCCCCGTGCTGGGGGTGTCTTGACGAGTGAGATACTTGTTGACTGAGTCATCCCACCCCCTGCCGAGAAGAGCTGCCCATGACGGACACCACCCAGCCCGTCCTGCCCGACGCCCTGCCGCCCGCGCCCGTGTCCCCGACCGTCTCGCTGCCCGACACCGTGGACGCGGACACCGACCTGGCGCAGCTCCTCACGGCCTTCCGGATGCTCCAGACGCAGCACGCCCGTGTCCTGCACCACGAGAGCGTCGTGCGCGGACTGAACGCCACGGACACCCGGTTCGTGTTCTTCCTCGCAGCGGCCGACGGCGACGGGGTCACCCCGAAGCAGGCCGGCGAGTACCTCGAGCTCACCACCGGCGCCATGACCTCGCTCGTCGACCGCCTCGAGCAGCGTGGGCACCTCGAACGCCGCCCGAACCCGCAGGACCGTCGCAGTGTGCTGCTGCACCTCACCGCCTCGGGCGCCGAGGTCGCCCGGCAGATCGGCGCCGTCTACTCGGACGCCTTCCGCGAGGTCGTCGCCCCCGCCGACCGGGTCCGGCTCGCCGCAGCGTTCACCGGGCTCGGCGACGCCCTGGACCGCCACTCACGTGCAGAGACCGCGGCCCGTTCCGCCTGACGATCTGCGTGACCCCGTGTGTCGCGGCGCGCGCGTAGCGTGGTGCGCATGACACCGTCCGAAGTCCTGATCGAAGCGTTCTCCCGCGTGCCCGAGACCGTCGAACGCGCCGTCGACGGCCTGTCCGAGGACCAGCTCGCAGCGCGCCCCGCCGCCGGGGCGAACACCCTGGCGTGGCTCGCGTGGCACACCGCCCGTGGGCAGGACGTCCAGATCGCCGACCTGGCGGGCACCGCGCAGGTGTGGACCGCGGACGGCTGGTACGAGCGGTTCGGCCTGCCGTTCCCGGCCGAGGCCCTGGGCTACGGCATGTCCCGCGACGACGTCGGTCGCGTGCGCGCCTCTGCCGCGCTGCTCACCGGGTACCTGCGCGCGGTCCACGACCGCACCGTCGCGTACCTCGGCACGCTCGGTCCGGACGACCTCGACCCCGTGGTCGACGACGCGTGGGACCCGCCCGTCACCGCCGGCGCGCGGCTCGTGAGCATCCTCGACGACTGCACGCAGCACGCCGGTCAGGCCGGCTTCGTGCGCGGGTTGCTGTTCTTCAACCGCTGACGCGGGGGCGCGGGCGCGGGCGCGGGCGCGCGGGCGCTTCGTGAGCAGAAATGGTCGGGTCCGACTCCGGGACCCGACCATTGCTGCTCACCATGTGACGGACGGGAGGCCCGGTACCAGCTGGTACCGGGCCTCCCGTCCGTCTCGGGGTCGCGTCTACCGCGCGGCGAGCTCCGACACGATGCCGTCACCGGGGGCGGCCTGCACCAGGTCCGCCGCGATCTCGGCACGCTCGAGGATGCCCTCGATCTTGCGGATGCGGCCACGCGGGACGAGGGTCACGACGGTGCCCTCCTTGCCGGCACGACCCGTGCGGCCGGAGCGGTGCATGTACGCCTTGTAGTCGTCCGGGGCGTCGGCCTGCACGACGAGCGACACGTCGTCGACGTGGATGCCGCGGGCGGCGACGTCGGTGGCGACGAGCACGTTCACCCGGCCGCTCGTCAGGAGCTGCAGGTTGCGGGTCCGGCGCGACTGGTTCAGGTCACCGTGGAGCGAGGTCGCACGGATGCCGGCGTCCTCGAACTGGTCGGCGAGACGCTCGGCGTAGGCGCGGGTCCGGGCGAAGACGATCGTCTTGCCGTCACCGGCGACGAGCTCCTCGAGGACACGGTCCTTCTCGCGCTGCTCGACCACGAGGACACGGTGGTCGATGGTCGAGGACGCCTGGTCCTCACCCGCGACCTCGTGCACGCTCGGCTCGTGCAGGAACTGCTCGACGAGCGCCGCGACCTGGGTGTCGAGCGTCGCGCTGAACAGCAGCTTCTGCGCACGGTTGCCCTGCGGGGTGACTTCGGCGGTGGCGGAGAGGATCTCCTGCACCGGCTCGAGGAACCCGAGGTCGCACATGTGGTCGGCCTCGTCGAGCACGGAGATGACGACCTCGCTGAGGTCGAGCTTCCCCTTGTTCATGAGGTCCTGCACACGACCGGGGGTGCCGACGATGATGTCGACGCCGCGCTCGAGCGCGCCCTCCTGACGGCCGTACGGGACACCGCCGTAGATCTGCGTGGTGAACAGCCCGACCGAGCGGGCGATCGGCTGCACCGTGCGGTCGATCTGCAGGGCGAGCTCGCGGGTCGGCGCGAGGATGAGCGCACGCGGGGCGCGGCCCATCTTGCGCTTCGTGCCGCCGCCGTGCTCCATGAGCTTCTCGACGAGCGGGGCGCCGAACGCGATGGTCTTGCCGGAGCCGGTGCGGCCACGGCCGAGGACGTCCTTGCCGGCGATCACGTCGGGGATCGTCGCCGCCTGGATCGGGAACGGGCTGCTGGCGCCGAGCTCCTGCAGGGCGCGGGAGATGTTGCCGCCGATGCCGAGGTCGCCGAAGGTCACGCCCTCGACGTCGGACGCCACGGTGGACTCGGCCTGGAGCTTCGCGAGCTTGACGTCGTCGGCGGGGACGAACTTGCCGCGCTCGGGCTCGTCGAACGAGCGGCGCGGGGCACGGTCCGTGCGGTCGTCGCGGTCGAACTTGCGCGGAGCGCGGTCATCGCGGTCGAACTTGCGCGGAGCGCGGTCGTCGCGGTCGAAGCTACGACGCGGACGGTCGTCGTTGTCACGACGGGGCGCTCGGTCGTCGCGGTTGAAGCTGCGCGGTGCACGGTCGTCGCGGTCGAAGCGACGGGGCCCGCGGTCGTCACGGTCGAAGGAACGACGCGGGCGGTCGTCGTTGTCACGACGCGGAGCACGGTCGTCGCGGTTGAAGCTGCGCGGAGCGCGGTCATCGCGGTCGAACGAACGACGCGGACGGTCGTCGTTGTCACGACGGGGCGCACGGTCGACACGGTCGAAGCTACGACGAGGACGGTCGTCGTGGTCACGACGCGGAGCACGGTCGTCGCGGTTGAAGCTGCGCGGTGCACGGTCGTCGCGGTCGAACGAGCGACGGGGACGGTCGTCGTTGTCACGACGGGGCGCGCGGTCGTCACGGTCGAAGCGACGCGGTGCTCGGTCGTCGCGGTCGAAGCGACGGGGAGCGCGGTCGTCACGGTTGAAGCCGCGTCCACCGCGGTCGTCGCGCTCCGGGCGGCGCTGGCCACCGCTGTCGCGGGGCTCCCAGTTCGGGCGGGCGGGGCGCTCGCCCTGCGCCGAGCGGCCGCGACGCTCCTCGGCGTCCCAGCGCTGCTTCTGGCGCGGCGCAGTCGGCTCGGCAGCGCGGAACCCGCGGTGCTTGCTGCTGCGTGCGGCGGGGGTGCCGTTCGGGTGGCGGGGACGGTCGGAGGCGCGGTTGTCCGCGCCCTTGTTGTACGGGGCCATGTCTGCTTTCTCGGGTGCGCAACGAACCGCAGCGCCCGACAGCGACATCGGCGGGGGCTGCTTGCGGAGAGGGGGTTCATCCCGTCGCGATTCGACGTGATTCCAGCCCTCGAGCAACACACACCCAACAAAAAGCCCGTGATCACGATGTCACGGCGTCGAAGGCCGACCGAGCGAGTCTACGCGACCCCGCGCTCTGATGCCAGCCCCGTCGTCGACGGACGGCCGCGAGCCGGACCCGCCCCGGGCCTCCCGGCCTGCCCGTCGGTCAGGACTCGGCGAGCCGCTGTCGTTGCTCGGCCACGTCGAAGTCCGCCTTCGGCCACGAGAGCTGCATGTCCTCGAGTGCCCGGAGCAGGAGCTGCTGCACCGCCAGGCGGGCGTACCACTTGCGGTTCGCCGGCACGACGTACCAGGGCGCCTGCGGGGTCGAGGTCCGGTCGAACACGATCTGGTACGCGTCCTGGTAGCGATCCCACAGCAGGCGCTCGTCGATGTCGGCCGGGTTGAACTTCCAGTGCTTGTCGGGGCGGTCGAGTCGCTCGCCGAGGCGTTCGCGCTGTTCGTCCTTCGAGATGTGCAGCATCACCTTGACGATCGTGGTGCCCTCGGCGGTGAGACCGTCCTCGAACTCGGTGATCGCGCCGTAGCGTCGCTCGATCTCGTCCGGCGCCGCGAACGCCCGGATGCGCTGGATGAGGACGTCCTCGTAGTGCGAGCGGTCGAACACGCCGAGCTGCCCGGCGCTCGGGAGCTGCCGCTCGATGCGCCAGAGGAAGTCGTGCTCGCGCTCCTCGGCCGTCGGGGCCTTGAAGCCCGCGTAGCGCACGCCGTTCGGGTCGACCGCACCGACGACGTGCGAGACGATGCCGCCCTTGCCGGCGGTGTCCATCGCCTGCAGGACCAGCAGCACCCGGCGCTGGTCGCCGGCGGTCGACGCCGCGTACAGCCGCTCCTGCAGGGCGGCGAGACGGGAGGCCCCCGCGGCGAGCGCTTCGAGCCCGTCGATCTTGCGGCCGGGGAAGCCCGGCGTCGCGTCCGGGTCGACCTGGTCGAGGCGGAAGCCCGGTTCGACGCGGAGCAGTGGTTCGGGATCGGCGTTCCAGGCCTTGCGACGGCTCACGGGTCCTCCTGCGGTCCGGGCGGCGGATGCCCCCTGCTCTCATCCTGGCACTGTCGTGGGTCCTCCGCTGGGTTCCTCCGCTGGGGTGACGTGGGCGGCTCCGGGTGCGGCTACCGTGGAACCGATGAAGTCCGGCCGCCGCACAGTGCTCGCGCTCGTCGCCGCGGTCGTGGCGCTCGGCGCGGTCGCGTCCTGCAGCACGGACCCCGTCGGCGACGAGAACGCGACGGTCACCGCGGACAGCGTCATCTACCCGCTGTCGCTGGAGTACCACGGCATCGACGTGGTCGCCGACGTGCCGTACGGCACGGCCCCGTTGCAGCGACTCGACGTCTGCCTGCCGGCCGACAGCGCCCCGGAGACGACCGCGACCCCGACGGCGACGCCGTCCGCCACCCCGACGGCCGACCCTGCCGAGGCCGCAGCCAGCACCGGTCGGCCCGCGGTGCTGATGATCCACGGCGGCAGCTGGTCGCACGGCGACAAGGCGACCGCTGCGTACCGGTCGGTGTGCAAGTACCTGGCGTCCGAGGGCTTCGTGACGTTCAACGTGGACTACCGGCTGGCGCCGACGGACCCGTTCCCGGCCGGCCTCGACGACGTGCGCCGCGCGCTCGACTACGTGTTCCGTCCCGCGACGCTCGAGACCTACGACGTCGACTCCCAGCGCGTGGGCGTGTTCGGCGGCAGCGCCGGCGGCAACCTCGCGGCGATGCTCGCGGTGACCGACCACGAGTCCGCCGCGTACGCCGAGGGCGACCGGATCCGTGCGGTCGTCGACCTGAGCGGCCCCACGAACCTGACGTCACGCTCGACCCGGGCCGACGGGGTGTCGGCGTCCTTCCAGCGGAAGCAGCTGCTCTACCTCGGCTGCCGGACGTACGCGAAGTGTCCGGCGGCCACCCGTGCGTCGCCGGAGTACCACGTGACCTCGGACACGGCACCGTTCTTCATCGGGCACTCGACGGACGAGTTCATCCCGCTGTGGGAGTCGCAGGAGTTCGCGGCCACGCTCCGGTCGAACGACGTGCCGGTGACGTTCGTGCAGGTCGAGGGCACGGCGCACTCGATCGCCCAGCTCGACGAGGCGATGAGCCGACGCGTGGCGACGTTCCTGCGGACCCAGCTGGGCTGACGCGCGGGCCGGTGGAGGTACGACCGCGGGTTGGCTGTGTGCCGCTGAAGCGACACTTCTCGCCGACGAGCGGCCGTCCGTGCCGCGAAAGCGTCTCTGTGCCGCCGGTGTTCGGCGGGGAAGTGTCGCTTTCGCGGGAACGGGAACGGGCGCGGGGACACGGGCGGGAGGGGGCGCCGGTGCGCTCGCTGCAACGCACACCGCCGCGTGCCCCGGGTGGGTGGCACCCGGAGTCGGGACTACTGCCGATCGGCGCCACGCCGCAGACTTCGGGGGTGACCGACACCTCGACCCGCCCTGCCCGCGCCGCTGCGACCCGTTGGGACCGTTCCGCGCTGCAGACCTCTGCGGAGTTGCTGCTCGGGCTGTCGTTCGCCGCCACCATGGCCTTCGGCGGGTACGCGGCCGCAACCGGGCAGATGGCCGTGTTCGCGCAGGGCGCCGGTGTCGTCTTCCTGGTCACGCTCACCTGCGTGCTCGTGTCGTGGTTCCGGGCCGTCGAGCGCGAGGAGCGTGCTGACCACCGGGCCACTGCGCCCGTCGTGCCGGCCACGGTCCCCGTGCCGCTCACGACCGCCGCCATCGCGGCCGTCGACGCCGAGTACCGCCGCTAGCCCGGACCGCCGCTAGTCCGCCGCGGCCGCCGCAGCCGCACGCCGGTCGGCCCGCCGCTCCCGGGCTCGCTCGACCACGAAGTACAGCGCCGGCAGCACCACGAGCGTCAGCAGTGTCGAGGACACCAGGCCGCCGATCACGACCAGTGCCAGCGGCTGCGAGATGAACCCGGACTTGCCGGTCAGGCCGATCGCCATCGGCAGCAGCGCGAAGATCGTCGCCATCGCCGTCATCAGGATCGGACGGAGGCGTCGCGTGGCGCCCTCGATCAACGCCTCGCGCACCCGCAACCCGCGCCGTCGGTACTGGTTGACGAGGTCGATGAGCACGATCGCGTTCGTCACGACGATGCCGACGAGCATGAGCAGACCGATCAGCGACGCGACGCCGATCGGGACGCCGGACGCGATCTGCAGCAGGATCGCGCCCGTCGCCGCGAACGGCACCGACACGAGCAGCAGCAGCGGCTGGAGCAGGCTCCGGAACGTCGCGACCATGATCACGTAGACGATCAGCACGGCGACCAGCACCGCGAGCCCGAGCTGCGAGAACGCCGACGACTGACTGGCGGCGACGCCACCGATGGAGGCGGTCGCTCCCTTCGGCAGGTCGAGCTCGTCGACGGCGGTCGTGACGGACTGCACGGCGGCACCGAGGTTGGTGGCGTCGGGCGTCACGGTGATCGTGGCGGTGCGGGCCGCGTTCGTCGTGGTGACGGTGGTCGGACCCTCGGACTCCTCGACCGTGGCGACGTCGGACAGCGGGACGGTGCCGGTGCTCGTCGGGACGTCGAGGGCACGGAGTGCGGCGATGGTCGTCGGCGGCTCGGGGTCGGCGATGTAGACGTCGAGCGTCGCGTCGTCGATCTCGATGCTGCCGGTGTCCCGCGGTGAGACGGCGGCCGCGACGAGGCCACCCACCTGGGTCTCGGTGAGGCCCAGCGACGCGGCCTTCTGCCGGTCGACCCGGACGGCGAGGAACGGTTCCGCGGCGGACAGGTTGCTCGTGGCGCCCGTGGTGTCCGGGACCGACTGCATGGTCTTCAGCACCTGGCGCGACGCCGTCTCGAGCTGCGACTGGGTCGGCGCGGTGACGTCGACCTCGATGTCGCTGCTCCCACCGAACCCGCCGCCGGAGGACGCGATGGTGACCTCGCCGACGTCCTCGATCACCCCGATCGACTTCCGGGCGTCGGCCTGGATCGTCGGCTGGTCGGCCTCGGCGTCGGTCGTCACGGCGTACTGCACCGAGGCGCTGCCGCCCCCGCCGAACGCCGCCTGGATCGACTGGCCGCTCGTGCCGATGGTGGTCTGCACGGTCTCGACGCCGTCGACGTCCTGCAGTGCCCGCTCGACCTTGCGTGCGGACTCGGACTGGACGGCGAGGCTCGAACCGGCTTTCAGGTCCTGCGTGACCGTGAACGTGTTCTGCCCCGAGTCGCCGAGGTAGTTCGTGGTGACGAACGGCAGCGTGGCGACCGTTCCGCCGAGCACGATCACGGCGAGGAGGATGACGACGACCGGCTTCCGGACGACCCACCGGAGCACCGGCAGGTAGACGCGGCGCAGACGGTCCACCCGGCCGGCGTCGTGCAGATCCGCCGCGGAGGCGAGCGCACCCTCCGAGCGGACGCCCTCGTGCTCGCGCTCGGCATCGATCGCCGACGGTGCCGCCTCCGCGTCCGTGTGCGCTTCCGCTGCCGTGGTCGCGTCGCCCGGCTTGGCCTTCGGCGGGCGCAGCCACCAGTACGCCAGCACCGGGACGATGGTGAGCGAGACGAACAGCGACGCGACGAGCGCCAGGGTGACCGTCACGGCGAACGGCCGGAACAACTCCCCCACGAGTTCGGCGACGAAGGCCACCGGCAGGAACACCGCGACGGTGGTCAGGGTCGACGCGGTGACCGCACCGGCGACCTCGCGCACGGCGTCCCGCACGGCCTGGCCGCGGTCGACGCCCGGCTGCATGTGCCGCTTGATGTTCTCGATGACGACGATGGAGTCGTCGACCACGCGGCCGATCGCGATCGTGAGGGCCGCCAGCGTGATGATGTTGAGCGTGTACCCGGCGGCGCGCATGCCGATCGCGGCGAGCAGCACCGACGTCGGGATCGAGATCGCGGTGACGAGCGTGGAGCGCCACGACAGCAGGAACACCAGGATGACGATCACCGCGAAGGCGAGCCCGAGCAGGCCCTCTTCGGCCAGGGAGTCGATGGACTGCTGGATGTAGGGGGCCTGGTCGAACACGACGGTGAAGCTGGGGTCGCCCTCGATCTTGTCCTCGATGCCGGGCAGGGCGTCGCGCACGGTGTTCGAGACGTCGACGGTGTTCGCTTCCTGCGTCTTCGTGATCGAGATCGTCAGCGCCTGCTGCCCGTCCACGCGGCTGATGGAGGTGCGCGGCGACTCGGTGATGGCGACCTTCGCGACGTCGCCCAGCGTGGTGTCGGTCGGCGTGGCCGCGGTCGTGGACGTGTCCGTCGCAGCGTCGCCGGTGGGAGCAGCAGCGGTCGCACCCGTACCGGTGGCACCCGCAGCCGTGCCGTCACCGGACGATGCGGTCCCGTCGGCGCCAGCGGCGCCCGACCCGGACCCGTCCGAACCCGACGAGCTCGACGAACTCGACGAGCTCGTCAGGGGCAGGGCGCGGATGTCCTTGAGCGAGGCGATCCGCTCGCCCGTCTGCACGGACAGCGTCGAGCCGTCCTCGGTGATCGTGCCGCCGGGGATCAGGGTGCCGTTGTCGTCGAGCGCGTCCGAGATCGCCGTCTGGGTGAGTCCCCGGGCGGCGAGCTCGTCCTGGTCGGGCGTGATGACGACGCGACGGCCCGGGTTGCCGAAGACGTCCGCCTGCCGCACGCCGTCGAGCTTCTCGAGGTCGGGGATCGCCGAGGCCTGCAGCCGGTCGACGAGCTGCTCCTGGTTGCCGGACGCCGAGACCGCGACCTGCAGCACCGGCAGGTCGTCGAAGGACCCGGTGACGATCTGCGTCTGCACCGAGTCGGGCAGCGACAGCGCGTTGACCGCGGTCTGGATCTTGTCCTCGGCGCTGGCCAGGTTCGATCCGTACTGGAACGACGCCGACACCACGCTCTGTCCGGTGGACGAGGTCGCGCTGGTGGACTCGAGGTCCGGCACGACCTGGATCGCCTGCTCGATCTTCGTCGAGACGTCGTTCGACACGACCTCGGGCGTGGCACCGGGGTACGCGCTGACGATCGCGACCTGCGGGAACTCGACGCTCGGGATCAGCTCCTGCTTGAGGTTCGACAGCGCGATGCCGCCGAAGATCGCGACGACGACGGTGACGAGCGCGATGAGGGCCCGGTTGCGGAGGCTGAAGACCGAGAGGAGGTGCACGTCATCGATCCTCGCAGCCGCAGCCCGTGCGCGCCCGCATCAGGCCGTCGGATCAGCCGCCCAGCAGCAGGTACGCCCCGAGCACGCCGACGGTGCCGACGACTCCCGTGCCCAGTCCGACCACACGGCCGACGGACGAGCGTGCGGTGCCCACCCCGACGGCCAGGAGCAGGACACCGACGACGATCTCGACCACCCAGGTGACCGGTCCGGTCGTGGCCACCACCTGCAGCAGCGCGCGGACCCCCTCGCCGATCAGGATCGCGGCGGTGACCCCGAACGCGCCGGCACGCCAGCGGGCGTCACGGGACCGGACGGACACCGCGACCGCGCCGGCGAGCAGCCCGGCGGGGATGCCGAGCAGGACCCACGGGTTCGTCAACGAGAGGGAGTCGGGGTACCCGCGCAGGTTCGTCGTGGCCCAGTACCCGACGTGCATGAGTTCGAGCAACACGACGCCGAGGGCCATCGCGAGCGGCAGGGCGAACCGGCCGGCACGGACCCCGGCGCCGATGCAGAGCGCCACGGCGACGAGGAACCAGGGGCCGGCCGAGTTCGCGACGGACGACAGTGCAGGCACGGCCTGCCCGAACGAGGTGAGGACGCCGGCGAGCAGCGCACCGCTCAGGGCCATCGTGACGCGCACCACGGCGGGTACCGCGGGGCAGGGTGCCGACGAGGACGACGTCGGAGACGCAGCAGCGGCCGGAGCACCGGCGGACAGGGTCGCGTTCATGGCATCAGCATCGCCGCAGCCGTCCCGGGCCACATCACCCCGGGGAGCGACATGGCGGGTGCATCTTCACCCCAGAGGATGACGTGCCGGCGTCAGACCACCGCGGCGAGCGAGCCCCGCACCCCGGTCGACTCCCCGCCCACCCGCGCCCACGCCCGTTCGAGCACGTCCACCAGACGCCCGCGGTCCGCCGGCGCCATCGTGAACGGCACCCGCAGGAACCGTTCGAACCCACCGTCGGGGCCGAACACCCCGCCCGAGGCCAGCACCACCCCCTCGGACCGCGCGGCGAGCACGAGCGCACTCGACACCGGCCGCCCGAGGCCCACCCACGTCGTCAACCCGCCCGCCGGCGACGGGACGTCCCACTCCGGGAGCCGTGCCCTGAGCGCGCCCACGACGTCGTCGCGACCCTGTCGCAGGGACTCGCGCCGCGCCTCCAGGACGGCCGCCGTCCGTGGGACCAGCTCCCGCGCGACCAACTGGTCGAGCACGGGCGTGCCGAGGTCGCCCGTCGGGCGGGCGGCGAGCAGCCGCTGCAGGAGCGCCGGTGCAGCGCGGATCCACCCGATCCGCAGGCCGCCCCAGAAGACCTTGTCGGCCGACCCGATCATCACGACCGACGCCCCCGACGGGTCCGCCGCTGCCAACGGCAGCGACGGCGAGCCCTCGATGCGGAGCTCGCCCATCGTCTCGTCGGCGATCACCGTCGTGCCGACCGACGCCGCGACCGACAGCAGGAGCTGGCGGGTCGACGCGGTCATGGTCGCACCGGTCGGGTTGTGCAGCTCGGGCATGACGTAGGCGACGGCCGGGGCGGTCCGGCGCAACGTCGTCTCGAGCGCGGCGGCGTCCCACCCGGTCCGCGCGTCGACCGGGACGCCGACGAGTCGTCCGCCGGCCTCGCGGAACGCCTCGTGCGCGTGCGGGTAGGTCGGCGACTCGACGAGCACGGCGTCACCGCGGCGGACGAGCACCCGGGCGAGCAGGGCGATGGCGTGCTGCGCGCCGATCGTCACGATCACCTGGGACGGGTCGGTCGGCAGCCCGCGCGCGGTGTACCGGTCGGCGATGGCGGCTCTGAGCCCGGGGTCGCCCACGGTGTCGTACCCGATACCGGCGAGCGCCGCTGGCACGTGCCGCACCGCCCGCTCGACCGCTTCGGCGACCCCGGGAGCCGAGTGCAACGCGGCCTTGCGCAGGTCCAGCAGTTCGTCGTCGACCACGCCGCCGAGCCGTTCCGGGTCCGGGCGACCGATGAGCGACGCCGGCAGGTGGACCACGCTGCCGGAGCCGCGGACGGACACGACGAACCCGTCGGACCGCAGCCGGGCGTACGCGTTCGCCACGGTGGTGCGGGAGACACCGAGGGCGGCGGCGAGCCCGCGCTCCGCCGGGAGCCGCACCCCCTGCGCGACCCGGCCGTCGATGACGAGCACCCGGATGGCGTCGGACAGTGCCTCGTAGGCCGGTGCATCGGTGCCGTCACGCCAGTCGGTGAGCAGCAGGGCAGCAGAACGGGCACTCAGCAGCACGGGGGTCATGGGTCCACGGTAGCGCGATTGGCTCTCGACCAGCAGTCCAATCGGAGCGGACGATGAACCCATGCCCCGCAGCACCGCCCTCACGTTCCGCTTCGTCCAGCTCTTCGTCGGCCTGTTCCTCTACGGCGCCTCCACCGCGCTGCAGGTCCGAGCGGTCGTCGGCGTCTCGTCGTGGACCGTCCTGACGCAGGGCCTCGAGAACGTGGTGCCGTGGTCGTTCGGCGTCATCACCGTCGTGTCGAGCGGCGTGATCCTGCTGCTCTGGATCCCCCTGCGGCAGAAGCCGGGCATCGGCACCCTGCTGAACGCCCTGGCGATCGGACCGAGCGCCGACCTGGTGCTCTGGCTCGTGCCGGAGCCCTCCGGCCTGCTCGCCCGGATCGCCCTGTTCGCCGGGGGCCTGGTGCTGCTCGCGATCGCGACGGCGTTCTACATCGGCGCGGGGTTCGGCACCGGGGCCCGCGACGGCCTGATGGTCGGGCTGCACGAGCGCCTCGGCTGGCCGCTCTGGCTCGCGCGCACCCTGGTGGAGGTGTCGGTCGTCATCGTCGGGTGGATCCTCGGCGGGAACGTCGGGGCCGGCACCGTCATCGCCGCCTTCGCGATCGGCCCGATGGTGCAGCCGCTCATGCCGTTCTTCCGGCGGTTCCCGTGGAGCCCCGAGCGGCGGGTCGTGCGCGAATCCCTTGCGGAGTCGCGAGTCGCGATATAACGTGACTTCCACAGACGCGATACATCGCGAGTTGGAGGAAGCACCATGGCGCAGGAGAAGTGGCTCGTCGACGAGCCCAAGGTCATCGACACCGGCATCGTCCGCACACTCCGTGTCGGACTCGTCGGTGGTCAGGTGGACGTCGTCGCACACGACGAACCCACCGCACGGGTCGAGGTCCACAGCGTGTCCGGCAAGCAGCTGAAGATCGAGGTCGACGGCGACACGCTCACCGTCGACCACCCGCAGATCCGGTGGGACGACCCCATCGGGTTCCTCAAGTCGTTCCGCGGCAAGGCACTCGCGGACGTCAGCATCCTGGTCCCCCGCGACGCCTCGGTCACCCTGGGCGTCGTCTCGGCGGGCGCCCTGCTGTCCGGCACGAACCGCGGCGCGATGCTCAACACGGTGTCCGGCGACCTCGTCGTCGACGGTGTCGCCGGCGACGTCACGGTCAACGCCGTCTCCGGCGCGACGACCATCCGCGAGCTCGACGGCGCCCTGACGGTCCACACGGTCTCGGGTGACGTCGTGGCCACGGGTGAGATCCCGCGGTTCCAGGCGGACGGTGTGTCGGCCGACGTCGTGCTCGACCTGCACGGCGTGCCGGAGTCGGCGCGCGTCAACACGGTCTCCGGCGGCGTGAGCGTCCGGCTCGAGGACGGCGTCGCCTACCAGTGCACCGTCAGCACGGCGTCGGGCAAGCTGCAGTTCGACGACTCCGAGATCCGCGGTGTGCGCGGCTCCTACGTCAAGCAGGGCGGCGAGCTGGCCGGCCAGTGGCTCGACCTGCGGGTGAACTCGGTGTCCGGCGACATCGCGGTCCTGCACGCCCCGCCGGCGGCAGCGGAACCGACCGCGGCCCCGACGACCCCGACCGCACCGACCACCCCGGCTCCGCCGACTGCACCGACCACCCCGGCCGCCCCGACCAACGACGGCGAGGTGCCCGGCGGGGTTTCCGGTACTGCTCCCGCCGCCGACACCACACCGACCAACGACGGCGAGGTGCCCGAATGAGTCCCGTCTTCGCCCACGGCCACCTCCGCCTGTACCTGCTCGTGCTGCTGGCGGACCACCCGATGCACGGCTACGAGCTCATCCAGGCCCTCGGCGACCGGTTCGGCGGCACCTACGTGCCGAGCGCCGGCACCGTGTACCCGCGCCTCGCGAAGCTCGAAGAAGAGGGCCTGGTCTCGAAGACCGCCGACGGCCGCAAGACCGTCTACGCGATCACCGAGGCCGGTCGCACCGAACTCGCGGCGCGTGCCGACGAGATCGCCGCGGTCGAGTCCGGGGTCGCCGACTCGGTGAAGTCCCTGGCCGACGGCGTCCGCGCCTCGGTCGGCGAGGCGATGCGCTCGCTCCGTGCCGACCTCGCCGCCTCGGCGGAGAGCCCCGGCACCGGCGCCCACGAGGACCCCGTCTCGGTCCCGTCCGAGAGCGCCCGTGCCCTGCGCGAGCTCGAGATGGCGCTGTCGTCGTTCCGGCAGCAGGTCCGCGCGGACCTGCGTCGGCGCGCGACCCGCGGCACGCTCCGCGCGGACACCGTGACGCGTCTGCGGGACGGCCTGGAGGCCCTGCGCAAGTCGCTCTGACGGCCCGAGCCCGCCAGGCGGTCGCGCCCCGCGCCTCCCGGCCGCCCTCCGCACCACCCGCCCTCGGAACCAGGTTCCGGACACAGCACCACGCCGATCCGTGGTGTCGTGACCGGAACCTGGTTCCGTCACGGCACGGGGGCGAACCCGTCCAACACGTCCACCACCGCCAGACGCTCACCGTGCTCGATGCGGGCGATGGTGGTGCGGACGGCTGCCAGCTGCCGGGCGAGCCGGTCCCGCTCGCGCTCGAGGCCGACGACGTGCGCGGCGAGCGCCGACGCGTCGTCCGGCTCGGTGTCGAGCCGCCGGCCGATCTCGGACAGACCGAGGCCCGTGCCGCGCAGCAGCAGGATGCGCTGCAGCCGGACGAGTGCCCGGTCGTCGTAGCGGCGGAGTCCGCCGTCGCCGACGGCGGTGGCCGGCAGCAGTCCGATGGCGTCGTAGTGGCGGAGCGTGCGACTCGACACCCCGGCGGATCGCGCAACGTCGGCGATGCCGTGGGGCGCTTTCGCAGCTGCGGCGGCGTTGTCTGACGGATCCCTCATGCACCTCACCGTAGAGGTTGACGCGGCGTCAACCGCAAGGGGCCGCCCGGAGTCGGAGCGGGCGACGTGCGCCCGACCGGGAATGACCGCCCGGGCACCCGTGTTGACTCCCGCCCGGAACTGAGTAGGTTTGCCGCTCGTGACGAACGAGGTCCGGTCGCTGAAAGCGCGACTGATCGGGGATCCCCTCCCCTCCGAGAAGCTCGAAGGACAGCTCCTCCCGAAGCACCTGGCCCTGCCGATCTTCGCGAGTGACCCGCTGTCCTCCGTCGCGTACGCACCGCAGGAACTCCTGATGATCCTGCTGCTCGGCGGCATGTCGTTCCTGACGTTCGCACCGTGGGTGGCCGCGCTCGTCGTGCTGCTGCTCGTCGTGGTCGTCGCGTCGTACCGGCAGCTCATCAAGGCGTACCCGTCGGGTGGTGGCGACTACGAGGTGGCGCACCGGAACCTCGGCGAGAAGGCCGGCCTGGTCGTCGCGAGCGCACTGCTCGTCGACTACGTGATGACGGTCGCGGTGTCGGTGGCGTCCGGCGTGGACAACATCATCTCGGCGCTGCCGATGCTGAACGACGTCCGCGTCGAACTCGCGCTCGTGTTCGTCGTGCTCCTCGCCGCCACGAACCTGCGCGGCGTGCGGGAGTCGAGCAAGGCCTTCGCCGTCCCCACCTACCTGTTCGTGGCGTCCGTCTTCGTGATGGTCGTCACCGGCCTGGTCCGGGTCGCCACCGGGCACGCTCCCGTCGCCGAGTCCGCCGGCTACACCGTCGACAACGTGGAGCACACCACCCAGGCGGCGTTCATCCTGCTGCTCCTGCGCGCGTTCGCGTCCGGCTGCTCGGCGCTCACGGGCGTCGAGGCCATCGCGAACGGCGTGCAGGCCTTCCGGCGCCCGAAGATCAAGAACGCGCAGGCGACCCTGGTGGCGATGGGCGGCATCGCGATCGTCCTGTTCATCGGGCTCATCACCCTCGCGCTCGTGTCCCGCGTGCACTACGCCGAACGCGCCTGCGACCTGCAGGGGTTCGCCGACTGCGCCTCGACGCCGCAACGGTCCCTCATCGCCCAGATCGCGGCGGCGACGTTCGGCGACAACTCGGTGCTGTTCTTCGTCATCCAGGCGACGACGGCCGCGGTCCTGCTCCTCGCCGCGAACACGGCCTTCAACGGCTTCCCGCTGCTCGGTTCGATCCTGGCCCGCGACTCGTACGCCCCGAAGGCCCTGTCCACCCGCGGCGACCGGCTCATCTACTCGAACGGTGTCATCGTGCTGGCGCTCGTCGCGGCAGCGCTGCTCGTGGTCTACCGGGCGAACGTCACGAGCCTCATCCAGCTGTACATCATCGGCGTCTTCGTCTCGTTCACGCTCGGTCAGACGGGCATGGTCGTGCACTGGACGCGCCTGCTGCGGGCAGACCGGACCGGCACCGGGGACCCGTCCGTCAACCGCGCGCAGGTGCTGCGCTCACGCACCATCAACGCGATCGGCGCCACCTTCACGCTGGTCGTCCTGGTCATCGTCACGATCACCAAGTTCACGCACGGTGCCTGGCTCGTCTTCCTGATCATGCCGATCCTGTACGTGCTCATGCTCGGGGTGAACCGGTACTACCGCGACGTCTCGCACGAGATCGAGGCCGACGTCGAGACCGAGTTCGGCGCGACCGGCGACCACGCGGTCGTGCTGGTGAACAAGCTGCAGAAGCCCGTGCTGAAGGCCATCGACTACGCGATCGCTGCCGAGCACGCCAGCTGCGAGGCGGTCCACGTCGCGATCGACGACGCCGACGCCCAGCACCTGCGCGACCAGTGGGCCGAGTACGGCATCCGGATGCCGCTGACCATCGTGCCGAGTCCGTACCGCGACATCTCGATGCCGCTCATCAAGTACATCAAGGCGCACCGGCTCGAGCACGGCTCCGAGGTCGTCACCGTCTACACGCCGATCTTCATCGTCGGCCACTGGTGGGAGGGCCTGCTCCACAACCACCGCGGCCGTCGCATCCGCAAGAAGCTCCTGCTCGTGCACGGCGTCACCGTCGCGCTCGTGCCGTGGCTGCTCGACTCGTCGGAACTGCTCTACGGCCGCCGGTCGCGTCCGCTGCCCGGCCAGGAGCGTCGTGGCGAACCGGTGCGCCCACCGCTCCGCCGGTCCGGAGCGGGCTCGGCCGCGGCACCGGTCGACGGCTCGGCCGACGACCGCCTGGCCCGGTCGGCGCAGCGGAACAGCCTGCAGCCGCGGAACGGTCCGCAGCCGCGTCGGGCCACTCGTCCGGCGGGTCCCGCCGAGGGCGTCGACCCCGCGCTCTGCACGGGTGAGCTGCACGCGCTCGTGCCGACCTCGCCGCGCCGGGGCGACGAGTCGTAGCATCTGACGTCATGACGATCACGGACCTGCGGACGTTCGCCACGTTCGACGGCCACGGCGGCAAGGTGTCGAAGCGCGTCGAGGTGCTGGACCACGAGCCCGCCGCGGGCAGCCCCCACGAAGGACTCGTCGCGGTGCGCGGCGAACACCCCCTGGGTGCGCTCGACGAGCGCGCTGCCGACGAGTCGGCAGCGCTGGCGCGCGGCGTCCCCAGCGTCGGCTGGGTGGACCCGTCGACGCTGCGCGACTGGTACCGCCCGGACCGCGTGGTCATCACGCGCCTCGAGGCGCGGCAGTCCGGCATCGAGCCCGGCCTGTACGCCGATTCGCGCGGTCGCGGACGGGTCCGGATCGACGGCCTGGAGGCACGGCTCGCCCCCGACGGTCGGCCTGCCTTCCGCGCACTGGCCGGTTCCGACGCGCCCTGGGTCGTCGACGTCCCGCTGCCGACGGACCAGGCGGTGCGGCTCGTGGCGGTCTCCGAGGTCGACGAGGGCTTCGAGGTCGTGACCGCTCCGGTGTCCCCGTTCCTGCAGCCCGGCGAGTACGCGGCCCACGACGACGACGTCCCCGGGCTGCCCCCGCGGCCGTCCAGCGGCCGGGTCGTGGTGTCCGCGACGGTACTGCTCGACGGCTCGCTGCACGAGGTCGAGCGGATCGACGAGCAGGCCGCGACGATCTGGGTCCGGCGCGACGGGCGCGCGGTGCCGATCGCCACGAGTGCGGTCGGCCCGGACCTGGTGCGCTACACGGCCACCCCGGCCTGACGGGGGACAGGCGGCTGCGCGGCGCGTCGGGGGTGCGGCGTAGCGTCCCCGGCATGAGTGATGCAGAAGAGACCCTCGGCGGCGCCCGTCCGGACCCGTCGACCGACGCGAGCAAGGACCCCGAGCAGTGGGTCACCGGTGACGAGCCGATGACCGGACCGCAGCGCAGCTACCTCGACACCCTGGCCCGCGAAGCCGGCGAGGAGCTCTCCGCCGACCTCACGAAGGCCGAGGCCTCGGAGCACATCGACCGCCTGCAGCAGCAGACCGGACGCGGCACGGACTCGTCGGGTTCCTGAGTGGGGGTCCGCCCTTCGGCGGACCCCAGCCTGGGCATGTTCTGGTCATATCCGGGCAGACCCCCGGACGAGGGGCTTCGATGACGTGTCACCGGATACCTTCGTGGCCATGCGAACGACATCGACCTCCATCGGCCTGACCGCGCTCCGCATCGTCCTCGGGGTGGTGTTCATCGCGCACGGCGCGCAGAAGTTCGCCCAGGGCATCCCGAACGTCGCCCAGGGCTTCTCCGGCATGGGCGTTCCGCTCGCCGACGTCGCCGCGCCCCTGGTGGCCGGTCTCGAACTCGTCGGCGGCGTGCTGCTCGTGCTCGGCGTCGCGACCCGCGTCGTGGGTGTCCTGCTCGCCGTCGACATGGTCGTCGCGGGGTTGCTCGCGCACGCGTCGTCCGGCTTCTACTCGCAGGACGGCGGCTTCGAGTACGTGCTCGTCCTGGCGGTCGGGTCGCTCGTCGTGGCGCTGACCGGACCCGGGCGGTTCTCGCTCGACGCCGTGTTCCTGCTCGCGTCCCGCCGGCGTCGTGGCGTGCAGGAGCCCCTCCCCGCCTGACCCGCGTCGCGGCGGTGCTGCCTGCGGCCGCCCCGTCACGCTGCGCACGGTGCGCGCTTCGTGTGCCCGTGCGAGGTTGAGCGCTCGGTGCGCCGACAGAGCCTCGCACCGCGCTGGCAACCCCGCACCGCCCGACGAACCTCGCACCGTGCGCGGTCCGCCGACCCCGCACCGCCCGACGAACCTCGCACCGTGCGCAGTCCGCCGACCCCGCACCGCCCGACGAACCCCGCACGATGCGAGGGCATCGGGCTCACGTGGCGGCGAGCACGTCCATCACCTGGCGGGCGATGAGCCGTCCGGCCCGGTTCGCACCGATCGTCGACGCCTGCGGCCCGTAGCCCGCCAGGAACAGCCGCGGCTCGTCGACCGATCGCCCGTCCGCCACGACGACCCCGCCGGCCGCGGTCCGCAGGTGCAACGGCGCGAGGTGCCGCAGGTCGGCTCGGAACCCGGTCGCCCAGAGCACCGCGTCGGCGTGCACGTGCGTGCCGTCGGCCGTGACCACGCCGGTCTCGTCCATCCGGGTGAACATCGGCTGGTCGCGCAGGATCCCCCGGTCGATGCCCGCCCGGATCCGCCGCGAGACCGGGACGCCGGTGCCGCTGACGATGCTCGGCAGCACCTCGCCGGCACGGGCGGCCCGGTCCTGCTCGTCGACGGCCGCGACCGCGGACTCGAGGTCGAGCGACGCGGTGTCCGCCCACACCACCGGCCGCCGCGTGAACCAGTGGGTGGACCGGGCGACACCGTCGAGCTCGAGCAGGAAGCCGATGGCACTCGTCCCGCCGCCGACCACGACGACGTCCTGCCGCGCGAAGTCCGCGGCGCTCCGGTAGTCGGTGGTGTCGAGTTGTCGTCCGCGGAACACACCGCGGCCCGGGTACCACGGCACGAACGGCGTGCCCCAGGTCCCCGACGCGTTCACCACGACGTCGGCGCGGATCCGGGTCTCCGTGCCGTCGGCGGACCGCGTCGTGACGCAGAGTGCGCCAGCTGCCGTGTCGCCGTCCAGCCGGGAGACCGACGAGACCGAGACCGGACGTCGGACCCGCAGGTCGTAGTGCTGCTCGAACCGCCGGTAGTACTCCCCCACGACGTCCCGGGCGGGTCGTGACCGATCGGCGTCGTCGAACTGCAGACCCATGGCCCGCATCCCGGGCAGGTCGTGCACGCGGTGCGCCGCGCCGAGCCGCAGGGCCTCCCACCGGAACTGCCAGGCACCACCCGTGCTCGGGGCACGGTCGAGCAACACCAGGTCGGTGCCCGGCACGAGCCCCAGGCGGCGCAGGTGGTATCCCACGGACAGTCCGGCCTGCCCCGCACCGATCACGACCACACGGGCGTGCTGGTCGACTGGGTTCTCGAGGGGTTCGGTCATCACTTCGATTCTCCTGTGCGCGGAGCCGTCGCGGCGACGTCCAGATCGAGGTACATGGTAGAGTGATCGGCAGATTTCAAACCACGAACCGTCTGGTTCCCCGAGTGATCTTCCGTCATTCGCCAGGACCGGACCAGAGCCGAACGAGGGGGTCACGCATGGGGCGCGGCCGTCAAAAGGCGAAGCACACCAAGGTTGCCCGCGAGCTGAAGTACTTCAGCCCGCAGACGAACTACGGTGCACTCGAGCAGGAGCTCTCCGCCGGACAACACTCCGATGACGATCTCGTCGACCGCTGGGCGGACCAGTACGGTCCCGAGGCGGCAGACGACGCGGACGAGTTCGAGACCGAAGCGGACCAGAACAAGTCCGCCTGACCTGCATCGCCGTCACGCCGCGCGCCCTCGGGCAGCGCGGCGTTTCTGCGTGCCCGGGCAACCGGGAGCCGAGGTCGCCAGACGGACGTCGCGGTCGCAGACACTGCTGCCCGGACCACGTCCGAGCGCGGTCCGTGCGACCGCGACCAGCCCGGGTCAGGCGGCGTAGCTCCCGACGAGCCGCACCGCGCCACCGTCGACACCCTTGGCACCCTGCTCGAAGCCGGACAGGTCGCGGGCCGACGTGGCGATCGTGCCGACGGGCCAGGCGGGCATCCCTGCCACGCCGAGCGACTCGATGACGTCCACCGCGGCGCTGGCGGACACCACGGCGAACATGCCGATGCCCAGGTTCCAGGTGCCCTCGGTGTCCTCGATCGGCGTCCCTGCCATGTCGGCGAGCACCCGGAAGACGGGGAGCGGTTGCCAGGTCGAGCGGTCGACCTCGATCCAGGAGCCGACGGGCAGGACGCGCGCCAGGTTCGCGGCGATGCCACCACCGGTCACGTGCGACAGGGAGTGCACGGCGCCCGGGTGCTGCTCGAGCAGCTCCAGCAGCGGCGTCGTGTACAGGCGGGTGGGCTCGAGCAGGGCTTCGCCGACGGACACGCCGCCGAACTCGGGCAGCTGGTCCGTGTACCCGACCCCGCGCGACGCGAGGATGTGCCGGACGAGCGAGTACCCGTTCGAGTGCAGCCCGGACGACTCGATCGCGAGCACGACGTCGCCGTCCTGCACCAGGTGGGCGCCGAGCTGCGAACCGGCCTCGACGACACCCGTCGCGGCGCCGGCCACGTCGTAGTCGTCCGGACCGAGCAGCCCCGGGTGCTCGGCGGTCTCGCCACCGACCAGTGCGGTGCCCGTCGCCGAGCAGCCGCGGGCGATGCCGGCGACGATGTCCGCGATGCGGTTCGGGACGACACGCCCGCAGGCGATGTAGTCGGTCATGAACAGCGGCTTCGCGCCGACCACGACGATGTCGTCGACGACCATGCCGACCAGGTCCTGCCCGATGGTGTCGTGCTTGTCGATCGCCTGCGCGATGGCGACCTTGGTGCCGACGCCGTCGGTCGAGGTCGCGAGCAACGGGTGTGCGAAGTCCTTCAGGAAGGACACGTCGTAGAGTCCGGCGAAGCCGCCGACGCCGCCCAGCACGTGACTGTTGTGGGTCGCCGCGACGGCGGACTTCATGAGTTCGACGGCGAGGTCACCGGCGGCGGTGTCCACTCCGGCTTCGGCGTACGGGTTGGGCATGCGGAGTCCTTCGCGGTGACATGGCAGACTTGTTCGGTACCCCCCGATTCTACGGTCTGGAGCACACCCGCGAATGTGCGGCATCGTCGGCCTCGTTGCACAGGGCCCCGCCAACCAATCCATCTACGACGCACTGCTCCTCCTGCAGCACCGCGGGCAGGACTCGACGGGCATCGCCACGGTCGAGGGTCACGTGCACCACATGCACAAGACCCGCGGCCACGTGCGGGAAGCGTTCCGCACCCGTGACATGCGCGCGCTCCTCGGCACCATGGGCCTTGGCCACGTGCGCTACGCCACCAAGGGCGCGGCGAGCAACGAGGAAGAAGCGCAGCCGTTCTACGTGAACGCGCCGTACGGCATCGTCCTCGTGCACAACGGCAACCTCACCAACACGCGAGAACTCACGCGCGAGCTGTTCGACATCGACCGTCGGCACCTGAACACGACGAGCGACACCGAGCTCCTGGTGAACGTGCTGGCGCACGAGCTGCAGGGGCAGGTCCGCGGCACGGACCTCGACGCCGGGCAGGTCTTCGACGCCGTCGAGCGCGTGCACGAGCGCGTCGAGGGCTCGTACGCCACGATCGCGACGATCGCCGGCCACGGGCTCCTGGCCTTCCGCGACCCGTTCGGCATCCGGCCGCTCATCCTCGGGCACAAGTTCGACGAGGCCGGCCAGCCCGAATGGGTCGTCGCGAGCGAGTCGCTGGTGCTCGAGTCCGGCGGCTACGAGATCGTCCGCGACGTCGCCCCGGGTGAGGCGATCTTCATCGAGATGAACGGGCAGATGCACGCCCGGCAGTGCGCGAAGAACCCGCGGCTCGTGCCGTGCTCGTTCGAGTACGTGTACCTGGCGCGTCCCGACTCCGTCATGAACGGCATCTCGGTGTACGACGCCCGCCTGCGCCTCGGCAACCGGCTGGCGGACACCATCGAGCAGTACGCACCGACCGGTGACATCGACGTCGTGATGCCGATCCCGGACTCGTCGCGCCCCGCGGCCATGCAGGTCGCGCGGAAGCTCGGCATCGAGTACCGCGAGGGGTTCTACAAGAACCGCTACGTCGGCCGGACGTTCATCATGCCGGGCCAGGCGGAGCGCAAGCGGTCCGTCCGGCAGAAGCTCAACGCGATGTCGTCGGAGTTCAAGGGCAAGAACATCCTGATCGTCGACGACTCGATCGTGCGCGGCACGACGAGCAAGGAGATCGTGGAGATGGCCCGCGCCGCCGGTGCGAACGAGGTCACCTTCACGAGCGCCGCTCCCCCGGTCCGGTTCCCGCACGTCTACGGCATCAACATGCCGACGCGCGACGAGCTCATCGCGCACGACCGGAAGATCCCGGAGATCAACAAGGTGCTCGGCAGCGACCACCTGATCTACCAGGAGATCGGCGACATGCGGGACGCCATCATCGAGGGCTCGGACGTGACCGACCTCGAGATGAGCTGCTTCACGGGCGAGTACGTCACGGGCACCGTGAGCCCGGAGTACCTGTCCTGGGTCGAGGCGAACCAGCTCAGCTGAGTGGGGGTCGCGATCGCGACCACCAGACGGACGGGAGGCCCGGTGCCAGCTGGCACCGGGCCTCCCGTCCGGAGACGGCGGCGGCTACGGCCGCTGGTCGCCGTGCTCGTCGATCTCGCCCTCGACCGTCTCGGGCGGCAGCTCGACCTCGACGCGCTCCGCCGTCAGGCGGGCCGCGCGCCGGGCGAAGACCCGGTCGAACACGACGGCGACGACCGCGCCGACGAAGGCGCCGATCGTGACGCCCCACAGGCTGAAGTAGCCCACCAGGCTGCCGAAGCTCGACTCTTCCTGCTGGCCACCGAGGTTCATGGTGAGCGAGACGACGATCAGGGTCGCGATGAACCCGAGCACCGCGCCGCCGACGATGAACACCCCGAACTTCGGCGCACGACGGATCGTGACCTCGTCGGAGGTGGAGACGGCGTTCGGCGCGGGGGCCGGGACCGGCTGGTCGTCGGGTCGATCGGTGTTGCTCACCCACCCATTGTCCCCCACTGTGGGACGTCCCCCGGCCTGTGCGCGCACTCCGATCCGGGAGAGGATGATCCGTACCGCTTGGTATCCCATGGGCAGGAGGTGACACGGATGCGAGAACGGACCGTACGGGGGCGAGGCCGCACCCCCGGCATCCCGGCGCGCGTGACCTGGCCCGTGATGCAGCGTCGCGAGGAGGACCGTGCCGTGTCCGTCGTCGCGGAGCACCGGTGGAGCGTCGCGCTCGTCGGCGCTCCCGGTCTCGGCAAGAGCACCGTCGCGGCCCGCGTCACCGACCGCGTCGCCGGACGGGACGGCTCCGGCCGCACGGTCGTGGTGCCCATCACCGCCGTCGCCACCGGGCGGTCGATGCCCTTCGGGGCGATCTCGGACCGCTTCGGCGAGCTGCCGGCGACCCTGTCCGAGCTGTCCGACGACTCCGGGGCCGAGCAGCGTCTCCGGGCGATCTCCGACCTCGCGGACCGTGACGTCCTGCTGCGCGTCGACGACGCCGACCACCTCGACGCGATCTCCGCCCGGTACGTGGCGTGGCTCGTCCGACACCAGGGCGTTCGGCTCGTCCTGACCTGCCGCGACTTCACCGCGCTGTCGGAACCGCTCCGCGCCCTGTGGCAGGACGACCTGCTCGAGCGCATCGACCTCGAACCGCTCAGCCTGCGCGAGACGTCGGCCCTGGTGGCCGAGGCGCTCGGCTCGCAGCTCGAGAACGCGTCGGCCGAGCGGGTGCACCGCGCAACCGCCGGCAACCCGCTCTACCTGCGCGAGGTGGTCCGGGCCGCCCGTACCTCCGGCGCCCTCGAGCACACGGCGTCCGGGTGGTACTGGCGGGGGCGGGTCACCGCGTCGAACAGCCTCGCCGACATGTACCGGACCGAGCTCGGCGCACTGCCGGAGGACCTGCGCGACGTCGTCGACATCGTGGCACTCGCCGACCCGATCCCGCTCGCGCGGCTGCTCGGTCTGGTCAGCGGCGGCGACGTCGACCGCGTGGTCGCACTCGGTCTGGTCCGGATCGACTCGCTCGACGACGGCGCCGCGGTGGCCCGTCCGCAGCACCCGCTCGTCGGCGAGGTCATCCGCGCCCTGGTCCCGGTGGCACGGCGCACGGCGCTGTTCGCCCGCGCGAACGCCTTCCGCGCCGACAGTCCCGAGGGCGCTCCGCCCGCCGCACGGTTGCGGTCGGCGCTCTGGGCCCTCGACTGCGGTGTCGTGCCCCCGGTCGAGCAGCTGCTCGACGCGGCGCAGGTCGCGGTGCGGCTGCAGGAGCACGAGAGCGCGATCGCCCTGACCTCCGCCGCACTCCGGCGGACCCTGCACCCGAACGAGCAGGTCGCCGCGCGCTGCCTGCGGTCCCTGGCGTACTCGTACAGCACCGGGCGCGAGGCCGGTCGTGCCGACGCCGAGGCGGCCTGGGCGGTCGTCCGTGCGGACCACGCCTCGGTGGACGACGCGTTCGTGGTCGAGGCCTGCGAGATCCTCGCCAACATCCGGCAGTTCCACGACGACGACGTACTGGCCGCGGTGGCGCTCACCGACGTCGCCAGCCGCCTGGTGTCCGGCGAAGCGGTCGAACGGCTCCGGCTGCTGCGGCTCGCGCACCTCGGCTGGGGCGGGCGCTTCGACGAGGTCCGGGTCGAGCTCGAGCGCAGCGGCATCGTGCACGCCCCGACCATCCCGTTCGCCTTCCTCAGCGTCGCCCCCTGCGCGATCATGGCCCTCGCCACGGCCGGCCGGCTCGACGACGCCTCGGCCCTCGGCCGCCGCGCCCTGGCCACCGCGGTCGAACACCTTGAAGACGCCCCCTGGAGCGTCGGCGAGATCGTGTCGGTGCTGCACCAGGTGCAGGTCTGGCGGGGCGACCTCGCCGACCTGCTCACCGAGGTGCCGGTCCGACGCTCCAACCCGTACCTGAAGTACGACTTCACCCTCGAGCTCATCGGCGACGGCAACCTCGCCATCGGGCAACGGCGCTGGGACGACGCGATCGCGGCGTTCTCGGCGGCCTGCGAGCGCTACGACGTCGCGGACCACGGCGGCTTCGCGGCCTACCCGTGGGCACGGCTCGCGATGGCGTACGCCTACGCCGGCCGCACCGAGGACGCGACGCGTGCCCTCGACCGTGCGCGGGCCACCCCGCAGCGGGCGATGCGGATCACCGGGGAGCAGGTCGCGGTGACGATCGCCTGGACCGAGGCGGTACTCGGCAACCCCGCGGGACTCCGCCATGCCGACGACATCATCGACCGCGCCACCGCGAGCGGCGCGTGGACGCACGTCATGTACGCGCAGACGCTGCACTACGCGATGGACATGCTGCACGGACGCGAGACCGGCGCCTCGCTCGGTCGGATGCGCGAGGCGGCAGCCCGGGTCGACGGGCCGCTCGCCGCGGCGATCGTCGAGTACGCCGACGCCCTGACCGCCCACGACCGCACGCGGGTGATCGCGGCGCAGGGGGTGCTCGCGTCGCACGGCATGGCGGTCACGGCCGGTCGGCCGAAGCCACCGCTCACGAACCGCGAGTACCAGGTCGCCGAGCTCGCGGCGCAGGGGATGAGCAACCGCCTCATCGGCGAGGCGCTCGGACTCTCCACCAGGACGATCGACGCACACCTGTCACGGGTGTTCGCCAAGTGGGACCTGCACGCGCGGTCGGAGCTCGCCGGCCTCTTCTGAGCCACCCTGTCACGCAAGAACGTTGCGCATTGCAGCACGACGCGCCGCTCCGGTTGACACGTTGTGTGGAACTTCGCGTACCTTGGTCCCTGTCGCCGGGTTCGGACCCGTTCGGGTCGGGTCCGAATCCCGGCGACTTCAAGCGTAGGTTCGCAGTGCATGCGCCCGCATCGGTAGGGACTACCTAATTCGGTTCGTCCGCCTAGGGAGTGCTCGACGCGACTAGAGCGCGACCCGCACCGGCAGGAACGCCGTCAGGTCCGCACGCGATCCGGACGCGCTGACGCGCGACTGCGCGACCGCCTCGTCCCAGGTCAGCTCCGCGGTGGCGAGCGCGAGCCACGTCGTGGCGTCCGTCTCCACCACGTTCGGCGGCGTGCCACGGGTGTGTCGGGGGCCGGGGACGGCCTGGACTGCGGCGAACGGCGGCACCCGGACCTCGACGCTGTTGCCGGGCACGTCGTCGGCGAGACGCTGCAGGGTCCACCGGACGGCCGTCGCGACGGTCGCCCTCGCCGTGTCGCCCTGCTGCACCGCGGTCAGTGCGGCGCGCCCGACGGCGTCCTCGATCCTCCTGGGTGGCATCTCCACAGGCTAGCCGTCGCCTCGCGGCGGGCGAGTCCTCATCGGTAGGGTGATCGGGTGCGAATCCTCGTCCTCGGTTCCGGTGCCCGCGAGCACGCGATCATCACGGCCCTCCTCGCTGAGCGGGCGGGCCACGTCATCACGGCCGCTCCCGGCAACGCCGGCATCGCCGCCGACGTCGAGACCGTCTCCCTCGACCCCACGAACGGTGCCCTCGTCGCCGAGTACGCGATCGAGAACGGCGTCGAACTGGTCGTCGTCGGGCCCGAGGCACCGCTCATCGCCGGCGTGGCCGACCCGGTCCGCACCCGGGGCATCCCGGTCTTCGGGCCCGGCAAGGCCGCCGCGCAGCTCGAGGGCTCGAAGGCCTTCGCCAAGCGGATCATGTCCGAGGCGAACGTGCCGACCGGTCGCCCGGTGTACGCCGGCACGGCAGCGGAGGCCGTCGCGGCGATCGACGAGCTCGGCGCACCGTACGTCGTGAAGGCCGACGGCCTCGCCGCCGGCAAGGGCGTCCTCGTGACCGAGGACCGTGAGGCCGCCATCGACCACGCCACCTACTGGCTGCAGCACGGGCACGTCGTGGTCGAGGAGTTCCTCGACGGCGAAGAGGTCTCGCTGTTCTTCCTGAGCGACGGGCACGACGTCCGGCCGCTCAGCCCCGCGCAGGACTACAAGCGCCTGGCCGACGGCGACCTCGGGCCGAACACCGGCGGCATGGGCGCGTACTCGCCGTTGCCGTGGCTGGCCGATCGTTGGGCGTCCGAACAGGCCTTCGTCGACGAGGTCACCGAGCTGGTCGCGCTGCCCACCGTCCGTCGCCTCGAGCACGAGGGCACGCCGTTCGTCGGCCTGCTCTACTGCGGCCTCATCGTCACGGAGCAGGGCGTCCGGGTCATCGAGTTCAACGCACGCTTCGGCGACCCGGAGACCCAGGTGGTCCTCCCCCGCCTGGCGACGCCGCTGAGCGGACTGCTGCTCGCCGCCGCGACCGGTCGACTCGGGAGCACCCCGGCGCCGGAGTTCCGCGACGAAGCCGCCGTGACCGTGGTGCTGGCGAGCGAGGGCTACCCGGAGAACCCGCAGACGGGCCGGCCCATCACCGGCATCGACGCCGCGAACGCCCGCGACGGCGTCTCCGTCGCCCACGCCGCCACCGGGGTGCTCGACGACACCCTCGTCGCCACCGGCGGCCGCGTGCTCAGCGTCGTCGCGGTCGGCTCCGACTTCGCGCAGGCGCGGGAGCGCGCCTACGCGGGACTCGGCGACATCACCCTGCAGGGCGCGCAGTACCGCACCGACATCGCCGCGAAGGTCACCCGATGAGCGGCGCGCCCGTGATCGCCGGCTGGGACCACGTCTCGTCGGGCAAGGTCCGCGAGCTGTACGTGCCGACCGGCACCCCCGACATCCGGAGCGCGTCCGAGCTGCTGCTCGTGGCGTCCGACCGGGTCAGCGCGTACGACTTCGCGCTCGAGCCGCCGATCCCGGGCAAGGGCGAGCTGCTCACCCGCCTGTCGCGGTTCTGGTTCACGCAGCTGAGCGACGTGCCGAACCACATCATCGGCCCGTCGTCCGGCGGCACCCCCGTGCCGGCCGAGGTCGAGTCGCGGTCGATGCACGTCATGCCGCTCGAGATGTTCCCCGTCGAGTGCGTTGTGCGCGGGTACCTGGTCGGCAGCGGCTGGGCCGAGTACCAGCAGACCGGCAGCGTCTGCGGCGTCGCCCTGCCCCAGGGGCTGTCGAACGGCGACCGGCTGCCCGAGCCGATCTACACGCCCGCCTACAAGGCAGCGCAGGGCGAGCACGACGAGAACATCTCGTACGAGCAGACCGTGGACCTGGTCGGTGCGGACGTCGCGGCGACGCTGCGTGACCTGTCGCTGCACGTGTACACCGAGGCGGCGGCGATCGCCCTCGAGCGCGACGTCGTGATCGCGGACACCAAGTTCGAGTTCGGACAGGACGCCGACGGCCGGATCCGGATCGCGGACGAGGTCCTGACGAGCGACTCGAGCCGGTACTGGGACGCCCGCGCCGACGGTCGCACGGACTCCTTCGACAAGCAGATCGTGCGCGACTGGCTCAGCGCCAACTGGGACCGCCAGGGCACGCCGCCGGTGCTGCCCGAGGCGATCGTGTCCCGCACCGCCGCGCGCTACGCCGAGCTCATCGAGCGCCTCGGCGCCTAGCGAGCCGGGCGACCGCCGGCGCCGAGCGAGCAAGACGACCGCCGGCGACCGCCGACGACCCGTCGTCAGAGGTCGCGCGCGACCACGACGACGGTCAGGTCGTCGCCCGGGTCGTGGTCGACCGCACGCGAACGCACCCGCTGCAGGAACGTCGCGACGTCCGGCGACTCGCGGTAGAGCGCCCCGAGCTGCGACAGCGACGCGAGCGTGGAGTCCCACAGCTCGAGCGCGCCGTCGCTGACCACGATGACCACGTCACCCGGCCGCATGACGAGTGATCCCGAGGCACGTTCGATGCCCGCCGGGTGCAGCCCGATCGGCAGGTCCGACGAGCGCAGGATCCGCTCGGCGCCGTCGTCGCGGAGCTGCAGGACGAGCCCGTGTCCGGCGTCGGTGAAGTCGATCCGACCGGTCGAGGGGGTGAGTCGGCCGTGGAACAGCGTCGCGAAGGACTCGGCGCGGCTGAGGTCGGGTGCGACCTGCGCCTCGAGCTCGGCGACGGCGACGTCGGGTGCCACGTCGCCGCGGGCGAGCAGGGCGCCGCGGATGTTCGCGGCGAGCAGCCCGGCCGACATGCCCTTGCCCATGACGTCGGCCACCGTCAGGTGCACCGCGTCGTCACCGGAACGGTGCCAGTCGTGGAAGTCGCCGGAGACGACGCCGTGCGGAACGGACAGGCCCGCGATCCGGTAGCCGGGCACGTCGACCGTGCCGGGTTCGAGCCCCGCGAGCACCGAGCGCAGGCGGTCCTCGTCGGCACCGGCGGCCAGTTCCCGCTCGGCCCAGACGCCGAGCTCCTGGAGCAGGGCGAGCTCGTCGGCGTCGAGGGTCCGCGGTTCGGGGTCGATGAGGCAGAGGGTGCCGACCTTGACGTCGTCGTCGCCGAGCCGCAGTGGCACGCCGGCGTAGAAGCGGACGTTCGGGTCGCCGACGACCATCGGCATGTCGGAGTAGCGGGCGTCGATGCGCGCGTCGGGCACCAGCACGGGGCCGCGTTCCCCCATCGTGCGCCCGCAGAAGGTGTCCTGCAGCGGGATGACCGGTCCGAAGTGGGCGTCGCTCTGCTGGGACTTGATCGTCAGCGAGGTGTCGCCCGCCAGGTTCAGGAACGAGCCGGACACGCCGAGGGCCTCACGCGCGATGCGGGTGATCCGGTCGAACCGTTCCTCGGCACCGCCCTCGACCACGTCGAGCGCGGCGAGCAGTGCTGCTCGGCGCACGGCGTCGGGCGCGCTGGTGACTGGGACGGTCGTCGCGGTCTCCGGGTGCATGCACCCACGCTAACGCGCCAACCGGACAGGGCCTGTCCCCACTACGGAGGACGCACCACCCCAGTCCACGGGGCAGGCACGCCGAGCGGACGCGACGGTCGTCCCCGGTCCGGACCGATCCGGCGCCGGACTACCCTGGACGCGTGTCCCGCCGCGTCCTGCCCACCGTCGCCCTCGCCGCGGCGGCCCTGCTGACGCTCGCGGGGTGCGGCGCCCACGACTCCACCGGCCAGGTCTCGGTCACGGTGTCGGACAACGCCGCCGACCACCCGTACGAGGTGAAGGTCTTCGCGTCGACGGGCAAGCTGTCGGAGCACCAGCGGGTGTTCCCCGGCGGCACCGCGGACTTCGCGGGCGTCCCGCTCGGCACGGTCACGGTGCGTGCTGGCGAGCTCTGCCCCCAGACGACGACGGTGACGAACGACGCCGTCGCGACGGTCACGCTGACGACGACGGGCTGCTGACCCCCGGCGCCACCAGGTGCTCGACGCGGGGCTCCCCCGCGACCTGGCGGACGGCCTCGAGGGTCCGTGCGTCGTCGCCGGTCTGCCGGACCTCGTGCTGGTCGACGTGCTCCTGCCAGGACCCGACCCGGAACGCCTCGACCCACGCGTCGGGCCCGGCCGCGGTGTCCCGGTACAGGTTCCAGTCGCGGGCGCCCGTCCGCCGCCGACTGTGCCCGAGGAGCGCGGCGGCGGCGCGGAAGGTGTCGACGGCGCCGTCCGGCACGGTCCAGTGCACGAGCACCAGGGTCTCGCCCGTGGCGTCGGCGTGGTCGTCCGGCACGATCGTGACGTCGCCGAACGGCATCGGTGCGACGGCGCGCTGCCGGTCGGTGAGCGCCGGGAACCCCGACACGACGATCAGCACGGCGCTCAGGGCGGTGACCACCCCGGCCCCGGCGAGCACCCCGACGACGCCGAACGGCGTGGCCACGACCCCGGCGAGCGCCGCACCGACCGCGGTGCTGCCGAACAGGACGAGCTGGTAGGCGGCCAGTCCCCGCGCTCGGACCCAGGCGGGCAGGAACGCCTGCACCGTGCCGTTCAGGGTGGTGACGACCCCGATCCACGCGACGCCGCCGACGACCAGCGCGACGAGGACCACGGACAGCACCGGGACGAGCGCGACGACGACCATCGTCGCGCCGAACACCACCGAGGCGACCCCGACCGTGCCGCCGGTGCCGATCCGCGCGCGGATCGCCGGCATCGCGAACGCGCCACCGACCGAGCCGATGCCGACCGCGGCCAGCAGCAGCCCGTAGCCGCCGGAGGTGAGTCCGAGCGGCCCGTCCGCGACCAGCGGCAGGAGCGCCCACAGGGCGTTCGCCGGCACCATGAACGCCGCCAGCTGCAGGAGGAGCCGGCGGACGACCCCGGCGTGCAGGACGTACCGGAGTCCGGCCCGGGTGGCGTCGATGAACGGTTCCGCCCGGGTCTCCGGCCGTCGGTACCCGCGCCACGTGACGAGGACCACGAGGAACAGTGCGAACGACAGCGCGTTCGCCGCGAACACGAACGGCACCCCGAGCTGCGCGATCACCACCCCGGCGAGCGCCGGACCGATCGACCGGGCCACGTTGACGCCGACCGAGCTGAGCGCCGCCGCGTCGGTGATCATCGCCCGCGGCACGATCTCGGGCACGAGGGCCTGGTACGCGGGCAGCTGCAGGGCCGACGCGGTGCCGAGCAGGAACGTGACGGTGAGCAGGAGCGCCGGCGTCATCTGTCCCGTCGCGGTGAGCACGGTCATCGCGACCCCGACGACCACCTGGAACGCCTGCACCCCGATGAGGAGCTTTCGACGGTCGACGAACTCGCCGATCACGCCCGCCGGGATCCCGATGAGCAGGACCGGCAAGCTCGACGCGGTCTGCACGAGGGCGACGACGACGGGCGCCGCGTGCTCGTCGACGAGCAGCCACTGCGCGCCGACCGTCTGCATCCAGCTGCCGACGTTGCTGACGAGCACCGCGATCCACAGGGCGCGGAAGACCGGGATCGCGAGCGGCGCGAGCGCACCGCCACGGTTCGTCGTGGTGGGTTCGGCGGTCACGTCGCCTCCTCGGGGTGGGGCCGGGGACCGTCCGGGAGGCACGGTGCGCGTCCGACGCGCGCCGTGCCTCCCGGCCTGGTCGCCTGCAGATCGCTGGTCGCGTCGTCGGCGGTGGGCCGCGTCAGGACGTGGCGGTGGCCGTGGCCGCGCGCTCGATGACGTCGGCGACGTCCCGCGGGTGGGTCTGCATGACGAGGTGCGGTGCGGGGAGCTCCGTCACGTCGGTGATGCCGGCGCGGGTGTACCCGAAACGCTCGACGTCGGGGTTGATGGTGTGGTCCTCGGACGACACGATGGCCCACGCCGGGGTCGTCTTCCAGGCGGCGGCCGAGGCGGGCTCGCCGAACGCGGCGCCGGACAACGGGCGCTGCGACACGGCGAGGACCTCGGCGATCCGCGGGTCGAGACCACCGGCGAAGACGGCCGGGAACGCGTCGATCGCGACCGAGACGTCGGTGCCGTCCTCGGCTCCGGCGACCGGGTACGGGGTGTACACGAGGTTGGCGGCGAGGTCGGAGTCCGGGAACCCGCCCTGCAGCTGGCCGAGGCTCTCGCCGACGTCCAGGACGTACCCGGCGACGTAGACGAGCCCGACGACGTTCGCGGCCTCGCCCGCGACGGTGATCACGGCGCCGCCGTAGGAGTGCCCGGCGAGGACGACGGGGCCGTCGACGTGCTCGGCCACGGCCCGGATCGAGGCGGCGTCCTCGGCGAGGCTGCGGTTGTACACGGGCGGCACGAGCACGGTGTGGCCGCGGTCGAGGAGCTCCCGGGTGACGGGGGCCCAGCTGGCGGCGTCCGCGAAGGCGCCGTGGACGAGGACGATGGTCGGTGCGGTCATGGGCGGCCTCCTGCGGGCTGGCGCGGTGCCGGGCGGGGGTGCCGGCGTCGTCACGCTAGGGCCGTCCGGACCAGGCCGTCCTGTCCCTGCCGTGCCCAGGCAGCGCAGCGACCGGCCCCGCCGCACCCTGGTGGCGGCCCCGGCACCGTCGGAAACGCCGCGTGGTGCGTGCGGGCGGGCACGCCGTCGGCCGAGCCGGGTCCTCGCGGGACCCCTTTCGCCCCGAGGGGAACGTCTAGCGTGAGCAAGATGGACAACGGGGACGGCACGACGACGACGTCGGCCCAGGACTTCGTGGACGCACTCGCCGAGCCGGCCGTCGTCTTCGACCGCTACCTCGACGTCGTGGCGGCGAACCGGCTCGCCGGAGCGGTCTCGGCGTCGTTGACGGTCGGCACGAACCTGGCGCGGTTCACGTTCCTGAACCCGCACGTCGAGGACTCGGTCGCCGGGTGGGAGGCCGAGGCCCACCGCACCGCGGCGACCTTCCGGGACTCGCTCGAGCAGCACGAGGCGGACACGCGGTTCCGCCAGCTCCTCGGTGAGTTGATGGCCAGGAGCCCGGCCTTCGCGAGCGAGTGGGCGGCCGGCGCCGACCGACCTGCGCACCGTGGCGTGACGACGTTCGACAACCCGCTCGTCGGACGGGTCCTGCTGCGGTGGGAGCAGTTCCGGCGGCAGGAGGACTCCGAGCACGTGCTGGTGGTCTGGACCGCTGCGGACGACGACGCTGCCGCGCACCTCGACGCCCTGCGCGCGGTGCTCAGCCGCTGATCGGTTCGCCGTCGACCGGTGCCGTGCGCAGTGCGTCGGCACTCGTCCGCCGCGCGTCGGGTCGGAGTTGCGCCGCGAGGTAGGCGACGGCCGCCGCTGCCGGGGTGCCCGGGTCGGCCCAGAAGGTGACGAGCACGTGCGAGCTGCCGGGGATCGCGAAGTTCTGCCAGCGGAACTCGATCCACCCGATCGGGTCGATCCAGTGCCGTGAGGTCCCCGTGCGCTGGACGGCGACGTCGTGCCGTGCCCAGATGCGGGCGAAGTCCGGGTCCTGCAGGGTGAGCGTCCCGACGATCTCCTGCAGACGGGGGTCCTCGGGTTCGGCGTGCAGGCGCAGGGCGGCGACGACGCGGTGCGCGGTCGGCTCCCAGTCCACGGCGTGCTGCCGCGAGGCTTCGGTGAAGATCTGCAGGACGAGGTTGGCGCCCGGCTCCATGTACCCGGGTCCGAGTGCGCTCGCCAGCGCGTTGGACAGGATGATGTCCTGGTTCCGGTCCATCACGAACGCCGGGGTGTGCGCCCACTGCGCCAGCAGCGCACGGACCGAGTCGTCGATGCCCGGCGGGTCGATGCCGAGGGGCCGTCGGCGCTCGGCGTGGGCGATCCGTCGCACGTAGTCGAGCGCTTCACCGTCGAGCCGCAGTGCCCGGGCCAGGGCCACCAGGACCTGATCGGACGGCTGGTGGTCACGGCCGCGCTCGAGCCGGAGGTAGTACTCGGCGCTGATGCCGGCGAGCCGGGCGACCTCTTCGCGCCGCAGCCCCTCGACGCGGCGTCCGGGCTCGCGGGCGAGTCCGACGTCCTCGGGCTGGACGAGTGCCCGACGGGCGCGGAGGTACTGACCCAGACCGGACCGTCGCGCATCCACGGATGCAGGATAGCCGGAACCCGCAATGAACGCGAGAACCGCCGTTCTCAGACGGCGCCGGGTCCTCGTGCGATGGTCTCGTGCGGCTGCTCGCCGAAGCGTGCGCGGTAGTGCGCGGCGAAGCGTCCGAGGTGCGTGAACTGCCACCGTCGGGCGACGTCGCTCACCAGCAGCGCTCCGGAGCGCGAACGTCCGAGCTCGAGGTGGACCCGGTCGAGTCGGACCTCGCGCAGGTACTGCATCGGCGTCACCGCGAGACGCCGGCGGAAGAGGGCCTGCACGCCGCGCTCGGTCAGGCCGCACGAGGCCGCGATGTCGGCCACCGAGAGCGGCCGGCCGGCCTCGTCGTGCACGAAGCGGATCGCGCGGCGCATCCGGTGCTCGACGTCCGACCGCGACGGCGCGAACGTGGACAGCACGACGGTGGCGATGCGCCGGTTCACCGCGGCCCGCTCGTCGCCCGGCAGCGCCGGGTCGAGCACCCGATCGGTGACGTCGCGGAGCAGTGCCCGGAGCGGCTCGATCCGGGGGTCGGCGGCGTCCGGCTGGCGGAACTCGGCCACGCCGTCGCGGTCGCCGAGCAGGGCCGGCGCCAGGTGCAGCAGGGTCATGGCTGTGGCGTCGGTGTCGAAGCCGTACGCCAGCGACGCTGAGAGCATCATCGGGCGTTCGGCGCCGACGTCCCAGCTCGAGCCGTCGTCCGCGGTCAGGTGGGCACGGCCGTCGGCGAGCCAGAAGACCACGTGGTCCGGACGGGGCCCGATCGTGCCGGACCGGTGTCCGTGCGTCCCGATGCGCCGGATCGACAGGTCCGCGTCACCCCCGGTCACGTAGTCCATGGGCACAGCGTCCATGGGCACAGCGTCGGGAGTCGTCATGGGTCCGGCACCTGGTCCCACTCGTCGGCGTACCGCGAGAGCACCGTCCACCGTGACACCGGCCACGTGGTGATGAACGCACGACCGACCACGTCGTCGACCGGCACCGTGCCGTGCACACGGGAGTCCGCCGAGTTGTACCGGTTGTCGCCCATCACCCAGATGCGCCCCTCCGGCACGGTGATGTCGAAGTCGGTGCCGGAGACCCGGTCCGACCCGATCTCGGGCACCACGTACGGCTCGTCGACCGGGTGTCCGTTCACCGACAGGTGACCGCCGGTGCCGCAGCACGACACCGTGTCGCCCGGCAGGCCGATGACGCGCTTGATCAGGTCGTCGCCCTGCCCGGTACCGAGCCAGCCGCCCGGGTCCTGGAACACGACGACGTCACCGCGCTGCAGCGGGACGGCGCCGGGGACGAGTTCGTTGACGAGCACGCGGTCGCCGATGAGCAGCGTGTTCTCCATCGACCCGGACGGGATGGAGAAGGCCCGGACCAGGTAGGTCTTCACCAGGAACGACGCCAGCAGCGCCACGACGACGATGACCACCAGGTCGCGGAGGAACTTCCAGCCGGCCCGCTTCGGCTTCGGTTCGGACTCGGCGGCACTCAATGCGTCAACACCACCTTCACGAGACCGATCACGAACGCCACGGCGGCCAGCACGATGCCGCCCCAGAGCCCGAGGAACGTGGGGCGCCTGCCGCTGAACCGCTGCACGAAGACGCCGACCATCCCGATGCGCACCACCAGGATGACGAGGGCCGCCGTCTGCGCCCACCCCGCCGGGATCCACCCGGCCCACGCCACCGCGTACAGCACCGCGGGGATGAGCCCGGACGTCGCGATGGGGTTGGCGTTCCGCATGATGGTCGCGACCGATTCGCGCCGGGCGTCGTCGGTCTCGGACTCGTCGCCGCCGAGCCCGTGCGCCACCAGGTGCGCGAGGACGTGCGCCAGGTAGGTCAGCACCGCGGTCGCCAGGACGGCCCAGATCGCCGAGCCGTGGTGGATCGCGGCGGGGTCGACGGCGATCGCGGCGGCGAGCACCGTGATGTTGCCGTAGATGTAGGACGACATCCGGTCGCGCACGTGCTCGATCGGCAGGTCGCGCGGGTCCGGACGACCGCCGCGGGGTCCGCGTCCGAGCGGTGGTCGTGTGCGTGGCATCCGTCCATCTTGGCCCTCGCGCGCCGGTCCTCGCCGACAGGACGCCGAGTGCGATGGCCACGAGCGTGCCCGGTTCCGGCAGACTGGGTGGCGATCGGTGCGACGGAGCACCGAAGAGGAGGCCCGTATGACGTCCGCACGACCACTCGCCCTGGTGACCGGCGTGGGCCGCAGAGCCGGTATCGGCGCGGCGCTCGCCACCCGGCTGGCGACCGACGGCTGGGACCTGGCCATCTCGTGGTGGGGCCCGTACGACGACCGCGTGAGCGGTGGGGCAGATCCCGACGGGGTCGAGTCCGTCGTGCAGGAGTGCGAGTCGGCGGGTGCACGCGTGACGCGCCTCCCGGTCGACCTGGAGGACCCGGAACAGGCTGCCGCGCTGGTCGGCCGTGCCGAGACGGAGGCGGGCGCGCCCGTCACCGCGCTGGTGATGTCGCACTGCGAATCGGTGGACTCGGACTTCCGGACCACGACGGTCGAGTCGTGGGACCGGCACTTCGCCGTCAACGCCCGCGCGCCGTTCCTGCTCGTGCAGGCGTACGCGGCCGCACTCGAGCGCGCCGGCGACGCCGCACCACGCGACCGTCGGCGGATCGTCGCACTGACGAGCGACCACATCGCGTACAACCTGCCGTACGGGGCTTCGAAGGGTGCGCTCGACCGCATCGTGTTCGGCGCCGCGAAGGAGCTCGGCAGCCTGGGCGTCAGCGCGAACGTCGTGAACCCCGGCCCGAACGACACCGGGTGGATGTCCGACGACGTCAAGCGCTGGGCGGTCGAGGGAACGCCGCTCGGCCGGCTCGGTCGACCGTCGGACACCGCGGCGCTCGTCGGGTTCCTCTGCTCGGAGCAGGGCGCCTGGGTGAACGGGCAGCTGCTGACGTCGGACGGCGGGATCTCGAACCGCGCGTGACCGGTCAGCCGGCGCCGAGATTCGGGGTCAGCGACACTTCTCGGGGCTTCGGGCGCGAGGAGTGTCGCGCAGCCCGAGACTCGGCCCCTCGCGACCCGCTCGTCAGCCGCGACCGGGCGCGGTCACCTCGATGCGGTTCGCCCACGGGTCCTCGAACGCGACCGTCCGGCCGTCGTCCGCGGTCTGCACCCCGGTGTCGTGCATGCGCGACACGAGGGCGCCGAGGTCGTCGGCTCCCGGCACCTCGATCCGCACGAGTCCGAGCCCGAGGGCGAGCTGGCGGCGCCCGGCCCCGCGGGAGTTCCAGGTGTTCATCGCCATGTGGTGGTGGTACCCGCCGGCGCTGACGAACAGGGCCTCACCCCACCCGGCCGTCGTCGCGAAGCCGAGCTTGTCGACGTAGAACGCCTTCGCGCTGGCGACGTCGCCGACCGACAGGTGCACGTGGCCGACCTTGCCCGGGCGTGCCGCGGCGGTGTCCAGGGCGTCCTGCGTCAGGTGCTCCTGCAGGAACGCGTTCGGGTCGACGTACTTCGTGTCCATGTCGACCATGCCGTGCGTCCACGACCACTCGGTGCGGTCGCGGTCCCAGTACAGCTCGACGCCGTTGCCCTCGGGATCGGTGAAGTAGAACGCGTTGCTCACCAGGTGGTCGGCGCTGCCGGTGAAGCTCTGCGGGAACTTCGTCGCGACCGAGTACAGCGCCGCGGCCAGGTCTGCCCGGGTGTCGAACAGGATCGCAGTGTGGAACAGGCCGGCGTCGTGGGGGGACGCGTGCTGCATCGACGGCGCGTGCTCGAGGATCACGATCGGGATCGCCAGACCACCGGCGCCCGGTCGCCCCAGCACGGCGACGCCGCCCTCGTTCGAGAGCAGCGCGAGCTGGACGCCGTCGCGGTAGTAGCCGATCATCCGGTCGAGGTTCGCGACGCGGAGGGTGACGGCACCCATCCCGGTGTCGGCGGCGAGGAGGTCCTGCGTGTGCATGGCACCAGTGTGCGCCCATTTGGTTGACGCGTCAACCAAATGGGGTCATCGGCTGCACCAGAGCGACAGATCCACGCGACCCCGGCGCGAGGCACCCGCCAAAGCGACAGATCGCTGCGAACGGTTCGCGGCGATCTGTCGCTTTGCCGGACCAAGCGGACGCAACGACCTCCCCCACATCCGTGCAGGATGGACGCGTGACTGATGACATCCGGTGGGAGGTGGTCGAGGAGAGCTCCCTCTCGCTCCCCGACCACGAAGCGATCGCAGCACTGCTGGCGCAGGCGTTCCCGGACTGGTCCCACTGGTACGTGGGCGGCCGCAGCTGGTCCGGCATGCAGCCCGAGCGCCGGGTCCTCGCCCGCGACCAGGACGGCGTCGTCCTGGCGCACGTCGGGATCCGCCGCATGTTCATCACGGTCGGCGGGCGCGACGTGCTCGTCGGGGACACCGGTCTCGTCGCCGTGTCGCCCCGGCTGCAGGGATCGGGCAAGGGCCGGGAGCTCATGGAGCGCACCCACGCCGTGCTCGACGGACTCGCGGTACCGTACGGCTTCCTCGGCGCAGGCGAGAACCGCATCCCCTTCTACGCGAAGCTCGGCTGGCACGAGTTCCCCGAGGTCGTCGGCACCTTCTCGGCGTTCACCGCCGAGGGCGCCGGCATCACGAACACGGAACAGGGCGGCTGGATGGTGCGGCCGGTGGCCGCAGCGCTCGAGGACTGGCCGGCCGGCCCGATCTGGCTGAACGGCCAAGAGGTCTAGAACGCAACCACGAACGGACGGGAGGCACGGTGCCAGCTGGCACCGTGCCTCCCGTCCGTCAGATGGTGGAGCGGGGCTTACGCCTCGACCGCAACCGTCTCCGGGTCCTCGTTCGAACCCGGCGCGCTCGGCACGACCGCGGCGCGCACGCGCGCACCGAGGTCGGCGTCGACGTTCGTCCAGTACGCGAAGACACGCTCGCGCAGGTCGTCACGCGTCACCTTCGAGACGTGACCGGCGATGTTGCCGACCAGGCGCTCACGGGCGGCGTCGTCGAGGACCTCGCGGACCATCGTGCCGGCCTGGCCGAAGTCGTCGTCCTCCGGGTGCAGGGTCGCCGCGGAGCGCTGCAGCGCGCCGTCCGACTCCCAACCGGGCACGTCGTCGGTCGCGGTCGGGTCGGCGTGCGCGCCACCGAGCGAGTTCGGGGCGTACACCGGCACCTCGGACTTCTGGAAGTCGAAGCGCATGGCGCCGTCCTTCGAGTACGAGTGCACCTCGTTCTTCGGGGCGTTCACCGGCAGCTGCGCGTGGTTCGTGCCGACGCGGTAGCGGTGGGCGTCCGCGTAGCTGAAGATGCGCGCCAGGAGCATCTTGTCGGGGCTCGCCGCGATGCCGGGCACGAAGTTCGACGGTGCGAACGTCGCCTGCTCGATCTGCGCGAAGTAGTTCTCCGGGTTGCGGTTGAGCTCCATCGTGCCGACCTCGATGAGCGGGTAGTCGGCGTGCGGCCACACCTTCGTCAGGTCGAACGGGTTGAACCGGTACGACTCGGCGTCCGCGTAGGGCATGATCTGCACCTTGAGCGTCCAGCGCGGGAAGTCGCCACGCTCGATCGCGGCGTGCAGGTCACGGATGTGGAAGTCCGCGTCCTCACCGGCGATGCGGTCGGCGTCCTCCTGCGTCAGGGTCTTGTGGCCCTGCTCGGTCAGGAAGTGGTACTTCACCCAGAAGCGCTCACCCTCAGCGTTGATCCACTGGTACGTGTGCGACCCGAAGCCGTCCATCTCGCGCCAGCTCGCCGGCAGGCCACGGTCACCCATGAGCCAAGTGACCTGGTGCGCCGACTCGGGCGACAGGGTCCAGAAGTCCCACTGCATGTCGTGGTCGCGCAGGTGCGATCCGGGCAGACGCTTCTGCGAGCGGATGAAGTCGGGGAACTTGATGCCGTCGCGGATGAAGAAGACCGGGGTGTTGTTGCCGACGAGGTCGTAGTTGCCCTCGGACGTGTAGAACTTCAGCGCGAAGCCGCGGGGGTCGCGCCACGTGTCGGGCGAACCCTGCTCGCCAGCGACGGACGAGAAGCGCGTGAGCATCTCGGTCTGCTGGCCCGGCTGCAGGAACGCGGCGCGGGTGTACTTGCTGATGTCCTGCGTGACGGTGAAGGTACCGAACGCTCCGCCGCCCTTCGCGTGGACGACGCGCTCCGGCACGCGCTCGCGGTTGAACTGGGCGAGCTTCTCGACCAGGTAGTGGTCGTGCAGCGCGAGGGGGCCGTCGGCCCCGACGCCCATCGAGTGCTCGTCGCTCGAGACGGGAGCGCCGGAGTTGGTCGTGGTGGTGGGGGTGCCGGACGGGGTGCCGGTCGTGTTCTGGTCGGACACGGTTCCTCCTTGGGTGGAACGGTTGGTTCGGTCAGGGGTGCTCGGGTGGTTCAGGGGACGCGCGGGGCGTCGGGGGCGACTGCGCTTGCGCCTGCGTCGGGGGCGCCTGCGCCTGCGCCTGTGCCGGGCGCGTCTGCGCCTGGGCTGGGCGCCTCTGCGCCTGCGTCGTCGCGCTCGGCCGCGGCGCAGCGCTCGCAGATGCCCCAGTAGGTGACCTCGGCGGTGGTGACGGCGAAGCCGTGCGCGTCCGACGGGGTCAGACAGGGCGAGTGTCCGACGGCGCAGTCGACGTCCTCGATCGCGCCGCACAGCGTGCAGACGATGTGGTGGTGGTTGTCCCCGGTCCGTCGCTCGTAGCGCGCGGGGCTGCCTGCCGGCTCGATGCGTCGGACGAGCCCGACGCCGGTGAGTGCGGCGAGGACCCCGTAGACGGCCTGGTGGCTGGTCGTCGGGAGTTCGGCGGTGAGTGCCGTGACGATGTCGTCGGCGGTGGCGTGCGGCATCGACTCGGTCGCGCGCAGTACCGCGAGTCGCGGTGTCGTCACCCGGAGGCCCGAGGTGCGGAGCAGATCGGCGTCGGCGTCCATGCTGAGCCTTTCTTTTGCAGGAATCAAGACAACGTGGCCACTGTACACGAGCTTCTGCCGGCGGTCAGCGCGAGGACGCATGCCGCTACCGGAATACGAAGTGTCACGATCCGGTCGCGATCAGCTGGGGCGACCCTGGACCGACCGTTCCGCACGCTAGCGTCCGGACATGTCCACGAGCCAAGGTCTGCCTGAACAGGCGAACAGTGCACCGGACGTCCGGGGGATCATCGCGAAGCGGGACCTGGTCGTCGACCTCATCCGGACGGCCTGCGTCGTCCTCGTCGTCATCGTGCACGTCACGATGGTCGGCGTCGCCGCCGACGACCAGGGGGTGCGGGTGACGAGCCCCCTGCAGGAGCTCCCGTGGTACGTCGCCGCCACCTGGGTCGGGCAGGTGATGCCCCTCTTCTTCGTGGTCGGCGGCTTCGCGAGCGCGACCGGCTGGCGCAGCACCGTCGCCCGCGGTGCACCGAGCCCCGCGCGCGACTACCTGGCCACCCGGCTGGTGCGCCTGTTCCGGCCGGCGGTCCCGCTGTTCGTGTTCCTCGCACTCGGGCTCGGGGTGGCGACGGCCGCCGGCACCCCGCCGGACCTCCTCGCCGAGGTCGCGTTCGGCATCGGTTCGCCGCTCTGGTTCCTCGCCGCGTACGGCATCACGCAGTGCTGCGTGCCACTGATGATGCGCCTGCACGAGCGGGCACCGTGGGCCACCCTCGGCGTCCTGCTGCTGCTCGCCGGAGCGGTCGACGCGGTCCGCCTGGCCACCGGGGTCGCCGAGGTCGGACTGCTCAACCTCGGACCGGTGTGGCTCTTCGCCCAGCAGCTCGGGTTCCTCTGGGCCGGCGGCTGGTTCGCGCGGCGGTCGAAGGCGCTCCTGCTCGCGGTGGCGGTCGCCGCCTACGCCCTGCTCGTCCCGATGACCTCGATCGGGCTGTGGGCACCGGACATGCTGCAGGACCTCAACCCGCCGATGCTCCCGCTGGCGTTCCTCGCGATCGCACAGGCCTGCCTGGTCCAGCTCGTGCACGCCCCGCTCACCCGCCTGATGCGCACCCGGGCCGCGCTCGGCGCCGTGTTCGTGCTCGGTCGGGACGGCATGACCATCTACCTCTGGCACCTGCCGCTCTTCATCGCGCTGAACGGGGTCGCCCTGCTGGTCGGGTTGCCGTTCCCGACGCCGGGCTCCGGTCCGTGGTGGGCGTCCCGCGTCGTCGCAGTGGTCGTGGTGCTCGCCGTCGCGCTCGGGGTCGCTCGGGCGCTGCGCTGGTTCGACCGCCCGCTCCCCCGCCTGCTGCCCTCGGCCGACCGTCCGTCGTGGCCCGTCGTCGCCGTCGCGGCGGTCTGCACGATCGGTCCGGCGTTCCTCGTGATGCAGCTGCACCTGTCGTTCGGGGTCGCGGTCATCGGCGCCGTCGCGGTGCCGATCGGGGTGTGGTTGCTCTCGCGGACCACGCCGGCCAGGGGCGTCACCCGGATCTGAACCGGTTCTCACCGATCGGAGCCGCTCGGGTCTGCCCCGGCACACACGCCGGGCAGAGGATGGCACGAGGCCGATCCGCAGGAGGCACCCGACGCCGTCGACACCCGAGTTCTGGAGCACCTGGCGGTTCGACCCCCTGTCAGCGGTGATGATCGTCGTCGCCACGGTCGCCTACGGCTGGTGGGTGGTCGGCGCCGCACGTCGCGGCGCACACTGGCCCTGGTGGCGCACCCTCGCCTTCGTCGCGGCGCTGGCGTTGTTCGGCATCCTGCAGTTCGGCATCGTCGGCGTGTACGACCAGCAGCTGCGGTGGGCGTTCGTCCTGCGGTCCGCCCTGCTCTTCTTCGCGGTCCCCACCTTCGCCGCGCTCGGTGCGCCCGTGTCGTTGCTCCGGACAGGAGGCCCGGATCACCTCGCGCACGCCGCCGACGCCGCCATGCGGTCGCGTCCAGTGCGCCTGCTCGGCAACGCGATCGTCGCGCCGCTGGTCGCCCTCGTCCTGTTCGGCCTGTTGCTGACACCGTTCGCGGCGACGCTGCGGGAATCGTCCGTCTGGGCCGTCGTCATCACGGTGACGGTGCCGGCGCTCGGCTTCGGACTGCTCGCCCCGCTGTCCGAGCCCGGGGTGCTGCGGTCGTCGACGTTCGTCACCGCGGAGTTCCTGCTCGCGTTCGTCGAGCTGATGATCGACGCGGTGCCGGGCATCGTGCTGCGGATCACGAACCACGTGCTCGACGGCTCGGTGGTGCAGGCGGTCGGGCAGCCGTGGTTCCCGTCCCCGCTGCGCGATCAGCACCTGGCGGGCGACCTGCTGTGGTTCATCGCCGAGGTGGCGGACATCCCCGTGCTCATCTCGCTGTTCATCCGGTGGCAGCGGACCGACCGCCGCGAGGCCCACGCCGTCGACGCCCTGACCGACGAGCAGATCGACGAGCTGACGCGGGCGCACCTGCGGCGCCGCGGGTGAGCGCGGGGCGGGCGGCGGCGGCGCTGACCCGGAACGACATCGTCGACGTCGTACGACATCGACGGTGTCGCACCCCCGCGGCCGCAACCGCTGCCGACGCGGGGCAGCGACAAGACCGTTGTCGTACGACATCGACGGTGTCGCAACCCCGCGGCCGCAACGACCACGCCGCGACCCCGGACGCACGCGAGCCCCGGGCCGCTCGTGTGAGCAGCCCGGGGCCCGTGTGGTCGGCGCGGGTCAGGCGTCGGCGTGCTTGCCGTGGTGGTCGATGCCCGCGAGCTCGGCCTCGGGCGTCGCCGGAGCAGCGGCCGCAGCGTGCGCACCGTGCGCGGTCGGCTTCGCGTCGCCCTCGGTCGGGGCAGTGCCCTCGGCGCCCGGCTGAGTGGTCACGCCACCGGTCTGCTGCCAGGCGACGGTCTGCTTCGGCTTCGCCAGGAACAGCGCCGCCACGATCGCCGCGATGAGCACGATCGCCGGCAGGAACAGCGACTCGCCCATGGCCCGCGAGAACGGCTCGAGCAGTGCACCCGGCAGTGCGCCGACCTGCTGCTCGGCTCCGCCCGCGGACACCCCGCCGGTCGAGGACGGGAAGTTCGCGGTGATCCGGGCCTCCATCAGCGCGGCGATGCCGGCCGACCCGAGGACCGCACCGATCTGCCGCGTGGTGTTGTAGACGCCCGAGCCGGCACCGGCCAGCTTCGGCGGCAGGTTGCGGGTCGCCGAGACGGACAGCGGGCCCCACATGCAGGCGTTCGCGATGCCGAGGAGCGCGCTCGGCAGGAGCACCCATCCCCAGTCGGCGCTCGACGACAGCAGGGCGCCGAACCAGAACAGCCCGGCCGAGAAGCAGGCGAGGCCGAACGCGGCGACCCAGCGCGGGTTCCAGCGGTTGAGGTTCTTGCCGACGAGCGGGGCGAGGCCGGCGGACAGCACGGCCTGCGGCACGAGGAGCAGCGCAGCCTGGGTCGGCGAGAAGCGCAGGACGTCCTGCGCCCAGAGCATGATCGGCAGGGCGAACGAGGCGATCGCGACACCGACGGCCGTGATGGCGACGTTGGCGAGCGTGAAGTTGCGGTCCTTGAACAGGCCGAGGGGCAGCAGCGGCTCGCCCTTCTGCGTACCCTGCCAGACCACGAACCCGGCGAGGACGACCAGGCCGGCGATGATCAGGCCCCACACCGAGATCGGGCCGGCGATGGTGCCCCAGTCGTAGGTCTCGCCCTCTTGGATGCCGAACACGAGCAGGAACAGACCGACCGCGGACAGGAAGATCCCGAGGTAGTCGAAGCGGTGGCCGTGGCGGTCGAACGACGGCACGAAGCGCTGCGCCAGGACGAACGCGACGACACCCACGGGGACGTTCACGAAGAAGATCCACTCCCACCCGAAGCCGTCGACGAGCAGGCCGCCGACGATCGGGCCGACGAGCGAGGCGACACCGGCGACGGCGCCCCAGAGACCCATCGCCGCGCCGCGCTTCTGCGGCGGGAAGATGCGCGTGATGACGGACATCGTCTGCGGGCTCATCATCGCGGCGCCGAGGCCCTGCACGACGCGGGCGACGATGAGCACCTCGATCGAGCCGGCCAGGCCGCACCACAGGCTGGCCAGCGTGAAGACCACGAGGCCGATCTGGTACATGACCTTCGGGCCGAAGCGGTCACCGAGCCGGCCCGTGATGAGCAGCGGCACGGCGTAGGCGAGCAGGTACGCGCTCGTCACCCAGATCACGGCGTTGATGTCCGCGTCGAGCTTCTGGGCGATGGTGGGGGTGGCGACCGACACGATGGTCGAGTCGACGAGGATCATGAAGAAGCCGACGACGAGCGCCCAGAGGGCGGGCCACGGCTTCTTCTCGGTCGTCCGCGGAGGCGTGACGGTGGTCATCGAGTGGTGTCCTTGCTGTTCGTGGGGAAGTCAGTGTCTGCGGGGACGGCCGGGCCGTCCCAGGGGAGGTCGCCGCTGGCGATGCGGTCGACGGTGGTGCTGAGCCACTCGATCTGCGCGGCGAGCATCGCACGGACGTACGACACGTCGAGCCAGTAGCGCTCGGTGAGCTGCTTGGCGTGCACGCGCTGGAGCGCCTCGTCGTAGTCGTCGCGCTCCCGTTCGAGCGCGACGATCCGTGCCCGGACGGCATCGACCGCCTCGGCCTGCGGCAGGTTCTCGAGGACGGAGAGCGCCAGGTGGAACTCCGGGTACTCGTCGGCGGGCTCGGCCACCATGCGGCGGAGGCCGTCGGCGAGCGCTGCGCGGCCGGCGTCGGTGATCGTGTAGGTGGTGCGCTCCGGACGGTTGCCGTCGCGGTCGGTGCCCACGACCTGGGCGAACCCGAGTTCGGCTAGGCGGCCGACCTGGTGGTACAGGGTGCCCGGGCGGACCTTGACGTTCCGCTCCTCCTGCCGGTGGAGCATCGTCTGGAACATCTCGTACGGGTGCATCGGCGCCTCGTTCAGCAGGTCGAGCGCGGCGAATGCGAGCGGTGTGAGCGACGCCATCCGTGCCTCCTGGCTGATCGATGCGGCAGTCTTCGGACTGGACTATTCGACTTCGAATATACGGAGTGGAACACACGTGAGCAAACGCACAGTTTCCCCTCCACAGGAGGCCCGGATCCGTCCCGGCGTGTCGCGCGCGCCCCGTAGACTGGTCGCGTCCCCCCACCCCTGAAGTGCTGGAGAGAACACGTGCCAACGATCGTCGTCGAGGTCATGCCCAAGGCTGAGATCCTCGACCCCCAGGGCAAGGCGGTGGGCAACGCCCTCGCGCGCCTGGGCAAGGCCGACCTGACCAACGTCCGCATCGGCAAGCGTTTCGAGGTGACCGTCGACGGCCCCGTCGACGACGCCAAGCTGGCCGAGGTCCGCGACATCGCCGCCGACGTCTTCTCGAACGCGGTCATCGAGGACGTCGTCTCCGTGACCGTCGAAGGCCAGTGACCCGGATGCGCATCGGCGTCATCACCTTCCCCGGCTCGCTCGACGACCGCGACGCCCAGCGCGCGGTCCGTCTCGCCGGCGCCGACCCCGTCGCCCTCTGGCACGGCGACCACGACCTGCAGGGCGTCGACGCGATCGTGCTGCCCGGCGGGTTCTCGTACGGCGACTACCTGCGCGCCGGTGCGATCGCCGCGAAGGCGCCGATCATGGCCGAGGTCATCGACGCCGCCGGCAAGGGCATGCCCGTGCTCGGCATCTGCAACGGCTTCCAGATGCTGGCCGAGGCCCGTCTGGTCCCCGGGGCGCACACCCGCAACGCGCACCAGCAGTTCATCCGCCGCGACCAGAAGCTCCGCGTCGAGACCACCTCGACGGCCTGGACCTCGGGGTTCACCGCGCAGCAGGAGATCACGATCCCGCTCAAGAACGCCGACGGCCGGTTCGTCGCCGACGCCGACGAGATCAAGCGCATCGAGGACAACGGCCAGGTCGTGTTCCGCTACGTGGGCGTGAACCCGAACGGTTCGATCGACGACATCGCCGGCGTCTCGAACGAGCGCGGCAACGTCGTGGGCCTGATGCCGCACCCCGAGCACGCGACCGAGCCCGGCTTCGGCCCGGACACCGCCGCTGCCATGGCCTCCGGCACGGACGGCCTCACCTTCTTCACCTCCGTGATCGAGTCGACGCTCGTCAAGTGACGACCGCGACTCCAGTGACAGGGAACGACAACACCGTGACGACTTACGTGCGCCCGAAGCCCGACACCGTGCAGGATGCCGCGGCGACTCCCGACAAGGACCAGCCGTACGACGCGCTCGGCCTGAAGCCGGACGAGTACGCCCGCATCAAGGAGATCCTCGGCCGCCGCCCCACCTCGGGCGAGCTGGCGATGTACTCCGTCATGTGGTCCGAGCACTGCTCCTACAAGTCCTCGAAGAACTACCTCCGTCAGTTCGGCAAGAAGGTCACGCCGGAGATGACGAAGAACCTGATGGTGGGCATGGGCGAGAACGCCGGTGTCGTCGACGTCGGGAACGGCTGGGCGGTGACCTTCAAGGTCGAGTCGCACAACCACCCGTCCTACGTCGAGCCGTACCAGGGCGCCGCGACCGGTGTCGGCGGCATCGTCCGCGACATCATCTCGATGGGTGCACGCCCGGTCGCCGTCATGGACCAGCTCCGCTTCGGCGCGATCGACCACGAGGACACCGCACGCGTCGTGCACGGCGTCGTCGGCGGCATCTCGTTCTACGGCAACTGCCTCGGCCTGCCGAACATCGGCGGCGAGACGTACTTCGACCCGGTGTACCAGGGCAACCCGCTGGTCAACGCCCTGGCGGTCGGTGTCCTGCGGCACGAGGACCTGCACCTGGCGAACGCGTCCGGCGCCGGCAACAAGGTCGTGCTGTTCGGTGCCCGCACCGGTGGCGACGGCATCGGCGGCGCATCGATCCTGGCGTCCGACACCTTCACCGAGGGCGGCCCGACCAAGCGTCCCGCCGTCCAGGTCGGTGACCCCTTCGCCGAGAAGGTCCTGATCGAGTGCTGCCTCGAGCTGTTCCAGAAGGAACTGGTCGAGGGCATCCAGGACCTCGGCGCCGCGGGCATCTCCTGCGCCACGTCCGAGCTCGCGAGCAACGGCGACGGCGGCATGCACATCTCGCTCGACGACGTCCTGCTGCGCGACCCCACGCTCACGGCCGAGGAGATCCTGATGTCGGAGAGCCAGGAGCGCATGATGGCGGTCGTCCGCCCCGACAAGCTCGACGAGTTCCTGAGCGTCGTCGGCAAGTGGGAGGTCGAGACCAGCGTCCTGGGCGAGGTCACCGGCACCGGCCGTCTCGTCATCGACTGGCAGGGCCAGGAGATCGTGAACGTCGACCCGCGCACCGTCGCCGTCGACGGCCCGGTCTACGACCGCCCGGTCGCCTACCCGACCTGGATCGACGCGCTGCAGGCCGACACCGCTGCCTCGCTCGACCGGCCGGCCGACGGCCCCGCGCTCAAGGCGCAGTTCCTCAGCCTGCTCGGTTCGCCGAACCTGTCGTCGAAGAACTGGGTCACGAACCAGTACGACACCTACGTGCTCGGCAACACCGCGCTCTCCTTCCCCGACGACGGCGGCATGATCCGCGTCGACGAGGAGACCGGGCTCGGTGTCGCGATCGCGACCGACGCCAACGGCCGCTACTGCCAGCTCGACCCGAAGCAGGGTGCGCGCCTGGCCCTGGCCGAGGCGTACCGGAACGTCGCCGTCACCGGTGCCGTCCCCGCCGCGGTCACCGACTGCCTGAACTTCGGCTCCCCCGAGAACCCCGAGGTCATGTGGCAGTTCTCCGAGGCGGTCGAGGGCCTGGCCGACGGCTGCATGGAGCTCGGCATCCCGGTCACCGGCGGCAACGTGTCGTTCTACAACCAGACCGGCACCACCCCGATCCACCCGACCCCGGTCGTCGGTGTGCTCGGTGTCATCGACGACGTCGCCAAGCGCGTCCCGTCGGGCTGGCAGGACGACGGCCACAACATCTACCTGCTCGGCACGACGAGCCTCGAGCTCGACGGGTCGGCCTGGGCCGGCACGGTGCACGGACACCTCGGCGGTCGTCCGCCGGCAGTGGACCTCGGACGCGAGAAGGAGCTCGCCGAGCTGCTCTTCGCCGCGAGCGGCGAGCAGCTGCTGACGAGCGCGCACGACCTGGCGGACGGTGGCCTCGGCCAGTCGCTCGCCGAGTCGGTGCTCCGCTTCGGTCTCGGTGCCCGCGTGGTGCTCGACGAGCTCGAATCGCGCGACGGCGTCGACACGGCGACCGCGCTGTTCTCCGAGTCGACCGGTCGCGTCATCGTGACCGTCCGGCGCGAGGACGACGTCCGCTTCCAGGGCCTGTGCGACGGCCGGGGCTTCCCGGTCCTGCGCATCGGCGTGACCGACGCCACGTCGAACGCGCTCGAGGTCCAGGGTGCGTTCACGGCGACGCTGGACGAGCTCCGCAGCACCCACAACGCGACGCTGCCGGCCCGCTTCGGCGACGTGATCGTCGAGGACGTCACCGAGGGGTACGTCGGCCGCGGGCCGCTCGACTCCGACGGTGCCTTCTCGCCGCGCACGGACTCCTAGGCCCGGCGGACACCGCGTGCCCATCGTCACCCTGCCCTTCGCGGAACTCGTCGACCGGTTCGGCCCCGTGCCGGACGGCATCGAGCTGGACGTGTGGGACGTCGAGGCGCCGTACGGTCGCCCGGACGACGTCGCCATCACGTTCCTGCCGTTCTACTTCGGTGGACGGCACCGCTGGCAGTTCGTGCACGACCTGCCGGCGCTCGAGCTCCTGCAGCTCCCGAGCGCCGGCTACGAGCACGCGGTGCCGCACGTGCCCGGTCACGCCCAGCTGGCGAACGGTCGGGGCATCCACGACGACGAGACCGCCGAGCTCGCCGTCGGGTTGGCGCTGACCTCGCTGCGGGAGATCTCGGCGTTCCAGGCCGACCGCGCGAACGGCGTCTGGGACGCCCGGGAGACCCGCTCGCTGGCCGACCGCCGGGTCACGGTCGTCGGGTACGGCGCGATCGGCTCCGGGATCGCCACCCGCTTCCAGGCGTTCCGCACCGAGGTCACGGTGGTGGCGCGCACCGCTCGCGAGCAGGACGGCCGCCACGTGCACGCGTTCGATGAGCTGCTGGAACTGGCGCCGACGACGGATGTCCTGGTGCTCATCGCGCCGCTGACGGACGAGACCGAACGGCTGGTCGACGCCGAGCTCCTGGCTGCCCTCCCCGACGGCGCCCTGGTGGTGAACGTCGCCCGCGGCAAGGTCGTCGACACCGATGCACTCGTGGCGGAGCTGCAGTCCGAGCGGCTGTTCGCGGCACTCGACGTCACCGACCCGGAGCCCCTCACGGACGGCCACCCGCTGTGGACGACCCCGAACACGGTGCTGACGCCGCACGTCGGGGGCAACACCGACCTGAGCGTCCCACGGTCGATCGAACTGATGCGCCGACAGGTCGCCGCGCTGGCCGACGGTCGCCCGTTCGAGAACCTGATCGAGCGCTAGACCCGCCCGCGCCGAACCGGCGTCGGGCAGGCAACCGCACGCAGCCGTCAGACGCTCAGACGCTCAGGCGCTCAGGCGCTCAGGCGCTCGGGCGCTCGGGCGCTCAGAGCGTGACGATGCAGGCCGGGGTGCCGACGGCGATCTGCTCGACGGCCTCGCCCGGCACGCCGTCCGTACCGACCGGCAGCACGGCGATGGCGTCCGACCGTTCGTTGGCGACGAGCACGTACCCGGGCACCCGGGCGAAGTGCCGTGGCCAGGCGCCGCCGCACGACGCGGACCCGATGAGCGCGAGCCCACCGTCGGCAGCGTCGAGCACCACGATCCGGTCGCGGCCACGGACGGCGACGGTCACGAGTCCGGCGTCGTCGACCTCGATGTGGCTGAGGAGCGACTCCCCCACCGCTCCCTCGAACGTCGGGGTCGAGGCGATCGTGACGAGTGATCCGGACTCATCGCGGCGGAGTCGGTGGACCGCGCCGTCGAGCTCACCGGCGACGAACAGGTCGCCTGCGTACCAGGCCAGGTGCCGCGGACCGACACCGGCCGCCACGTGGTGCACGCGCAACGGCTCGATCGTGGGAACGCCATCGGCCGACACGGCCACGCGGAACTCGTGCAGCGCGTCGCCGCCGAGGTCCGCGACGAGCACGGTGCCGTCCGGCGTCGCCACGGACTGGTGGGCGTGCGGCGCGTCCTGCCGGTCCTGCACCGGGCCGGTGCCGGCGGGGAGCGTCGCGACCGCGATCGCGGAGGCGGGGACGGCGAGCCGGTCGGTCTGTCCGTGCACGCCGTCGGCGGGCAGGACGACGCCGTCGCTCGCGAGCACCGAGGCGGAGAACGACTCGGCCGCCGCGAGCGAGATGGCGGTCACCGTGCCGGAGACGTAGTTGGTGACGACGAGCGCCCCGGACGGGTCGACCCGCACGTGGCACGGGGCGTCACCGCCGGCGGAGGCGTCCCACAGGTGTTCGAGCGCGCCGTTCTGCAGCCGGAAGGCGGAGACGCCGCCCTCGTTCGTCTCGGACACGGCGTAGACACGGTCGCCCGAAACGGCGAGGAACGAGGGATCGTCGAGCACCGCGACGGTACGAGCGCCCGCGCGGGCAGCGCCGCCGTCGACCAGGGAGATACCGGTCGCGTTCCCGCCACCGGTGGCCGTGTAGGAACCGACGAGGAGGGTCGGCAGGTCGACGCTCATTCGTCGCGTCCGGCGATGCGCTCGTGGTGGTGGATGACCTCGGCGACGATGAAGTTGAGGAACTTCTCGGCGAAGGCGGGGTCGAGGTGCGCCTCGGCGGCGAGGCTCCGGAGCCGTGCGACCTGGACCTGTTCGCGGTCCGGGTCCGCGGCGGGCATGCCCGATTCGGCCTTCAGGTGCCCCACCCGCTGCGTGTACTTGAAGCGCTCGGCGAGCATGTGGATGACGGCGGCGTCGATGTTGTCGATGCTCTGCCGAATGCTCCGGAGTTCGGCGACGGCCGTCGCTTCGGGCTCGGGCGGGGTGACGTCGTCGCTCATGCCCCGAGCCTACTGGCGGACGCGCAGCCGAACCCTGCCGACGCCTGCGAGAATGAGCACATGTCGGTCTTGCTCGTGATCTCGGGCGTGTGTGCGGTCCTCGCTGGCCTCGTCCACGTGTACATCTGGTTCCTCGAATCCATCATCTGGACGAGTCCACGCGCCCGCAAGGTGTTCGGCATCGCGTCCGAGACCGAGGCCGACGCGACCCGCTCCCTCGCGTTCAACCAGGGGTTCTACAACCTGTTCCTGGCGATCGGGGCGATCCTCGGTGTCGTGCTGGTGCTCGCGGGCAACACCGTGACCGGCTGGACCCTCGTGGTGTTCTCGACCGCGAGCATGCTCGGCGCCGCGGTGATCCTGGTCGGCTCCGGCCGCAAGTACCTCAACTCGGCGTTCAAACAGGGCACGCTCCCCCTGATCGCCCTGCTGTTCGCGCTGCTCGGCTCGAGCTTCCCGGTCTGAGTCGTTCCGACCACACCGTCAGCCCCGAACACCCCGCGAAAGCGACAGGGTGCCGCCGAACATCGGCGGCACCCTGTCGCTTTCGCGGTGGAGGACAGGTCAGTCCAGGTCAGCCGAGCTTGTCCTCGAACTGCGCGGGCAGCTTGTCGAGCGCCCACTCGATCGCAGCGGTCGTGCCCATCGAGAACGCCGACGACACGTCTTTGTCGTCGAACACGATGTAGTGGCCGGCCTCGACCGACGGCACCTTCTGGAACAGCGGGTCCGACTCGGCCTTCGACGCGTCGACGTAGATCGGCAGCACCAGGGTCAGGTCCGCGTCGAGCAGGTCGAGGTTCTCGTCGGACAGCGTGACGGAGAACGCCTTGCCGGCCTCCTTGTCGATGGCCGACGGGATCGTGAACCCGAGGTTCTTCATGAACGACGAGCGGCTGTCGGTGGAGGCGTACGCGCCGAAGCCCTCGGAGCTGTACGCGCCGACGACGGCGGACTTGCCCTCGAAGTCCGGGTGGGCCTTGCGGGCCGCGGCGTAGGCGTCGTCGAGGTCGGAGAGCAGCTTCTTGCCCTCGGACTCCTTGCCGAGTGCCTTCGCGATCATCGTGGTCTGCTGCTCGGTCGAGGCGAGGTAGTTCTCGCCGCCCTTCGGGATCGCGACGGTCGGCGCGATCGCGGACAGCTTGTCGTAGCGGTCCTTGTCACCCGACGACTTCACGTCGAGGATCAGGTCCGGGTTCAGCTTGAGGATGTCCTCGTAGCTGGGCTCGAGCGTCTGGATGATCTTCGGCGACTTCGTGTAGGCGTCCTTGAGCCACGGGCCGACGCCGTCGCCACCGAAGGCGAGCCAGTCGCTCGCACCGACCGGCTGCACGCCGAGTTCGAGGGCCGTCTCGGCGTCGCCCCAGCCGAGTGCGACGACGCGCTTGGGCTGCGAGTCGATCGTCGTGGTGCCGAGTGCCGTGGTGATGGACACCGGGAAGGCACCGTCGGACGACGACGCCGAGGACGACTCGGACGAACCGGAGCCGGAGGCACAGCCGGCGAGGACGAGGGAGGCTGCGACGACGGCAGCCGCAGCGGCGAGGACACGTCGGAGACGAAGGGATGAGCGGATCACGAAGGGTAGCCTAACCTAACGGGGCGTACAGGAAATCAGCTGGATAGGCTGGGTGATCGTGGCCGCCCCAGATCCAGACCGCACGCGCCTCGCGGTGCTCGGCTCCCCCATCGCGCATTCGCTCTCCCCCACGCTCCACGAAGCGGCCTACGCCGCACTCGGGCTGGGGTGGTCGTACGGGAGGCACGAGGTCGCGTCCGGCGGGCTCGACGCGTTCGTCGCGGGGCTGGGTCCCGAGTGGCGCGGGCTGAGTCTCACGATGCCGCTCAAGCGCGAGGTGCTGCCGCTCCTGGACCGCACGACCCCGCTCGTCGACGAGCTCGGGGTCGCGAACACGGTCGCGTTCCGACGCGAGGGGTCCGCCGTCGTCCGCGCGGGCGCCAACACCGACGTCCAGGGACTCGTCCGCCCGGTCGAGGCCCTCGGACACCTGCCCGGCGAGGCGACGATCCTCGGTGGCGGGGCGACCGCGGCGAGCGCCCTCACGGCGGCGGTGCGGCTCGGGGCGTCGCTCGTGCGGGTGTTCCTGCGCGACACCGCGAAGGCCGGCGCGCTCGTGGAGCTGGCCGTGCGGCTCGGCGTCTCGCTCGAGGTCCTGCCGCTCACCGACCTGCCCGGCACCCGCCACGGGTTCGTCCTGTCGACGCTGCCCGGCGGCGCGGCCGACCCGCTCGAGCTGGTGCCGTCGGGGTCGGACGCCGTGCTGTTCGACGTCGCCTACGAGCCGTGGCCGACCGCCGCCGCGTCGCGCTGGGCCGATGCCGGCGGCAGGGTGCTGAACGGCCTCGACATGCTCACCGAGCAGGCCATCGGGCAGATCCGTTTCTTCCTGACCGGTGACGAGGACGAACTCCTCCCCGACGAGGCCGCCGTTCGCCGTTCGATGCGCACCGCCGTCGGCCTGCCCGCCGTCATCAGCAGCTAGCCGACGCCGGCGCCCCGCGGTCAGCCGCGGGACCGCGCCTCGGCGTCGAGCAAGGCGACGGACACGTCCCACAGCCGGTCGGCCTGGTTCGGGTCGAGCGCCCAGGGCAGCACGCCGTGCAGGCCGTCCTCGATCCGCTCCACCACCGCTGCTTCGTGGCAGTCCTCGAAGTAGCGACCAGTGACCCCGTCGAGTTCGGGTGCGGTGGCGAGCAGGACCGAGGTCGCGGCTCCCTGCTCCGGGGACTTCACCGCGTCGGCCGCGGCGATCTTCGTGGCCGCCAGGACCTCCGGGTCCCAGTGCTTCTGCAGCCCGGTCCAGATCCCGCCGGGCATCAGGGCGTTCGCGGTGATGCCGTCGGCGGCCCACCGTCGGCCGGCAGCGACGGCGAACAGCACGTTGGCGGTCTTCGACTGCCCGTACGCGAGCCCGGGCTCGTAGCGACGTCGGCGGAAGAACAGGTCGTCGAACACGACCGGCGAACCGCCGTGTCCGCTCGACGACACCGAGACGATCCGTGCCGAACCCGAGGCGGCCAGTGCGTCGTGCAGCCCGAGCGCGAGGGCGAAGTGCCCGAGGTGGTTCGTCGCGAACTGCGACTCCCACCCGGCGGGCGTGTACGACTCGGGCGCGTCCATGATGCCCGCGTTGGCGACGAGCACGTCGAGCGGCCCCGACCACGCTGCGGTGAAGGCCTCGACGGAGGCCGGGCGGTCCAGGTGCAGCTCGACGACGGCCGGTGCGTCCGCCCCCGTCGTCCGGGCGATGTCGTCCGCCACCCGTCGGCCGGCGTCGACGTCCCGCACGGCGAGCGTCACGCGTGCCCCGGCTCCGGCGAGTGCTCGGGCGGTCTCCACACCGATGCCGGACGCAGCACCGGTGACGATCGCCGTGCGCCCCGTCAGGTCGAGGCCGTCGACGACCTCGGCAGCCGTGGTCCGGTCGCCGAAGCGGGTGAGGTCGCGTTCGGGCATGTCGACTCCTGTCAGCTGGCGCGGTGCGGAGCCGTCAGGCGACGACCCCGTCCACGTAGAACCATCGTCCCTGCTCGCGGACGAACTCGCTCGTCTCCTCGAGAGTGCCGCGCTCGTCGTCGGAACGCCACCACGCGCGGAACGCGACCGTGCCCCGGGAGTCGAACGGGCCTCCCGAGGTCGTCGTCAAGACGTCCAACCGGGTCCAGCGCTGGGACGGGTCCAACTGGAGACCCGCCGGTCGGGTGCGCGGGTGCCAGGTGAGCAGCAGGTACTCGGGCAGGCCCAGTGCGAACGCGCTGAAGCGGGAGCGCATCAGGCGCTCCGCGGTCGGCGCGGCCGCGCCGCCGTGCAGGGGGCCGCAGCACTCGCCGTAGGGGTTGCCGCTCAGGCAGGGGCAGCGCGTCTCGTCGGTGACCACGCCGGAACGCTAGTCGACGATCGACAGCGTGACGGTGATGTTGCCGCGGGTGGCGTTCGAGTACGGGCAGATCTCGTGCGCACGCTCGGCCAGGCGCTGGCGCTGCTCCTGCGGCGCGGCCGGGGCGTAGACGTCGAGCTCGACCGCCAGGCCGAAGGCGCCGTTGCCGGTGCCGCCGATGCCGACCTCGGCGGAGACCTCGGCACCGGTGGTGTCGAGGTCGAGCTCCTTGCCCGCAGCGTGCAGGGCGCCGAGGAAGCACGCGGCGTACCCGGCGGCGAACAGCTGCTCGGGGTTGGTGCCCTCGCCGCTGCCACCCATCTCCTTGGGCGGGCGGGTGTCCAGGTCGAGCCGGTCGTCCTCGCTGCGGACGTGCCCGTCGCGGCCGCCTCCGGTGGCGTGGGCGGCTGCGGTGTAGACGATGTCGAGACTCATGGAGCCGAGGTCATCGCGACTACCTGGACGTGTGCTGCGCGTGCCCGGGGTACCGGGACCGGGCGGCCGCGCACGCCGGTGCCGCCGGGCGTGTCCGGGGGGTGCCCGGCGGCGCACTTCGTGAGCAGAAATGGTCGGGTCGCGCGGGCGCACTCGACCATTTCTGCTCACGAAGTACCGACCGGCCGAGCCACTCCGCGTCGCGCGCGGGTAGACATGACACGTGTTCGGGATCGGGTGGCAGGTGTACCGGGAGCGGCTGCCCGCTCTCGTCAGCGTGCAGCGCCGCCGTCGCATCGTGCTCGTCGGCGGGATCGTGGCCGTCGTCGCACTGGCGGGACTCGTCATTCTCGGACTGATCTTCGACGACGGCTCCGTCCCCGTCGCCGCTGCGATCGTGGTGGCAGTGCTGTTCGCCTCCGGCATCGGACTCATCGGCGCGTGCTTCGTACCGATCGGACCGAAGGGTTGGAACGTCCCGCCGATCCCGGGCATCGGCTGGCGCACCCAAGAGGCCATCGCCCGCTACTACCGGCGCAGTCCTCCCCCGCTCGACCCGAAGCACCGTGACGCCGTCCTGGACAGGATGCCCGAGACCCGCGACCTGCTGGTCCGGGCAGCGTTCCGCGGGTACCTGCTGCTGGGAGGGTGGGCGCTCGCGTTCCTCGCGACCGTGCTGCTCAACGTCTTGACGATCTCGACGAACGACGACATCATCGGGCTCTCCGCGGTCTGGATCCTCATCCCGGCGAGCGGTGCCGTCACCGCCATCGGGGGCATCCGCACCCTCGGCCGTCAGGAGCAGCTCCGCGTCGAGGCCCAGGCCCTCCCGCCCGTCCCGCCGACTCCGCCCGCCCGCGGCCGGCCCGGCACACCGAAGGGCAGCAAGCTCTCGCTGCCGGGCGACTGAGCCGTGTTCGCCGCGCAGCCTCTCGAGGTCCCCGCCGGCCCGACTTCGTGAGCAGAAATGGTCGGGTGGCGTGACGGGACCCGACCATTTCTGCTCACGAAGCGGGGATACGGGGCACGGGAACAGCACCGCCCGCGCGACTGTCGGCGGCGACGGGCACACTGGGCGCATGTGTGGAAGGTTCGTCGTCTCCGACACCACGGCTGATCTGTTGCCCGAGCTCATGGGTGAGCTCGCGGCCCGGACCGAGCACGTCGACGAGGACACCGGCGAGGTGCACGCCGGCCTCGCTCCGAGCTGGAACGTGGCCCCGACCGACCCCGTGTACGCCGTCCGCCAGCGGCACGGCGAACGAGAGCTGCCGCAGATCAGCTGGGGCTTCGTGCCGAGCTGGGCGAAGGACTTCCAGAAGCAACGCCCGAAGCCGATCAACGCCCGCATCGAGACGGTCGCGACGAGCGGCATGTTCAAGCGGGCCTTCGCGACGAACCGGTGCATCGTGCCCGCGCAGGGCTACTACGAGTGGGTCGTGCGCGAGGACGGCAAGGAACCGCACTTCGTCCACGAACCCGGCGGTGCCCTGGCGATGGCCGGGATCGTGAGCGCCTGGCCCGACCCGACGAAGCCCGAGGGCGACCCGGACAAGTGGCGGTTGTCGCTGGCGATCATCACGCGGGACGCCCACGTGGCCCCGGGCGAGGTGCACGACCGCATGCCGGCGTTCCTCACGCCCGACGGCTACGACGACTGGCTGCGCGGCGACGCCGGCGGGCTCGGCACCGACGACCTGCTGGCGCTCCTCGACCACGAGTCGCTGGCGGTCGCGGCAGGCCTGGAACAGTACGAGGTCGCGCGCACCGTGAACAGCGTGAAGAACGACGGTCCGCAGCTCATCGAACCCGTGGCGTAGCCGGCGGGTCGACGCGCGGCCGGGCGCGCACGCGACCGGGGCAGGAAGACGGGAGGCCCGGATCACGTGCGCCTGTCGGCTGACGTGATCCGGGCCTCCCGGTCGATCCCGGTGTTACGGACGCGCGCTGCGTCGGATGCCCGGCGCCGCTGCTTCGTCGGCGGTGCGCCGACGCATCGAGAGCAGGACACCGGCCAGGATCAGGGCGAGCGCTCCGAGGCCCAGGCCGACCAGGCCGGTGGTGCCGGTGAACGCGAGCTCCGCGACGTGGACCGCGGCGGCGACGCCCGTCGGGTAGGTGACCGTGATGGTCGCCGTGACGGTCTGGCCCTCGGTGTCGGTGACGGTGTAGCCGACGAACAGGGTGCCGGTGTGACCCGCTGCCGGGGTGAAGACGACCTGTCCGTGACCGACGGTCCAGGTGCCCTCGCCGTCGACGACCACCGTGTCGACGGGCTTGCCCGTCTTCGGGTCGATCAGGTGCAGCGTCGCCGTCTCGAAGGCGGCGCCGCCGGTGCCGGAGTCGTTGTCGAGCGGGTCGATCGTGACCTCGTGACCGACGATCCCGGTGGCGGAGTCGTCCGTCGCGACCGCGGCGGCGACGACCGTCATCGTCGCGGTGGCGGTGGTGGTCTGCCCCGAGCCGTCCGTCACCGTGTAGGTGAAGGTGTCCGTGCCGGTGAAGCCGTCGGCCGGGGTGTAGACGTACGCACCGGTGCGCTGGACGGTCACCGTGCCGTGGGCCGGCTTCCGGTCCAGGGCGGCGGTGAGGCCGGTGCCCTGGTCGTTCGCGAGCAGACCGTGGGCGGCGTCACGCGTGACCGGGGTGCCGGCGAAGGTGTGACCGGCGTCCTTCGTCGCGTCGATGCCGACGGTGACGGTGACGGTGGCGTCGACCCGCTGACCGGAGGCGTCCTGCGCCCGGTAGGTCACGGTGTCGGTGCCGGAGAAGCCCTTCGCCGGGGTGTAGACGAACGTGCCGTCCGCGGCGACCGAGACCGTGCCGTGCTTCGCCGTGCCGGAGGTCACGACCGTCAGGTCGGTGCCGTGGTCGTTGCCGAGCACGCCGGGGCCCGCGACGGTGACCGGCTTGCCCGCCGTCGTGGCGGCCTTGTCGTCCACTGCCGTCGGGGTGACGTCGATGACGACGAGCGCGAGGGCGGTGTGTCCCTCGGCGTCGTTCGCCGCGTAGGTGAACCAGTCACGGCCGGACCAGTCCGCCGGCGGCGTGTAGACGTACGACCCGTTCTTCGCCAGCGCGAGTCGCCCGTGCTGCGGCTTCGTCTCCATCGATGCCCACAGGCCGGAACCGGAGTCACCGACGAGGACGCCGGTGGCGGTGGACGCGCGCATCACCTGGTTGGTCGGCATGGTGTGCCACTGGTCGACGGCGGCGATGCCGACGAGGACCGTCACGGACGCCGTCGTGGTCTGACCGGAGCCGTCGGTGACGGTGTAGGTGAAGGTGTCCGTGCCGGAGAAGCCCTTCTTCGGCGTGTAGACGAGCGATCCGGGCTCGGTGCCCTCGGTCACGGCGCCGTGCGCGGCGGGACCGTGGCCGGTGACCGTGAGCGTGGTGCCGTGGTCGTTGCCCGTCAGGGTGGTCCCGGTGATCGGCAGTGCCCTGCCGGCGGTGGTGTGCAGGGCGTCTGCGACCGCGACGGGTGTGACCGTCACGGTGACGGTCGCCTTCGCGGTGCCGCCGGTCGGGTCGGTCACCGTGTAGGTGAAGGTGTCCGTGCCGGAGAAGCCGTCGGTCGGCGTGTAGGTGACGGTGCCGGTCCCGGTGATCGCCGCGGCGCCGTGCCCGGGCTCGGTCACCGCGGTGACGGCGAGCTTCGTGCCGGAGTCGTTGCCCGTGACCACGACGTCGACCGGGGTCGAGGCGGTGGTGGTCGCGGTGTCGGCGACGGCCTTCGGGGCGACGACGATCGTCACGGTGCCCGTGGTGGTGCCCCCGGCGCCGTCGGTGACGGTGTAGTCGAACGAGTCCGGACCGGAGTACCCGGGCTTGGGCGTGTAGGTGTAGCCGCCGTCCTTGTCGACGACGACGTCACCGTGCGACGGCTTGGTGTTGTCGGTGACCTGCAGGTCGGTGCCGGTCGCGCCGTCGAGCACGCCCTTGTCGGCCGGGACCGTGGTCGTGCCGTCGGCGTCGGCCGTGGTCGAGCCGCCCGCCGTGACGGGGGTGACGGTGACGGAGACCGTGCCGGTGTTCGTGAGGCCGTTGCGGTCGGTGACCGTGTACGTGAACTCGTCGGTGCCCGAGAAGCCCGGCTTCGGCGTGTACGTGACGGTGCCGTCCTCGTTGCGGGTCGCGGTGCCGTGCTCGCCGCTCGCGTCGACGGGGATGTCGAGCACGGACAGCCCGGTGCCGTGGTCGTTGCCGGTCAGGTCGGCCGAGGTGACCGTCGTGCTGCCGCCTGCCTTGACCGTGATCTCGTCGGGTTCGGTGCCGGGCGTGACCGTGATGGTCACGACGCCCGTGGTCGTCCCGCCGGAGGGGTCCTTCGCCGTGTACGTGAAGGTGTCCGTGCCCGAGAAGCCGTCCTCCGGGGTGTACGTGTACGACCCGTCCGCCGCCAGCTCGAGGTCACCGTTCGTCGGCTCCTCGTCGACCGTTGCGGTGAGCTTCGTGCCCGCGTCGTTGGCGAGCACGCCCGCGCGGTCGTCCCCGTCCCCGCCCACGGTCAGGGGCGAGCCGGCTGTGGCGGTCGCGGTGTCGGCAGCCGCCTTCGGGCCGACGACCACCGTGATCGTGCCGGTCGTGGTCTGGCCGGAGCCGTCCCGCACCGTGTACGTGACGGTGTCGGTGCCGGAGAACCCGGGCTTCGGCGTGTACGTGATCGTGCCGGTGGCCGGGTCGATCGTGACGTCGCCGTGCGTGGTGCCGTCGGCGTCCGGCACGGCAGCCGCGTCGGTGACGGTCAGGCCGGTGCCCGCGTCGTTCTTCGTCAGCGTCGCGGGTGCGATGGTCATCGCCTCGCCGGACTTCGTCGACACGGTGTCGCCGTTCGCGACCGGCTTGACCGTGACGGTGACCGTCGCCGGGCCAGTGGTGACCTTCGAGCCGTCGGTCACCGTGTAGGTGAACGAGTCGGTGCCGGAGAAGCCAGCGGTCGGCGTGTAGTCGACGGTGCCGTCCTCGGCCACCACGGCGGTGCCGTTCGCCGGACCGGTGACGATCGTGGTGACCAGGTCCGAGCCGCGGTCGTTGTGCTGCACGTCGACGTTCACCGGGGTTCCGGCGTCGGTCGTCGTGGCGTCGTTCGCGATCGTCGGGTTGACCGTGATGGTCACCGTGGCGGTGGTCGGCGCACCGGCGGTGTCCGTCGCCGTGTAGCGGAACGAGTCCGTGCCCGAGAAACCGTCGGCCGGCGTGTAGGTGATGGCCCCGGTCGCCGTGTCGAGGGTGAGCTCGCCGTGGGCGGGCTTCGTGTTCGACGAGACGGTGAGGCCGGTGCCGAGGTCGTTGCCGAGGACGCCGGTGGCGCGGGTGCCGGCGGTGTACGTGGTGCCGGCGGCGACGCGGACGGTGTCGTCCTTCGCGAGCGGGGCGACCTGCACGGTCACGGTGACGGTGTCGGTCCCCCCGTTGCCGTCGGTGACGGTGTACGTGAAGGAGTCCGAGCCGGAGTAGCCGGTGGTCGGGGTGTACGTGTAGCTGCCGTCCTTCGCGACGACGACGTCACCGTGGGCGGGCTTGGTGCTGCCCGTCACGGTCAGGTCCGAGCCGAGGTCGTTGGCGAGCAGGCCGGGGGCGGTGCCGGGGGTGCCGGTGCCGGGGGTGCCGGTGCCGGTGCCGCTTCCGCTTCCGCTTCCCTTGGTCGGCGAGCCCGCCGTCGCGGTGACGGTGTCGGCGACCGCCGTCGGCAGCACCGTGATGGTGACCGTGCCGGTGATCGTCGCGCCGTCACCGTCCTTCGCCGTGTAGGTGAAGGAGTCCGGGCCGGAGTAACCGGCGGTCGGGGTGTACGAGTACGAACCGTCCTGCTCGACGGTCAGGTCACCGTGGGCCGGCTTCGTGTTGCCCGTGACCGTCAGGCCTGTGCCGTAGTCGTTCGCGAGCAGACCCGTCTTCGCGTCCGCGGTGGCGGTCTGCCCGGCGTGCACGCTGAACGAGTCGTCGGTGCCCGCCGGGGCGACGGTGATCGTCACCGTGCTGGTCGACGTCTGACCGGAGGAGTCCTTCGCCGTGTACTGGAAGGTGTCCGTGCCGGAGAAGCCGTCGGCCGGGGTGTACGTGTACGAGCCGTCGGGGCTCACCGTCGCCGTGCCGTGGGCCGGTGTGGTGTTCGACACGACGGACAGGCCGGTGCCGCTGTCGTTCGCCAGGACGCCCTTCGTCGGCACCGTGAGCTTCGTGCCGTTCGGGGTCGAGGCAGTGTCCGACGTGGTGGTGACGTGCACGGCCTGCATCGTGTTGGTGAAGGTCACGACGATGTCGGTGCCGTCGGCGGACGTCGCCGACGGGAAGTCGAACGCAGCCGTGTTGCCGTCACCGAAGGCGACGACCTGGTCGGTGTTGAGGTTCACGGCCTTCCACTTGGTGGAGTAGTTCGCCAGGTCCGTGGTGCCGGCCGCGGTCTGCGTCGCCGTGTACCGCTTGTTCGGGGTGGACAGGACGGCTCCGGCCTTCTGGAGCTGGTCGCCGTTCGCGGTGCCCTTGGTGGTCGCGGTGTTGCCGCTGGTCACACCGCCGCCGGTGACGGCGAGGGCGAACTGGTCGCCGGAGGCCCAGCGCTTGTCGACGTTCGTCTGGGCCGCGAGCGTGTTCGCGTAGTTGCAGGAGGCCAGGTCGCTGGGCGTCCAGTTGCCGGCGATCGGGAACGACTTCACCAGGGCGCCGGAACCCGGGTCGATCTTGTACATGGTCGATCCGACGGACGCGAACAGGTACCCGTCGGACGAGAACGCGATGCCGGGGCTGCCAGCGTCCGCGGCGTCGATGGGCAGCGTCGCCACCTTGGAGGTCGTGAGCGCTGCGTTGACGGCGGTCGTGGGGATCGTCTCGGTGTCGACGCGGCGGATCTCGTTCCCGGTCACGACGAAGAGCAAGCCTCGTGTGCTGAACGCCATGTCGCCGTTCTTCTCGGCGAGCAGGCCGCCGATCGTGCCGACCTTGCCGATCTTCGTGCCGGTCTTCGTGTTGTACGCGCCGAGGTAGGCCGGAGTCTCACCGCTCGCGTAGTAGTAGATGCCCGTCGCGGGGTTGATCGCACCGCGCAGGATCTGGTGGTTGCCGGTCGAGTCGGCGTTCGTCACGTCCGGCAACGCTGCGCCGTTCACGGCGTCGTACGACGCGATCGTGTTGCCGCCGTTCACGGCCGCGTACGCCGCGACGCCGTTGCGTGCCAACGCGAGTCCGTTGTCGGCAGGGGCCATCGTCGTCACCTTGGTGACGGCACCCGTCGTGGCGTCGATCGACGCGAGCTGGTTCGCCGTGGCCTGGTTCGCCGACGTGCTGATCCCGTACAGGGTGTTCTGGTCGCAGGAGAGTGCGCCCGCGGCGGCGGCCGGGTCGGCGGCGACTGCCTGCGTCAGGCCGACGCCGGCGAGCAGCGCGGCGCCGAACATGGCGACGGTTCGGACGCCGAGACGGCGTCGAGGCACAGCGGTGCCCTGGGAAGCAGGCAGCATGATCACTTTCGGGTCGAGACGATGCGGGCGCCTGATCCACGGCCGTCGGTTCAGGGAGAACGGTCGGTGGCGCCGGGTCGATACTGGCAGGTCTCGATACCGAAGTGGGGACGGAACGGGTCCCCAATAGGGGGGACCACTCATTGTGGGGGTAGCCGCCCCTCAGGCCCGCGTCACCCGCTCGGGGCACACGAAACCCCCACCGGATCCGGTGGGGTTTCGGGGTTCGCGGGGCTCAGCGCGTCAGACAGCCTGCCGGATCACGTCGGGCAGCAGCACGTGCAGCCGCTCGGCGAGACGTGTCTTCGCCTCGTCGAGGGACCGGAAGTCCCCCACGTACTCGCCGAACGTGTCGGCGACGAAGAAGTGCGTGCCCTGGCGGTCGACGGTGCCGCCGTAGTAGCCGCCGTAGTTGGCGACCCAGAGCCCGGTGTCGGGCTGCGCCCAGCTGATGCGGACGCGCTCGGGCGCCGTGTCGGCGACGACCTGCGCCTCGATCTCGGCGATGACCTCGATCGTCCGGGTGTCCAGCGTCACTTCGGCCTGCTGGGGGTGATCGGTGGTCATGCTCATGGTCGTGCTCCTTCGGGCTGTGCTGCGTACTGGTGCTGCGGGCGTCGCGGACGCCGATGGTGCTGGGTGGTGCCGGCGCTGACGGAGCCGGCGGTGCGGTGGCGCCAGCGCCGGTGGCGCCTACTCGACCGGTCGGATGACCGACGGGAGCATCACGTGGAGCTGGTCCTCGAGCTTGGTCTGCGCTTCTTCGAGCGTGGCGAACTCACCGACGACGAGGCCGAAGGTGTCCGAGGCGACGAACCGGCCGTCGCGCTTGTCGACGCTGCCGCCGAAGTACCCGCCGTAGCCGGCGATCCACTCGCCCTGGTCTTCCTGCACCCAGGTGACCTTGGCGCGGGTCGGACGGGTCGAGGTCGCTGCGGCGGCTTCGAGGATCGCGATGGTGTCGACCGTGTCAGTGTCGAGGGTGACCTCGGCCTGCGTCTGGTTGTTGACGATGGTGGTCATGTCGCTCTCCTTCACGATCCGGGGTACATCTGCTGACACCAGAACGCTACGAGAACCACGACCCGAACCGCCAGCGAGGCCCGTCGATTCACGGGTTCCGTCAATGCGACTGATCGACGTTGCCCGGATTTCCGGGGCGGTGTGACGTCTTTCCGGGGTACACGCCAGTGATCGGGGTACTCGTTTTCCGGATCGGCGGCTCACGGGGTACGGATGGCTGTCGAGCCGGACGGGAGGCGCGGCTCGCTCCCGTCAGTCGGGTGACCTCTGACAGTCCCCGCGATCCAGGGCACGCCCCTGCCACCGGACGCAGCCGCCGGGTCGCGAGATGGCTCTCGTCCACCGGCCGCTCCGGTCTGCCGGACACGACGAAGCCCCTCGGAGCGGATGCTCCGAGGGGCTTCGTGCAGTGCGGGGAGACTCAGACGGTCTCGCGCTGACGACGGACCGAGGTGCGGACCAGCAGCAGGCCGCCACCGAGGACGACGGCGCCGCCGGCGATCCAGATCGCGAGCATCGAGATCGTGGAACCGGTGAAGGCGAGCTCGCCGTTGCCGTTGGTGCCGGCAGCAGCGGCCGGGACGACGGCGGTGCCGTCAGCCGGGACGACGGTCAGGGCCGAGGTGGCCACGTTGCCCGAGGTGGCGCCGGTCGCGGTGAGCGAGTAGGTGCCCGATGCGCCCTGCGGCAGCGTGACGGAGACCGAAGCGGCACCGGTCGACGAGGCCGTGTAGGTCTTCGAGACGGTGGTGATGGGCAGCGCGCCCAGCGTGACGGCGCCAGCACCGGTCACGGAGACGGAGACCGTCTCGTTCGCGACGAACGAACCGGCGGCGAAGCCGACGGTCGCGGTGCCACCGGCGACAGCCGGACCCGAGACGCTGACGTTCGACGCGGGCACGTAGCCGGCGGCGTTTGCAGCGGACGGAACGGCAACGAACGCAGCAGCGGCCAGGACGACCGCAGCGATGATCTTCTTCATGGATGTGTCCCCTAGACCCGATGGCTCCGCACGTGGACCCTGATGTCTCCGGCGGATGAAAGTGCGATCAGCCCCCCGGACGTGCAGGCGCGATTGCGAAGTGGGCTCAATCTACCGGGGATTCACAGCTGGTGACCAGGGGTTGTGTAACCGACTGGTGAACTCCGGGGGTCGACACCGCGTCCACCGGCGTGCGGCCCTGGTCGGCGGCACCGAGGTACTGGACGCGGATCGTCGTGCTTTTCCCTGGTGAGAGGGTGGTCTGAAACTGCGCGACTGGATGGTCGCCGTCCATCGCCGTCTGTGGAGACGCGGTCTTGCCATCCTGAGTGGATGTGACGTACACCCCTGAAGAGGGGGCGTAGACGACGACGTTTGTCCGGACTACGCCAGGCGCGATGCCGAACGCACCGGCTCCGGTGACGTACTCCGGCAGGCTGGTCGCCGCATCGGCCGGAGCGGTGCTCGTGAGCTTGACCTCGACCGTCCACGTCGGTCGACCGTCCTTCCGGCACACCTCGCTGCCGACCGAGACGGTCTTCTCGAGGTAGTAGTCCATCTTCGCGCCGGTGGCGTCATTCAGGTAGACGCCGAACTGCTGCGAGCTCGAGTCGCTCGTCGGCAGGCCACCCGCGATGGCCGTCCCGGTGAGCTCCGCCTGCTCACCCTTGTCGGCGCTCCAGAGCTTGACCCGTCCTTCGTCGACGCCCGTCGTCAGCGCCGCGATGAACTCCTTCGGGTCGAAGCCGCCCTCGGACACCTTCGTGAACACCGCGCTGGCTGCCGACGCGAAGAACAGGTCCTGCACCGCCGGGTCCGGGTACTTCGCGTACGCGTCGCTGAGCAGCAGCTGCACTGCGTTGTCCGAGGTCAGCCGATCCCCCGTCGGCAGGTCGACCGGGCCGGTCGCCTTCAGGATGTAGCCGAGCGTCACGGGGTCGATCGACAGCACGCCGTCAACCTGCTCCCCGAACTGCCGCTTCCACATCTCCCGCGCGAGCTTCGCTGAGGTGTCGAACCGGGGCGTCAGCGTGACGTCCTGGATGAACTCCCCCGTGATCGAGCCGTACAGGCCCTGCGTGTCCGTGGTCAGCGGCAGCACCGGGTCGTCTGTCTGGGGGAAGTCCGACGTCGATGCCTGCTGCCCGAGCGAGATCGCGCCGTCCTCGACGTCCAACAGCGCCACGGCTCCGGGGATCCCCCCGCCGGCACGCAGCTCCGCGTTGTTCTGGAAGAGCACGAGGTACTGCTTCGCGCCACCGTCGCCGAGCATCGCCGGCGCCAGCTGCACCACTTTGTCCGCGACGGCCGCCTGCTCCGACGCAGACGCCAAGGAGGCCCGGAGCTGGTTCACGGAGTCCGTCACGGCCGACACGGTGTCACCGGTGTCGATCCGGTCGGCCGCGCGGGTCGCCTTGCCGAGCGCGGTGGTCGCCTTCGCGACCGCCGGCTGCGCCGCCACGAGCGGCTGCAGGTCGATCTTGCCGTCCTCGGGTTTGAACGCGTCGACGTCCACGTCGCCGAGGACCCCGGCGACCGGACGGACGGCGTCGGTCGCCACGTCGTCGACGATCGCCGACACCTGGCGCACGGCGCGCAGGTTGCCGCCGATGAACGGCGTGTGCTCGAAGGCGGCCCACACCGGGTCGCTCGTCTTCGCCCGAGCATCGGCGGCACTCGCCTCGAGCTTCGCCGCCGTTCGCTGCGCCGCTGCCGTGTTGCCCTTCGCCAACTGCGACCGCAACGTCTCGACGTGCGCGACGGACGACTCGAGGTCCTGCTTCGCCAGCGCGCCGCGGATCGCCACCCAGGCGACCGCGGCGATCACGAGCAGGACGATGAAGAGGACGCCCCACAAGACCCAGCGACGTCGAGGCCCCCGGGACCGAGCAGTACGTCGAGACTCGGGTTCGTCCGACATGGCCACAGCTTAGGAGGCCGGGTCGACGTCCTCCGGAGACATGGCCGCGTTCCGGGATATCAGCGCGCGTGAAAGCAAAGAGAGGTGCTCGCGTTTGCTATGTTCGACGCGCCGACTGCTCCGGAGAGCGACCGCGCGGACTTCGGTCGTGATGAGGGGCAAGTTGACTGGCACAGGTCTTCCATCGGTGGCGATCATCGGCACGCGTGGCTACCCGAGCTTCTACGGCGGTTTCGAGACCGCTGTCCGCCACATCGCGCCGCACCTGGCGTCGAGCGGCTGGGACGTCACCGTCTACGGCCGGCCCGGCACGACCGACGACGAGTTCGAGGCCGACCCCCGAGTCCGCTCGGTCGTCACGCGAGGCCTGCAGAGCAAGTCGCTCAGCACCTTGACCTTCGGGCTCACCTCCTCCCTGCACGCTTTGTGGACACGACCCGATGTCGCCCTCGTTATGAACGTCGCCAACGGCTTCTGGCTCCCGCTGCTCCGCGCGCGAGGGATCGCGACGGTCGTGAACGTCGACGGGATCGAGTGGGAACGGGCCAAGTGGGGTCGCCTCGCGCGGACGATGTTCCGGACAGGCGCGCGGATGACCGCTCGGTGGGCGACCGAGATCGTCGTCGACGCCAAGGCGATCGGCTCGCACTGGTCCGAGCGCTTCGGCCGTGACGGTCACTTCATCCCCTACGGCGGCGATACTCGTCCTCCTCACGCCACGACGCCGTTCGAGGACGGAACGTACGTCCTGGTCGTCGCCCGGTTCGTACCGGAGAACACGATCGCTGAGTTCTTCGAAGCAGCACCCGAGATCGCGCGCACGCACGACGTCGTGATCGTCGGTTCGTCGGGTTTCGGCGGCGAACTCGATCAACGGGCCCAGGCTCTGGCCGACGCGCATGAACGGATCCACTGGCTCGGACACGTCAACGACGACGAACTCCTGCACACGCTCTGGGCCCGAGCGGGCGCCTACTTCCACGGGCACAGCGTCGGCGGGACGAACCCGGCTCTCGTGCAAGCCATGGCGCTCGGCGCTCCGGTGGTCGCACGGGACACCGTCTACAACCGCGAAGTGCTCGGCAACAGGGGCGCGTTCACCGCACCCCAGCCCGATGCGATCGTCTCTGCCCTGCGCGCTGTTCTGGACGACTCAGACCGGCAGCGGGAGCTGTCCAACCTCGGCAGGCAGCGTGCCGCGGAGGTCTACTCCTGGGAGAAGGTCTGCGCCGCCTACGAGGCGCTCCTCCGCGCGCAGCTTCCATCCGGAGACTCGCCGTGAGGGTCCTGCTCGACGGTTACTGGTGGATGAGCGGGCCCCCGTCCGGCCGCATGGTGCTCCGCGAGATCGTCGGAGCGTGGCGGCGGTCCTTCCCGGCGGACGAGTTGCACCTCGTCGTTCCCGCAGCGGATGTCTCGCACGCTCGCGCGGAATCGCCGGATCTCGTCTTCACCGGGACGTCGCTCCGAGTCCATCCGCTCATGAACAGCCTGGCCCTCCGACGGGCTGAACGGCGCTTCGGGCCGTTCGACGCAACGCTCGCTCAGAACTTCGCCGCCGGCACCCGGAACAGCGGCGTCTTCGTACATGATGTGCTCTTCCAATCGAACCCGGAGTGGTTCACACGAGCGGAGCGGATCTACCTCAGCTTGATCCCACGATTCGCTCGCCGAGCCGACATCGTCTTCACATCCTCGCGCTCCGAAGCGGAGCGCATCAGGGCGTGGAACCCGCAGCTGCATCGCGTGGAGGCGACCGGCCTCGGCGTCCCGACTGCCATCGCACGCGAGCACGCGAGCACCGATGCGGACCCAGAGCTGCATCCCGGTCGCTTCCTCCTCACCGTCGGGCGGCTCAACGTCCGCAAGAACGTCGGCACCGTCATCGAGGCGGTGGTGCAGTCCGGGCGCGTTTCGTCTGATCTCCCGCTGGTCGTGGTGGGCAGTCCAGACGGCCGCGCCGAGGGTCTTCCCGCCGCCGCGCGCACAGCGGTGGAGGACGGTTCCGTGCGGTTCACGGGTGCGGTGGACGACGCACGGCTCGCGTGGCTGTACTGCGAGTGCCGCCTGATGTTGTTCATGTCGCTCGACGAGGGCTACGGCTTGCCACCGATCGAGGCCCTCGCGAGCGGAGCTCCGGTCATCGCGTCTGACCTTCCGGTGTTCCACGAGGTCCTCGGCGACGCGGTGACCTACGTCGACCCGCGCAACACCGTCGGCGTCGCCGATGCCGTCGCTGCGGAGATCGACCGCCCGTGGCGTCGCGAGGTCCACCAGGCGCCCGGCAACCGACCGTGGGCCGACGTGGTCTCTGCGATCCGAGCTGGCTACCAGAGGGAGAACACCCGCCGATGAGCATCTTGGACACCCTCTACGCACGACTCCGAGGCCGGCAGATGAGCGCCGACGTCCCGCCGCGCGTCTTGCGCCAGTTCGCTGCGGCAAAGGGACTGCAGGCCATCGGCGGTCTCACCCTTCCGAGGCGGTTCACCGACATCGGGCCCCGGTTCCGATCTCGCGGCGTGGTCGTCCGTCATCCGCAGTACGTCCGGATCGGCCGAGGCGCTTCCCTGAACCGCAACGTCACGATCGACGGCTTCGCGAAGCGCGGTGTCTGGCTCGGAGCGAACGTCACGGTCGGTGCCGGTGCCGAGATCCGTGGGAGTGGTGTCGTGGCAGAGCCCGGAGTCGGCGTGCGCGTCGGTGATCGAACGTCGATCGGCCGCGGGAACGTGATCTGGGGCCAGGGCGGCGTCACGATCGGCGAGGACTGCCTGCTCGGACCGAACGTGACCGTCGTGAGCGAGAACCATCGGTTCGACGCCCTAGACGTCCCCATCCGCGAGCAGGGCCACGACCGCAGTCCCGTCGTCATCGGCGATGATTGCTGGATCGGAGCCGGCGCCGTCGTCTTGAAGGGCGTCACCATCGGTTCCGGAGCCGTCGTGGCCGCCGGCGCGGTGGTCACCCGGGATGTCCCCGCGTTCGCCGTCGTGGCAGGGGTTCCAGCGCAGGTGCACACGAGCCGGAAGGACGACCGTGACGACTGATGGCCGCGTCCAGTCGACCCTGTCGGTGGTCATCGTGACCTTCAACAGCGCCGGTGTCGTCCTGGACGCACTCGATGCACTGACAGAGATCGACGACCTCGAACTCGTGGTCATCGACAACGCATCGGCCGACGACACCGTCGACATCGTCCGGAGCGCCTGGCCGTCGGCCACCGTGATCGAGAACCACGAGAACGTCGGTTTCGCACGAGCGGTGAACGAGGGGGTCCGCCGATCGAACGGCGATCTCGTCATGCTGCTCAACCCCGACGCACAGATCGGGGCGCACGGCATCCGTGTGCTCCGGGACGCGCTGGGGTCGCACCCCGACGATGTGGTCGCGCCGTTCGTCGAACAGCCCGCTCCGCAGCGGATCGTGTCCGCCGGCCGGATGCCGACCGTCTGGCGGATGTTCACGCACTACTTCGGGCTGTCCCGCCTGAGCGCGCGACTCCCGCTCCTCGAGGGGCACTACCTCCTGCCTCGCCAGGTCCATGGCACGATGCCCGTGGAGTGGGTGACCGGTGCGTGCTTCGTCGTCGCTCGACGCACGTGGGACGAAGTCGGCGGGCTCTCCGAGCGCTGGTTCATGTACGCCGAGGACATCGAGTTCTGCCACCGGGTTCGACGCGCGGGACGCCGGGTTTGGTTGGCCCCGGAGGCGCGCGCCACGCACCTGGTCGGCCAGAGCGATTCGTCAGCGTTGACGACGGTCAACGCCGCCTGGGTCCTGAACCTGCGCGACTTCTACGCCACCGACCTCGCTCTCTCGCGCCGCTCCGTGGGGCTCTGGACCGCCGTCGTCGCTTCCGGCCTCGGTCTCCGCGGGCTCGTCGCCGCCGTGCGGCACGGAACGGGAAGCCCCGCGGCCCGTCGGTTCAGCGGGTACAGCAGGGCACTCGTCCGGAGCACTCGGTGAGTGCCGACCGCCCTGTGGTCGTCCTGACCGCGTTCGCTTGCGATCCGCGACTCCCGAGCGAACCGACGATCGGGTGGGAGTACGTGACGACCTGGCTCCAGATTGCCGACGAACGGGACGTACACGTCGTCGCGGTGATGAACGAGCGCTCCCGGATCGCAACCGCCGAGCGGTTGCGCGCCGACGGCATCGACGCCGCACGACTGCAGCTGGTCAGCCCTCCGGAGCCGCTGTGGTCCCGGCCCCTCCGCCACCACCGGCTGACGCGGGTCGAACACATCGTGTGGGGATGGCGGACGCCCGCCGCGGTTCGCCGGGCCGTTGACGTCGACCGGATCGTCCTCGCGCGACACGTCACGTTCGCCAGCGAGCTCCTCCCGGCCCCGATCACCTGGCTCCGCCGACGAGCCCACACCGTCTGGGGTCCCGTCGGTTCGACGGGACGCGCAGATGCTTACTTGTACGAACCACGGCCGAAGGACTGGCGCAGCCGGTACCTCGTGCAGCGGCTGCGCGACTTCCTGAGCGCGATCGCCGCAAGTCGAACCGGCCGTCGTGTCGGACTCACTCTCGTCACGTCGTCGGCTCTCGCCGACCGGCTGCGGGCGGTGGGCGCATCGGCGCGCGTGTTCCCCAACACCCGTCCGATCGCCGCGGAGCCGGACACCATTGCCCGTGGCGATGGCCATCGCGACGGCATCCGGATCCTGTCGGTGGGCAACTTGGTACCGCTCAAGCGCATCGAGCTGAGCATCGCGGCACTGGCGACGCCGGAGCTCTCGAACGCCTGCCTCCGGATCGCGGGAAAGCCGGCTCCCGGCCAGACGAACGCGCTTGTGGACCTCGCTCATCGTCTCGGAGTCGAGGCACGTGTCGAGTTCCTCGGCCAGATCCCCCGCGACGACGTCGTTCGCGAGATGCAGGCGGCTGATGTCCTCGTGCATCTGTCTGCCCGCGAGGGCGGCTCCGGCGTCGTCGGCGAAGCCACATCGGTCGGCCTGCCCGTCGTGGCCTTCGCCGGGACCGGAGCCGCGGCTGTGCTCGATTACGCCGACGCCTCGGGCGTGACCGTCCCCCGGTCAGCACCCCGTTCCATCGGGACGATCGCCGATGCCGTCCTGCGTGCTGCGTCCCTTCCCCGCCGTCCGAGCACCGTCTGGACCACGGACCGGCTGCTCGAAGCCGAACGGGGCCTCCTTCGCGAAGCCCTCGATCTGACGTCCTCACGATGACGACGCTCGCACGCATCCGTGCGCTCCCACGGCACCCCGTCGTCCTCCGGCTCATCGACCAGGGTTCGTGGTCGGCCGCCTTCTTCCTCTTCACGATCACCGCGAGCGCATCGCTCGGCACGCGGGAGTTCGCCGCACTCACCGTCGTGACGGCGGTCGGTGTCATCGCTGCGGCCTGCGCTCGGTCGTTCGCGATGGATGGTCGGATCGTGGCAGGGTCGCGCGCGGGCCTGCCCGTTGACCAGGTGATGTCCGGGCGGGCAGTCGCGCTCACGTCTGTGACGTTCGCGCTGATCGCCACCGCGGCGAGCGCGATCTGGATCGCGAGCGGCTCGACACCCGCTTCTCTGGCGCCGACAGCGCTCGCAGCGCTGATCGTCCTTGCGGACGGCCCGCACTACCTGCTCACGCTGCAGCGCCGGTTCCGCGCGGCGATCGTGGGCGCCCTGCCCTACGCCGCCTTCGCCGGCGTCGCGGTGATCTTGCTCCTCCTCGGCACCGACGTTCCCGTTCTCGTCCTGTGGATGACAGGCCTCGCCGTGGCGTGCGGAGCATCGTGGCTCGCCGTCCTTCGCGCGCGCCCGCACTCGTCATCGATCCCAGGTCTGTTCGGTACTGCGTCGCGCATCTCCGCCGAAGCGCTGTACTCCGCGCTCGGTTCCCAGCTCGGCATCCTGATCATCTACCTCGTCGCGGTGCCCGCAGCGACCACCGGGATCCGACTTGCGTACTCGGTCGTGTTCGCACCGGTCTTCAGTCTGATCCAGGCCCTGACACCGCTGCTCCTGGTGCACATGAGCGACCTCGGCCGGAACGCCGGGGCAGCTCGGACTCGCGCAGCGACGCGATGGGTCGCCGCGGGTCTCGCTGGTGTCGTCGTGTCAGGCCTCATCGGCTGGTTAGTGGCGGCGTCCGGTGTGGCGGGCGCGAACTACAGTCATACCGCTGCGTTCCTCGTCCCGGTCGGTGCCGCTCTCGCGGGCAACCTCGTGCTCGACACGGCGCTGCTCGTCATCCGGTTCGGCGCACGCCCGAGTGTCCCGCACCGGATTCGTCTGGTCGTCGTCAGCATCGACTTGGCGACACAGCTCGTCCTGACGCTCACCCTCGGACTCGACGGGCTCGTGATCGCACTCGCTGGCATGGCGGCCCTCAAGGCCATCGCAGCGGCGGTCGCTGTCCGGCTGTGGAACAAGCCGACCCCCGATGCAGAACGGACCCACGCATGATCGGCCTCGTGACCAGCCTTCGCCGTGAACTGCGCCGAGCAGCGCGGGATCTCGTCCTCAACACCTTGATCGCCAGCGCAGCGGTGGTTCCCCGTGCTCGCTGGCGACTGCTCCGCGCCGTCGGTCTCGACGTGCATCGCTCGTACATCCAGGCGCGGTGCTTCTTCGGCGCCCGCAATGTGTCGATCGGCGTTGGCACCTTCGTCAACTACGAGTGCTTCTTCGACGGCTCGGCACCGATCACGATCGGCCGGAAGGTCCGCATCGGGATGCAGTGCCTCTTCGTGACCGGCTCGCACGAGATCGGAACCTCCGACCAGCGCGCTGGCCGCGAGACCGCCGAGCCCATCGTGATCGAGGATGGTGCGTGGATCGGCGCCCGAGTGACGGTTCTGCCTGGAGTCACCGTGGGCCGCGGTGCCGTCGTTGCGGCGGGAGCCGTCGTCACTCGCTCTGTGGCGCCGCTGCAGACGGTCGCCGGCGTGCCAGCGCGCGTCGTGGAAGGTCATTGAACCATGGACAGGTCCACGAGTCAGGCGGCGGCGACTCTTCCGGTGCAGCGCCTCTCGTCGCTCGACGGGCTCCGCGGCGTCGCAGCTGCGATCGTGCTCGTCCACCATTCCCTGCTCGTCGTCCCAGCGCTGAGCGCGGGCTACTACGACGGCTACGTGCCCGCGGGTCTCAAGTGGTTCGTGTACTCCCCGCTCCATCTGGTCTGGGCGGGTGGCGAGGCAGTCCTCGTGTTCTTCGTCCTGAGCGGATTCGTCCTCGCTCGACAACAGACAGGGCCTCGGGCGGTCTCCTGGGCGAAGTACTACCCGAGTCGCCTCGTTCGACTGTACTTCCCGGTCATCGCCGCGGTCCTCTTCGCTGCGCTCTTGGCACTGGTGATCCCACGTGTCGGACTCGATGGTCGGAGCGATTGGATGGCGCAGCACGAGATCCCACTCACGCCATTGTCCATCGCCCGGAACGCGACCTTGCTGTCTCCGGACTTCCTGGACAGTCCACTCTGGTCGCTGCGTTGGGAGGTCGTCTTCTCCCTGCTGCTGCCGCTGGCAGTGATCGTAGTGCTCCACACGCAGCGCTACTGGGTCACCGCAACCGTCGCACTGGTCGCCATCTCGTCCGTGGGCGTTGCCCTCAACAGCGCAGCATTCACCTATCTGCCCGTCTTCTTGATCGGCTGCTTCTGCGCTGCCGCGTTCGGACAGGACCGTCTCCAGCTGACATCACGCGTCGCCGCGGCCATGTTCATGATCGGCCTGATCGCGGTGACGGCACGATGGTGGCTCGCGCCATTTGGCGGGGTCACTGAGCCCGCTGTGCAACCGCTCCTGTTGCTCGGTGCGCTCGCGGTCATCGTCGGCGCCGTTCGATGGCCGAGTGCGCGGCGGGTGCTCGACACCGCGCCCTGCCAGTGGCTCGGTCGGATCTCCTTCAGCCTGTACTTGGTCCACGAGCCCGTGGTGGTCTCTGTTGGCATCTTGCTCCCGCCAGGGCTGAGCGGGCTCGGTCCGCTCATCTCGATTCCACTCTCGATCCTCGTTGCGGTGACGTTCTACCGCGTGGTCGAGGGTCCGTCACACCGGATCGCGAAGCGTCTCCAGACGCTGGGCGGCCCAGGCCATCGCATCTGACTCAGCGCACCGTGCCAGCCCGATCGGGTGCTGAGCCCGATTCGAGATGTACGGGAACCAGGTCCTGCGGCTTGAAGTACCCGGTCACGCTGAGGGCACCGAGAATCAGTGCGAGCATCAGCCGATCCGACTCCGGCATCGGGCTGAAGAAGAGATCCCACACGCCCGTGAAGACGGCGAAGAGAACGAGAGCGGACATCCCGATCGGGAGACCCAGTGCCTTCGGCAGCGATCCGACGAGGAGCACCAGAGCTACCGCTCCGAAGAGCACCCCTCCCGCGCCGAAGTGGTACCAGAGGTCGGCGACGATGGAGTGCAGGTCGACGCGCTGCCCGAAGACGTCGACGATGAAGTACTGAGCCGTGTAGTCACCACCGACCGACTGCACGTGCGCGATCGCTTCCCGCGCGAGACCTCCGTTCGTGATCTCTCCGAGGCCGAAGCCCCACGGATGCACTTCGAACAGGTGGAGCGTCGCGGCCCATTCGGTCCTGGATCCTTCGACGATCGATCGTCCCCCAGCCGTCTGCGCGATGGTGCGAGCGGCGATCGCAGGGCCCAGCAGCCCGCTCCGCATGGCGACGAGTGCACCCTGTGCCAGCGCGATGAGGCTCGCGACGATGATCACGATCCAAGGGAGCGGATGCCGGGCGATGTGCGCGCGAGCTCGTCCGCCGACGAAGGTCGAGATCAGTACGACGATCGCGATCAGGGACATGAACCGAGCATCGGAGACACTGCTGAGCAGCGCCGAGACAGCGAGCGTTCCCCGGACCAGCCACGCGCGGCGGACAGGTAGCACGGCAAGCACCATCAGGGTGATGTAGACGCCGGTGTTCCCCTTCCAAGAGAAGGGCTGCTCGATGAGCAGCGCACTCAGTAGACCGCCGAAGACCACGAGGCGCACGAATCCGATCGGGCCCAGCTGGTCCTTCGCCCACCATGCGAGCCCTACGCCGATCGGGATGGTCAGCAGCCAGGTCGACAGCGTGACAGCTGTGACGAGCGAACCGTTTGTCCCGACGGTCGGTTCGACCGTGAGACGGAGCACGACGCCGTTGAGGAGCGCGATCAATGCCAACGGCAGCAGAACTCGCCCGGTCTGGAACGTGGTCAGCTTCCGGACGACGATCGGCGCGAGGACGATCCCCAGCAGGAGCGTGAGAACCGGGAACAGCGTCGTACCTGGCACCTTGAACACGAGTACCAAGGCTGCAATCGCCGCCACCGCGCGGACCGCGCCGTTCGATTCCGATCCAGCCCAGTCGAGCGCTGTCCTGCGGGAATGAGTCGGAGCCATCTCAGTACGCGCCCCTCGACATCAGCACGGCACGGGCCGTGCGCCAGAGCAGGACGACGTCCCCGATGATCGACCAGTTCTCGACGTAGTAGAGGTCCAGTCGGACCGAGTCCTCCCAGGACAGGTCCGAACGTCCGCTGACCTGCCAAAGACCGGTCATCCCCGGCTTCACCAGGAACCGCCGATGTACGTGGCTGTCGTACCGTTCGACTTCACGTTGCAAGGGTGGACGCGGCCCCACGAGTGACATCCCTCCACCCACGACGTTGAACAGTTGGGGCAGCTCGTCCAGGCTGAACCGTCGCATGACCGCGCCGACACGAGTGATGCGGGGGTCGTCCTTCATCTTGAAGAGGACGGCGTTCCCCTCCGCACGGTCGAGTGCACCAAGTTCCTGAAGTTGGTCCTCGGCGTCCTGGACCATCGAGCGGAACTTGAGCATCGTGAACGACGCGCCATCAAGCCCCACGCGCTCCTGCCGGAACAGGACCGGGCCGTGAGAAGTGACCTTGACGATGAACGCGAGCACGATGAGCACCGGTGACAGCGCGCCGATCAGCAGCGCCGAGCCGACCACGTCGAAAGCCCGTTTCGTGTAGAGCTTCCGGCCGGAGTAGGTGGGCGTCTCGACGTGGATGAGTGGGAGCCCTTGAACGGGCCGCGTGTGGATCCGCGGGCCGCCGATGTCAGTGAGACTGGGAGCTACCACCAAGTGCTGCCGTCCGGGTTCGAGCGTCCAACTGAGCTCGCGGACACGTTCCGGTGGCAGGTCATCAGCGCTGGTGATGACGACGGTGTCGGCGCCGCTCTGTTCGAGAGCGTCCTGAACGTCGTCGAACCCGCCGTAGCTCATGATCTCCGAGCCCGGAATCATCCCGGTGTGTCCGTTCGAAACGGTTGCCCCGAGCACGCGATACCCGGCTTCGGGGGTCCGGGCGAGCTGCGCGGCGATGTCCAGCACGCTCGACGTCGATCCGACCAGCAGGACCTGCGCCGAGTACCGGCCGGACCTGCGCTGCGCGACGAGCCACTGCCGCCACATCCACCGCGAGAGCATGAGGACGAGGATGCCGATCGGGAACGCGATGAGGACATATCCCCGTGCGAGTTCGATGTGGAAGATGAACGCAGCGATCGCCAGGAGACCGAACACCCGGACACTCGAGTCAGCAACCAGCCGGTACTCACTGCTTCCGACGCCGAGAACGCGTGCGCTGCGGGTGTCGTAGATCGCCAGCGCTCCCAGCCACAAGAGGATGACTCCGACGGAGATTGCCGTGTAGTTCAACCGGAGGTCGTTGGTGTTCGTGGCGAGGTTGGAGTCGAGGCCGAGCCACGCGATCTGGACTCCGAACACCACCCACACGAGGACGAGCAGGTCGGTGAAGAGCACCCGGTGGCTGTAGGACCTGCTCCAGTCCCCTGCGCGGAGAGCATCCCCGACAGCTCGTGGCCGCGAGTCTGCACTCGAAGACGTGCCCATCACCACGTTGCACCGGCGTCCTTCGACACCAGTACATCGCTCCCGGACCACAGCCACACAGCTGTGCCCGCCTCTGTGACGGCGAGCCCTCCGTCGGGGTCAGCGTCCGCCGCGCAACCGACGATGGCGGACTTCGTCGCCGGTGTCACACCGACCGCTGGCAGCGACCGGATCTCCGCGCCGTCGCACGCGGCAGCGCCCACGCGTGCGACGAGGTACGAGTCACCGTCGTCCGCCAGGGACCGAACACCGACGAGCGGCACGCCGACCCAGTCGCCGTCGCCCGAGCGCCACTGCACCTGGTCGGCGCAGACGACCGCGGTGGTGAACTCGCCCTCGTATGCCTCGATGGGGTCGGCGCACGGGGAGTCGACGGTTCCGGTCGACAGGATCAGCCCGGCGGGTCCGACGCCGGCTCCGGCTGCGCCGGCGGCTCCGTCCTTCCAGGACCGGCCGTCGTCGACGGACGTCCGGACCGTCGGTTCGCAGTCGTCCCCCGTGCCGATGATGACCGAGACGCTGTCCGTGCCGGCGCGGAGCGCCAGCACGGCACCCGATCCGGCCCCGAGACCGACCGGAGTCCACGTCGTTCCGCCGTCCACGGTGTGTTCCAGAACCCCGTCGGTTCCGTCACACACTCCGCTGGAGGCGCGCCATGCCTCCCGTCCGTCGACTGCGGACAGCAGGCGGCGGCCGGGAGCGACCATCCCTGCGGGCTCCGCCGTGGCGGTCGCCGACGGCTTGGCCGTCGCGGAGCCCGGCGACCTGGGAGAGCTCGAGAAGGTCGGCACCGGCCCAGGAGTCCCGTTTGACGAAGGCGCCGTGCGTGCCAGCGCGAGTGCGACGAGCAGCACGTCGACGACCACCAGGACGACGACGATGACGGCGACCCAGACGAGCGTGCGGCGCGAGAAGACGCTGCCGAGGGTGCGGGACCCTCGGCGCGGACTCACGTGCGGACCGCCGTCATCGAGCGGCTCCGCGGGTGGCTGCGACGCGGCCGCGCTTCGGGGGCTTCGGCATGGGCGTGTCCTCGTCCTGCAGCCCGTAGCCGTACGCGTAGCCGTAGCGGCCGTACCCGTAGGCGCCGGGTCCCTTGGTCGGCATCATCGTCATGACGAAGCCGGCGATCGGGGCCCCGACGTTCTCGAGCGCACTGACCGCGCCGGCGAGCTGGCCCTTGTGGGTGCGACCGGAGGCGACGGCGACGATCGCGCCGGAGGCCTTCTTCGACAGGATCGCGGCATCCGTGACGGGCAGCAGAGGCGGGGCGTCGAACAGGACGTAGTCGAACTGCTGCTCCAGCCCGGCGATCAGGTCCTGCATCGCTCGGGAACCGAGCAGTTCGGACGGGTTCGGTGGGATCGGCCCGGCGGGGAGCACGACGAGGTTGCCGCGGCCCCACGGCACGGAGACGTCCTCGATGGACGCGCGCCCGATGAGCACGTCGGTCAGGCCGGCGCCGCCCTCGAGGTCCATGTATGTCGCGATCTTCGGGCGGCGCAGGTCGGCGTCGATCAGGATCACGCGGAACCCGGCGCTGTCGAGTGCGATGGCGAGGTTCGCGACGGTGGTGCTCTTGCCCTCGGACTCGACCGACGACGTCATCACGAAGGTGCGCGAACCGGTGCCGAGGTCGAGGAACTGCAGGTTGGTGCGGAGCGTGCGGAACGACTCGGCGCGCGGGCTGCGCGGGTCGACCTGCACGATGAGGGGGCGCTCCGAGGCCTTGCTGTCGTAGGCGATCCCACCGACGACCGGCTTCTCGCTGATCTTCTCGACGTCGGACTCGGTGCGGACGCGGTTGTCGAGGGTCTCGCGGAGGACGGCGACTCCTACGCCCAGCGCGAGGCCGACGAGCAGGCCGAGCACGACGTTCACCGGCACGTTCGGGCTGACCGGCGCGTTCGGCACCTGGGCTTCCTTGACGCGGGTGAGCTTGACCGTGCTCGTGCCGTCGGCGTCGGTGGCCTCGATGTTCTGCACGACGTTCGTCAGGCTCTCGGAGGTCGCGTTCGCGATGTCGGCGGCCTGCTTGGCGCTCGTGTCGTTCACGGTGATCGAGATGAGCGTCGTGTTGAGCGGCGCGTCCGAGGTGACGAGCTCGGCGAGCTGGTCGGACGTCATGTCCAGCTTCAGGCTCGAGATCACGGGGAGCAGCACGATCGGCGTCTCGACGAGGTTCGAGTACGTCAGCACACGCTGCTGCGTGAAGGTGTTTCCCTGCGCCAGGTCACTCGCGCTGCCACTGGTCTGCGTCGACACGAAGACCTGCGCCGATGCCGAGTAGACCGGCTGCTTCAGCAGCGAGAAGCCCGCAGCGGCCGCGACCCCGACCAGTGCCAGCACCAGGATGAAGACCCATCCCTTGCGCAAGACCGCTATGTAGTCGCGTAGCTCCACGCGGCACCCTTCCCCGGAAGTCGCCGCGCCCTGCAGAGTCCCTGTCGCAGGTCGACCGGGATTCTCCCAGCGTTCGGCAGGGAAATACTGCCACACCGATGAGACGCGCTCGGGGTCGCGCGACGTCGAGTCTCGTTCTGCGTCCCGTACGGTGGCGACATGCAGCCCGAACCGGACGCGCCGACCGCCGCCCGCCCTTCCTCGGCGGTGCGGGACCTGCAGGTCATCGTGATCGCGCTCCTGGTCGCCGTGCTGCTGTCCCGGATCGTCGGCGGCGTCGCCCGGACTGGGGGTCTGCCCTCCCCGGTCGCGCAGGTGCTGGTCGCCGACCTGGCTGTGTGGGTGCCGCTCGTGCTCGGCGTCGGGTGGGTGCTCCGGAGGTCCTCTCCGGCACTGCTGGTGCGCCGGCTCGGGCTCGGGTGGGCCGACGCCGTCGCGGCCATCGGCATCGTCATCGTGTGCCGCGGGCTCGACGCCGTGCTGTCCGTCGCGTTCTTCGGTACGACCGGGCTGACGCCGCAGCCGACCCTCGGCACGCCGGACGTGCTGCTGCTCGTGGTCTCGGCGATCGGGGTGTGCCTGGTCAGTCCGGTGCTCGAGGAGATCGTGTTCCGCGGCGTCATGCAGCGACGGCTGTCGGCCGAACTGACACCGCGCACGCGGTTCCTGGCGGTGCTGGTGACCGCGTTCGCGTTCGCGCTGATGCACCTCGCGATCAGCACGCCCGCGTCGTCGGTCGCGGGCTTCGAGGTCTTCGTGACGACCTTCGTGCTCGGCCTGCTGACGGGGACGATCGTCGCGATGACCGGACGCATCGGCGGGGCGGTCCTGGCGCACGTCCTGTTCAACACCGTGGCCGTCGTGCTCACTTGGCCACGCTGACATCGATCGCACCGGCAGACGCATCGACCGGTAACGTCCTCCTCGAATGTCTCGCACAACCAGCGTCTTCGAGAGCCCCCTCGCGCGGCAGGCTCCGCTCAGCGGGCTGCTGGCGCTCAGCGCGGTCCTCTCGATCACGGTACCGTCGCTCGAGGTGACGGACGGCGGCCTGTTCGTCGGGAGCCTGGCGGTCACCGGAGTCGCGACGGTCGTGGCTGCACTGGCGTTGGCGCTCCCCCACGCCGTCGGGCTCGTGCCGGCGTTGCTGGTGCTCGACTTCGTGGCGATCGCGCTGTTCCGAACGAGCACGGGCGCAGGTGCCTCGGTCTTCACGTCGCTCGCCGTGCTGCCGGTCGTCTGGTGCGGATCCCTCCGTGGTCGCCTGACCGTCGTGTACGCGGCGCTGGGAGTGACGCTCGTGATCATGGCGCCCTACTTCCTGACGCCGACGAACGTCCCCGGTGCGAGCGAGCTCGTCCGCCTCGGCGTGACCGTCATCGTGTTCGGAACGGTCGCGGCGGTCGTGCAGGAGCTCTCGCGGCGAGCGCGGCGCAACGTCCGCGCTGCCCGGCTGGGTGAGGAGCGCGTCCGCGCGGAGATCGAGCGGGCTGCCGCCGTGCAGCGGTCCCTGCTCCCGACGTCGACCGGCCACCTGGGCGCCGACGTCGCGGTGGCGGGCGCCTGTCTGCCGGCGAAGTCGGTCGGTGGTGACTTCTTCGACTGGTACGAGACGAACACCGGGATCGCCGTCACCCTCGGGGACGTGATGGGCAAGGGTGTCGGGGCCGGGCTCATCGCGGCGGCCGTGCGCGCCACGGTACGGAGTGCCCGCACCGTCGACGACCCGTCCGAGGCCCTCCTCCGCGCAGCCGACGGGCTCGCCGCAGAGGCCAGCGTGACCGACGTGACGTTCACCACGCTGTTCCACGCGCGCATCTCGACCGACGGCACCTTCCGGTGGGCGGACGCGGGGCACGGGCTGAGCCTGGTGCTCCGGTCGGACGGCACCGTGGACCGGCTCCGGTCGAGCGACCTCCCGCTCGGGATGGGACTCCGCGACGAGTGGGCGACGACCGAGGGGTTTCTCGACGCCGGTGACCTGCTCATCTCGTTCAGTGACGGTGTGCTCGACCTGTTCGGAGGCCGCGAGGACACCGTCGACGCGGTGGCCGACCTCGCGCTGGCCTGCGGGTCCGAGCCCACTGCGCTCGTGGCGGCGCTGTCCGCGCGGGCGGACGAGGTCGCGCACGACGACGATGTGACGGTGATCGCGATCCGACGTTCACCGGTTCCGGCTGACACCTCCGCGCTGCCCGCCCACCCAGCGCGCCGGGAGCGCACTTGATGATGTGGCGGCTGAGCTGACGCCGCGCATGCGGTTCCTGGCGGTGCTAGTCACGGCGTTCGCGTTCGCGCTGATGCACGTGGCGATCAGCACGACCACATCGTCAGTCGCGGGCTTCGAGCCGATGTTCGTGCTCGGCCTGCTGACGGGGACGCTCGTCACCATGGCCGTGCGCATCGGCGGCGCGATCCTGGCGCACGTCCTGTGCAACACCGTGGCCGTCCTGCTCACCTGGCCCCACTGACACCGGTTCGGAAACTCGTCGACGTCGACTGCGCAGCGGGACCAGGAACGCGCTGAGCACCAGGACACCGCCGATCACTGCCCCGGTCACGCGGTCACCGTTTCGGTCGTCGTCCGGCCAGAGTCCGCCGAACAGCAGTCCCATCCCGACGGTCTCGACGGTGTAGAACACCGCAAGGTTCCGTGCCCAGTGTGGACGCCGTTCCTTCCGCGGGGCACCTGGCCCCGTCTCGAACCACAAGGAGGTGCCGAACGCACCCCACGCCACGAACACGAGGCTCTCGACCGGGAACCAGCGCTGGAGGATCGTGAGCGTACAGATCCCCAGTGCGAAGCCGAGCAGCAACCACCCGAGCGATGCGAGGCGACGCCGACTCACTGACGGTCCTCCGGCGCCTCTGCCTGCTCGCGCCGGAAACGCTCGACCTCGGCATCGACCTGCCGCCGCGAGAACCGCTTCGCCACGAGCGCGGCCCAGGTCGAGCCGACCGCGGTGAGTGCGACGCCGAGGACGGTCCCCCCGACGCGGAGTTCACCGTCGTCGCGGTTCGGGATGAGCGCACCGATCAGCAGGCTCAGACCGGTCGCCACCAGCACGAACGCGAAGATCGTCGCGGGACGGTTCCCCGCGCGTGGAGCGGCCTGCGGATGCGCAGACGTCGAGATCGCCAGCACCAACCACACCCCAGGGACCCCAGCGCTCACCGGGAACCACTGCCCCAGCACGAGCAGCAGCCCGAGCGACAGCACGAACCCGCCGGCGCACCAGAGCCACCACCGGTTTCGGTCCCGCCGCTGCTGCCCGGTCACGTCATCGTTCCCCATGCCTCGACCGTAGCGGTCACCGGCGATCGGCCCGGACGAGCCGATCGCCGGTGACCTGTCGGTGTCAGGACAGGGCGGAGAAAGACGCGTCGCGCACGAGCACGGTCGCCGCGTGACCCGCGACCTGCTGCTCCGGGTCACTGGACAGCCCGAGCTGCCACGTGCCGCCACCCGGCTTCTCGGGCAGCGTGAACTCGACGGTGGTGTCCGAGGCGTTGAGCAGGACGGCGACCGTGTCGTCGCCCTGTTCGAGGACGAGCATCACCGCCCGGTTGCCGCCGTCTGCCCAGTCCCCGTCCTCGAAGCCCGCGTTGTCGGCGCGGAGCACCGAGACGGTCGAGTCGGAGTCGCCGGGTGCCGTGCGGTACCACTCCGGACGCAGGGAACGGTGCTGGGCCCGGAACGCGATGGCCGCGGTCGTGAACGCGAGCAGGTCCTGGTCGGCGGCGTCCCAGTCGAACCACGAGATCTCGTCGTCCTGGCAGTAGGCGTTGTTGTTGCCGCCCTGCGAGCGGGCGATCTCGTCGCCGCCGAGGATCATCGGCACACCGGCCGACAGCAGCAGGGTGCCGAGGAAGTTGCGGCGCTGCCGGTCGCGGTACTCGTTGACCCCGGCGTCGTCCGTGGGCCCCTCGACGCCGCCGTTGAACGAGGCGTTGTCGCTCTCGCCGTCGTTGTTGTCCTCGCCGTTCGCCTCGTTGTGCTTCTCGGCGTACGAGGTCAGGTCCGCCAGGGTGAAGCCGTCGTGGGCCGTGACGAAGTCGACCGAGCACAGCGGCGAGCGCCGTGACCCGTCGTAGACGTCCGGGCTGCCGAGGACACGCTGCACGGCGTCGCCGAGCGCCCCCTCGTCGCCGCGCCAGAAGGCACGGAGGTCGTCGCGGTACTTGCCGTTCCACTCGGACCAGTCGGCCGGGAACCCGCCGACCTGGTACCCCGCGGTGTCCCACGGCTCGGCGATCATCTTGACCTCACGGAGCACCGGGTCCTGGTGGATGATGTCGAGGAACGCGGAGTGCTTCTCGGCTTCGCCGCCCTGACGGGTCAGCGTGGTCGCCAGGTCGAAGCGGAAACCGTCGACGTGCATCTCCTCAACCCAGTAGCGCAGCGAGTCCATGATCAGACCGAGTGCGGCCGGGTGCGAGACGTTGAGGCTGTTGCCGGTACCGGTCGTGTCGAAGTAGTTCGCTTCGTCGCCCTCGACGAGCCGGTAGTACGACTCGTTGTCGATGCCCTTGAAGGACAGCGTCGGGCCCATGTGGTTGCCCTCGGCGGTGTGGTTGTAGACGACGTCCATGATGACCTCGAGCCCGGCTGCGTGCAGGGCCTTGACCATCTCCTTGAACTCGGCGACCTGCTGGCCGGCCGTGCCGCTGGACGAGTACTCGTCGTGCGGCGCGAAGAACCCGATGGAGTTGTAGCCCCAGTAGTTGCGCAGCCCCTTGTCGGCGAGTGTGGAGTCCTGGACGAACTGGTGCGTGGGCAGCAGCTCGACGGCCGTGACGCCGAGGTCGACGAGGTGCTGGATCGCGGCCGGGTGCGCCATGCCGGCGTAGGTGCCGCGGATCGCCTCGGGAACGTCGGGGTGCTGCTTCGTGAAGCCCTTCACGTGGACCTCGTAGAAGACGGTGTCGCCGAGCGGGGTCGCGGGACGGACGTCGTCGCCCCAGTCGAACGAGCGGTCGGCGACGACCGACTTCGGCATGGCGGCGGCCGAGTCGGTGTCGTCGCGGGTCTCCGGGTCGTCCATGTCGTGCCCGAACAGGGCCTGGCCCCACTCGTACGAGCCGTCGACCGCCGTGGCGTACGGGTCGAGCAGGAGCTTGGAGCCGTTGTGGCGGAGGCCCTTGGCCGGGTCCCACGCGCCGTGCACGCGGAAGCCGTAGCGGGTGCCGACAGCGACGCCGGGGACGATGTCGTGGAAGGTGTAGCCGGTGCGGTGCTGCAGCTCGGTGCGGTGTTCCGTGCCGTCGTCGTCGAACGTGCAGAACTCGACGCGCTCCGCGGTGCTGGAGAAGAGAGCGACGTTGGCGCCGCCGTCGACGAGCGTGACGCCGAGCGGGGTGCGGGCAGAAGTGGTCATGGTGTGGTTGTACCGGGCGGCCGCTGTGGTCCCGGCTCGCGCACGTACCCCGGCAGGCATGGATGCGCAGACCGGACAGCTGCGACCAAGTGGGCCGACACCGAACGGTGACCGAGGGCGTCTGCTCCTCGTTCGGGTCGGGGAGCAGGCGCCCTCGCGCTACGACGACGTCGGGTTCGGCGCGGCGGGCCGCGACGATGCCAGCCCGGAACAGGGATCGGGCCCTCGCAGCTGGGCGCCGCGGGGTAGCTCACGAGACGGTACGGATGTGCCGCTCTCCGGGTGCACAGGTACGCGGAAATCGACCGGGAGCACCCTGCCGTCATCCGGAGAACGTGCGTTCCCCGTTCGGGGGATATCGACGAGGGGCGTGGCCTGGTTGGGTCGTCGAGTCAGCAACTCCGTTGCGGACGAGATCCGCGCGGAGCTTCGGCACCAAGCGAAGGTGACCCCCCTCGGGTGGGGCGGTCGCGGTGGGTGCCGGCGTGTCGATTCGGGTTCGACACGGCGGCACCCCCATTCAGCGGGGAACCGAGGCTTGCCCTGGCGGCAGGGGTGCACCACTGTGTGGAGTACACGCTCGCTCGGAGGAACAGGGACCACATGCTGTCGTTGGTGTACGTGAGCACGATGAGCCGACCGGTCACGGACGAGGAACTCGCCGAGATCCTGGTGATCGGTCGCGAGAAGAACCTGCAGCTCGGCATCACGGGGATCCTCGCCCACCAGGGGAGCAACTGCATCGGCATCATCGAGGGCGACGACGAGGTCGTGCGGGAACGGTTCGAGGGCATCCGTCAGGACCCCCGCCACACCAACGTGCGCCAGGTCGCCGCGGACACCGTCGCGACCCGGTCCTTCCCGGAGTGGTCGATGGCGTTCCAACCGGCGGACCCGTTGATCAAGGAGATCCCGGGGTTCCTCGACCTCTTCGCCGACGGGCACGCGCCCGACCCCGCCACCGGCACGTCACGCGCGAAGGCCCTGCTGGAGTGGTTCCGGAAGCACCCCCTGGCGCCGCTGACGAACCAGCACGGCGACGACGGCATCGAGCTGCGCACCCGGATCGTCAACGCGACGATCACGGTGCTGCACGACACCGGGGTCGAGCAGGTCGACGTCGACACCGTCGCCGCCCGGGCCGAGATGACCGTCGACGAGCTGCGCACCCACTTCCCCTCCCGCGAGAGCCTGTTGACCGCCACGGTCGACCGGTGGTCGAGTTCCGTGTCACGGCCCCTGCGGCCGATCGCGGACACGCACGGCGCGGTCGCGTACCTGCACGCGCTGGTCGTGGCGTACTCGGAGGAACCGGCGTTGATGCGGCTGCTCGCCTCGACGCTCGCCTCGAGCACCGACCCCGGGCACGAGGGCGCGGAGTACTACCGCACCCTGTACCTCCGGTTCCGTCGGACCGTCCGGGAAGCACTCGAGCGGGACATCCGGACCGGTCGCGAGCCGGCCACCATGGATCCCGCGCGTGCCACCGAGCAGCTCCTCGCGCTCTACGACGGTCTGCGGATCCAGTCGCTCCTCATCGAGGGGTTCGACATCATCGCGTCCTTCGACCGCGCCGTGTCACGGCTGCGGCGGGGGTGGGCCGAGGACTACCGGCACACGGACCTGTTCGAGATCCCGGTCGAAGGCACGGGCGATCACAACGCCCGCGAGAAGCAGACCGACTCGGGGTCGTCGCGGTAGGGCCCGAACGGCTGGATCCGCACGAACCCGTTCCGGGCGAACAGCGCGGCGGCGTGCGGCTGCAGCACGCCGAACTCGGCGACGACCGCCGGTGCCTGCAGCTCTTCGGCCTGCGCGAGCAGTTCGAGCACCAGCAGGTCGCCGACGCCCTGCCCGCGGGAGTCCGGTCGGACGAACAGCCGCCGGACCTCGAACACGCCGTCGCCGGCCGCACTCAGCGACGCGGTACCGAGCGCCAGGCCCGAGCGGTCTCGGGCGATGACGTGCACGGCGGCGGTCGCCTCGGTCAGCGGACGGCCACGGTCGGCCGGACGGCCGTAGATCCGGTCGACCTCGATCCGGGCCGCGGCGCGCAGCCGGACGGCGTCCTCGTGGTCGAAGGGCTCGGCCGCGACCGAGAACGTCAGGTGCTGCATCGTGGTGTGTTCCTCGCCCGGCGCCGCGTCGTCGCGGGTACCCCGTGGGTGTTCAGTGTGCGTGCCGCCGCTCGAACCCGAATCGAGCGGCGGCACGGTGTGCGCGCTTCCGCTCGAACCCGAATCGAGCGGTGGCGCGTGCAGACGGCTGGCGTCTGCCCTCGGACGCCCTAGCGTCCGTGGTCTGTGGTGTGTGGTCGGTCCGGGTCAGCTCACCAGGTCGAGGTCCCACACGGGGGCGACGTACTCGCGGGACCATCCCTCGCGCAACCGGGTGACTGCCCGGTCGAACGCTTCGAGCAGGTCCATCTCAGGGCGCACCATGGACTGCAGCTGCAGTCCCTCGTAGGTCGCGAGCAGCTGCTCGGCGCCGCGCGACGGCTCCATGGTGCTCGGTTCGCGACCGAGCAGGCTGTCGCGCTGCAGGGAGTCCTGCACGAAGGCGTGGAACCGGCGCCACCGCGCGTGCAGCATCGGCGCGAGCGGGTGTTCCGGCGACGCCGCGATGTTCAGGGTGGCGGTGAGGAAGCGCATCAGGGACGGGTCGGCGATGTTCGCGGTCACGATCGCACGCAGGAACGGCACCGTCCCGAACCGTTCGGCGAGTGGCATGAGCGGTGCGGTGCGCTGCTCGTTCCAGTGGTCGATGGTGGCCAGGAGCAGACCGTCCCAGCTGGGGAACGTCCGGCCGACCACGTCGACGTCCTGGCCGGCGTGGTCCGCGACGACGGCCGGGGTGACCTCGTGGAGCGGACGCGTCCGCAGTGCCGTGATCATCCCGTCGACGACGGCCGATCGGAGGGCGGCATCGTCCGAGGTCCGGCGCGATGATTCGATGTGCATGCATACACCCCACCAGGCACTCCGGTCCCACCAAAGCCCCCGAACGGGGATCGCGCGCAAAACGGACCAGCACGATCCGGCCACGACACTTCCCACCGATCGACCTGCGAGCGATACTCATCCCATGCAGTGGGGACGGATCGTACCGGTGGCGGCGGTGGCCCTGATGGCGAGCGGAGCGCTCGCGGGGTGCGGCGCCGACGGGACGGTCCCGTCCATCGACACGGGCACCTCGGTCAGCTCCTGCATCGACTACATGCCCATGACCGCGGCCGAGCGCCGCGAATCCGCCGATCTCGTCGTCGACGGCCAGGTCACCAAGACCGATCGCACCGTCGAGATCGGCGGCGTCTACGACGTCTACGACGCCGAGGTCACGACGACCTCGAAGGGGGATGCCCCCGGCACCACCATCGAGGTCGTCAGCACGTCGGACCAGTGCACGACGAGCGGCGAACCCGTCGAGTACCTCGACGGCGACGTGCTCGAACCAGGGGGAACGTTCCGCCTCTACCTGACGAAGGCCGACCCCGAGGACGACGACAGCGTCTGGCGCCTCGTCGTCCCCGGCGCCGCCGAGCCGCTCACCACCGACTGACGCCCGGCACGCACCACACGTGCCCTACGGCTCGGGGACCGCCACGATCCGGTTCTGGTACGCCCACACCACGGCCTGCAGCCGTGACCGGACCCCGAGCTTCGGCAGCATCCGCGCCAGGTGCGACTTCACGGTCGAGACCTCGAGCACGAGCGCGACCGCGATCTCCTCGTTCGACATCCCCTGCGCGAGCAGCAGCAGGACCTCGCGTTCGCGGGCGGTGAGCACCCCGTCGGCCCGGTCCCCCGACACCGGCTGCAGGCTCCGTCGCGACACGAACTCGCGCAGCACCCGCCGGGTCAGCGCCTGGTCGAGCGTCCCGTTGCCCGCGGCGACCTGGCGCACGGCATCGACGATGGTGTCCGGCTCGGCGTCCTTCAGCAGGAACCCGGAGGCACCGGCCTCGAGGGCCCCGAACACGTAGTCGTCCAGGTCGAACGTCGTCAGCATCAGCACCGGGATGGCCGGGTCGGCGTCGGGGGCGCAGAACAGCCGGGCGAGCTCGATGCCGTTCACCACCGGCATCCGGATGTCCAGGCAGGCGACGTCGGGCCGCAACGAGCGCGCCAGCGCGAGCGCCTCGCCGCCGTCGGCGGCCACGCCGACCACCTCGATGTCGGCCTCCGCGCCGAGGAGCGCGGACACCCCGGCACGGACCAGCGGCTGGTCGTCCGCCACCAGCACGCGGATCACGCGACCACCTCGCCGCCGTCGGCGACCTGCGCGGGTGCGGGAGGTGCCTCCCGGCCGAGCGCCAGCTCCACCAGCCATCCGCCGGTCGCGGTGGGGCCGGTCTGGAGGCGCGCCCCGACCAGGTCCGCCCGCTCGCGCATCCCCCGCAGGCCGTTGCCGCCCGACGGTGAGGTCGGCGCTGCCGGAGCGGCGGCTGGTGCGTTCTCCACCCGGATCACCACCCGGGCCGGGTCGCGGTCGTCGATGGTGACGGTGCACGGGGCGGACGGGGCGTGCAGGGCGGCGTTGGCCAGCGCCTCCTGGACGGTGCGGTACGCGGCGAGCTGTGCGAGCGGGCCGACGCCGTCGGCCACGGGGCGGTCGTCGGCCGGACGGTCGCTGGGCAGCACGTCGAGGCGCACGTCGCTGCGGAACCGGGCGCGTTCGACCAGGTCGACGATGCCGGCGACCGTCTCGACCGCACGTTCGGCGGGGACGTCCTCGCGCAGCAGCCCGACCAGGCGGCGCAGGTCGTCGAGGACGGCGGTGCTCTGCTCCCGCACCTGGCGGGCGCCCTCGTGTGCGCGCTCCGGGTCGCTGTCGATCTGCCGGTCGATCACGGCGGCCATCAGGGCGATGCCGGACAGGTGGTGCGCGGCGATGTCGTGGAGCTCGCGGGCCATGGCGGCGCGTTCGCGGGAGACCGCGGCGTCGACCAGGGCGTCCTGCTCACGGAAGACCGCGCTCGCCTCGGCGGTGCGGGCGGCGCGCACCTCGCGGCGGGACCGCACCAGCAGGGTGACCAGGAGCGGGAGCCCGACGGCACCGACCGCCTGCAGGACGCCCTGGCCGAGTGTGCCGGACAGGACCGCGCTGCCGGCTGCCACGAGCGCGCCGGCGACCAGGAGCGTCGGCCACAGGCGTACGAGTGGGACCCGGAGTGCGGCGAGGACGACGGCGACGACCACCGGCAGCGCGGTGAGGCCGAACAGGTCGAGCGACTGCGGGGCGAGCGCGGCGACGAGCACCGGCAGCACCGACACCGCGACGAGCACGGTGCGTGGTGCCCGACGGGCGGCGAGCAGGGCGGCGGACTGGGCCAGCAGGCCGAGCGCGAGGACAGTCCAGGCAGCGGTGAACGGTGCCGGGACCCGCATGGCCAGGGCGGCGCCGTCCGGCTCGAGGCCGTCGAGCGGCGGCAGACCGAGCAGCAGGCCGATCGCCACGACGGCCGTGCCGAGCGCGACGAACACGTCGACGCGGCGGTCACTGGTGCGCGGGTCAGCGGAGGCCATCGTTGGATCCTACGAGGCGGGTGCGAGCGGGGACCGGGGCGTCGATCGGCAGCGTCCGGCGCGCCGGGTCGTAGCCCAGGCGGCCACGGGTCACGACGAGCAGCACGGCGGCGGCGACGGTCGAGGTGATGGTCAGGCCGATCATCAGTGTGCCGGCGGTCATGCTCGGGTACATCTCCGGGAACAGCGTCGAGATCGTGTTGTTCACGCCGACGTGCAGCAGCAGGGCCAGGGGCAGGCTCTCGCCGGTCTTGTTGAACACCTGGATCATCACGACGTTGAACGTGATCGTGAACAGGGCGAACACGACGGGCTCGCTCCAGTGCGCGTTCGGCCAGCCGCCCCAGTCGCTCAGGTAGAGCGGCATGTGCCAGAGCGCCCAGATCGGGCCGAGGATCGCAGCCGCACCGAGCCCACCGAAGCGGTGCTGCAGGCGGGGCAGGGCGAAGTCGCGCCAGCCGGGCTCCTCGCTGAGACCGGTGGAGAACAGCTGGATGACCAGGCCGGGCACGAGCATGGCGACGGCCAGGGCCGAGGGGGCACGGACGTCACCGCCGGCGAAGGGCAGCGCGGACGCGACGATCATGGCCGGCACGACGACGAGCGCCAGGGCGTACCAGTACCAGGCGACCCGCCAGCGGAACAGGCGCCCGACCCAGCGGCGCAGGCCCGGACGGCCGTCGGCGACCGCGGTGACGATGAACGCACCGCCCAACGGGCCGAGGAGCGCACCGGGCAGCACACCCGTGAACTGTCCGCTGCCCAGGACCTCGGGGAAGTGGATGTCCCACACGCCCATGCCGTGCGGGGACAGGATGTAGGGCACCCACGCGAGCCAGCTCAGGCCGAGTGCCAGGGTGAAGAAGGACACGAGCGGGTGCCGGGCGATGAGGCCGCGGACACCCCCACGGTCCTGCGGGGATGTGCCGGCGACGGGCCGGACTTCGGTGGTGTTCGTCATGCACACGACGCTAGGAACCAGCGCGCTCGGAGACGACCGGCTTCGGGACGCACCTGCGGGAGTTCCATCGAAGGATGCAAGTGCTCTCGGGCCGTTCAGGCGGCGTGCTGGGCGGCTATGTGGGCCAGGACGACAGGGTCCTCGCAACCCCGGGCGAAGCCGCGGATGCGCCGGTCGATGTCCCGCTGCAGCACGAGCACGCCGATCCGTTCGGCGAGCGGCGCCAGCCACTTCGGCCGGCAGGTGAAGTTGTAGCGCCAGACGGCCAGGGTGTGCCCGGGCTGCCCCTCCGCCTCGGTGAAGCGCCAGCCCCCGCCCATGCGCTCGAAGAACCACGACCCCTTCGTCATCTTCATCCCGACGTTCGACGGCGGATGGTACGAGACGTACTCGCTCTCCATCGCGAAGCCGAACCGCTGCACCGTGTAGGTCCGGACGCCCTTGCCGGGAACGGTGGCACCACCGACCAGGTGCTGGCGTCGGATGAAGGGGTCCCAGCGCTTCCGGATCGCCCCCTGCGTCTGCGAGACGGCGAACGCCACCTGCGGCTCGACCGGCACGATGCAGCGGGACTCGACGACGGGCATGAGTCATCCTCGCACGCGCACGGTGCGGTGCTCGCCGGCCCGTGCGACGTTCACCGGCCGCGCACCGTGCAGCGCCCGCCGCCCCGTGCGAGGTTGCACGCTCCGTGCGCCGCTACAACCCCGCACCAGGCCGCCAACCTCGCACCGGGCGAACAACCGCGCACCGTGCGAGTTCGGTCCGCGCGGCGTCAGCGCAGCGCGGCCCGGAGCGCGTCGGCGATGGGCGCGAGCGCGGCGTCGATCTCGTCGGCGACCCGCGCGTGGGTCGCCTCGGACCGGCGGTACGGGTCGTCGACGTCGTCGTCGGCGGGGTCGGCCGGCGGCGGGACTGTGCCGCGCAGGCGTGCGACCCGCTCGACCAGGGCCTCGGGCGTGTGGACGTCCTGCAGGTCACCGGGCTCGAGTCCGTCGAGCACCCGCGCGAACTGCTTGATCGTGAACGCCCGCTTGGTGGCCCGGGGCGCGAGCGACACCACGGCCGCACGGTGCGACCGTTCGGCCGTCAGCACCAGGTCGGCGTCCTCGACGATCGCCGACGTCAGGTGCCGCGAGCCGTGCCGCGACGGGTCACCGCCGAGCCGGACCGACTGCGCCGCGGCGGCACCGTCCATCGCGGCACCGTCGTCGGCGATGGTGCCGGCGGACTCGACCACGAACGCCGCAGCGTCCGGGCCGAGTCGCGCCGTCAGGACCTGCGCGCCGAGCGGCGACCGGCAGATGTTGCCACTGCAGACGAACAGGATCCGCATCGTCAGGCTGCGCCGGCGCCGAGCAGGTCGTGGCGGACGACGATGGCGTCGCGCCCCGGACCGACACCGATCGCGGAGATCCGCGCACCCGACATCGCCTCGACCGCGAGCACGTAGTCCTGCGCGTTCTTCGGCAGGTCCTCGAACGAGCGGGCGCCGGTGATGTCCTCGGTCCAGCCGGGGAACTCTTCGTACACGGGCTTCGCGTGGTGGAAGTCCGACTGGTTCACGGGGACCTCGTCCACGCGCACGCCGTCGACCTCGTACGCGACGCACACGGGGATCGTCTCGAGCCCGGTCAGCACGTCGAGCTTGGTCAGCACGAAGTCGGTCACGCCGTTGATGCGCGCGGTGTAGCGGGCGATCGGGGCGTCGTACCAGCCGCAGCGACGCGGACGGCCCGTGGTGGTGCCGAACTCGAAGCCGTTGGCGCGCAGGAACTCACCGGACTCGTCGAACAGTTCGGTCGGGAACGGACCGGCGCCGACGCGGGTCGTGTACGCCTTGACGATGCCGATGATGCGCTCGAGCTTGCCCGGGCCGATGCCGGACCCGGTCGCGGCGCCCCCGGCGGTCGCCGAGGACGACGTCACGAACGGGTAGGTGCCGTGGTCGACGTCGAGCATGGTCGCCTGACCGGCCTCGAACAGGACGGTGTCGCCGCGCTCCAGTGCCCGGTGGATCTCGAGGGCCGTGTCGGCGACCATCGGGCGCAGGCGCTCGGCGAAGGACAGCAGCGACTCGACCACTTCTTCGGCGTCGATCGCGCGACGGTTGAAGACCTTGACCAGCAGGTGGTTCTTCTGGTCGAGGGCCGCTTCGACCTTCTGGCGCAGGATGTTCTCGTCGAAGATGTCCTGGATGCGGATGCCGACGCGGTTGATCTTGTCGGCGTAGGTCGGGCCGATGCCGCGACCGGTGGTGCCGATCTGGCGCTTGCCGAGGAACCGCTCGGTCACCTTGTCGATGGTGCGGTGGTAGTGCGTGATGACGTGGGCGTTCGCCGACACGAGCAGCTTCGAGGTGTCGACGCCGCGGGCCTTCAGCGCGTCGAGTTCCTGGAACAGGACCTCGAGGTCGACGACGACGCCGTTGCCGATGATCGGCGTGACGCCGGGCGTGAGGATGCCGGAGGGCAGCAGGTGCAGGGCGTACTTCTCGCCGCCGACGACGACCGTGTGGCCGGCGTTGTTGCCGCCGTTGAACTTCACGACGTAGTCGATGCGGGAGCCGAGGAGGTCGGTGGCCTTCCCCTTGCCCTCGTCGCCCCACTGGGCTCCGATGATGACTGCTGCGGGCATCTGGTTCTCCTCACGTTGGCGGAGGACCTCACGCGACCAGGCGGGCCGGTGGTCCACCCGAGTCTATCGGACGGCCACCTGCGCGCCACCTGGCGCGTGCCCGAGATGGTGACGACGGACGGACGGGAGGCCCGGTGCCAGCTGGCACCGGGCCTCCCGTCCTTCGTGTCCGTGCGTTCCGCGATCAGGCGCGGAAGAAGTCCTGGTACGACGGGTCACCGACGGGCTGCGAGTAGCCGGGCTCGGCGAGACGCTGCTCGATCATCGCCTGGACGACGTCGGGCGGGGTGAGCCCCCGGCGGCGCCACTCGGTCGGGTTGGCCCGGAGCTGGCTCAGCGTGTTCTGCATGCTGCAACCCTGGCACTGTGTAACTAGTTTGTCTAACTACCTGTCCTGAATCCGCGTTCCCCCGACCGCCGGGAACACAGGAGACGCCGGATCCGCACTGCGGACCCGGCGTCTCCTGTTCGTTCAGCGGCGCGGACGCCGCACTACTTGCGCGAGACCTTCGCGGTCGACTTGGACGTCGCGGTGCCGTCCTTGTAGCCCGAGGCGTGCGCGGTGACCTTCACGGAGAACTTGTGCCCCGCGTCGGACGTGCCGAGCTTGTACGTCGCACCGGTGGCCTTCTTCACGACCTTGCCGTCGCGGAGCCACTGGTACTTGTACGTCGCCTTCGTCGTGCTCCACTTGCCGTGGTTCGCCGACAGCTTCGAGCCGACCTTCGCCGTCCCGCTGATCGTCACCTTGCTGCCCGCGGCGAGCGCGAGCTTCGGCGGGACCACCGAGATCGTCGACGTGCCGGCCTGCTTGCCCGACGCGTTGCCGAGGTGCAGGAGCAGCACGGTGGCCTTCGTGACGCCCGAGGCACGGGTGACCCGGAGGACGCCGGAGTCGGCGAACAGGACGCCGGTGCTGCGGCCCTGCGCGAAGGACAGTGCCGGCTTCGACGGGTCGAACGACGCGTTCTTCGCCTCGTCCACCACGGACGAACCGGTGGTCGCGGCACCGGGGGCGTAGGCCGACTCGGTGAGCACCGAGTAGGTGAACTTGCCCTTCGCACCGATCAGCGCACCCGTGGTCGTGAGCACCTTCACCGAGCTGTCGAAGGTGTTCACGTCCTGGCCGGGTGCCCCGCCGTTGAGCGGCTGGACGTCGACGACCGGGTCGACGTCCGGGTCGTCCGACGCGGCCTTGGCCAGGTCGATCGTCGTCGCGAACGTCGCGTCCACCGCGGCGGACTTCGCGTTGTAGACCAGGTAGTCGGGCTCGCCGTCACGGTTCGTGTCGATGAGCACCTCGACGTTGGTCACGGCGCCGGGGTTGGCGTCGGGACCGGCCGTCTGGATGCCGAACGCGATCGTGTCCGACGCCTTGTCGTAGCTGGCGCCGTAGGAGCGGATGTCCGCCGCCTGCAGCGAGCGCTTCGCCGAACCGTCGGGGAACGCCTCGACCGGGTCGGTCCCACCGAGCACGAACGGAGCGACGGCGGCGTGGTAGCCGGTCGTCAGCCCGCCCTGGTCGACGGTGCGGCCCTTGAGTGTCAGGTCGGCCGACTTGCCCGGGCCGGTGAAGGCGACGGTGGAGCGACCCTGCACGGAGCTGACGGGCTTCGGCGCGAGGTACGCACCGACGCGCAACGGCACCGCGGTCGTGTCGGTCGGCGTGAACGCCACGATGCCCGAGGCGGCGGTGACGAACTCGCGCTGGTAGCCCTGCTGCACCGACTCCTGGGTGGGGTCGATGACGCGGCGGAGCTTCGTCGGGTCGGCGATGGTGAACGTGAGCTTCACCGTCGCGGTGCGGTTCGCCGGGACGGTGACCCGCTTCGTGTCGAGCGCGAACGTCACACCGGGCTGCGACACCTGCGGCTGGTAGGCCACGTCGTAGGTGTGCGCGACGCCGTCGGTGTTCGCGATCTGCAGGGTGCGGCTCTCGCTCGTCGCGCTCGAGACCTCGACGACACCGAACGAGGCGGTGACGAGCAGGTCGTTCTCGACGCTCCGCACGGTGGTGCCGGCGGTCACGGCCTGCAGGGCGTCGACGCGGCCGGTGCCCTGCCGGAGCAGGGTCGCCGAGCGGGAGCCGTCCTTGACGTCGTGCGTCGCCGTGTTCATGAGCGCCGCCTTGACCTGCGGTGCGCTCCACTCCGGGTGCGACTGGAAGGTCAGCGCCGCGATGCCCGCGACGTCCGGTGTGGCCATCGAGGTCCCGCTCATCGACATGCGGCCGTCGCCGGTGCCGTTGGCCGCCGAGATCACGTTGACCCCGGGGCCGGCGATGTCCGGCTTGACGATGTCGTTGAACGACCCGTGCACGCCCCGGCTGGTGAACGCGGCGAGCGTGTTCACGGCCTCCGGGTCGGTGGCGAGTTCGAAGCCCTTGAGCTCGTCCGCGAAGCGCACGTGCAGGGTCCCCGCCTTGGCAGCGGCCTGGAGGCTCGTGGCGGCGTCCAGCGTCAGCTCGGCACCCGGGATGGTCGCGTTGCCCGCGATGCCCGAGTCGAAGGTGTTGATCGTGCCCGCGAGCAGGACGCCGATGCCGCCGGCGGCCTGCACGTTGTTGAAGCGCACGCCGGAGCCGCACTCGAGCGCGCCGTCCGTCCACTTCAGCCAGACGACCTTGCCCGCGATCTTCGCGGCGTCGGCGGCGCTGAACGCGGCGCAGCCGTCGATGTTGCTGGTCGGGACGACGACGTCACCCTCGACGGGCAGCGTGCCCGTGAAGTTGGACGAGTACTGCGACCGGTAGGTCTTCGCGACGTTCGCGGGGGCGGTGGCCTGCACGCCGTCGTACAGCGACTGGCCGGTGGCGCTCGCGGCGACGGTGAGCGCACCCTCGGCGTTGCCCGGCGATCCACCGATGTCGGTGAAGTCGTCGGCGTTGCCCGAGGCGATCACGGGCAGGACGCCGCGTGCGGTCAGTGCGTCGATCTTGGCGTTGTCGGGGTCGTCCGGTGCGCCGTAGTCGGAGCCGAGCGACAGGTTCAGGACGTTGATGTCCTTGCCCTCGGTGAGCGCCTGGCCCACCCAGTCGAGCGCGGCACCCGTGACGTCGGTCGAACCGCCGCCGTCACCGAACACCTTGAGGGCGTAGAGGCCGGCCTCGGGCGCGGTGCCCGGTCCGATCCACATGTCCTGCACCTGCTGCGTGGTGAGCTTGGTGTAGTCGCCGTCGAACTGCTGCTTGTCGGCGGTCAGGCCGTAGCCCGCGATCGAGCCGGACACGTGCGTGCCGTGGTCGCCGCCCTTGCCGTCGATCGGGTTGTCGTCCGGAGCCGGCACCGGGTCGTAGGCCGGGTCGGTCGGGTCGGCGTTGTAGGTCGCACCGGCGAAGTCGTACCCGCCGAGGAACTTCGACGCGTCGTACAGGCTGGGGTCCGGAGCACCGGAGCTCGCGTTCGCCAGGGCCTGCTGGTAGGCCGCGGTGGTGCCGGGTCCGCCGAAGTCCGCCTGCGTGTAGTCCAGGCCGGTGTCGAGGACGGCGACGTTGACGCCCTTGCCGGTGTGCCCGGTCTGCTGCCAGGCGTTGAGCGAGCGCGTGTAGACGTCGCTCGCGGCGTTCTTCGGGGCGACCCCGTCGGCGCCGGGACGCACGAGGCTCGGGTCCACGCCGGAGGGGGCGACGCTCGCGTCCGGCAGGACCGTCGGCTGGACGATCTTCTTCGGCGTGAGCGGGATGATGCTCTCGACGTCGGAGCGCTTCGCGATGTCCTGCAGCGCGGAGACGTCGGCGACGACCGCGACACCGGGGACGGTGTACTCGGTCGAGTAGAGCTCGGTGGCGTCGGCGTCGGCGCGCTGGACGGCGGCGCTGACGGCTGCGGTGGTCGACTCGATCGCCTTGACGCGGCTCTTCGCCGCCGAGGACGGCGTCTTCGACTTGGTCAGGTCACCGCCCTTCGCGTCGGCGTCCACCTCGAGGGCCCCCTGACCGGTCGTGCGCACGAACGCGGCGACGGTCTTGGTGGCCTTGGCGTCGCGCAGTGGTGCGGAGAGCTTCAGGTCGGCCACCGACACCCCGGTCGGAGCTGCGGAGGCCGCGCCCCCGACTGCGAGGCCGCCGCACGTCAGGGCCACGGCGGCGATGCCGGCGGTCAGGACGCGTGCGATGCGATGGGAGTTCGGGTTCGGGTCGTGGTTCGGTGTTGCACGGTTCAAAGAGGGCACTCCAGGCTCAGTCCGTGGTTCGCATGAGATTGCTGTGAAGTTATGCGCTTACATTCAGAAAGGGCAGTCCGCTCTTTGGGGGACACCCCTGTTCGAGGGCCGGTGTTCCTGTTAAGTTGCACACCCGTGTGCACGTTATTACGATGGGGTTCGTGACCACTGCTCCCCATCCCGCACGCGCACCCCGCCGCGACGCGACCGAGAACCGGGCAGCCCTCCTCGACGCGGCACGGACCTGCCTGCAGCGCGATCCGGACGCCTCCATCGAGACGATCGCCGCGGCCGCCGGACTCTCGCGCCGTGCGGTGTACGGACACTTCCCGTCGCGCGACGACCTCGTGCGCGAGGTCGTGACCTCCGGTGCGGCTCGGATCGCCGCGTCCATGCCGACCACCTCGGACCTGCAGGAGCTGCCGCCGGCCGCTCGGCTCGCCGCGATCGCGGTCACGCTCTGGACCGAGGTCTCGCACGTCCGCTCGATGGCCCGGGTCGCCGTGCGCAGCCCGTTCGCCGAACCCGTCGCCGAGGTGTTCGCTCCGCTCCGGGCCCAGGTCCGCCAGGCGTGTGCGCTCGGGATCGCCGAGGGCACCATGCGCGACGACGTCGACCCCGCCACCCTGGGGCGCCTGGTCGAAGGGGCGTGCATCGCCGTCCTCGACGAGGCGACCCGGTCCGGCACCTCGGACGAGGCCGGACGGCGCATGGTGGTGGTGTCGGCCCTCGGCATGGCCGGCATCGACTGGCGCACCGCACTGCTCTCCGAACCCGCTGCTCCCGCTGCTCCCGCTGTGAAGGACCCCGCATGACGCTCGAACTCGCCCACGTCGGCATCGGCGAGGAGCCCGGCGCGGCACTGCCCGTCGTCTCCGCCGTCGCCGCCCCCGGACGCCCCGGGGTCGTCGCCGTCGAGACGGAGCAGGCCCCCGTGCTCGCCTCGCTCGTCGCCGGCGGCCGGATGCAGCCCGACACCGGGCGGCTCCTGCTCGACGGGCACGAGGACGCCGCTGCCGCGCGCCGCGCCTTCGCCCTCGTCGACACCCCGGGCGTCGCCGAGCCCTTCCCCGTCATGACCGTGCAGCAGATCGTGCGCGAGGAACTGGCGTTCGCCGCCCAGCGGCCCTCGCGCGGCCACGTCGACACCGTGCTCGAGGAGCTCGACCTGCGGCACTACGCCGACACCCCGGTCCAGCGGGTGCCGACGGCCGTGCGCGTCCGACTGCTCGTCGAGCTCGCCCTGCTCCGCGACGGGGTGACCGGCGTCGTCGTCACCTCGCCCGAGCGGCACGGCGGTGCCGTCGAGGAGTGGTTCGCGGTCCTCCGCGACGTCGCACGACGCGGTACGACCGTCGTGCTCGTCACCTCGAAGGCCGCAGCCACGACCGTCGAGACGCTGCTCGACACGATCGACGCGTCCCAGCCCGAGGGTCCCGACGACGCGGCCCTGTCCGACGGAACCGAGCCGGGCCTCCCGTCCGACCCGTCCGTCACCGCAGCAACCGTCCCGACGGAGGCAACCTAAGTGACCACCACCTCGCTCGTCCGCGCCGAACTGGCGCGCCTCACCGCGACCCCGCTCGCGCGACTGGCGTTCATCGCCCTGATGATCGTGCCGCTGCTCTACGGCGGCGCCTACCTGTGGGCGAACCGCGACCCGTACGCCAAGCTCGACCAGATCCCCGCGGCGATCGTGAACCTCGACGCCGGCGCAACCCTCGACGGCGAGCACGTCGACTACGGCACCGACGTCACGAAGGAAGCGATCGACGGCGCCGACTTCAAGTGGACGAAGACCGGTGCTGCGGACGCGCGCTCCGGCGTGCGGAACGGCACCTACGACTTCGTCGTCACCATCCCGCACGACTTCTCCGAGCACCTGGTGTCCGCGCAGTCCGACGACCCGACGCAGGCGAAGCTCGTCATGACCACGGCCGACACGAACTCGTACCTGGCGTCGACCATCGCGGAGCAGGCCGGCAAGACCATGCGCACGGCCGTCGCCGAACGCGTCGGCAAGCAGGCGGCGAAGACCCTGCTCGTCGGGCTCGCCGACGTCCGCGACAGCCTCGGCGACGCCGTCGACGGGGCCGACCAGCTGGCGTCGGGCACCGCGAAGGCGGACACGGGCGCCCACACCCTCGCCGACGGCACCGGCAAGCTGTCGTCCGGTGCGGCGGAGCTCGCGTCCGGCACGGCTGACCTGCCGTCGCAGACGAAGCAGCTGGACAGCGGGGCGCAGCAGGTGGCGTCGGGGGCGTCGACCCTGGCGTCCGGGCTGGCCAGCGCGCAGCAGCAGACGGCGGCGCTGCCGTCGCAGACGCAGCAGTTGAACAGTGGGGCGCAGCAGCTGCAGACCGGGCTGCACCAGCTCCGTGACCAGACGGCTTCGCTTCCCTCCGACTCTGCGCGCCTGTCCAGTGGTGCGTCGCAGGTCGCCACCGGGAACGCCACGCTGGCCGACGAGGCCACGCCGTTCATCGAGGGCGTCCAGCAGCTCTCGGCGCAGTCACCGGAACTCGTCGCGACGCTGAAGCCCGTCGTGCAAGCCTCCACGGTACTCACCGCGGAACAGAAGACCCAGCTGCTCGCCGGGCTCGACGACCTGCAGGCTGGCAGCACCAAGCTCGGTGCCGGTGCCGGTGAGCTGTCGGGCAACCTGCAGAAGCTCAAGACGGGCAGCGCCCAGGTGTCCGCGGGCGCATCGCAGCTCGCCGAGCGGGCTCCGGCGCTGACGAGTGGCATCCAGCAGCTCTCGGACGGCTCCGACACGCTCGCCGCCGGGACGTCGAAGCTGGCTGCCGCGGCACCGACGTTGACCTCGGGCATCTCGTCGGCGGCGACCGGCGCGTCCACGCTCTCCGCGGGTGCCGCGAAGGTCGCAGACGGCACGTCGACGCTGGCTTCGGCCGCTCCGACCCTGTCGTCGGGCGCATCGTCGCTCGCCGCGGGCGCAGCGTCCGCCGACAAGGGTGCTTCGTCGCTCGCATCGGGCCTCGACGAGCTCAAGACCGGCTCGTCGAAGCTCGCGTCGTCGCTCGACGAGGGCCGCACGAAGATCCCGGCGTCGAACGCCTCCGAGCGTGAGTCGCAGGCCTCGGTGATCTCCGACCCGGTGAAGGTCGGGGACGACAACGTCGCCGCGGCGTCGAACTACGGTGCCGGCCTCGCGCCGTTCTTCATCTCGCTCGCGGCCTGGATCGGCATGTACGCGCTGTTCCTCATCCTCAAGCCGATCTCGAAGCGGGCGATCACCGCGGTGCGGAAGCCCCTGGCCGTGGTGTTCGGCGGCTGGCTGACCCCGGCCCTGCTCGGCCTGGTGCAGATGGTGGCGCTGTTCTTCATCGTGCGGTTCGCCCTCGACCTGAACGTGGTGCACGTCGGCGGCACGATCGGCATCATGGTGCTGGCGTCGGCGACCTTCGCGGCGATCATCATGGCACTCAACGTGCTGCTCGGGTCGGTCGGGCAGTTCCTCGGACTGGTGCTCATGCTCGTCCAGCTCGTCACCGCCGGCGGCACGTTCCCCTGGCAGACGCTGCCCGGGCCGTTGGCGGCGCTGCACTTCGCGCTGCCGATGACGTACTCGGTCGACGCGATCCGGCAGACGATGTACGGCGGGGACCTCGGCGCCGCGTGGTCCGACGCGGGCGTGCTGCTCTGCTGGCTGCTCGGGGCGCTGCTGGTGTCCTTCGTGGTCACGGCGCGGCAGACCCGCTCCCGCACGCTGCGCGACCTGCGTCCGAGCCTGATCGGGTAGCGCGCGCGGGCGGGCGCCGGGGCCGGGGGCGCGGGGCGCGCGGGGCGCCGGGCGTTCGCATGGTGAGCAGAAATGGTCGGGTGGCGTCAGGCCACCCGACCATTTCTGCTCACGATGTGCTGCGCCCGAGGGGCAACGACACCATCTCGCCGCCGAGGAAGCGCAGGTCCTCCGGCGGCAGGTCCGCCCGAGCGTCGGGGTCGAGCGCCCGGAACGCGTCGTCGCGTGGGACGAAGCCGATGCGCTCCCCGGCGGTCAGGTCGGCGGGCGAGCCGGTGTTCCGCGACAGCGCCCACACGACGTGGTGCCCCGGTTCGCGAAGGTCGACGGTCGCGAGCACCAGGCGCGCCAGGTCGTCGGGCGAGCTCCACATCAGGAGCGCTCGCGACGACGACGGCTGCTCCCCGAAGGCCCCGATGCGCGCCGAGACGATCGACATGTCGTACCGGTCGGCGAACAGGCTGCCGAGCAGTTCCATCCCGGCCTTCGTCACGCCGTAGTAGGTGTCCGGCCGCGGCAGTCGATCGCCCGGCACGCTGCCCGGCTCGTCGAGCGGCTCGGGGACCCGGCCGACCGCGTGGATCGAGCTGGCGAGCAGCACCCGGAGCACCCCGCCTGCCGCCGCCCGCTCGAGCACGTTCTTCGTGCCGGTCAGGTTCGCCGCGAGCAGGTCGTCCCACGCGGCCTCGGTCGGGATACCTGCCAGGTGCACCACGGTGTCGACCCCGGCGAGCGCGTCGTCCAACGCAGCCGGGTCGTTCACCGAGCCGGAGACGAACCGCTCCCCGGCGGACACCGGGTCGTCGGGCGTCCGTTCGTCGAGCAGGACGAGGTCGTGTCCGGCCGCCAGGAGCCTGGGCCGGAGAGCCGCCCCGATGCGTCCTGCGGCTCCGGTGATGAGCAGCGTCGCCATGCCGCGGACGCTACCCGCGGCGCACGAGCAGTTCCCTCAGGTGGTCGACCACAGCGTGACCGCCCGTGTCACGCCGCCCGCTACGATCGACGCACGAGCCAACGGAGGTCGAAGCGCATCATGGGAGACGGCAAGCCCGCGACCATCTACGACGTCGCCGCACGCGCCGGGGTCTCCAAGTCCCTCGTCTCCCTGGTCCTGCAGCGTTCCCCCCGGGTGAGCGACCAGCGCCGGGCCGCCGTGCTGACGGCCATCCAGGAGCTCGACTACCGTCCTTCCACCGCGGCGGTGTCGCTCGCCGGCACCCGCAGCCGCACCATCGGCGTGGTCCTCGACGACTTCCGGAACCAGTGGTTCGTTGACCTGCTCACCGGCCTGCGCGAGGCGCTGCAGGACCAGGGCCACCGGCTCGTCGTCGCGGACCGGTTCCTGAACACGGGGCTCGACGCCTCGCCGGTCGAGGGCTTCCTGTCCATGCGCGTCGAGGGCATCGTCATCGCCGGCGAGCCGACTACCGACCTCGCGATCCCCGCGTCGATGCCGGTCGTGATCGCGGGCGGGCGCGTGTCGATCCCCCGCGCGGACACCGTCGCGAACGACGACCGTGCCGGTGGCGGGATGGCTGCCGCCCACCTGCTCGACCTGGGGCACACCCGGCTCGGGTTCCTCGGTGCGGGTTCGGCGGCGTCGCAGGAGCGCCGCGCGGGCTTCGAGGGCGCAGCAGCCGCAGCGCCCGCAGCAGCCGGACCGGTGACCGTCGCCGTCGCGGTCCTGCCCGGCGAGCCCACGGAAGAGGCCGGGTCCCGCGCCCTCGGCGCCCTGCTCGACGAGCACCCAGAGGTCACCGCGGTGTTCGCCGCCAACGACGTGATGGCCCTCGGAGCGCTGTCCGAACTCGCCGAGCGCGGACTCCGCGTGCCCGAGGACGTCTCCGTCATCGGCTACGACGACACCCCCGTCGCCGCGACGCGCTACGTCGGCCTGACGAGCATCGACGACCGCAGCGTCGAGATCGGCCGCGGCGCCGGCGAACGCCTGCTCGCGCGCATCGCCGACCCGGGCCTCGCGGCCACCGAGTCGCTCGTCGAACCCCGCCTCGTCGCGCGCCGCACGACCGCCCCGCGCTGACGCGGCGGATCCCGCCGACACCCCGACCGGGAGGCCCGTCCCACGCCCGCCACGCCCGCTTCGTGAGCAGGAATGGTCGGGTCCAGGGCCCGTACCCGACCATTCCTGCTCAGGAAGCGTCCGGCAACGCGGCGTGCTGCACGATCCACGAGTGCATGACGATCGCGGCCGCCGCCGAGGCGTTGATGCTCCGCGTCGACCCGAACTGCGTGATCTCCAGCTGTCCGGCGGCACCGGCCACCGCTTCGTCGGTGAGCCCCGGGCCCTCCTGACCGAACAGGAACACGCACCGCTCCGGGATCGCCGCGGTCTCGATGCGCTCGGCACCGGGGGTGTTGTCGATCGCGATCACCGGGCGTTGCTCGTCGGTCATCGAGGCGAGGAACGCCTCGACGTCCGGGTGGTAGCGGACGTGCTGGTACCGGTCGGTCACCATCGCCCCGCGCTTGTTCCAGCGCCGCCGCCCGATGATGTGGACCGTGCCGGCCAGGAAGGCGTTGGCGCTCCGCACGATCGACCCGATGTTCAGGTCGTGCTGCCAGTTCTCGATCGCGACGTCGAAGGCGTGCCGGCGGGTGTCGAGCTCGGCGACGATGGCGTCCATCGACCAGTACCGGAAGTGGTCGAGCACGTTGCGGGAGTCCCCCGCCGCCAACAGCTCCGGGTCGAGGCGCGGATCGTCCGGCCAGGGTTCCGGGTGCGGGCCGACGCCGTTCGTCGTCAGCTCGTGCGACGGTTCGGGCGCAGTGGTCACCGCACCAGCGTACGGCCGGGCACGGGGAACCAGGTTCCGGACACAGCACCGCGGATCTGCGCGGTTCCAGGTCCGGAACCTGGTTCCGGAGCGACGGATCAGGCGGTCCGGGCGACGCGGGACTCGATGCCCGCGATGAGCACGTCGAGCCCCAGGTCGAAGCGCGCGTCGTACGAGTGCTCCCCCAGGATCTGCCCGACGAGCGTGTGCCGCTCCGGCCGCCCGGTGTCGTCGTCGCCGCGCCCGATCTGCACCGAGGTGTGTCCGACCACGAAGTCGTACACGACGAAGAACGTGTACATCGCCTCGACCTCGGGCAGCCCGGCGTCGCACAGCGCCCCGACGACCTTCGCCACGACGGCGTCGGACTCGGTGGACACCAGGGCTCCGCGCCGACTGTGCGACTCGAGCACCAGGGGGTGGGTGCGCATCAGGTCGCGGAAGGTCCTGGCGAACACCCGGACGACCGCGTGCCACTCGTCGGGCCAGACGAAGGTGGCGGTGAACTCGTCGACCGTGCGGCGCACGAGTTCGGCGTGCAGGTCGTCGAGGCCGCCGATGGTCCGGTGCACGGTCATCGGCGCGACGCCGAGCCGCACCCCGAGCGCCCGGAAGGACAACCGGTCCAGACCGTCCTCGTTCGCGATCGCCGTCGCGGCGTCGATCACCTGCTCGCGGCTCAGGACGTTGGGCCGGCCCCGGCGTCGTCGCGGCGCCTCCTCGACCAGGTCCGGCACCGCGGTGGGGCGGGGCGTGGCGGTCGGCGATCCGGGTTCGACGAGCACGGCGGGTTCTCCTTGATTCGGTACGTGTCCCGAAAAGCCTAGGGCAAAGCCGAGTGGCGTTCGGTGACTCGACCTTCTCGGGTCCGGAGCCGACGCGCAAGAGCCGATCCGTGCCTCCCGGCCTTCTCCGAGCCGACACCGAGCCGGGCCGTCACGGGTGCGCAGTAGGGTGAGGCCATGGCGACCCGCGACGACGTCGAGTGCTGGCTGACCGACATGGACGGCGTGCTCGTCCACGAGAACCAGGCGCTCCCCGGTGCCCCCGAGCTCATCCAGCAGTGGCTCGACGAGGGCACCGAGTTCCTCGTCCTGACCAACAACTCGATCTTCACGCCGCGCGACCTCAGCGCGCGACTCCGCTGGTCCGGCATCCACGTCCCCGAGGAGCGCATCTGGACGAGCGCCCTCGCCACGGCCGACTTCTGCAAGTCGCAGATGCCGGGTGGCTCGGCGTTCGTCATCGGCGAGGCCGGCATGACCACCGCCCTGCACGAGGCCGGGTTCATCATGACCGAGACCGCCCCCGACTACGTCGTCGTCGGCGAGACCCGCAACTACTCGTTCGAGGCGATCACCAAGGCCGTCCGCCTGATCCGCGACGGCGCCCGCTTCATCGTCACCAACCCCGACGCCACCGGCCCGTCGGCCGAGGGCGTCCTGCCCGCGACGGGTGCCATCGCCGCGATGATCGAGAAGGCCACCGGCAAGCAGCCCTACGTCGTGGGCAAGCCGAACCCGATGATGTTCCGCTCGGCGATGAACCGCATCGGCGCGCACTCCGAGAACACCGGCATGATCGGCGACCGGATGGACACCGACGTGCAGGCCGGCATCGAAGCCGGGCTGCACACCGTCCTCGTGATGACGGGCATCAGCGACCAGGCCGAGATCGACCGCTACCCGTTCCGTCCGAGCGAGGTCATCTCCGGCGTGCACGAGCTCGTCCGGACCGCCCCCTTCGAGGTCGAGCTGTAGCGGTGCGCTGGGACCCGTCGCGGTACGCCGCGTTCGCGGACGACCGCGGGCGTCCCTTCCACGACCTGGTCGCGCAGGTCGCGTGGTCCGCGGACACTCGGGAGGCCCCGCGTCGCGTCGTCGACCTGGGCTGCGGTCCCGGGGCCCTCACCGCCACGTTGGCAGCGCGGTGGCGTTCGTCGCGGGTGGTCGGGATCGACAGCTCGGCGGAGATGCTCGCGTCGGCTGGGACCGACCCCGCCCTGGCGGACCTGCCGAACCTGTCGTTCGAGCTCGGGGCGATCGAGGACTGGACGCCCGGGCCGACCGACGACGTCGTCGTGACGAACGCGGCGCTGCAGTGGGTCCCGTCGCACGTGGCGCTGCTGCCGCGGTGGCTCGACGCGATGCCGTCCGGGTCGTGGTTCGCGATGCAGGTCCCGGGGAACTTCGGGTCCCCGTCGCACGCGCTGATGCGGTCGATCGGGGCCTCCGGGCCGTGGGCCCCGGCGCTCGACGGTGTGCTGCGGTCGGACCCGGTGCTCGATCCCGCCGGCTACCTCGGCATCATGCTCGACGCCGGGTTCGTCGCCCGCGCCTGGGAGACCACCTACGCGCAGCTGCTGCCGGGCGAGGACCCCGTGCTCGACTGGGTGCGCGGCACCGGGTTGCGACCGGCTCTGGCGGCCCTCGACGCCGCCGACCCCTCCGGTGCACTGACGGCGGAGTACGTCGACCGCTACCGGGCGGCGCTGCGCGAGGCGTACCCGGCGAGCGCCCACGGCACCGTGTACCCGTTCCGCCGGGTCTTCGCCGTCGGCCGCAAGCCCTGACGGACGGCTCCGGCCGGGCGCCGCCGGGCCGGGGCGGGCGGGCGGGCCGGGAGGGCGGGCCGGGCGCGGAAGCTTGCCGGGCCCTGGAGCCGGGCGGCTACCGGGCCGCAGCCGGCGCTGCCAGGTCGCCACGGGCCTCCAGGGCGAAGGCCGCCATCGGCGGGACGGAACGCCACCGCTTCGCCAGGCGACGCGGACGGTCGTCGCGCCACGCGACCATGCCGCCCGCGACGATCCCGAAGCCCAACACGGCGAACGAGAACAGTCCGATCAGACCGAGCACGACGATGCGACCGGTGTCCGACGGATCGGCGGTCGCGGAGTACCCGATCGACCCGAAGTCCCAGAACGCGTGCAGCAGCACCGGGACGAGCAACGAACCGGTGACCCGTCGGGCGACGTACAGCGTGGAGCCGAACGACGCCGCGAACACGACCTGGATCAGTGTCGGCCCGATCCCGGCTCCGGCGAGCGCGTTGAGCAGGTGCAGCAGCCCGAACAGCACGCACGACAGCGCCCACACCCCGAACTCGGGCACCCGACGACGCAGCCCGACCAGGAGCATGCCCCGGGCCATCAGCTCCTCGAACACCCCGACGAACAGCACCCCGACGGTGAGCAGCAGGAAGTAGTGCGCCGGCAGCGCCGTCCAGTCGATCAGGGGCAGCCGCACCAGGCACACCACGAGCACCAGGGCCGGGGCCAGCGCGGACCACCGCAGTGGCGTCCGGGTGCGGTCGACGGTCGCGATCCGCCACCAGCCGAGGCCGGTGACGACCACGGCGAGCGCGACGGCGGCGATGCCCTCCGGGATCACCAGCGCACGGACGACGCTGTCGACCGTCTGCCCGAGGGACGGGTAGTCGTCGCTCGGCCGCGACCGCCACGCGCTGATCGCCGCGAAGACCACGAGCGGCGCGAGGCCGATGAGCAGCGAGGGCGGGACCGGCCAGCGGCGACGACGGGGTTGGTGCACGTCCCGGTTGTACCAGGGCAGCCGTACGATTGGCGGTATGCGCCTGCCCTCGTTGTCGACCATGGCCGAGGACTACGTCAAGCTCATCTGGAAGGCCGGGGAGCGTGGCGGCGCCGGACTGGCCACCCGGGACATCGCGGCGACGCTGAAGGTCTCGGCCTCGACGGTGTCCGGCAACCTGAAGAAGCTCGACCGCGACGGCCTCATCGAGCACACCCCGTACTACGGCGTCGTGCTCACCCCGCTCGGGCAGCAGGTCGCGGTGGCGATGGTCCGGCGGCACCGGCTGATCGAGTCGTTCCTGGTGTCACGTCTCGGCTACACGTGGGACGAGGTCCACACCGAGGCCGAGGCGCTCGAGCACGCGGTGTCGGAGCGGTTCCTCGACCGGGTCGACGCCGACCTGGGGCACCCGACGCACGACCCGCACGGCGACCCGATCCCCGCAGCGGACGGCACCGTGCCCGCCACGCTCGGTGTCCTGCTCGGTGCGATCGAGCCCGGTGCGTGCGGGACCGTCGACCGGGTGTCGGACGATGACCCCTCGTTGCTGCGGTACTTCGACGAGCTCGGGGTCGGCCTCGGCACCCACCTGCGGGTCGAGCGGGTGCGGGACTACGCCGGGGTCATCGCGGTGTCCCGGCGCGGGGCGGACGGTGCCGAGGCGCTCGTCGACCTGCCGGCCGCCGCCGCGACCGCGATCTGGCTGGCCCCCGACGCCGACTGACGGGCGCGGGCGTGCCAGCCTGCCCCCCGTCCGGTGAGGTTCCGAAATCTCGGAACCTCGACGCGCCCAGGGGCCGTCCGTGGAACCTCGGCGTCGCGCACGCGGCGTGTTGTGGAACCTCGGCGTCGCGCACGCGGCGTGTTGTGGAACCTCGAGCGAGCCCCGTGGCCGAGGCCGGCCCGACCCGCAGCGACCGGCCCGCCCCGTGACGACCGGGAGGCCCGTGGCCGTGTCCGCCACGGGCCTCCCGTCCGTCAGCAGGGGACGTCCACGGCCGCACTCACCCCTTCGCGGATCGGGTGCGGCCGAGCGCCACCTCGCGCCGAGCCCGCTCGAGGGCGAGCGCTGACGCAGCGTCCGGGTCGTGCAACAGCCGCTCGGTGTCGGCGACGTGGTCCCGCACGGCACCGGAGCCGCGGTCCGCAGCCGCCGCGAGCACCGGCGCCACCGTCTCCTCACCCAGCCCGACCAGTGCCCGCGACAGGCTGAGTCGTCGTTCTCGTGGACCGACCCCGAGCTGCACCGCGAGCGTCCGGGCGAGCTCGGCCCGCTCGTCGTCGGGCACGAGTGCGACGGCGGTCCGCCAGGCGGCCCGGAGCACCTCGTCGTCGTGGTCCGCGAGCAACGGGCGCACCGACGGCCACGCCGCTGGGTCGCCGACCTTCGACAGCGTGTGCAGCGCCTGGCTGCGGGCCTGCGGTTCGGGACGGGCGAGCTCGGGGAGCACGCGCGCAACGACGTCGTCGGACGGGTGCCGGGTGAGCGCCCACGTGAGCATGTCGCGGACGAAGAAGTCCGGTTCGACGGCGCACTGTTCGACGAGCACGTCGAGGTCGCCCGCGTCCGGGGTCGTCCCGGCTGCCATCACGGCCTGCAGGCGGACCGAGGATCGGGGGTCGGCGAGGGCATCGGTGAGCACGGTCATGGCTCCATGCAACCCGCAGCCACCGGGGCCGTGTCAAGCGTCGGGGCATAGCGTCGGCAGCGGAGCGGTTCACACGGAGGACCGCTCGCCCGACCACGAAAGGACCCCGTATGCCCCGCATCGGTACCAGTGACCTCCACGTGTTCCCCCTCGCCCTCGGCGGCAACGTCTTCGGGTGGACGGCGGACGAGTCGACCTCCCACCAGGTCCTCGACGCCTACACCGCGGCGGGCGGCGACTTCATCGACACCGCTGACGTGTACTCCGCGTGGGCTCCCGGCAACGAGGGCGGCGAGTCCGAGCGGGTCATCGGTTCGTGGCTCGCGGCCTCGGGCAAGCGGGACGACGTCGTCATCGCCACGAAGGGTTCGCAGCACCCGCAGTTCCAGGGCCTCGGCGCGGACACCGTCGCCGCTGCCGCCCGAGCCAGCCTGCAGCGACTGGGTACCGACCGCATCGACCTGTACTACGCGCACTTCGACGACCAGTCGACCCCGCTCGAGGAGACCGTCCGCGCCTTCGACCAGCTCGTCAAGGACGGCATCGTCCGCTACACGGCGATCTCGAACTACTCGAAGGACCGCGCCGAGGAGTGGATCCGCATCGCGACCGAGAACGGCCTCGCGCAGCCGGTGGCGATCCAGCCGCACTACAACCTGGTCACCCGCGAGCCCTACGAGTCCGACATCGCGCCACTCGCCCACGCGCACCGCCTCGGCGTCGTGCCGTACTTCGCACTCGCCGCCGGGTTCCTGACCGGCAAGTACCGCTCGAAGGAGGACTTCGCCGGCAAGGACCGTGAGGGCCAGGTGTCGGGCTACTTCAACGACGAGGGACTCGCCGTGGTCGACGCCCTGTCCACCATCGCCGAGGCCCGCGACACCGAGCTCGCGACCGTCGCCCTGGCGTGGCTGCAGGCACAGCCGGACGTCGTCGCGCCGATCGCCAGCGCCCGGAACACCGAGCAGCTGCCGGCACTGCTGGCCTCGGCGGAGCTCGAGCTCAGCGCCGACGAGCTGCAGACCCTGTCCGACGTGTCGGCGAAGGTCCCCGCGTCCGCCTGACCCGGCGACCGCCCGACCCCGAACGACATCCTCGACGTCGCACGACGTCGGGGATGTCGTTCGTTGCACACGCGGGCATCACCGGCGCGCAACCAGCGACGAGATCGATGTCGTACGACGTCGACGGTGTCGTTCCACGTCGATACCCGCAGCAGCCCCTCAGCCCCCTACGCCCCCGGCGCCAACGACGCCGTGAGCTCCTGCCCCGACGACCGCGTCACGAAGCACGAGATGAACCGGTCGCCCTGGTCCCACGTCGCCTGGTCCGGCGCGTAGGACCCCTGCACCTGCACGTCCCCGACGGCCGCAGCCGCCGAGGCGTTCAGCGCCGCGTCCGACTGGCACTGGTCGGCGGCCTGCGTCGCGAGGGCCTCTGGCCCCGGGTACGCGTCCCCGTCCACCGTCAGCCGAGCGGTGAGCTGTCCGATGTGCGGCGTCGTGCAGTCGACGACCGTGAAGGTCTGCGCCCAGGCGTTCGTGAACGGCGACAGGCACTCCCCGCCGGCCAGGTCGGTCCAGGCGTGTTCACCCGGCAGTGCGGGCGTGGTGGCGAACTGGAGCGTGGCAGCCGGAGCAGCGGCCTCGTCCGAGGGGGCGGCGGACGCCGCAGCCGAAGGAGTCGCAGGAGCCGACGACGCTGCCGCCGAGGACTTCGTCGGCGCGATCTCCTGGTCGGAGATGTTGTTGCCGAGGATCCACTTCGACAGCAGGAACACCAGGACGATGAGCACGACGATGAGGGCGATCGAGCCGTAGACGAGCAGCTGCTTGCCGCGCTTGCCCTCGCTCCGGAGGCGCGCCGCACCCTGGTTGATGAAGTTGTCGCGTTCCCCGGTCGGCGCGGCGGCGGTCGTGGAAGACGGAACAGCAGCCGACGGCACCGCGGCCGCCGGCATCATGCGCGTCCCGGTGTCCTCCGGGTCGTAGCCCGTGCCACCGAGCTGCCCGACGGCCTCGGTGCCGAACAGGTCCTTGATCGCACTCGTGTCGCTGGTCTCGCGGCCGTCCCACTCGGACTGGTCCAGGTCGTCCGGCGCAGCGGCCGGCAACGCCGCGGACTGCGCACCGGTGTCGTCCCGGCGCAGACCGAGCACGGCGTCCAGGTCCTGCCCGACGGCCGGTGGCAGGTGTGCCGGGTACGCGGGCGACGCAGCGGGCTCGACCAGGGGCGGCGCAGCGGTCGGCGGCACGGTCGCGTCCGGTTCGGACCACCAGGGCGTGCCGGCGACCGGCAGCGCGGTGGTCGCGGCGTCCGGGAGGCCCGTGGCAGCGTCCGCCCCGTCACCCTCGGCGGCCGAGCGGGTCGTGTCCAGGGCCTCGGTCGGCTCCGCATGAGTCACCGGCCGCCCGGCAGCGGCATCCGCGGTCGGCACAGCGGGAGCCGGCACGGCAGCAGCCGGCGGCACCGCAGCAGCTGTCGGGACGGCCGGCGGCACCGGGAACGTCCGCGGCGCCTGGGGGACGCCGTCGGCCGGGGTGTCGACCTCGCCGGAGACGACCTCGTCCTCGGCGTCGGTCTCGTCCGCCAGCGACCACGAGCCGCCGCCGCCGAGTGCCGTCGTGTCGAACGAGTCGCCGGTCAGGGTCGTCGGGACCTCGCCGGTCTCGTCGTCGCGGATGGCCCAGTCGAACGGTCGGTCCGGCCCGGCGCCCTGCGCTGGGGTGGGGCCGTCGCCCGAGAGCCGCAGCAGGTCGGTGAAGCTCGGCGGCTCCTCGGTCGGGGGCAGCACGTTCTCGACGCCGAGCGGCTGGTGCGCGACGGGCCCGGTGGGCGGGACGGGTGCGCCGGAGCCGGTCGCACGGCCGAGCCAGTCGACGTCGGCACGGCCCTCGCCGAACGGGTCGACGCGGCGACGCTCGTCCTCGATGGCCTTCGACGCCGCAGCGCGCTCGTCACGGTGGGTCTGCGCGGTGGGCAGCACGATCGACGAGGGGTGCGGTGCGGTCGGGTTCGGCGGCACGACGGCGGCCGGCGGGATGCGGTCGTGCAGGGTGGAGCGCTCGTGCTCGGCGGCGGCGTCGGGGCTCTCGGACGGCGCCGACAGCTGCTCGGGCATCGAGATGGCCTGTGTCGCGCCGTCGTCCAGCACCGGAGCGGCCGGAGCCGCCGGAGCTGCAGGTGCGGGCGGTTCGACCAGCTCAGGCGCCTCGGACTCCGGAACCGACGCCTCGAACGGCTCGGGCAACGGTGCGCCGGTCTCCCGTGCGGTCCGCTCGGCCTCGCGGCGTTCCCGGCGCGAGGGCCAGTCCTCCTCGCCACGCGGGGCGCCGAAGATGTCCGCGGCACTGCGGAGACCGTGGAACGGAGCGTCCGGGTCGGACGCGCGCCGGGCCTCCTGGCCGTCGACCCCGTCGGCACCGTCGGCCGCTGCTGCGGGGCCGGCCGTGTCCTCGGGGTCGCGCGCTTCGTCCGGACGCTCCCCGCTCACGCGGTCAGCCCCAGATCAGCCAACCCGATGGCCGCGAAGTAGGGGTACCCGGCTGCCTCGATGGTCTCCTTGGCGCCGGTGTCGCGGTCGACGACGACCGCGACGGCCGCGATGATCGCACCCTCGCGCTCGAGCGCCTCGGCCGCCTTGAGCGGCGAGCCGCCGGTGGTGGAGGTGTCCTCGAGCACGACGACGCGCTTGCCCTTGAGGTCAGGCCCCTCGACCTGCTTGCCGCGGCCGTGGTCCTTCGGCTCCTTGCGGACGACGAAGGCGTCGTAGGTGAGGCCCTGTGCGGCGGCCTGGTGCAGCACGGCGCTGGCGATGGGGTCGGCGCCCATGGTGAGGCCGCCGACGGCCGAGACGTCGGGCACCTGCTGCACGAGCTCGGTCATGACCTGTCCGATCAGCGGCGCGACCCGGTGGTCCAGGCTGACCTTCCGCAGGTCGATGTAGTACGTCGCCTTCTTCCCGCTGGTCAGGGTGAAGTCGCCGTGGAACACCGCTTCGGAGGAGATGTACTGGATCAACTGTTCGCGCGCGTCGGTCACAGCGCACAAGGGTAGCCGGTCGGGCTCGCAGCGCGCTCCCCCGGTCTGTGGGGTCGTCCCGAGCAGCCCTCGGTACGCTCCGGGTCATGCCCCGAGCCCCGCGTCGCGCCGCCGTGGCGCCGGCTCCGTCCGGCGGCCGTCGGTCCGGCGGCGTGGCCGGGGCGATCGGACGGGAGGCCCTGGGCGCGCTGGTCGCGCTGGCCCTGTCCGTCGTCGCCCTCCGCCACGTCGTCGCGACGGAGCGGGTCGCCCTGCTCTGGTACGACGGCGACTCGGTGCTGCTGCCCCTGGTGCACCGGTCGATGCAGCTCGGGCAGCCGTTCGAGTGGGCGATGTCCCCGGCGCTGTTCTTCTTCCCCGAGCTCCCCGTCTACCTGCTCTGTGCCCTCGTCACGGGCACCCCGCAGCAGGCGCTGGCGCTGAACGGGGTGCTCGTCCTGCTGGCCGTGTACGCGCTGGTGCGGGCGGCCGCGAACGAACTCATGCCGTCGGCCGGGCGAGCGGCCCGCATCACGGTGTCGGCGGCCGCTGTGGCGTTCGTGACCCTGCTCGTGCTGACGGAGTCGTCGGCCACCGCGACGTCGCTCGAGCTGGCGTCCCTGCTGCTGACCACGACCTACTACTACGGCGTCGTGCTGGCGATGCTCGGCACCGCGGTGCTCGTGCTCCGTGCCGTCCGGGTCGGGCGGGCATCGGTCGTCGTGCTCGTGGTGCTCGGCCTGGTCGCGGTGTGCACGACAGCGTCGAACCCGCTGTACGTGCCGTGGTCCGCCGCGCCCGTGGTCGTCACGCTCGTGCTGCTGGCGGCGGTGCGCCGGGTGCCGTGGCGCACCGCCCTGCTGCTGTCCGGCACCGTGACGGTCGGTTCGGTGATCGGGTACTTGGTGCGGATCCCGCTGCAGCCCTTCGTGTCGCTCGACCCGTCCACGTACGTCCGGCCGTCACGCGCGGTGGAGACCCTGCAGTTCTTCGCGGCACTGACCGACGAGCGCGCCGGCACGGCCGCGGGCGACGCCGGACTGCTCGTGATGTTCGTCGGGGTGCTCGTCACCGTCGGCGGCACGGTCTGGGCCTGGCGGGTCCGGACCGCGCGCACCGTGCTCGTCGCCACCGCCCTGCCCCTGGTGACCGTCGTCGCGGCGTCGATCGGCGTCGTCGTCGTCGGGTCGGAGACACCGCGGTACCTCGAGCCCGTCGTCACCGCACCGCTGCTGGCCCTCGTCGCGGTGGCCGAGCTCACGCGCACCGCGGTCCGCCGGACCCGCGTGCACCGACCGTTCCGCGGCGTCCGGGCCACCGTCGCGATCGCCGCCGTCGCCGTCCTCGCGGCCGGGGTGGCCACCGCACCGAGCACCGCGCACGCCGTCGCCACCGCCCGGTACACGCCGTCGTCCTGCCTCGACCGCTGGGCGGACGGACGGGCGGTCACCGGGGTGGGACAGTTCTGGACCGTGCGGCCCCTCGCGACGTACTCCGCCCGGAACGTGCAGCTGCTGCAGGTCCGCGACACCTTCGACACGTACCCGTGGCTGGTCGACCTCGGGGCGTACCGCGATGCCGACCCGACGTTCGTGGTGGTCGGGTCGCACGACCTGTGGACCACCGCGGTCGAGGACTCGCTCGGTGCCCCCGCGACGATCACGCACTGCACGGGGTTCGACGTCTACGACTACGCGGGGACCGCCGGCGCCGAGGTGCTCCGACGCGACGTGGTCGGCAGCGCCGACGAGATCCGGCAGGAACGCGGGTTCTAGGAGTTGTCCACAGCGGCGCGTCGCCGTCCGATCTTCTCTGTACGGATGTATAGGCTCGTGCTCGATGTCTCGCCCCACCAGCCACCGCACCCCTCGTGCCTCCGTGCGCCTCCGCCTCGCCGTCACCGGACTGGCACTCGCGGGCCTCGTCGGCACGGTCGTCGTCGATGCGCCCACTGCCCAGGCGGTCACCTACCCCACGTGGGACGAGGTCAAGAACGCCCGCGGCAAGGAATCCGCCAAGCAGGGGCAGATCACCGAGATCAAGGGCATCATCAGCGAGCTCGACGCCAAGGTCGAGGCCGCCCAGGCGAAGGCGAAGGAGCTCGGGCAGGTGTTCTTCGACGCCCAGTCCGATGCGCAGGACGCTGCCGAAGAAGAGCAGAAGCTCCGCGCGAAGGCCGACGAGCACGCGAAGGTCGCCGAGCAGAGCGCCGCGCAGGCCGGCCAGTTCGCCGCGCAGATGGCCCGCTCCGGCGGCGCCGACGTCACGACCTCGGTGCTGACCAAGGGCGACGATGCGCGCGACCTGCTCTACGACCTCGGTGCACTGAGCAAGCTGTCGGAACAGGCCGAGCGTGTCCAGGCCGCCGCAGCCGTCGACGCCGGCGTCACCCGTTCGCTCGAGGCCCAGGCCGACCGCGCCGCAGCGGAGCTCGAGCGGCTCGCCGCGAAGGCCGAGGCCCGCATGCAGGAAGCGCAGGCCGCCTCCGACGCCGTGCAGACCGCCTACGACGAACAGCAGTCCAACAAGGCCCGGCTCGACGCGCAGCTGGCCACCCTGACCACCGGCCGCGTCCGGACCGAAGCCGAGTTCGCCAAGGGTGAGCGGGTCCGCAAGGCGGCCGAGGCGAAGGCTGCGCGCGAAGCCGAAGCCCGTGCCGCCCGGGAGCTGGCGGCAGCGGCGGCAGCGAACGCCGGCGGCGGATCGTCCGGCGGCGGTGGCGGCTCCGGCAGCAGCGGCTCAGGCAGTGGCGGCTCCGCCGGCTCGGGTGGCGGTCAGGGCTGGGTCCGTCCGGCCAGCGGCTACGTCATCAGTCCGTACGGCTACCGTGTGCACCCGATCTACGGCACCGTCATCAAGCACGACGGCACCGACCTGGCCAGTGGTTGCTCGACGCCGATCGTCGCCGCGTCGGCCGGCACCGTCGACTACGTCGGCTGGTACGGCGGTTACGGCAACTACGTGCGCATCAACCACGGCAACGGCGTGCAGACGGCCTACGGTCACATCGTCAACGGCGGGTTCCGGGTCAGCACCGGACAGCAGGTCTCCGCAGGGCAGCTCATCGCGCTCGTCGGCTCGACCGGCCAGTCCACCGGGTGCCACAGCCACATCGAGGTGCACATCAACGGTGCCACGACCGACCCGGTGCCGTTCATGTCCGCTCGGGGTGTCGCCTTCTAGCCTGCCCGATCACACACCGACCGCCGTCCGCTCCCCGCGGGCGGCGGTCCGCTGTTCCTCCACAGCGAACCACGGACAATTTCACACTGAACTACTGAAATGCTACGTTTCCCACAACAACCAGTTGGATGGTGGGGGACGATGGGGATCGAGTTCGACGACGCAGCGGCGTCGCGGTTGGTCAGCTGCGCGGTCGAGGTGGCACTGACGCTGCGAGCGAGCGCCGGACCGCGTCGGAGCACCGCCGAGGCCGCGCTGCTCGACTTCGACGGTGCGTACGCGCGGCTGTTCGAGGCGGCTCGTGCCACGGAGTCGACCGACCGCGTCCGGCTCGCAAAGGGGCTCGAGGCGCTGGTCGACCAGCTGCGGATCACCCAGCGGCAGGCGGACGAGGAACGGCAGCGTCTGGCCGACCTGGCGGCGTGGCGGCAGCGCGAGACCGATCGTGAGCTCGTGCGCACAGCTGGCGGCGTGCCGATGCAGCCCGTACTCGACTGGACCAGTGCGGTCTTCGACCCGAAGCCGTCCAGCACACCGAAGCGCCCGTCACCGGTCTCTGCGACCTTCAGCGCCCGGACACGCCAGCGCACCGGCGGTGGTCGATCCGGCGGACGCAGCAGTGCCGACCCGACCAGGCTGCGGCAGTTCAGCGCGACCGCCCGCGCACAGGACGCCTCGACGGAACAGGACATGGTCCGGGTGCGCAACGCCTGGACCGCGTTCACGAGCCGGTGCAGCTGGGTCCCGGTCGACGGCGCGACGCTGCCGGGCGGGTTCGGCGACTACCTCGCCGAGAACGCAGAGGACGCCTCGTGGATCGAGCGGATCGCGGACGCCTTCCGTGCCGCCGGTGGGGGTTCCCTGGCGGACACCGCGCTCGACGCTGCCGCTGCCTCGACGCTCCCACCCGGACTGCAGCGGCTGCTCGACCCGTCCCTGACCCCGGCCGAGGTCGCAGCGATCTGGGCAGCGCTCGGCTTCGCCGACGCCGACGTCCGCGCGCTGCCGCTCACCACGCAGCTGCAGTTCGCGGGGCTCGACGGGGTCCCGGCCGCGCAGCGCGACATCGCATCTCGCGCTGTCCTCTCCGCAGCCGTGCGGGATCCGGAGCGGCTGTACCGGCTGATGGGGTTGGCGTACACGTACGGGGCGGTCAGCCTCGAGGAGTTCACGGAGCAGGTGATCGCGCTCCGGGACGGGCTCAACCGCGCTGATCAGCTCGCGGGTCGCCTGAAGGCGCCCTCGGCAGCGGTCGCACAGCTGGTCGGGTTCGGCGTCTCGAATGGAGCGCTCGTCGCCGCAGTCGTCCTCGGCGATCTGGACACCGCGTCGAACGTGACCGTCAACGTGCCGGGTGCGATGACCACGCTCAACAGCATGGGTGAGAAGGTCCGCGCCGCCAACGAGCTCCTCTTCGCGGCTGGGCAGAGAGGATCCGCGGAAGACTCCTTCGCGGTCGTGTCCTGGCTCGGGTACCGCGCCCCGGGTGTCATCGAGGTTCCGCGGCAGGACCGCGCGCACGCGGGCGGGGCGAACCTCGCATCCTTCCTCGACGGCATCCACGACAGCCGCGGCACAGCACCGCGGTCCGTCACGGTCCTCGGGCACTCGTACGGCTCCACCACCGCGGCCGAGGCACTCGCGCAGACCCGGCACCGAGTCGACTCGTTCATCACCTACGGCTCGGTCGGGTTCACCGACACCACGAGACCGGAGCACCTCAACGTCGATCGGGTCTACGCCACCGAAGGCGCCAACGACCACACCGCGATCCTCGGCCGGATCGGGCGCACCGATCCCCGCGATCTACCCGACGTCGACACGTTCAGCGCGGAAGCCGCCCAGGGCACCAAGGCCGTCACCGGCCACGACATGTACCCGGAAGCCGGCGGTGTCGGCTACTTGTCCCCCGATGCGACTTCACAGCGGTCGATCGCGAAGATCATCGCCACCGGGAAGCCATGATGAACACCATGCAATCGATGCTCCGCACCATCGCGACGGCAGCCCTGACCCTCGGGCTGTTGTCAGGGTGCGCAGCAGGAGGAGACCAGATGCCCACCGACGCAGCCGGCCTGACACAGGACGACGTCGCGGAGATGTCGCTCCACCAAGAGTTCGACGCCTTCGGGGACCACTACGAACACATGCAACGGCTCCTCAAGGATGCCCAGCTCCAGGTCCACGACGGCGAGTGGGAGTGGGGCGGCGGCGACGACCTGCCGCTGATCGGAGGGGACGGCGTCGCCCCGCTGCCGGGCGCGGACACGAAGAACAGCTACTACATGCGCAGCGGACGACTCTGGTCACCCCCCGTCGCCGCAGGCGAGCAGCGCGACCTGCAACCGATGCTCGACTACTTCACCGATCAGGGGTGGACCATCGAGCAACGCGACATCACCGGCGACCACGAGCTCCGGGGGTACACCGGCGATGGCTGGCAACTCATCTACACCGCTCAAGAGAACGGCCGCTACACCCTCGAGGTCTACAGCGAACTGTTCTGGACCAACGACGGCAATGCGCTTTCGGATGCCATCTACGGACGCTCGACCGTCACGTTTCCCGACCGGTCCCGCCCGGGTGTGTACCCAGATTTCCCGGAGTGGGACGACCCCATCGTCAACAAGCCCAAGATCTGACCACGCCGACACAGCACGCCCCCGGGTCACTCAGACGTCATCGACATCGACGTTCCACAACGCCCGGTACCACGCCGTCCGCTCCGGATCCTCGGGCACCCCGTACGCCTCGTGGAACAGCGGCTCCCACCCGGGCCCGTAGTTCCACCCCAGCGCCATCGTCGCCACCGCCAGGTCGGCCCAGCGGTCCGCGACACCCGTGGCGTCCAGGTCGACGTGCCCGCTCCACCGGCCGTCGGCGCCGATGAGCGTGTTGGGCGTGCACGGGTCTCCGTGGCACACCACGACGCGGTCGCTCGGCGGCTCCGGGCCCAGGCGGTCCGTGTCGGCACCCGCCGCACGAGCACGGTCGAGCCGCGCCACGGTCGACCACGCGAAGGGGCAGTCGTCCACCGGCAGGGCGTCGTGGAACGCGCGGAGGCCCTCGCCCACCGCGATCACCGCGGTCCGGGGTTCGTCGTGCCACCGCGGGTCGACGGCACTCCAGCCGGGGACGGCACGGGTGTGCAGCCAGACGCCGTCGTCGTCCGCGCCGTGGTCGAGCACCTCGGGCACCCGCGCGTACCGCGACGCCCACTCGAGTCGCGCGGCCTCGTTGCCGATCCACCGGCCGTAGGCGTGCGGCAGGACCTTCACGAACTCGTCGGCGTGCTCGTCGGGGCCGATCCGGAAGGTCGTGCCGCCGATCTCGTTGTGCCAGACCAGGGCGACCTCGCGGCCCCGGGCGGCCTCGACGACCACGCGCGGGACGGGGACGACGGCGTCCGGACCCGGTAACCCGCCGATCGACCGCATCACGACGGTCCTAGTGCACGCGGTCCGGGCGCGAGGACCCGGCCCCACCGCGCGCGATCTCGAGCAGGACCGGCAGGCGTTCGCCGAGCAGGGCGTCCAGGTCCGCCACGACGGCTTCCACCCGTTCGGTGACCTCGCGCGGCGATGCGCCCCGGCGCGGACGCACCCGCACCCGGATCGCCCGGCCACCGCGGACGCGGTACACGTCGACCGCGAGCGAGGCCACCTGCGGCAGGCCCCCGATCGCCGACGACAGCGCGTGCTGCACGGCCGTGGACTCCACCCGTACCGAACCAGCGACGCCGTCGGCCGATCCGTCGCTCTCGACGACGGTGCCCTCGCGGCCACCGCCGAGCGTCGTCAGCACCACGATCGCCAGGATGCCGACGACGACCCCGCCGCCGAGCACCCACGTCCACGACAGCAGGGAGTCATCGCGCGACGTGTCCGTACCGAGGCCCGCGAGCGCCTCGCCGGCCGTGCGCCACCAGGACGCCACGAGCGGCAGGCCCTGGGCGGTCTGCACCAGGATCGCACCGACCCCGGCGACGAACAGGACGAGCCCGACGACGACGAGTGCCGTCCGGCCGAGGCCACGGTTGGTCGCGTTCATCCGTCCACCCGTCCGGTCGGCTGGACGCGGACCCGCGCGGCGAGGGCGGGGAGCGCGTCGATCGCAGCGAACTCGCGCTCGACGGCCTCGGTCGCGGCCACGGCGGGCACGTCGACACCGGCGGCCGGACGCAGCACGACCTCGACGGTCCGGCGGCCCACGGTGCCGACGGCGGCGTCCTGACCGAGCCGCGTGGCGGAACGGGCAGCACGCGCAGCGGCCGAGGCGAGCACCTCGTCGTCGACCACGACGGCGAGCCGGTCGGAGGACATCGCGTGGCGCGGGCGCCGTTGCGGCAGGACCCCCTGCAGCAGGAGCACCAGGCCGACGAGTGCGACGATCGCGGCGATCCCGACGACGAGCGTGGTGTCGAGGCCGTCGGGCGCGGCGAGGGCGGCGTCCACGACGGCGCGCGGGTCGACCCCGAGGACGTTCTGGTCGAGCAGCACGAGGGCACCGGCGAAGACGGCAGCGGCGGCGAGCACGAGGGTGACGAGCATCGCGACCACGACGGCACCGGACCGGGACACGTGGGTCTCCCGGCGGAGCAGGCGGCGGTACGTGGCGGCGTGACCGGCGGACGGTGCAGGACCGGCCTCGGGAACCGATGCGGTCCGGCCGTCCACGGCGGTCACCGGACCCTCCGCGGGACGTCGACGACCGACGACGCGAACGTCACGGTCACCCGGGACACCTGTCGGCCGGTGATGGTCCGGAGCCGTTCGGCGATCGTGCCGCGGGCCCGGTGCGCGCTCGTGACGACGGGTTCGTCGGGGACCGCGTGGCTCCCCAGCACGGGCAGGGTGAGCGGGGCGGTGATCTCGACCGCCAGCGCACCGCGACCGTCGTCGGCGACCCGGGCACGGACCTCCCGGAAGGCCACACTCAGCTCTTCGGAGGCGACCGCCTGCGCGGTGTGGACCAGGGCCGACGTGCCGATGCGGTCGGAGCCGGGGAGTCGCGCGCCGCTGTCGCCGACCGTGGCGACGGCGGCGTCGGTCACGACGAGCTCCGGCGTCCGCGCAGCACGTCGACGAGACGACGCACGTCGACGTCACCGGCGACGATGCGGGCGACCAGGCCGCCGACCGCCATGCACACGGCGACGACGACGAACGCCCAGAACCCGAGGGTCACCGCGACGATCGCGAGGAGGGCACCGACGCCCATCCCGACGACGGTGGCGTTCACCGGACCCGGCCCTCGCGGACGTCGCGACCGTCCAGGTCGTCGACCGGGCCGTTCAGCGCAGGGATGTTCACGTCGTTGATCGCGATGTTGACCTCGGTGACCTCGAGCCCGACGAGCTCGGTGACGGCGTTCGTGACGGCCGCGCGCACCGCGGTGGCGACGTCCATCATCGGCGTCGGGTAGTCCACGACGATCGTCAGGTCGACGGCGACCTGGGTCTCGCCGACCTCGACGCGGACCCCCTGGCCGAGCGCGCTCGAGCCGATGGCGTCGCGGATGGCGCCGAAGGCCCTGGCAGCGTTGCCGCCGAGGGCGAAGACGCCGGGGACGTCACGTGCGGCGATGCCCGCGACCTTGGCGACGACGGTGTCGTCGATGATCGTCTTGCCCTTGGCCGTGACCTGGGTGGTGGTGGTTCCGGTCGTGGTGCCGGTCGTCACGGTCCCGTCGACGCGGTTCGTCGTCGATGCCATTGCTGCCTCCGATGCGATCGATTCCTGGTGCTCCAGCGAACACCATCGTGCCGTACCCCGGCCGAGGATGGGCGTGCCGGTAGGTTCGATCCCATGCGCGTGGCGACCTGGAACGTGAACTCCGTCCGCACCCGAGTGGGGCGGATCGTCGACTGGCTGGTGCGCGAGGACGTCGACGTCCTCGGCATGCAGGAGATCAAGTGCAAGCCGGAGCAGTTCCCGGTGCAGGCGTTCGAGGACGCCGGCTACCACGTCGAGGCGCACGGCCTGAACCAGTGGAACGGTGTCGCGTTCGCCAGCCGGCTGCCGATGGAGGACGTCACACGCGACTTCCCCGGCCAGCCCGGGTTCCTCAAGGGACACGAGGGTCCGGACCTGCCGGTCGAAGCCCGGGCCATCGGCGTCACCGTCGACGGCGTGCGGCTGTGGAGCCTGTACGTGCCGAACGGACGCGAGGTCGGCGACCCGCACTACACGTACAAGCTCGACTGGCTCGCGCAGCTGGCCGACCGCACCGCCGAGTGGATCGCGGCGTCGCCGGAGACCCCGCTGGCACTGATGGGCGACTGGAACGTCGCGCCGCTCGACACCGATGTGTGGGACGTCCGCGTCTTCGAGGGGCACACCCACGTCAGCGAGCCGGAGCGCGCCGCCTTCCGGGCGTTCGAGACGGCGGGGCTGCAGGACGTCGTCCGCCCGATCGCCCCCGACGGCTACACGTACTGGGACTACAAGCAGCTGCGCTTCCCGCGCAACGAGGGCATGCGCATCGACTTCGTGATGGGCTCGCAGGCCTTCGCCGACGTCGTCACCGATGCCTCGATCCACCGCAACGAACGCAAGGGCGACGCCCCGAGCGACCACGTCCCCGTGGTGGTCGACCTCGACCTGGACACGTCGCTCGACGACGACCGTCCGATGATCTTCTGAGCGGTCACGCGCTCGTGACGCGTTCTGTTACGCCCGGCGTCTGCCCCCGTTGAGCACGTGACGGCGCGGACGTAGGTTTCCTGCACCGAACCCCTTCGAGAGCAGGTGAAGCCATGTCCCGCACGACGATCCTTCCCATCCAGCGCGTCATGGCGAACGCGGCGCCCGGCGCATGGCGCGACGGCATCGTCGTCGAGACCCGCACTGCCGATGCCGTCGTGGCGTTCCTGGACGGCGGCGTGACCCAGCTCCGGGTGGCGAGCGACGACGCCTTCCTGTCGGTCGGCGATCCGGTCGCCCACCACCCGGTGGCGGAGATCCTCAGCGCCGGCGGTCGTCAGACCACGGCACGCAGCGCGTAGCCCGTCGACTCAGGCAGACATCGAGGCGAGCATCGCCTCGCACTTGGCGACCATCTCGTCGCAGGCCATGGCGCAGTAGCGGCACGACTCGTCCATGTCCATGTGCTTCCGGCACTCGGCGGCGCACATCGTGCCCATCGTCATCACGGTCATGAGCATCGACTGCATGCTCGGCAGGTCCATGCCCGCCGGACGCATCATCATCCGCATGCCGGTGTCGGCCATCATCGCCGTGTTGGAGCACATCGCGGCGCAGGTCGCCATCTCGCCGCCCATGCGCATGTCGCTCGCGGAGCACATCGTCGCGGCCATCGACGCGGCGTTCATCGCCATCATCGTGTCCTGCATCAGGTCCGTGTCCATCTCCATGGGCATGTCCGTCATCGACATGTTCTTCATCATCGCCATCGTGTCCATCGGAGGTCTCCGTCCGTCGTGGTCCCGAGGCGGGTCCGCCCCGTGTCGGCCAGGGTACGCGCGCCCCGCTCGGACGGGAGGCCCGTGGCGGGCCCGCCACGCGCCTCCCGTCCGCCCCGGCGTGCGTCCAGGGCGCGCTACGGGTGCAGCAGCGCGGCGATCGCCACCAGGACGGGAACCGAGCCGATCGTCGAGATGAGCACCACGTCGCGGGCCACGGGGACCGCCGCACCGTAGCGCTGCGCGTAGTTGAACACGTTCTGCGCCGCCGGCAACGCCGCCAGGGTCGTGAGCACGAAGACGTCCTGGTCGCCGAGCCCGAACACGAACCGCGCGAACACGTACGCGACCGCCGGCATCACCACGAGCTTGATCGACGACGCCACGATGACATCGGTGCGGATCGCGGGGTCCCGCAACGGCGCAGCACCGTGCAGGCTCATCCCGAACGACAGCAGCACGACGGGCACGGCGGCGGCCCCCACCAGCGAGAACGGTTCGAGCACCGGATCGGGCAGCGTGATGCCGGTCGCCGAGAACACCACGCCGACCAGCGAAGCGATGATGATCGGGTTCCGGAACGGCCCGGAGATCCGGCGTCCCCAGCCACCCGCACCCGAGGTCGCGGCGTCGAGGATCGTCAGCGCGACCGGCGCGATCACGATGAGCTGCAACAGGATCACCGGCACCACCGCCGTCGCCTGCCCGAGCACGTAGACGGCGACCGGCAGGCCGATGTTGTTCGCGTTCACGTAGCTCGCGGCCAGCGCACCGACCGTCGTGGTGGTGACCGGACGCCGCAGCACGAAGCGGAAGACGGCCGCTGCGCCGAGGGCGACGACGACGGCGCTCACCAGCGAGACCCAGAGCATCGGCGACAGCAGTGACTCGATGTCGGCGGATGCGATCGTGTGGAACAGCAGGCAGGGCATGAGCACGAAGAACGCGAGGCGGCTCATCACGAACTGCGCGTGCGGGCCGAGCAGTCCGATGCGCCCGACGACGTACCCACCGGCGATGATCGCACCGATGATCGCGAAGCCGGTCAACACGCCACCCATCGCGTCCATCCTTGCACCATGTGACGTCGCTCAGGTCGGAAATGCGTTCGCATCGAATACCGTTGCAGGCACCATGACCTCGACGAACGCCGACACCCTCACCCGGTCCACCGACTCCAGCCAGCCCCTCGTGCCCCTGCTGGAAGAGCGTTGGAGCCCCCGTTCCTACGACGAGACCGCGACGATCTCGGACGAGCAGTTCGACGCCGTCCTCGAGGCCGCCCGCTGGGCCGCGTCCGCCATGAACTTCCAGCCGCGCCGGTTCATCGCCGGTCGTCGTGGCACCGAGACGTTCCGCAAGATCAACGAGAACCTGCTCGGCTTCAACGCCGCGTGGGCCTTCCGTGCCAGCGCCCTGGTCGTCGGCGTGCTCGAGACCGTGACCGAGGACGGCGACGAGCGTCCCTTCGCGCAGTACGACCTCGGCCAGTCGCTCGCCGCGCTCACCGTCCAGGCGCACGCCGAGGGCCTGCACGTGCACCAGATGGCGGGCATCGACGCCGCCGGGCTCCGCGCCGCGTTCGACCTGCCGGAGCGCTTCCTGCCCTTCACCGTGACGGCCATCGGCACCGTCGCGCACCCGTCGCAGCTCGACGAGAAGGCGGCCGAGCGCGAGGTCGCCCCGCGCACCCGCCTGCCGCTCGACGAGGTCGTCCTCGTCAAGGAGTAGCACTCGGTACCGACACGCGGCCGCGTCCCTGCCGGGGCGCGGCCGCTGCCGTACCCGCTGCGGCCGCGGCCGCTGCCGCCGCTGCCGCTGCCGCTGCCGCTGCCGCTGCCGCGTAGAATGTCGTGACATGCAGCCCGAGATGAACTTCTACACCCGCAAGTGGGTCCGACCCGAGGACCTCAACGCCAACGGCACCCTGTTCGGCGGCAGCCTGCTCCGCTGGATCGACGAAGAGGCCGCGGTCTACGCGATCATCCAGCTCGGCAACGGCAAGGTCGTCACGAAGTACATGTCGGAGATCGAGTTCGTGTCCTCGGCGAAGGAGGGCGACATCGTCGAGATCGGCCTCGTCGCCACCCGGTTCGGCCGCAGCTCGCTCACGATGCGGGCCGAGGCGCGCAACCTCTTCACGCACCGCAGCATCCTGACCATCGACGAGGTCGTGTTCGTGAACCTCGACGACGACGGCAACCCGGCGCCGCACGGCTACACCGACATCACGTACGACCGCGACCGGGTCCCCGCGACGCACCGGGCCTGACCGCGCGCGACCCCGCAGACATCACGCAGCCCTCGCGTCCGGTGGGCCCAGCATGCGGCGTGTGATCGGTGGCCTCTGGCAGGATCGGGGCATGACCACGCCCCGCCTCGTCGCCTTCGACCTGGACGACACCCTCGCCCCGTCGAAGTCCGCCCTCGACCCCCGCATGCTCGAGACCTTCGCGTCCCTGCTCGAGGTCGTTCCGGTCGCGGTCATCTCCGGCGGCAACTTCACGCAGTTCGAGCAGCAGCTCGTCACCCCGCTGCGGCACCGGGACGGCCTGACCCTCGACGACCTGCACCTGCTGCCGACGTGCGGCACGCGGTACTACCGCTGGTCCGACGACGACTGGGCCCTGCAGTACGCCGAGGACCTCACCGACGAGCAGAAGGCACGTGCCCTGGCCGCGGTCGAGTCCGTGGCGAAGGATGCCGGCTACTGGGAGTCCGAGACCTGGGGCGACATCCTCGAGGACCGCGGTTCGCAGATCACGTTCTCCGCGCTCGGCCAGGCCGCGCCGGTGGACGTCAAGAAGCAGTGGGACCCGACCGGCGCGAAGAAGGACGACCTGCGTCGCCGCGTCCAGGCGGAGCTCCCCGACCTCGAGGTCCGGTCCGGCGGGTCGACCAGCGTCGACATCACCCGCAAGGGCATCGACAAGGCGTACGGCATGCAGCGTCTCGCCGAGATCACCGGCGTCGCGCTCGACGACATGCTCTTCGTCGGCGACCGGCTCGACCCCGAGGGCAACGACTACCCGGTGAAGGCCCTCGGTGTGCCGTGCCACGCGGTCGAGGGCTGGGAGGACACCGACGCGTTCCTGACCGAGCTCATCCCGACCCTGCGCTGATCCTGCGGCGCGTCAGCCGAGGCTGCGGACGGCCTCGATGAACGCACGGATCTTCGCCGGGTCCTTCACGCCGCGCTCGGACTCGACGCCGCTGGACACGTCGACGCCGTCGGGGTCGAGCGCCTCGACCGCAGCGACGACGTTGGCGGGGGTCAGGCCGCCCGCCAGGATCCAGGCTTCGTCGATCGCACCCTCGATCGACGCGGGGTCGATCAGCCGGCCGCTCCCCGGAACGGTGGCGTCGAGCAGCAGCAGGTCGTGGTCGTAGGCGGCGCGCTGCTCCGGGGTCTCGCGCAGGTAGTCCTCGGCCGCGATGGCCCGGATGGTGAAGAAGCCGGCGTCGCGGGCACGGGCAAAGTCGCTCGCCGCCTCGCCACCGTGCAGCTGCAGGGTGGTGAGCCCGACCTCGGACGCGATGCCGACGACCTCGTCGATCTTCTGGTCGCGGAACACCCCGACGGCGTCGATGCCGTCCGGCAGCCGCTCGACGAGTTCCTTCGCCAGGTCGGCCGTCACGGTGCGAGGGCTGTTCGCGGCGAAGACGAACCCGACCGCGTCGGCGCCCGCGTCGACGGCGGCGTCCACGGTGTCGGGCGTCGACAGGCCGCAGATCTTGATCCAGCGCTGGTCGGTCATGCTGTCCATCCTGCCAGGGACCTCGGACGAACGGGACGGCCGGGCGACCTCGGACGAACGGGACGCGCGGGCGACCTCAGTGCAGCATGCCCGCGACGTAGGCGGAGCCGCACGCGACCAGCACGCCGAACGCCGCGAACGTGCCGACGAGGACGTTCCGCCGGCGCCAGCGACGGACGGCCGAGAAGGTGCCGCGCTTCGCGTGCCGGTGGGCCGCACGGTGCATGCGGTGGTCGCGTTGGTGCTTGACCCGCTCCGGTCCGAGGGGCACCGGGCCGGTGATCTGGGTGGAGCCCCCACGCAGGGCGCTCGCGATCGCGACCGCCGTCGGACGGCGCTCCGGGTCACGGGCGGTCATCCGGCTGAGCAGGTCGCGCCACTCCGAGGCGATGTCGTCGGGGATCTCGGGGTCGTGCCGCAGGCGCGCGAGTGCCGCCTCGATCAGGGTGCCGGAGTACTCCTGCTTGCCGGTGAGGGACTCGAGCAGCACCAGCCCGAGGGAGTAGACGTCGGTGGCGAAGCTGATCGGCTCACCGGCGACCTGCTCGGGGCTGAGGTACGCCGCCGTGCCGATGACCGTGCCGTCGTTCGTCAGGCGTGAACCGTCGACGAAGTGCGCGACACCGAAGTCGGTGAGCTTCACGGTCCGGGCGAACCCGGACGACCCCTCGTCGCTGATCAGGATGTTGGCGGGCTTGACGTCGCGGTGCACGATGCCGCGCGAGTGCACGTAGGCCAGGGCGTCGGCCAGCTGGGCGCCGAGGTCGGCCACCTCGTAGTTGTGCAGGGCGCCCTCGGACAGTCGGCGCAGCAGCGTCGTGTCCGCGATGAGCTCCATCACGATGAACCGGTGCGGGCCGTCCGGGAAGTCGTGCGTGCCGGCGTCGTAGAGCGGGATGAGCCCGGGGTGCGACAACATGCTGAGCAGCCGGATCTCGCGCTCCTGGCGGACACGGTCGGCCGTCGTCATCTTGTCCGGCGTCGCGAAGAGCTTCACGGCGACCGCGCGGTAGGTGTGCTCGTCGCGGGCTTCGTAGACGGTCCCCATGCCACCCGTGCCGATGAGCTTCACCAGGCGGTACCGGCCCGACAGGACCGTCTCCGTCCGCAAGCCGTCGAGCAGGGTCATGGTGTCCGTCGTTCCGTCGGGAGCCGCAGGTTCCGCGGCAGCTGCCGGCGTGTTGGCTCACGAGAAACGGTACGCGTCCGACCCCGCTTTTGTGCGGGTGTTATGACATCGTGATCGGCGTACTTCCCTGTGTTCATGCGGATGCATCAGGGTACCGTTCGACCTCCGACCAGGGTGAGCGATCACGCAAGGAGGACAGCGATGGCACTGACGAAGGGTGACGAGGTGCACTGGAACACCTCGCAGGGAAAGACGACCGGAAGACTGGTGCGGAAGCGCACCAGCGACTTCGAGTTCGACGGTCAGACGTTCAAGCCGACCGACGACGATCCGTACTGGATCGTCGAGTCGGAGAAGAGCGGCAAGCAGGCCGCGCACAAGGAGTCGGCGTTGACCAAGGCCTGACGGCGGAGCGGCTCAGTCGCGGGCGGGCTCGGCGCGACGACGACCTCGTGCGCCCCCGCTCGCGGCACCGTCGCCGTCGCCGTCCGCGCGGCGGTCCGCCCGCCACCGTCGGAGCCGGCGGACCACGAAGGTCACCACGACGATCGCGATCGCGACGTAGAGCACCCGGTCGATCCACTCCGTGTACTGCTCGACGCGGTCGTACTGCGAGCCGAACGCGGCACCGAGCAGCACGAGTGCGCTGTTCCAGATGCCACTCGCGATGATCGTGAACACCGAGAACGTGCCGAGGTGCATGCGGTCCGCACCCGCTGGCAGCGAGATGAGGCTGCGCACGATGGGGACGAAGCGGCCGAAGAACACCGCGCTCTTGCCGTGCCGGTGGAACCACCCGGCGGCCTTGCGGAAGTCGTCCTCGTCGACCAGGGGGAGCTTGCCGAACCACCGCGTGGTGCGCTCGAACCCGATCTTCGCGCCGAGCCAGTAGAGCACCAGTGCGCCGAGGTAGGAACCGAGCGTCGCCAGCACGAGGACCAGCACGAGGTTCATCTGGCCGGCGCCGCCGAGGAACCCGGCCAGCGGCAGGATGACCTCGGACGGGATCGGCGGGAACACCGTCTCGACGAAGAGCATGAGCGCGACGCCCCACTCCCCCAGGGCGTCGATGACCTGGAGCACGAGGCCGGACAGCCCGCCCAAGTCCGAGGGCGCGGTGGATTCGCCGCTGGCGACGGTCATGGCACGGGCGGTCACGGCAGTCGTCATGCCCCCAGCATCCCTGAACGCCCTGTCAGGACCCGGCACGGAACCTGAACGTCAGCCGAGTCCCATGTGCGAGGTCCGGACGTGGGTCAGGGAACGCGCGAGGGCGCCCCGGGCCACGGCGTCCCGCCCGACCGTCGACGGCACGATCTCGACCGGGTGTCGGAGCTGCGGCGTGACCACCGCGGCGAGCGCCTCGGCGAACACCGGTGCCGCCGGCAGGACCTCGCCCCCGATGACCACGACCTCGGGGTCGATGGTCGTGACGAGCTGCACGACGCCCGGCGCCACGTCGTCCGCGAAGGCGCGGACGACCTCGACCGCCGCCGGGTCGGGACCGTCCGCACCGCCGCGGCCCGGCGCAGCGCCCCCGCGCCCGGCCGCGGCGAAGACGGACTCGAGGTCCGTGTCGGACGTGATCCGGGCCTCCAGGCGGGCCGGCGCACCGGGCCATCCGGTCGAGGCCAGGCCGCCCATCTCGCCGGCCGCCCCGCGCGCTCCGCGCGCCAACGCCCCGTCGATGACGTAGGCCGCACCGATCTGGCGACCCATCACCAGGTAGAGGCCGTCCTGGACACCGCGGAACCGACCCCACATCGCCTCGGCGGTGGCGGCGAGCTTGGCGTCGTTGTCGAAGAAGGTCGCGACCCCGGGGAAGAGGTCCTGGATCCGGCCGGGCACGCGACGCTCGACCCACTCCGGCACGGCGACCGTGTAGTCGATCTCGCCGGCGCGGTCGACGACGGCGGGCACGCCGAACGTGGCGGCGAGGACGGGGGACGCATCCGAGTCGGCTGTCAGGCGGCGGACCACGTCCTGCACGCTCGTCCATGCCTGCTCCGCGTCGGCGAGGTCCGCGTAGCGCTCCTCGACCCGGGTGAGAATGACGCCGCGCAGGTCGGCGCGGATGCCCACGATGCCGTGCAGCCCGAGGTCCACGCCGAGCACGGAGCCGGCGGTGGCGTCCGCTGCGAAGCGCTTGGCCCGACGACCGGCCTTGTTCGGGGTGGCGATCGCCTCGGCCTCGGTCACCCAGCCCTCGTCGACCAGGTCCGCCAGCGCCGCCTCGACCGTGGGACGGGAGAGCCCGACGGTGCGGCTCAGCTCGGTCACGGTCCGCGACGCGTCGTCGCGCAGGAGCTCGTCGAGGATGGCGCGGGAGTTCATGAGTCGGAGTACCCCCGGCGTCGTCCCCACGACACTCGGGATCGTTGACACGGTCTCGTCCACGGCCATAGCCTCCACATTACGAAAGATCATTGAGGAATGGTGGACTCCGACATGCTCATCCCACGACCGCGCCGCGCCGTGCCCGGCACCGGCGCCTTCGAGATCACCCCGTCGACCCGCATCGCAGCGGACGCAGCGAGCGAATCGGTCCGACTGTACCTGCAGCAGACGCTGCGGGCGTCGACCGGCCAGCCGGTCCGTGACGCGGTCGACGGCGCGACCGCCCACGCCGGCGCCATCTCGCTGCGCGTCTCGGACGACCCCTCGCTGCCCGCAGGCCCACCGTCACCCGAGGGCGAACGCGCCGAGTCCTTCCGCCTGACCGTCACCACCGACGGCGTGGACGTCGTCGGTGGCTCGGCCGCCGGCGTCTTCTACGGCGTCCAGGCACTCCTTCAGCTGCTACCAGCCGACGTCTACCGCAGCGGCCGCGTCGGCACCGGGCCGTGGTCGCTCCCCGCCACCGTCGTCGAGGACGCGCCCGCCTTCGCCTGGCGCGGCGTCATGCTCGACGTCGCCCGGCACTTCCGCACCAAGCACGAGGTCATGCGCGTCGTCGACCAGCTCGCGGCGCACCGGATCAACCGCCTGCACTTCCACCTGACGGAGGACCAGGGCTGGCGCATCGAGATCCGGAAGTACCCGCGTCTGACCGAGGTCGGGTCGTGGCGGCGCGAGTCGCAGGTCGGCGCGCACGTCCCCGACGCCGACGGCGTCCTGCACCCGGCAGCGTTCGACGGCCGGCCGCACGGCGGGTACTACACGCAGGACGACATCCGCGAGATCGTCGCCTACGCGGCGGACCGGTTCGTCACCGTCGTCCCCGAGATCGAGACGCCCGGTCACGTCCGCGCCGCACTGGCCGCGTACCCGTCGCTCGGCGTGCACCCCGAGACACCGGTCGAGGTCTGGACCGAATGGGGCATCGCCGACGACGTCCTGAACGCGGACGACAGCACCGTCGACTTCTTCAAGGACGTCCTCGACGAGGTCATCGCGCTCTTCCCCTCGCGCTACATCGGCATCGGCGGCGACGAGTGCCCGAAGGTGCAGTGGGTCGAGGACCCCCGCACCCAGGAGCGCATGCGTTCGCTCGGCCTCGAGGACGAAGAGCAGCTGCAGGCGTGGATCATCGGGCAGCTCGCGGCGCACGTCGCCTCGCACGGGCGGCGGGCGTTCGGCTGGGACGAGATCCTCGAGGGTGGCACGCTCGACCCGTCGGCGACGATCGTGTCGTGGCGGGGTCTGACCGGTGCGCGGACGGCGGCGAAGCGCGGGCACGACGTCATCTCCTCGCCGGACGACCAGGCCTACCTCGACTACCGGCAGAGCGACCTGGCGACCGAGCCGATCCCGGTGTCGATCGTGCTCACGGTCGACGACGTGTTCGCCTTCGACCCGGTGCCGTCCGGCCTGACCGAGTCCGAGCGGGCGCACGTCATCGGCGGCCAGGGCAACATGTGGACGGAGCACGTCGACACCGCCCGGAAGCTCGACTACCAGCTGTTCCCGCGGGTCGCGGCACTGGCCGAGGCCCTCTGGTCGGCGGACGTCACCGGTCCGCGCGACGTCGCCGAGTTCCGCGGGCGGCTGGCGGAGCACACCGCGCGGCTCGAGGCGATGGGGATCGAGTACCGGCACGAGGCGGGGCCCTTCCCGTGGGAGCAGCGGCCCGGGGTCCCCGGTCGGCCGCACTCGCGCGAGGACCGCGCCGCCTACATCGACGCGATCACCGCCAACATCGCGGAGTAGGGAGCGCCCCGGGCGGGCGGGCGCTCGCGTCGAGGTTCCACGACTCGCCGCTCACTTCCGTCGAGGTTCCACGGAGGCCCGCGTGCGCCCCTGAGGTTCCGAGATCTCGGAACCTCACGGGGTGGGCGCGACCACGAACGGACGGGAGGCCCGGTGCCAGCTGGCACCGGGCCTCCCGTCCGTCACACGGTGACGTCGACTACACGGCGACGGCCACGCGGTCGTCGGCCGTCTCGGACACGGCGGCGTCCGCCGCCGGGGCCCGGCGCACGAACTTCTTCAGCCCGACCAGGACCAGCGCGGACACGATCGTGCCGGCCAGGATCGCGACGATGAACATCGCGACGTCCCCGATGGCGAAGAACACGAAGATCCCGCCGTGCGGCGCCCGCGAGGTCACACCGGCCGCCATCGAGATCGCACCCGTGACAGCGGCCCCGACCATCGACGCCGGGATGACGCGCAGCGGGTCGGCGGCAGCGAACGGGATCGCGCCCTCGGAGATGAAGGACGCTCCGAGCAGCCAGGCGGCCTTGCCGTTCTCCCGCTCGGGCTTCGTGAACCCGCGGCGGTAGAGGACGGTCGAGGCGAGTGCCAGCGCGAGCGGCGGCACCATGCCGGCGGCCATCACGGCGGCCATGATCTCGAACGGCACGACGTTGGTGGCGGTCCCGGCACCGAGCCCGGCGACGGCGAACGCGTAGGCGACCTTGTTGACCGGGCCACCGAGATCGAAGGCCATCATCAGGCCGAGGATGATGCCGAGCAGGATCGCCGAGGCGCCGGACAGCGAGTTGAGGAACTCGGTCAGCTGCGTCATCAGCCAGGCGATCGGACCGCCGAGCACGAGCAGCATGAGGCCGGAGGCGATGATCGAGGCGAAGAGCGGGATGATCACGACGGGCATCAGGCCACGCAGCCAGCGCCAGGTCGGGATGCGCCCGATCCAGTACGCGGCGGCGCCGGCGATGAGGCCACCGATCAGACCACCGAGGAACCCGGCGTTCATGAAGACGGCGATGGAACCGGCGACGAAGCCGGGCGCGATGCCGGGCCGGTCGGCCATGGCGTAGGCGATGTACCCGGCGAGTGCTGCGACCAGGAACCCGAGCGACACGGAGCCGATCTGGAACGCGGCGGCACCGAGGTAGTACCGGAGGCCGCCCGACGGGAGGTCGAGCAGCGTCGAGTGCTGCAGCGTCCAGACGGCGTTGTTCACGCCGTCGTCCCCGTGGTCCAGCGCGATGCCGTACCCGGCGAGCAGGAAGCCGAGCGCGATGAGCAGCCCGCCGCCCGCGACGAACGGGATCATGTAGCTGACACCGGTGAGCAGCCAGCGCTTGAGGGCCTGCCCGAAGTGCTCGTTCTTCGTGTTCGTCTCGGTCGTCGCAGCACCACCCTGCACGCGTGCGGCGTTCGGGTCCTCCGAGGCGCGGATGGCCTCGGCGATCATCTTGTCGGGCTCGTCGACGCCGCGCTTGACGGGGCCGGAGACGAGCGGCTTGCCGGCGAAGCGCCCGCGGTCGCGGACGTCGACGTCGACCGCGAACACGACGGCGTCGGCGCGGGCGATCAGGGCGGGGTCGAGGGGCTCGACCTGCGAGGAGCCCTGGGTCTCGACGTGCATCTCGGCGCCGGCGCGCTGCGCCGCGGCGACGAGGGCATCGGCCGCCATGTAGGTGTGCGCGATGCCGGTCGGGCAGGCGGTGACGCCGACGAAGACCTTGCGGCCCGCCTCGGGTGCGGGAGCCGGACTGGAGGCACTGCTCGCCTTCCCGACGCCGGCTTCGGACACCTCGCCGCTCACCTCGCGGTCGACGAGCTGGACGATCTCGTCCGGGGTGGCTGCGGCGCGCAGGGCGGCGGTGAAGTCGTCGCGGATGAGCGCACGGGCCAGGGTGGACAGGACCGTCAGGTGGTCCTTGTCGGCGCCTTCGGGCACGGCGATCATGAACACGATGTCGGCGTCGCCGTCGGGGGCGCCGAACGACACCTTCCGGGCGAGACGCGAGAACGCCAGGGTCGGTTCGGACACCGACGCCGAACGGGCGTGCGGGATCGCGATGCCACCGGGCACGCCGGTGCCGACGCTGGCCTCGCGCTTGATGGCGTCCTCGGCCAGGACAGCGCCGTCGGCGGCACGGCCGGTCGCGGCGACGCGGTCGGCGAGGATGCGGATGACGTCGGCCGAGGTGGCACCGAGGTCCTCGTCGAGGCCGACGAGCTGGGCGCTGATGAGGCGCGGACTCGAGTCTGCGGACATGTGCTTGCTCCTTCGCAATGGCGCTGGTCGCGCGGGTCGTGCAGGTGTTCGGGGAGTGGGGGGCTGGCTGCGGGGTGTTCGGGCGGGCGTCAGGCGGGCTCGGGTGCCGGGTGCGTCGTGAGCACCCGGACCGAGATCGCCGTCGGGTCGGTGTGGTCGAGGGCGGGCACGTCGCTGCCGGGCAGGGCTGCGGCGGCGGCTCCGGTCGCGACGGCCTGGGCGAGGCGCTGCTCGGGTGACGCTCCGGCCACCTCGGCGAGCAGGTAGCCGGCGAGCGAGGAGTCCCCCGCGCCGACCGTGGAGCGGGCGACGATCCGCGGCGCGGCGGCGGCGAAGGCCCCTTCGCCGGAGACCAAGACGGCGCCGGCGCTGCCGAGGGTGAGCAGGACGGTGTCGACGTTCCGGTCACGCAGGCGCTGCGCGGCGGCCACGGCGGCGTCGAGGTCCTGCTCGTAGGTGTCCGGGTCGCCACCGACGACCTCGGCGAGCTCCTCGGCGTTCGGCTTGACCAGGTCGATCCGCTCGCCGGACTGCAGCAGCGCGGTGAACGGGACACCGGACGAGTCGACGGCGATCCGGACCGCTTCGCCGTGGCGTGCACGGACGGCGCGGACGAGTACAGCGAGCGCGTCGTCGGGCAGGCCCGGCGGGAGTGACCCGGCGAAGACCACCCAGCGGGCGGCGGGGCCGGTGGCGGTCGCTGCTGCGGCGTCGGCGACCAGGGTGGCGAGGTCGTCGAGGCGTCCGGCGAGCGATGGCCCGGGTTCGTTGAGCTTCGTGGTGGTGCCGGTCGGCTCGGTGACGGTGACGTTCGAGCGGAGCGGCGCACCGATCGGCAGCGCGGCGGTCGGGATGCCGCGCGTGGCCAGGCCGAGCAGCACCGGGTCGAGGTCGTCGCCGGGCAGCACGGCGATCGTGTCCCCACCGCTGGCGACGACCACCCGGGACACGTTGACGCCCTTGCCGCCGGGCTCCGCGGTGGAGCGGGTGGCGCGCTGGACGGCGCCGCGCTGCAGTTCGCCGGCGAGCTCGATGGTGCGGTCGAGGCTCGGGTTCGGGGTCACGGTGACGATGCGGGCGTTCATGCGACGACCACCTCGACATCGGCGTCGGCGAGCGCACCGGCGAGGTCGGCCGGGGGCTGCTCGTCGGTCACGAGCGTGTCGATCTCGTCGAGGCGGGCGAAGCGCATCAGGGCCTCGACCCCGTGCTTCGCGGCGTCTGCGAGCACGACGGCGCGGCGGGCGGCGAGGACGTAGGCGCCCTTGACGGCGGCCTCGTACTCGTCCGGGGTGCTCAGCCCGAAGCCGGCGGACAGGCCGTTCGTGCCGACGAAGGCGATGTCGGGCCGCAGGGCGCCGATCTGTTCTACCGTGGCAGTGCCGACCGCGGCGCTGGTGACCCCGCGCACCCGGCCGCCGAGCAGGTGCAGCTCGACGTGCTCGCTGTGCTGCAGGGTCGCGGCGATCGGCACGGAGTTCGTGATGACGGTGAGGGTCGCGCCGGCGGTGGCGGGTTCCCAGCGTGCGAGTTCGGCGGCGACGGCGGCGCAGGTGGTGCCGGCGTCGATCGCGATCGAGCCCGTGAAGGTCGAGGGCACCAGGCGCATCGCAGCGCGGGCGATCTCGGACTTCGCGGAGCCGTGCTGGCCCTCGCGCTCGGCGACGGAGAGTTCGACGACGCTCGAGCGACCGATCGGCACCGCTCCCCCGTGCACGCGACGGAGGACCCCGGCGGACTCGAGGGCGTCGAGGTCGCGGCGGACGGTCTCGGTGGTGACGTCGAAGTGCTCGGCCAGGTCGGCGACGGAGACCCGGCCGGCGTCCTGCAGCGCTGCTGCGATCGCGTCGTGCCGCTCGGTTGCGTACATGCCCGAACTCCTTCGTTCCCGTGGGTTTCAGGAACCATAAGCCACAAACCCACACAAACACAACCACCCCGCTCGCCCCGCCCGGCGCTCCCCCTCTCCCCGAGGTTCCGAAATCTCGGCATCTCGCGCCGCCCACAGCCCGTCCGTGGAACCTCGGCGTCACGCACGCGGCATGTCGTGGAACCTCGGCGGGCGGCACACGCACGAACGCCAGGCACACGCACGAACGCCAGGCACAAGCACGAACGCCCGACCCACGCACGAACGCCCTGCACACGCACGAACGCCCCGCCGTGCTCGTGCACGACGGGGCGTTCAGGTGCGACGGTCAGCCCTTCACGGCCCCCGCGGTCATCCCGCTGACGAGTCGACGCTGGACGATCAGGAAGAAGACGACCACGGGGATCGAGAACAGGACGCTCGCCGCCATCAGCCCGCCGAAGTCCGTGCCCTTGTTCGTCGAGAACCCGGCCAGCCACACGGGCAGCGTGTACATCCCCTGGTCCTTGAGCATCACGTACGCGATCAGGTAGTCGTTCCACGCGGCGATGAACGCGAACACGCTCGTCGCGATGACCCCGGGCATCACGAGCGGGAACAGCACGCTCCACAGGATCCGGAAGGTGCCGGCGCCGTCGACCTTCGCGGCCTCTTCGATCTCGACGGGTACGGCCACGAAGAACCCGCGCATCACCCAGATCGAGAACGGCAGCACGCTCGCGACGTACGCCAGGATCAGCCCCACGTAGCTGTTGAGCAGCCCGAGCGTCTGGAACGACAGGAACAACGGGATGAGCAGGGCGCCCGACGGGATCATCTGCACGAACAGGATGCCGACCAGGATCGCCCGTCGCCCGCGGAACCGGAACCGCGACAGCGCCGCCGAGGCCAGGAACCCGACCACGATCGACAGCAGGACGGCGGCCACCACCACGATGGTCGAGTTCCGCAGGTAGACCAGGAAGCCCTCTTGTGTGAGCGCCCGGGTGAAGTTGTCGAGCGTCGGGTGCAGCGGCGCCCAGATCGGGGTCATGGTGGTGACCTCGTCCGCCGGCTTGAAGGCGGTGTTCACCATCCAGTAGATCGGGAACACCCACACCAGGCAGAACACGACCGCGATGGTGTTGGCGACCACGCGCGGCTTCCGCCTCCGCGCCCGCACGGGTGCGGGCGCGGGCGCGGCAGCGGGTGCGACACCCGCGCCGCGTGCTGCGTTCGAGACGGTCACAGGTCCTCCTCCCCGCTGCGGACGAGCCGGCGGATGTAGTAGCTGGTGAGCGCGCCGAGGATCACGGTCGAGATGACGGCGATCGCGGCGCCCTGGCCGTAGGCGTTGGAGACGAACGACTTCACGAACGTCCAGATGCCGAGCGTCAGGGTGGCCTCCTCCGGGCCGCCCCGGGTGAGCAACCAGATCTGGTTGAACACGTTGAAGTCCCAGATCACCGACAGGATCGACACGAGCAGCAGGGTCGGTGCGAGTGCCGGCAGCGTGATCGCGCGGTACATCGTCCAGGTCGAGGCGCCGTCGAGCGCCCCGGCTTCGTAGTACTCCGGCGCGATCTGCGACTGCGCGGCGTACAGCGTCAGGGCGACGAACGGCACGGCCTGCCAGATCACGAGCGTGAGCACGATCGTGTAGGCCTGCCCGGGGTGCGACGCCCAGTTGTCCTGCGTGTGGTCGCCGAACACCCGCAGCTGCGTGATGAGCCAGTTGAGCACGCCGTAGAAGGGCTGGAAGAGCCACTGCCAGACCAAGCTCGACGCCACGTTCGGCATCGCCCAGGCCAGCACGAGCACAACGCTGACGACGGTGCGCATCGCGACGCCGAGCCGGGTGAGCAGTTGTGCGACGCCCATCCCGATGACGATCGTGCCGAGCACCATCGCCCCGGTGACCAGGACGGTGCGCAGGATGACCGGCCAGAACGACGCGTCGGTCAGGACGTTCGTGTAGTTCGAGACGCCGGCGAACCCGGCCTCCCCGGTGAAGATCGCCCGGAGCCCGTAGTCCTGGAACGAGATGACGACGAGTCGGACGAGCGGGTAGACGACGAGCGCGAGCAGCAGGATCGCCGCTGGGGCGAGCAGGACGAGCGGTGCCCGCGACGCCACCGCCGACCGACGACGCGCCCCGCGGCCGGGACGAACCGGCCGCCCCGACCCAGTACCGCCGACGCCCCCGATCCCCCCGCCGCCGGCGACCGGCTCGGACTGCTCCGAACCGGTCGCCTGCTCCGCAGTGGAGGTCATCGACTACGGCTGCGCGTTCAGCGCGGTCGTGAGGTGCTTCGAGAAGCCCTCGGCGGCCTGCTCCGGCGACTTCCGTCCGGTGGCGATGTCCGCGAACATCGACTGGAACGACGCGTCACCCTCGATGGTCGCCCAGCCCGGCGTCGCCGGGGTCGGACGGCTCGTGCCGGCTGCCGCGAAGTACGGCTTGTGCAGGGTGTCGACGTCGTCGGCCACCGCGTCGAGCAGCTCGGTCGAGTTCGGCTCCCAGCCGTCGACGCCGAACACCTGGTCCTGCTGGAACTCCTTCGAGGTCAGGATCTTCAGGTAGTACAGCGCGAGGTCCTGGTTCGCGGCCTTCGCCGGGATGCCGAGGTCGGACCCGCCGAGGAACACCGGCTGCGTCTTGCCGGCCGTCTGCGACGGCATCGGGAACGTGCCGATCTGGTCGGCGAGCGCGGGCTTCGCGGTGGTGATCGAACCGATCTCCCACGCCGAGCCGAGGAACGCCGAGGTGTTGCCCTGCGCGAAGACGTCGCTCTGCGAGGGCTTGTCGGTGTTGATGTCCTGCGTCGACTTCGCGGAGTAGTCGTTCTGGAACGTCTTCCACGCCGTCAGGCCCTTCACGGCGTCGTCGGAGTCGAGCGTGCCGGTCCACTTGCCGTCCTCGTCGGAGGCGATCTCGCCGCCGGCGTCCCAGACCCACTGCAGCCCGCCGTACCAGTACTGGCCGGGCATGTAGAAGGCGGAGAAGTCGCTCGCCGTGTTGGCCGCCTTGACCTTGTCCAGGTCGGCGGTGAGCTCCTCGTACGTGGTCGGCACGTCGGTGACGCCGGCGTCCTTCCAGACCTTCTTGTTGTAGACGACGGCCCGGTTGCCCGCGAAGAGCGGTGCGCCGTAGAGCTTGTCGTCGACGGTGGCCGGCCCCTCGAGCCCGGTCAGCCAGGTCTGGCCGTCCTTGAGTTCGTCGCGGTACGGCGTGAGGTCCATCAGACCACCGGCCGCCGCGTACACCGGCACCTGCGTGTTGCCGAGGTCGACGACGTCCGGGGCGTCGTCCTGGGCGAGTGCCGTGGTGAGCTTCGTGGTGATCCCGTCCCACTGCTGGGTCTGGATCTTCACCTTCGCCCCGGTGTCCTTCGTGAACTGCTCCTGGGCGGCGTCGAGGACCTTGTCGCTGAGGTCGCCGTTCATCATCCAGACGGTGATGGTCTTGCCCTTGCCATCGGGTGTGCCGATGGACTTCGTGCCACCGTCGGAAGCTCCGTTGCTTCCGGCGGAGCACCCGGTGAGGGCGAGCGCGGCCGCCAGGCCGAGCGCACCGAGTGCGGCGAAACGCGTGCGTGTCACGTTGACTCCCTTGGTCCGACCTTTATGAAAGGACGTTGCGTATTCGCAATAGAAGACCTTCCGGGAGCCCTTGTCAACCGTTGGATCGGTCCCTGTGGGAAGGTTCGATCCGCGTGTTTCCGGGGGATCACGGATGGCGAACAGATCGTCGCCAACGCTTGACACGACTGGTCATGACCAGCCATCATCTGCGTCGCGCGTCGACGGGGTGGACCGGACGACCGGGAGGCCCGGGGGGCGGGGGGGGGGGCCCCCCCCCGGCCCCCCCGCCCCCCCCCCCCCCCCGCGCGCGGCCGGCCGCGGGCGGCGCGGGGGGGAGCCGCGGGGGCCCCCCCCGGGCCCCCCCCCCCCCCCCGGCCGCCCCCCCCCGGGGGGGGGGGGGGGGGGGGGGGGCGGGGGGGGGGCCCCCGGGGGGGGGGGGCCCCCCCCCCCCGCCCCCCCCACACCGGGTCGGACGAGTCCGCGGCGATCGCGTCAGGCGAGCGCGGCGGCGGGCTCGGCGTCCGCCGACGCCGTGGCGCCGGTCTGGTCGTCGATGCCGATCACGCCGTAGTCCCAGCCCTTGCGCCGGTAGACCACGCTCGGGCGGTGGGTCTCGGCGTCGACGAACAGGTAGAAGTCGTGCCCGACGAGCTCCATGAAGTACAGGGCGTCGTCAACCGTCATCGGGGCGGCCTCGAACACCTTGTGCCGGATCACCACGGGGCTGTAGACCTCGGTGTCGTCCTCCTCCGTCGTCTGCTCGTCGACGACGGGGACCGCGCCGGTGGCGACGTCCTCGATGAGTCGGCCGTCGGCGGGGACCACCCCCATGCCGTCGAAGGCACTGCCGGCGGCCTCGGCCACCGAGGTCGGACGGTGACGACCGCGGTGCACCTTGCGCCGGTCGCGGGCACGGCGCAGGCGTTCCATGATGCGGGCGAAGGCGAGGTCGAAGGCGGCGTACTTGTCGGACGCCGCGGACTCCGCCCGCACGAGGGGCCCGGGACCGATGAGCGTGAGCTCGATGCGGTCCTCGCCCTGGCTGCCGCCGGACTTCTCGTGGTGGCGGCTGATGCGCACCTCGAAGGCGAGCGCACGGTCAGCGAGCACGTCGATCTTCTCGGACTTCTGTTCGACGTAGGTGCGGAATCGGTCGGTGACCCCGACGTTCCGGCCTGTGATCGTCACGTCCATGTCGCGGCTCCCATCGAGCTTCGGCGCGTCGCCTCCATCCGGCGAACCCGAACGCCTTGTCGCGAGGCTAGACCCGCGGCTGGTCCGGCGTCACGGTGCGGCGGCGAGTCCGCCGGACACTCACCGGACGCACAGTGGCCACCCGGTGTTCACCGAGGCGTCAGTCCTCGACGCTCGCGACGGCGACGCACCGGACGACCCGACCGCCCGCGGCCCGCACCGCGCGGACGCCCTCGGCCATCGTGACGCCGGTCGTCACGACGTCGTCCACCAGCACGACGTCCCGCCCCTCGACCCCGTGGGCCCGCAGCGTGCCGACGGTCGCCGCGACCCGCTCGATCGCCGTCCGTTCCTTCTGACCCGGCCCACCGTCCGCAGGTCCGCCCCGTCCCCGCACCCGCAGGAGTCGCCCGGTGCCGCGGACGCCGCCGCGGGCGAGCAGCAGCACCACGGGGTCGAACCCGCGCCGCCGTGCCCCGGCCCGCGACGGCGGCACCCGCAGCACCACCGTGCCGGCAGGGGCCTCGGCGAGCGCCGCGCGGACGAGCGTGCCGAACCGACCGCCGAGTGGACGTGCCACGTCGACCCGGCTCCGGAGCTTCAGCTCGAGGAGCAGCGTGCGGACGAGCCCCTCGTACTCGAACGCGGCGTCGAGCCGGACCCCCGCGACGAGGCGCACCCGACGCGGGCGTGCGGCCAGGTCGGCGCGGCAGGCCCGGCAGAGCGCACGGTCCGGGCGTCCGCAGCCCAGGCACTCCACGGGCAGGAACAGACCGAGCACGGCGAACGCGGCGTCCCGCCACGGCGTGGGCGAGCTCGGGGCGGTCGCCTCCGCGGTGCTCGTCCCGGCGGTGGGATGGTCCTCGGTGCGCATGCGACGAGTGTGGTGGCGACCGGACGGCGGGCGCGGGCCGGCGGTCCGGACGGTGGACGGGCCTCCTGGCCGGGGTGGGTGTGGAGGGGAGACCGCGTCGTCAGCGCTGGACGCCGAGCACGTCCGCGGTGACGCCGGTCGTGTCCCAGCCGCCACCGGTGGACTGCAGCACCGACCCGCTCGACATCCGGAGGAGCAGTGCACCGCCGCTGCCGCCGCTGATCGACGTCGCACGACCGTCCGGCTTCGGCAGGGTGCTCGACTGGCCGCCGATGGTGGTCCGCACCACGTTCGGCCCGGCCGTGGTCTGCCCGACCGAGGCCACGTCGGTGTCGTTCACCCACGTCGCCCCCACCGCGTCGCCGGTGGCCGCCTGCACGCGGACGGCTGCACCGAACGACGTCGGCGACCGGTCGGACCCGCGGATGACCGCCATGACGTACAGGCCGGGGCCGTCCGCGGTCTCGATCAGGGCGAGTGCCCGGGTGGAGTCGCGGGACACCTGGAACGACACGAGCTCGCCGCGCGGCAACGACGTCGCGACCTGGTGCGGGTCGCCGCCGAGGCCGTACGCGGTGATCCGGCGGGTGTCCGACGACTGGCCGACCCAGACGAACCCGAGGTCGTCGATCGAGGGGGCGACCAGGTCCTCGCGCGCGTCGACGCGCAGGTGGTCGTCGCCGCGCACGACGACGGCGCCGTCGCGGTTGCCGACGGCGGCCGTGGTGCCGGAGGCGGACAGCGCGATCGAGGTCGGGTCGAGGTCAGCCACGGTGTCGCCGACGCCGCCGCCGAGCTTCGCGACCTTGCCGGTGCCCGTGGCCGCGTAGCCGACGACGCCGTCCTCGTCGACGAGGGGTCGGGGGTCCACGTCCGGGTTCTGCTGCGCGTTCGCCCCACCCGAGTCGGGCACGGACACGCTCGCTCCCTCGATGGTCATCGACACCGACGAGATCGTGGCGACCGAGGCGAGGGACTTGCTCAGCTGCTCGCGCATCCGGACGCGGTCGACGGTGCTGGCGCCCAGCGCGTCGCTGGACAGGTCGACGAGCGCGGTGCCGCTGTCGATGGTGACGGCGTTCAGGGAGAGCTGGGTGCCCTCCGGGAACGACGAGACCACGGCGCCCTTCAGCCAGTCGGCGGGGCCGGCGAGCAGGGCGCTGGCGATGCGCGTGCTCGTGGACGAGCGGGCGAGGAACCAGCGCTCGTCCGGCACGAGGAACCGGAACGTCGGGTCGTAGAAGTACAGGGCGTGCTGCTGGAAGACCGAGTCGAAGCTGACCGGGGACAGGATGATGCCGTCCGGCGCGTAGGCGATGCGCCACTCGCCGTCCTCGCGGGTGAACTGGAACGTCAGCGTGGACGAGGTCGGGCGGACCGCCTGCGTGTACTCCCCCTCGGAGTCGACGGTGGCGCTCGCGGTGAGCGTGTACGTCAGCTCGCGGTCGTCGGCGCGCTCGACGGTGCCGCTGCCGTCGCGGATCGTGACGCCCTGGCGCGGGTTCCACTGCTGCGAGAAGTCCGAGGCCAGGAACTGCCGGGCGATCGCGTAGTTGTCCTGCGCACCGGTCGCCGCCGCGATGAACCCGCGCAGGATCGCCGTCTGGTCGGAGCCGGTGATCGGCTTGTCCGGCCGGAAGTCGACGCCGGAGAGCGACTCGTCCTTGATCGTCTGGCCGGTGCGGACGGCGCCGTCGACGGGGATGGCGGCGCAGGCGGTGAGCGCCAGCACGCTGACGGCGGCCAGTGCCGCGGCGACGACGTGCCGGAGCCGGGGACGGGGACGGGAACGCATCAGGACTCCTCTCGCACGGCGCGGGGGCCGTCGTACGACTCGTCGAGCTCGGGCAGCGGGATCGCCGACGTCGCGGCGGTGCCCTGTTCGTTGCGGGGCAGGGTGAGCACGAACGTCGACCCGTGGCCGGGGCGGGACCACACGTCGATCCGACCACCGTGCAGCTTCGCGTCGCCCAGGCTGATCGCGAGCCCGAGACCGGTGCCGCCGATGGTGCGCTTGCGGCTCGGGTCGGCACGCCAGAACCGGTCGAACACCCGGGCGGCGTCCTCCGGCGGCATGCCGACGCCCTGGTCGCGCACGGCGATGGCGACCGTGCGGGCGTCGCTGTCGACGACGACCTGGACGGGCTTGGCGTCACCGTGCTCGATCGCGTTGCCGACCAGGTTGCGCAGGATGCGGCGGACCCGCTTGGCGTCGAGCCGCATCGTGGTGTGGCCGCCCGGGGTGGCGAGCTGCAGGTCGATGCCGGCCCGTTCGGCGAGGGGGCGGAACTCCTCGACGATGTCCGCGGCGAGCGCCGCGGGCACCGACGGCTCGGTGTCGAGCTGGACGGCCTGGGCGTCGTAGCGGGAGATCTCGAGCAGGTCGGCGAGCAGCAACTCGAACCGTTCCACCTGCGCGTGCAGGAGTTCGGCCGAGCGACCGACCGACGGCTCGAACGCGTGCCGCGAGTCGAAGAGCATGTCGCCGGCGAGCCGGATCGTGGTGAGCGGGGTGCGCAGCTCGTGGGACACGTCGGACACGAAGCGCTGCTGCACGCGGGAGAGCTCGGCGAGCTGCGTGATCTGTCGGCTGACGGCCTCGGCCATGCCGTTGAAGCTGCGCGCGAGGGTCGCCAGGTCGTCCTGGCCGCGCACCGGGATGCGTTCGTCCAGACGGCCGGCGGCGATCTTGCGGCTCGTCTCCGCTGCCTCGCGGATCGGGACCACGACCAGCCGGACGACGAGCGAGGTCACCAGGGCGATGAGCACCATGAGCGCGACGCCGCCGATCGAGAGCGTCTGCGACACGAAGTCCAGGGTCTGCTGCGCGTCGGACAGGTCGTAGACCAGGTACAGCTCGTACTGGCCGGCGCTCGGGATCTGCAGCGTCGAGCCGACGGCCAGCCCGGGCACGCGGCGGCCGTCGTCGTCGAGCTGCACGGGCTGCAGGCTGAGCTTGCCGGTGTTCGCGCCGACCTCCTTGCGCAGGGCGTCGGTGATCACGGCGTCCGGGAAGTCCTGGCTCGCGATGGTCTGCAGCGTCTGCGGCGTGGACTGGTCCGGGCTCCGCTCGATCGCGATGCTCGTGCCGCCGGGGCTGGTCGTGTTCGACAGGATCGCCTGCTGCGCCTCGTTCTGCAGCGTCTCGAGCTCGGACTGGTTGTTGTCCTCGGCGGCGGTGGCGGCGTCGAAGATCCCCTGCGCGACGATGGTCGCCCGGGCCGACTCCGACTCGATCTGGTCGCGGCGCTGCGAGTAGACGTTCGTCGAGATGCTCACCATGACGGCGGTGCCGATGATCCCGACGGCCAGTCCGGTCGTCATCACGGTGATGGCGACCGAGCGGAACATCAGGGACCGTCGCCACACGTACGCGACGGGCCGCCAGCCACGACGGACCCAGCGCCGCATCCGTCGCCGACCGCGGCCGACCACGCCGATCGACACGGTGGCCGCGCCGGGGGCGGCACCGGATGCCGTGCCGGGACCGGTGCCGGCGGGCGGGGCGGGCGGCACGGTGGTCAGGCTCCTCCGGCGCGGTACCCGACGCCGCGGACCGTGGTGACGGTCTTCGGGTTGTCGGGGTCGTGCTCGATCTTCGCGCGCAGGCGCTGCACGTGCACGTTCACCAGGCGGGTGTCGGCCTTGTAGTGGTAGCCCCAGACCTGCTCGAGGAGCATCTCGCGGGTGAAGACCTGGTTCGGCTTCTCGGCGAGCGCGCGGAGCAGGTCGAACTCGAGGGGGGTGAGCGCGATGACGGTGTCGCCGCGGCGCACCTCGTGCCCGGCGACGTCGACGGTCACGTCACCGACGTGCAGGACCGTGGCGTCGGTGGCGCTCGGCCGCAGCCGCGTGCGGATGCGGGCGACGAGCTCCTTCGGGTTGAACGGCTTGACGACGTAGTCGTCGGCACCGTTCTCGAGGCCGAGGACGACGTCGGCGGTGTCGCTCTTGGCGGTGAGCATGATGATCGGCGTGCCGCTCTCGGCGCGGATGCGCTTGCAGACCTCGATGCCGTCGATGCCCGGGAGCATCACGTCGAGCAGGACGAGGTCCGGCTTCGTGCTGTGGAACGCGTCGACGGCGTCGTTGCCGTCGGCGCTGAACTCGGGTTCGTAGCCCTCCGAGCGGAGGACGATGCCGATCATCTCGGCGAGGGCCTGGTCGTCGTCGACGACGAGGATGCGCGGTGTCATGTGATGTGGACTCCGTGTGGCGTGCGGGTGGTGCCGGGTCGGCACGTGTCCCCACACGATAGCCGAGGCCCCGTCACGCGGCGTTTTCCGCCAGGATGGACGTGGACCGCGCGTCGCAGCGCGGACCGACACGACGAAGGGGGCCGAGGTCATGTCCGATTGGCAGACGCCGGGCGGTGGACGGCAGGGTGCGGGACAGCAGGGTCCGTGGCAGGGGCACGAGCAGCCGGGAGGCCCGCCCCACTCCTCCGCGCCGCGACCGCCCGCCCCGGGGCCGGGTCGACCGCCCGGCGACCGACAGCCGTCCGGCTCGCGTCCGGTGATCCCCCTCCGCCCGCTCGGGCTGGGTGACGTCCTCAGCGGCGCGTTCACGGTCTTCCGCCGCAACGCCCGCGTCCTGCTGCTCTGGAGCGTGCTGCTCAGCGGCGTGCTCGGGCTGCTCTCCACCCTCGTCAGCACCTTCGGCCAGCAGGCGCTGCAGTCGCGGATGATGACCGCGTTCGACGGCAACGGTGGTGGCGACACGATCGTCGCGGGCTCGGTGACGCTGTGGATCCTGCTGACGATCGGCCTGCCGTTCCTGGCGTACCTCGGGCGCGGGTTCCTCGTCGCGCCCGTCGCCGCGGACACCGGGCAGCGCGTGCTCGGCCGCCGTGCGACGTTCCGGGGCCTCTGGGCGTTGCTCGCCGGGCGGCGGTGGCCGGTCGTCGGGTGGATGTTCGTGCAGATCGGCGCGGGTCTCGTCGTCGGCATCGTCGTCGTGGTGGTCTTCGTCGCGTTCTTCGCGGCGCTCGGCGCCGGGGACGCCAGCGCCGGGTGGTTCGTGCTCGCCGTCTTCCTGATGGTCCTCGGCCTCGGCGTGGTCCTGACCTGGCTCGGCATCCGCTTCGCCTTCACGGTGCCGACCATCGCGCTCGAGGGCCGACCGGTGTTCGCCGCCGCCGCGCAGTCGTGGCGGCTGACCCGCGGTGCGTTCTGGCGGACCTTCGGCATCCTCCTGCTCGTGCAGGTGATGTTCGGCGTCGCGGCGTCGATCGCCTCGGCGCCGCTCACCATCGGGGCGGTGCTCGTCGGCGGGGTGTTCGACCCGCTCGGGCAGACCGACGCGTCATCGGGGATCGGTGGCGGCGCCCTCGTCCTGATCGTCATCGGCAGCCTGCTCGCGATCGCCGTGCAGTGCATCACCGACGTGCTGAGCGCGGCGGTCGTCACCTTCCTGACCATCGACCGGCGGATCCGGACCGAGGCCCTCGACCAGCGCATCGCGTCGCACCTGGACACCGGGCAGCCAGCCGACCCGTTCGCTCCGTCGGCACCGGTCGCCCGACCGCCGTGGCCGCAGCAGCAGCCCTGGGCCGGGCAGCAGCAGCCCTGGGCCCAGCAGCAGCCGTGGGCCCAGCAGCAGCCGCAGCAGTGGCCCGGACAACCCCCGCAGGCATGGCCCGGACAACAGCAGGCGCAGCAGCCTTGGCCCGGACAGCAGCAACCGTGGCCGCACCACCCGCCGCAGCAGGGACAGCACCGTCCGCCGGACGGGACCGCATGACCGCGGTCGACCCCGACGAGGCCCGCCGGCTGCTCGAACGCGAACTCGATCGGCCCGCCTACGACGGCGCCCACGTGACCTGGTGGGACCGCGCGTCACGGACGTTCCTGGACTGGCTCGGGTCGCTCCGCGCCGACGGACTCGACTCCCCCGTCGCAGCCCGCACCGCCCTGGTGATCGCGATCGTGGTGCTCGTCGCCGTCGTGGTGCTCGTGGTCGTCGCCCGCGGGCTCCCCCGACGTCGCGCACGCAGCGGCACGGACGACACCGGCGGGGTGTTCGACGACGACGACCTCCGGTCCGCCCGTGAACTGCTCGACGCCGCCCGGTCCGCGATCAGCCGGGGCGACTGGTCGGCTGCGGTCCTCGACGGTTTCCGTGCGACCGCCCGCGGCCTCGGCGAGCGCGATCTCGTCCGCGACGTCCCCGGTGCCACCGCACAGACCATCGCCGCCCGCGCAGCCGTCCCGTTCCCCGCCGAAGCCGCCGCGCTCGACGGCGCCGCCACGGCCTTCGACGCCGTCCGCTACCTCGGGCTCGACGCCGACGAGGCCACCGCCCGGCGGGTCCTCGACACCGAGCACGCCGTTCGCCAGGCCCGTCCGGCCAGGTCCGTGGGGCCGGAGGTGCCGGCATGAGCACCAGCACCGCCACCGCGACGCCGCGCTCGGGCGCACCGGCACCGGAGCAGCCCGAGGGCCGCCGGTTCCGGTTCGGCTTCTGGGCCGCGATCGTGGTCGTCGGACTCGTGCTCGCCGTGCTCACCGCCGTGGTCCAGGGCGCCGAGGGCCCGGACCGCCGGCCGCTCGACCCGACGTCCACCACGGCGAGCGGATCGGCTGCGCTGGTCCGTGTCCTGGAGCAGCGGGGCACCTCCGTCCGGGTCACCGACCGTGCGGACGGGATCGACGGCGGCACGGTGTTCGTCGACGACTCCGACGGGGTCCTCGACCCCGCGGTCGCCGAGCGCATCGCCCGGACCGCGGAGCACGTGGTCCTGGTGGGTGTCGACTCCACGCCGTTCACGTCCTTCGGGCTCGACGTCACGACGGCGACGGCGCCCGGGGGCGGCGACACCGTGTCGACCGCGTCGTGTGCGATCCCGGCCGCGGCATCGGCAGCGCGGGTGTCCACCGACGGGTACGGCTACACGGTGGACGACCCCGACGCTGACCGGTGCGCGCCGTCCGGCAGCGGCGACGACCGGGCCTGGGGACTCGTCCGCGCGGCGACGCCCGGCGGTGACGTCACCCTGGTCGGCACCACGTCGGCCCTCCGCAACGACACGATCACGACCGCCGGGAACGCCGCGCTCGCCCTCGGGCTGCTCGGGGCTGACGACCGCCTCACCTGGTACACACCGACCGTCGGCGCACCCGACGCGGCCCCGACGCTCGGCGAGCTCGCGCCGCCGTGGGTGCCGAGCGGCATCGCGCTGCTCGCCCTGGTCGCCGTCGCCGCCGCGGTGTGGCGCGGCCGCCGCCTCGGGCCACTCGTCGTCGAACGGATGCCCGTCGTGGTCCGCGCCGCCGAGACCACCGAGGGCCGGGCCCGGATGTACGCCCGCACCCACGACCGCACCCACGCCCTGGACACCCTCCGCGTCGCCGCGGTCCGCCGGATCGGTCGGCTGCTCGGGCTCCCCCGCTCCGCGCACGTCGACGACGTCGTGCGCGCCGCAGCCCGCGCGACCGGCATCCCCCACGACCGCGTCGGCGCCGTCCTCGTCGGCGGTCCGACCACCGACGACCGCGCCCTCGTCGAGGGCACGAGGGCACTCGACGACCTCGAACGGGCCGTCCGACGATCCGCCTCGGGCGACCGTCCCAGCACCGACCACGACCGACCAGGAGCACGACCGTGACCGACCTGCCAGCAGTCCCCGACCAGCACGACCGACCCCGGCAGGACCCCGTCCCGGGCGACGCCGGCCTGCGCGACGCCTTCGGGCGCGTCCGGGCCGAGGTCGCCAAGGCCGTCGTCGGACAGGAGGGCGCGGTGTCCGGCATGATCGTCGGACTCCTGGCGCAGGGGCACGTGCTGCTCGAGGGCGTCCCCGGCGTCGCCAAGACCCTGCTCGTCCGCAGCCTGGCCGCCGCGATGTCGCTCGACACCAAGCGGATCCAGTTCACGCCGGACCTGATGCCCGGCGACGTCACCGGGTCGCTCGTGTACGACGCCTCCACCGGGACGTTCCCGTTCCGCGAGGGCCCGGTCTTCACCAACGTGCTGCTCGCCGACGAGGTGAACCGCACGCCCCCGAAGACCCAGTCCGCCCTGCTCGAGGCGATGGAGGAGCGGCAGGTCAGCGTGGACGGCGACGCCCGGCTGCTGCCCGACCCGTTCTTCGTGGCCGCGACGATGAACCCGATCGAGTTCGAGGGCACGTACACGCTCCCCGAAGCGCAGCTCGACCGCTTCCTGATGAAGCTGACGCTCGACATCCCGCCGCGCGACGTGGAGTGGCAGGTCCTCCGCCGGCACGCCGACGGCTTCGTGCCGCGAGACGTCCGGTCGGCCGGCATCACCCCCGTGGTCGGCGTCGACGAGGTCCTCGCCGCGCAGCGCGCCGTCCGTGCCGTCGGTGCCCGCGACGACGTGCTGGCGTACATCGTCGACCTCGCCCGCGCCACCCGCCAGGCACCGTCCGTCCGGGTCGGGGTGAGCCCGCGCGGTGCGACGGCCCTGCTCGCCGCGGCGAAGGCCTGGGCGTGGCTCACCGGCTACGACGCCATCACGCCCGACCACGTGCAGGCGATGACCCTGCCGGTCTGGCGGCACCGGCTCCGGGTGGCCGCCGACGCCGAGCTCGAGGGCGTCGGCGCCGACGGGGTGCTCCAGCAGGTGCTCGAGCAGGTGCGGGTGCCGATCTAGTGGCGGTCTCCGGCCGGTTCGTCGCGCTGCTCGCCGTCGCGATCGTGCCCACCGTGCTGCTCGCCAGCGGGTGGGCCGGTCTGGCGTGGGTCGTGGTCGTGCTGCTCGCCGCCGCCCTCGACGTCCTGCTCGCCGCCGACCTGACACGCGTGCGCATCGAACGGCGCATGCCGCGACTGGCCCGGCGCGACAGCACCGCCGACGGCACGCTCGTGCTCGCGAACGACGGCGGGCGGGTGCTCCGGGGCATCGTCCGCGACATGTGGGAACCCTCCGCCGGGCACCGGCCGCGCCGGATCCGGATGACGGTCCCCGCGGGTGAACGACGGACGGCACGGATGCGGTTCACCCCGTTCCGCCGCGGCCGCCGACGCACCGCCGGCGTCGCGGTCCGGGCCTTCGGTCCGCTCGGTCTCGCCGCTCGACAGCGGGTGGTGGCGGCTCCGGGTGAACTGGTCGTGACCCCGCCGTTCCGCTCGCGACGGCACCTGCCGTCGCGGTTGGCCCGGTTGCGCGAGCTCGACGGCGAGACCACCCTGCAGCTCCGCGGCCACGGCACCGAGTTCGACTCACTGCGCGACTACGTCCGGGGCGACGACGTCCGCTCGATCGACTGGCGGGCGACCGCCCGACGGCAGGACCTCGTGGTCCGCACCTGGCGTCCCGAGCGCGACCGCCGGGTCGTGGTCGTCGTCGACGCCGGACGTGCCGGAGCCGGCAGGGTCGCGGACGAACCACGCCTCGACACCTTCATCGAGTCCGCACTGCTCCTCGGCGCCCTGGCTGCGGCCGCCGGCGACCGGGTCGACCTGGCGGTCCTCGACGACAGCATCCACGACCGCGTGCACGGTGCCACGCGCACCGACGTCGTCCAGCGGTTCGGCGAGGCCCTCGCGATGGCGGAACCCGGACTCGCCGCGACCGACTGGTCCGCGGTGCCGGCGCTCGTCGACTCGATCACGACGTCCCGAGCGCTCGTCGTCCTGGCGTCGAGCCTCGACTCGGTCGGTGCCTCCGGTGACCTGCTGGCGGTGCTGCCCCGGCTCACCCGGCGGCACGCCGTCGTCGTGACGAGCATCGAGGACCCGGCGGTGCAGCGGACCGCACGCGGCGGGGTGGACCCGGCCACGACGATCCGGACGGCGCGGGGCGGACGAGTGCCGGGCCTCCCCACCGGCGCGGAGCGCGACGTGTACCGACGGGCCGCCGCCGAACGCACGCTGCTCGATGCCGACGGCGTCGCCGACGTCGCACGACGTGCCGGCGCCGAGGTGGTCCGCGGCGCACCGGAGGACGTTCCGCCGCTCGTGGCGGACGCCTACCTGCGCGCGAAGGCCACGGGCCGGCTCTGAACCGACCCGCCGCTACCCGGCGACCAGCGCGGACGTGCCGCGCTCGAACTCGTCGAGGTCGCCGCGCTCCCCGGCGCGGTACGCACGACCACCGAGCACCCACTGGTACGCGAGGACCGCGGCGAGCGCGACCGTCCCGATGCCGATCTTGACCGGCCACGGCCAGTCCTGGCGGGTGACGACGCCCTCGACCAGGCCGGAGAGCAGCAGGGTCAGCGTCAGGCCGACCGCGATCGTGATCAGTGCTCGGCCGTCCTCGGCGAGGGCCTGCGCGCGGGTGCGGTGCGGACCCGGCGCCACCCAGGACCAGAAGATCATCAGGCCCGCCCCGCCGGCGAGGAACACCGAGTACAGCTCGAGCTGACCGTGCGGGGCGATGTAGAGGAAGAAGTCGGCCAGGCGACCCTGCGAGTGCATGATCGCGGCGGACACCCCGAGCCCGACGGCGTTCTGCATGATCGAGAACGGCACGAAGACGCCCGTGATCCCGAACGCGACCATGGTCGCCGCGATGTACGCGTTGTTCGTCCACACCTGCGCCGTGAACGCGCCGAGGCCGTGGTCGGAGTAGTAGTCGACGAAGTCCTGCGTGGCGTACTGGCGGAGCGCCTCCGGCGTCCCGAAGGTCGCCGTCGCCCCCGGCGTCGTCGTGATCCACACGGCCACGATCGCGCCGATCGCCGCCGTCGCCAGCGCCACCCAGATCGTCACCCAGCGGATCCGGTACAGCGCAGCGGGCAGGTGCCGGGTGAAGAACAGGGCGACCGCGGTGAGCGGGTCGACCGGGGTGCCGGTGAAGCGCAGACGGGCGCGGTACAGCGTGAGGGACAACCGGTCACCGGTCGCCGTGCGGGGCGCTGCACCGCGGATGCGGGCCAGGTCCGTCGCGGCGGCCTGGTAGCCGGAGACGAGCTCGTCGACGTCGGCACCCGTGGTGTGTCGGGCGCGCGCGAGGCGGTCGAGTTCCTGCCACCGGTCGCGGTGCACCTCGGCGTAGGCGTCCAGGTCCACGTGTTCCCCCTCGTGTCGGCCGACTTCCGACAGAATGATCCCATGTCGAAGCCCCGCACGCCGCGCGACCTCGCCGATGCCCGGTTCTCGCTCGCCCTCGACGAGACCGCCGACGAGCTCGTGGTCGGCGAGGCGGTCGCGCTCGACGTGCAGCCCGCCGGACTCGTGCTGCGGTTGGCGTCGGCCCTCCTCGACGGGGTGTGCCTGCTCGTCCTGTACCTGCTCCTGGTGTTCGGGGTGTCCCGGCTCTGGCCGAGCGGCGTCGACGACGCGTGGGGCGCCGCGCTGAGCATCGCCCTGTTCGTCGCCGTGCTCGTGCTCGTGCCGGCCGCCGTCGAGACGGTGACGCGGGGCCGCAGCGTCGGGCGGTACGCGGTCGGCACCCGGGTCGTCCGCGTCGACGGCGGTGCCATCGGGTTCCGGCACGCGTTCACCCGCGCACTCGTCGGGCTGTTCGAACTGTGGATGACGTTCGGGTCGGTGGCGCTGCTCGTCGCGCTGTTCGGCAGTCGTCCACGGCGACTCGGGGACCTGCTCGCCGGCACCGTCGTGCAGCACGAGCGGTTGCCGAAGCAGCGCGACCCCCAGGTCGTGCTGCCGCCGGAGCTCGCGGCCTGGGCGACGGTCGCGGACGTCTCGGCGCTGCCGCAGCGGCTCGAGAACCGGCTCGGCGCGTTCTTCCGCGGGGCCGCCGTCATGCGCCCCGAGCTCCGGGAGTCCGCCGCCCGCGCGCTGGCCGCGGACGTCGCGGCCTTCGCCCACCCGGTGCCGCCGGTCCCCGCCGAGGTGTTCCTCGCCGGTGTCGTCGTGCTGCGGCGCGGGCGGGACGTGCAGGCGCTGCGCTCCCGCGTCGCCGTGCTCACCGCGGCGGGGGCGTCGGCGTCGGCGCGGCCGCCGGGGTTCCCGCGCTGAGGCGCGGCGCTGGCGCGACCGCTCAGTAGCGGTAGTGCTCCGGCTTGAACGGGCCCTCGACCGGGACGCCGATGTACGCCGCCTGCTCGGGACGCAGCTCCGTCAGCTCCACTCCGAGGGCGCCCAGGTGCAGGCGCGCGACCTTCTCGTCCAGGTGCTTCGGCAGCACGTAGACCCCGGTCGGGTACTCGTCACGACGGGTGTGCAGCTCGATCTGCGCCAGGACCTGGTTCGTGAACGAGTTGCTCATCACGAACGACGGGTGCCCGGTGGCGTTGCCGAGGTTCATGAGCCGCCCTTCGGACAGCACCAGGATCGACCGACCGGTCGGCAGGCGCCACTCGTGCACCTGCGGCTTGATCTCGACCTTCTCCACACCGGGCAGCGACTCGAGGCCGGCCATGTCGATCTCGTTGTCGAAGTGCCCGACGTTGGCGACGATGGCCAGGTGCTTCAGCCCGAGCATCTCGTCGACGCCCACGACGCCCAGGTTGCCCGTGCAGGTGATGACCATGTCGACGGTGTCGACGACGTCGGCCAGTCGCGCCACCTGGTAGCCGTCCATCGCGGCCTGCAGCGCGCAGATCGGGTCGACCTCGCTGACGATGACGCGGGCGCCCTGGCCGCGCAGCGCCTCGGCCGCCCCCTTGCCGACGTCGCCGTAGCCGACGACGAACGCGACCTTGCCGCCCATCAGGACGTCGGTCGCCCGGTTCAGGCCGTCGGGCAGGGAGTGGCGGATGCCGTACTTGTTGTCGAACTTCGACTTCGTGACGGAGTCGTTGACGTTGATCGCCGGGAACCGCAGCTGCCCGTTCCGCGACAGCTCGTACAGGCGGTGCACGCCCGTGGTGGTCTCCTCGGTGACGCCCTCGATGTCCGCGGCGATGCGGGTCCAGCGGTCGTCCGACGTCTCGAGCGACGCGGCGACGGTGTCGAGCACGATCTTCCACTCGGCGCTCGCGTCGGCGCCGGCGACGGGAGCAGCACCAGCCGCTTCGGCGTCGGCACCGGTGTGCACGAGCATGGTGGCGTCACCGCCGTCGTCCAGGATCAGGTTCGGACCGGCCCAGTCGGCTCCGACGGCAGCGGCCTCGGCGGTCCAGTCGAAGATGCGGCTGGTGCACCACCAGTACTCCTCGAGCGTCTCGCCCTTCCACGCGAACACGGGGACGCCGGCTGGTGCGTCCGGCGTGCCGGTCGGCCCGACCGCGACGGCCGCGGCGGCTTCGTCCTGCGTGGAGAAGATGTTGCAGCTCGCCCAGCGCACCTGCGCACCGAGGGCGACGAGCGTCTCGATCAGGACGGCCGTCTGCACCGTCATGTGCAGCGATCCGGCGATGCGCGCGCCGGCCAGCGGCTGCGACGCACCGAACTCCTCGCGCAGGGCCATCAGGCCCGGCATCTCGTTCTCGGCGAGGCGGATCTGGTGGCGGCCCGCCTCGGCGAGCGAGAGGTCGGCGACGCGGTACGGTGCTGCGGTCTGGGCTTCGGTGGGCATGCCCATCAGTCTTCCATGCCGGGAGGCGCGGGTCCCCAGCCGACGTCGGTCACGTCCCACGGGCCTCCCGTCCACCACCGCTGGTGCGTCGCGGACGCGAGCCGTCAGTCGGCCTCGCGCTGCAGCGGCTCGCGCCGCACCACCTGCCAGCCGCGCGGGACGCGCAGACCGGCCGCGTGCCGGGCGCAGAGGTCGTAGCCGTGCGGTTCGACCCGCGTGGAGAGCGGCCCGACCACGACCATGGAGTCGCCGTAGTCGTACGTCAGGGTCGCCGAAGCGCTCGCGGCGCACGCGACCTTGCTGCAGATCCTCACGTCCATGTCGTCAGGGAGCCTAGCGGAGCGCGCACGAGCGACCGGAGCGACCAGGAGCGACGACGGCACGCGTACGATGTGGGGATGCGTCGCAAGCCCCGCCTCGTCACCCCGGTCGACCGCGGTCGAGGACGGTCCCGGCACGGACGCGGCGGGCGGTCGAGCGTGACCGGTCCCGAGCTCGCGCCGATCACCACCCGCGCCGAGGCGTTCGACCGCATCGTCGGCGACAGCGCCCACTACCTGATCGGCCTGTGGCCCGACGAACTGGCGGGCGTGGTGTTCCAGGTGGCCGACATGCCGACCGACGCGACGCTGCCCGATGCGATGCCCCGGTGGCGGATCGACCGCGACACCCGCAGGGTCACCGTGTTCCGGATCCCCGTCGAGCGCGTGAACCGCAGCCCCGAGAAGGACGACGCCGACCGGCGGATCATCATCGAGACAGCCGTGTTCCGTGCCGTCGGTGAGCTGATCGGCAAGGACCCGTGGGACCTGGCGCCGGACCGCTACCGCCACTGGTGACGACCCGGCGCCCGGAGGCGCCGCACCGTCGTCACCGTCAGGGGTAGACGCGCACCGGCGTGGACACCTGGGTGGACGGACGGACCGGGAACCCGGCGATGCCGTCGTCCCCGCGGTAGGTCACGCCCGCCACGACGCCCTCGGCCCCGGAGATCGAGAGCTGCTTCGCGGTCTGCACCGGCATGGTCGCCGTCGCGCCGGACAGCACCTGGATGGTGCGCTTCTCGTCGCCGGAGCGGATCGTGATCGCACGGTCCTCACGCGTGGGGTTCACGAAGTTCATCCGGACGCCCTCCCCCGGAGCCACCGCGGTGATGACCTCGTCGCCCAGGGGCTCGGCCGAGGCGAACCAGCCGAGGTCGCTGTTGCCGTCGGCCGTCGGTGAGGTCGTGCGGGCACCGGCGACGACGGGCTGCGTCGACGTGACGGTGAACGAGTACCGGCCGTCCGGGAAGTCGTCGAGCGCGACGTCGGTCACCACCCCGGGCTCGGCGGTGGCGTTCACGGTCGTACCGCCGCCGTCCGCCGTCGTGATGCCGAGCGTGACGCGTGCCGACTCCGTGCCCGGGACGAACAGCCGGACCACGGGGGCGGCGTCCGCGGTGTCGTCGCCGCGCTGTGCCTCCTGCGCACCGGCGAGCACGACGCCGGGGATGACCTGCGAGCGTGACGGCGCGGCGCCGCCGGAGACGATGTCGTAGCCGCCGGGGGTGAGCGTGCGGACGACGGTCTCCTGCATGTGGGCGACGATCTGCCCGCCGGAGGACGACACGTGCACGACGGTGGATCCCTGGTCGGACACGAAGCCGGACAGCGGGACGACCTTCTGGGTGTTCGGGGCGACGACGATGCCGGTCGTGCCGGGGGCGCTGACCGTGCCGGTGCCGTCGTAGATCGCCAGGTCGACGGTCGCGTTCACGTCGGTCGGGTTCGACAGGGTGACGAGGCTGGTGCGCCCGGTCTCGGTCGAGCCGCCGACGAGCCAGGTCGACTGCGTGGGGTCGTCGCACGACGCCGCCCCGGCACCGACCAGGTCGCCGCTGGAGACGCTCTGGTAGCTGCTGCCCGCGACCTGCGGTGTGGTGTCACCCGCGGGGGCCGTGAGCAGCCGCGGGTCGCTGCCGCCGGTGGACGACGGGTCGAGCGAGGACCGCTCGACGGTCGAGCCGGTCGTCGCCGTGGCGACGGTGGCGGACCCGACCGTGCTCGCCTGGGTGGCGTCGTTGCCGGAGTCGTCGGACAGTCGCAGGGCGCTGCCGGCACAGACGCGCTCGGCGTCGGCGGGGACCGGCGTGACGGTCCGGCCGGCCGGGCGACCCGGTTCGGCCGCGGTGCCGTAGGCGTGCGCAGCGGTGACGGCGCCGGCGGCGACGACCACGGCGATCGCGGTCGCGGTGCCGCGGACGACCCAGCGTCGGACGGAGCCGGTGGTGGTGCTCATTCGTCGCGCTCCTCGTCGAAGGTGGTCGCGGGTTCCTCGGCCTCGATGACGTTCGAGGTGGCCCGGCGGCGGCGCGGGGCCGTCGGCACGGCGAGCAGGGCGGCGGCGCCGAACACGACGCCGAGCACGACCAGGTACAGCACGTGCGTGGCACGGGCGGCGGCGGACCCGGTGGTGGTCCGGTCGACGTCGCCCTCGTAGTGGAACAGCTGCCCGTTCGTGGTCTCGCCGATGCTCGTGAAGAGCGCGTTCTGCCCGATCGCACCCGCGGCCCGGTCGTGCACGCTCTGCGCCTCGGGGTCGTCGCCGGCGTCGTCGAGCAGGACGAAGCTGATGCCGAGTTCCTGCAGCGCCGGCCGGGGGTCGTAGCCGCTGCGGCTCGCCAGGTTGCCGGCGAGCGTCGCGAGGCGGGCGCCGGACTCGCTCAGCCGGAGTGCGGTGGCGTCGAGGGTCGACTGGTCGTCGAGGGTGGCACCCTGACCGCGCTCGAGTGCGACGGCGAGCGACCCGTCGTCCTGCGGCACCACGACGAGCGTGCCGACGTCGGGGTTCGCCTGCGCCTCGGCGTTCACGTAGGCGCTGAGCACCCGGCCCGTGGTCGGCTGGATCGCGGCGTTGCCGAGGTAGAACGCGGCGAAGGCCGGGGCCACCGCGACGCCGGCGAGCACCGTCGCGACGAGTCCCGTCACCGGTGCGGCCTTCGGCAGCACGTCGATGCCGATGCAGGCCGCGACGACGATCGCGAGCCAGTACACCGACAGCCCGCTGCCGGGCCACACGATGGTGGTGGTCGACCCGACGCCGGTGACGGTCACGTGGGTGGCGGCGAACGCGGTGCCGAAGCCGAGCAGTGCGACGACGAGCGCCGAGCCGGCGACGGCCCAGCGGTGTCCGAGCATCGCGCCGATCGCGGCGGCGGCGATCGGCACGGCCAGGACGGCCATCACGATCGGCAGCCACGTGCCGACGGCGGCGAGCCCGGACGTGGCGGGCAGCCACCCACTCCAGTCCGGCAGTGGCTGACCGATCGCCAACTGCAGCGCGGACGGCGCACGGGTGGCCGACGGAACGCCGGGGTCGGCGAAGACCGCGAGGACGTTGCCGCGCGCGACCTGCGCGAGGACGAGCGGCAGGAAGAGCACCGCGGTCGGTACCGGGATGAAGGCCCGACGGTGCGCTCGGCGCCACCCGACGACGAGCGCGACCAGCCACCCGATCAGCAGGACCGGCAGCAAGGACGGCGCCGAGGCCGCCACGACCGCGAACAGCAGCGAGGCGCCGGACGCCCACGCCCACGAGCGGTGCGCCTCGAGCACGGCGACGAACAACCACGGCAGTACCAGGTGCGCGATGACGGCACCGAGGTGTCCGGTGGTGACCGCGCCGACGAGGGCCGGGGCGATGGCGTAGAGCGCGGCGCCGATGACCGGCACCCACTTGCGCGTCGTCACCTTGCGGACCGCGAACCAGGCACCGAGGGCGGAGAGCGGGAACGCGACGAGCATCACGAGCACGACCGACGTGGACGGCGACCAGAACACGATCGAACCGAGCACCGCCAGCACGGCGGCGAAGGGGTCGGACGGACCGGTGAAGCCGGTGCCGAGCGAGTGCCAGCCGTAGCCGACGTTCTGCCAGAGCTGGCCGACGGTCGTGCTGAGGGGCAGCAGGCCGCCGCCGGTGAGCGCCGGCGAGCCGAGCAGGGGGTAGAGCGTCACGACGCTCAGGACCGCCGCGGCCAGCACGACCCAGATCCCGCCGTCGCCGAGGAACGACGCCCGCGCGATCGGGGCGTCCTCGACGCGGGCGAGTTCGACGTCGCGCGAGGTGGTCCGGTGCTCGTGCACCCGACGCCAGCTGACCCGGAGCGGTTCGACGGCGGCCCAGCCGAGCTTCTTCGTGCGGGCGAGGTTCCTGCGCGCCCGACCGGTGCCGCCGCCGAACGCCACCGCGAACGCCGCGGCGAGCTCCGGGACGACCGCCGCGGGGTGCTTGGCGACGAGGTGGCCGATCGCCCGGCCGACCGCGAACGGGACGAGGGTGAGCCAGTGCAGCCAGAGCAGCCCGCCCGGCGCGTAGGTCATCCGGCGGTGGAGCTGTGCCTGCCGGTGCATGCGGACGCGGCGGGCCTCGGAGACGCGCTTGCGACCGAACTCCTCGATCGGACCGGCGGTGGTGACCTTCGCGCCGGGGACGACGGCGACGCGGTGCCCGGCCAGGCGGACGCGGACGCAGAAGTCGAGGGCGGCGTCGACGTCCGGCAGCGCCGGGTCGAAGCCGGACAGCTCGGTCCACACCGAACGGCGCACGAGCATGCCGCCGGCGGCGACCGCGAGCACGTCCGTGTGCCGATCGTGCTGGCCCTGGTCGAGCTCGTCCTGCACGAGACCGATCGAGCGGCCGAAGCGCGTCATGCTCTCGCCGAACGCGCGGATCAGCGAGGGGTCGTCGTCGGACACGAGCTTCGGACCCGCCACGACGACGGACGGCGCGATCTCGACGGCGGAGAGCAGGTCCGCGAGCGCGGTCGGGGACGGTGCGTTGTCGTGCCCGAGCAGCCACAGCCACTCGTCGACGGGCTCGTCGACGACGGCGGGCGGCGCCTCGCGTTCGCCGCGGGCGACGGCCTCGCCGAAGGGGCGTCCGGCCGGCAGACGCAGCAGCTCGGCGGACCCGCCGAAGGAGAGCCCGGCAGTGGAGCCGTCGGTCGACCCGACGTCGACGACCACCAGGTTCTCGGGGTGGCGGGTCTGGGCCGCGAGTGCGTCCAGGGTCCGGTCGAGGTGGGCCGCTCCGTTGGCGGCGACGAGGATCGCGGTGACTCTGGGCTGCATGACGGGCGTCACTCTACGGTCTGGAGGCACGGCGTCCGCTGCGGACGGCGGCGCGCCGTGAACCTGTGGGAACGTCAGGCGAACGCCTGGACCGCGACTACGCCCGTTTGCGCAGCTTGCGACGCTCGCGCTCGGACAGACCGCCCCAGATGCCGAAGCGCTCGTCGTTCTCGAGCGCGTACTCGAGGCACTGCGCCCGGACCTCGCACGACGTGCAGATCTTCTTCGCTTCGCGCGTGGAGCCGCCCTTCTCGGGGAAGAACGCCTCCGGGTCGGTCTGTGCGCACAGCGAGTCGACCTGCCACGCGAGCGGGTTCTCCTCGTCGTCCGTCTCCGGCCGTCGAACACCCGGGACGCCGAGCGCCACGGGGTCGACGTGCCAGTCCTCCGGAACTCCGGCGTGGAAGTCGGAACCGTTCACCCTGATCACCCCTGACGTCTCGATAACGGGACCACAACGATTGAAGTCGTTGCCTGTAATTACAGCGGTGTCATTCGCCTGAGTCAAGTCGCGGATCATAGAAGGCAGTGACCACTTCGGCGTGTCATGTCCCCCGTCTGGGCGTGTCGCGCCCGTTCTGTCGGGGTTCCGGGGGACAACTGACACGTCCTCAGCCGCTACGAGGCGCTGCGGCGGGCCTCCCACGCGCTCGTGACCATCTCGTCCAGGGTGTATCGCATCGCCCAGTCCAGGTCACGCGTCGCGGCCTCGCCGGTCGCCACGATGCGCGCCGGGTCGCCGGGGCGGCGCGGCGCGATCTCCGGCTCGAAGGCGATCCCGGTGCCCTTCGCCATGGCGTCCATGATCTGCCGGACGCTCACACCGTCGCCGCTGCCGAGGTTGTAGGCCTGCTCGAGCGGCTCCCCCGCCTCGAGCTTCTGCGCCGCGACGGCGTGCGAGTGTGCGAGGTCGGCGACGTGGATGTAGTCGCGGACGCAGGTGCCGTCCGGGGTCGCGTAGTCGTCGCCGTTGATCCGCGGGGTGCGACCGGCCAGCAGCGCGTCGAACACGAGCGGGAACAGGTTGTGCGGGCTGGCGTCGTACAGGTCGGGCTCGCCGGACCCGACGACGTTGAAGTACCGGAGCGAGGTCGTGGTGAAGCCGGCGGCGACCTCCATGTCGCGCAGCAGCCACTCGCCGATGAGCTTCGACTCGCCGTACGGGGACTCCGGCGCCTTCGGGGTGGACTCGACGACGACGTCGACGTCCGGGGTGCCGTACACCGCGGCGCTCGACGAGAAGACGGCCTTCGTGACGCCGTTCTCGGCCATCGCGCGGAGCAGCGTCGCCATGCCGGTGACGTTCTGCTCGTAGGTGTGCAGCGGGCGCTCGACCGAGACGCCGGCGTACTTGAAGCCCGCGACGTGCACCACACCGGTGACGTCGTGCTCCCGCAGGGTGCGGGCGACGAGGTCGCCGTCCAGGATCGTGCCCTCGACGAACGGCACGTCGTCCGGCACGAACGCGCGGAAGCCGCTCGAGAGGTCGTCGAACGCGACCGTGTCGATGCCGGCCGAGCGCAGTGCTCGGACGACGTGGGACCCGATGTACCCGGCACCGCCGGTGACCAGCCAACTCATGGTCGCCACGCTAGCGGACGAACGAGATGCCCCGGGGCGGGTGTGCGGGACCGCGCCAGGGCGTGCGGCTCCACGCCGGGCCCCGGCCTGTGCCCCTAGTGGCCGGTCGCGATGAACACCGTCGACGTGACGCCGTTCGACGAGTCGGCCTCCACCGTGACGTCGCCCTCGTCCGGCGTGATGAAGCAGGACTCGCCCTTGCGGAGCAGCGTCGCGGACGTCGCGCCGACGAGCGTCACGACGCCCTCGGTGCAGATGGCGATCGACGGGCCGGACAGCGGAGCGACCCCGCCGGTGCTCAGCCCGACCGGTCGTCCGTCGCCGTCGACGCGCAGGAGCGCGAAGCCGACGCCCTCGGGTGCGAAGCGGTCCACGCCGGGGGCCAGTCGCTCGGGCTCGAGGACCGGTGCCGGGTACGCCGTGAAGTCGAGCACGTGCAGGAGCTCGGGCACGTCGACGTGCTTCGGCGTCAGCCCGCCGCGCAGCACGTTGTCGGACGGTGCCATCAGCTCGATGCCGAGTCCGTCGAGGTAGGCGTGGATGTTGCCGGCGGGCAGGTACATGGCCTGCCCCGCGGTGAGGGTCACCCGGTGCATGAGCAGGGAGACGACGATGCCGGGGTCGCCGGGCCAGCTGGTCGCCAGGTCGCGGACCGTGGCCGTGTTCGGGGTGAGGAGGTCGTCGTCGAGGGCGACGGCGAGGTCGCTCGCCGCCTGCACCACGGCGAGCGCGGAGTCGTCGGCGGTCTCGAGCCAGCGGACGGTGTCCTCGAGCCCGTGCGCCAGGTGCACCTCGAGCGGACCGAGCCGACCGCTGCCGGCGTCGAGCACGCGGACCTCGGCCAGGGTCTCCTCGACCGGACGGAAGCCGCTCAGTGCCTCGAACCGCTCGCTCAGGGCGACGACGAGCTCGGGCTTCGGGAACGAGTCCTTGTAGTTGCGCGCCGGGTCGTCGATCGCGATGCCCTCGCGTTCCTCACGCGCGAAGCCGGCCTCGGCCTGCTCCGGGGTCGGATGCGCCTGCAAGGACAGGGGCGCGGCCGCTGCGAGCACCTTCAGCAGGAACGGCAGACCGGTGCGGTCGCCGCCCAGGGCGTCCTGCGGCTCGGCGGCGATCCAGTCGAGCAGGGTGTCGGCACCGCCGACCATCGCCGGGTTGACGACCACGCTCGGGCTGCCCGGGTGCGCACCGAGCCAGAGCTCTGCCTGCGGGGCGCCGGTGACGGTGCGACCGAGGAGCTCGGGGATCGCGGTGACCGAGCCCCAGGCGTAGTCGCGGGGGGTGTTCGTGATGCCGAGGAACATGGGCGAGAGCCTACCGGCGGGATCCGGGGACTCCGTGGCCGCCCGCCGCCGGTAGCCTGACGTCGTGACGAACACCTGGCCGCTGGCACGCGGGACCGTACCCGAGCGCGAGGCGTTCGCCTTCGGTGCGACCACGATCTTCGTGCTCTTCGCCGGCGACGCGGTGCCGAACACCCTCACCTGGGTCGGCGCTGGCATCCTGTGGGCGCTCGTGGCCGCCTGGGGCATCACGATCCTGGTCCGGGCGAAGCCGCCGCTCGTGCGCTCCCCCTGGCCGCTCTGGGCCTTCCTGGCGTGGTGCCTGCTGTCGGTCGTCTGGTCGCACTGGCGGTTCGCGACGATCTCGAGCCTGACCGTGCAGGTGATCTGCGCCGCGGTGGCCTTCACGATCGCCTCCACCCTGACCTGGCGCCGCATCCTCGACGCGCTCAGCCTCGCGCTCCGCTGGGTGCTGCTGCTCTCGATCCTGTTCGAGGCCGTCGTCGCCGTGTTCGTGCGGCACCCCATCGCGCCGATCTGGACCGACTACGGCGACGCCGACATCCCGGACGCGTTCTACTTCTCGCGCGCCGAGCTCTTCACCGGCGGCCGCATCCAGGGGCTGCCCGGCAACGCGAACCTGCTGGCGATGGTCGCGCTGCTCGTCGCGATCGTCGTCGTGCTGCAGCTCGCCGAGGGCCGGTTGCGTCGGCAGCGGGCCACCGGCTGGCTCGTGGTCGCCGCCCTCGGGTTCGTGCTCACCCGCTCGTCCACGGTCATCGCGGCCGCGCTGGTCGTCGCCGTCGTCGCCCTGGTCGCCGTGTGGATGCGCCGGGTCCCGACGGAGCGACGCACCCCGCGGTACCTGCTGCTCGCGGTCGGCGCGGTCGTCGCCGCCGCCGCGGCGTTCGTGCTCCGGGGGCCCGTCTCCGAACTCCTCGGCAAGGGGACCGACGCGACCGGACGCGGTGAGATCTGGGCGAAGGTCCTCGGCCTCATCGACCAGCACGCCGTCGTCGGCTGGGGGTGGATCGGCTACTGGTGGCCCGGCATCCCGACCCTGGCCGATCTGGCCCACCGCAAGGGCGTCACGTACCTGCAGGCACACGACGCCTACCTGGACGTCTGGATGCAGACCGGCATCATCGGGCTCGTCCTCTTCCTGCTCTACGTCGTCACGACGCTGTCGCGCTCGTGGGCGTGCGCGACCCGGATCGGCTACGACGCCGCGCTCCGTCCGCGCACGTTCGACCCGGTGTCGCTCCTGCCGCTGCTCGTCGTCGTCGCACTGCTCGTGCAGTCCGTCGCCGAGTCCCGGCTGCTCTACCAGGGGAACTGGGTGCTCTTCGCGCTCATCGCGATCAAGACCCGGATCGTCCTGACCGGCGAGGAACCGACCTCGACCGGCGACGGCCCGCGCACCCCGCCGGCGAAGCGCGAGTTCCGCTGGGCCACCACGCGCTGAGCATCGGACGGCCGGCGGTCAGCGGTCCGGTGTCAGCGGAACAGCCAGGCGCACGCGACCGGTGACGACCACGGGTTCGACCGCACCCGCACGACCTCGACCGTCGGGTCGGCGCGACACGCCTCGGCGGCGGCGGGCAGCTGCTCCGCCCACACCGGCCCGTCACTGCGCCGGGTGTCCGCGGGCGCGACGTGCAGGACGGCGGCCGTGACGACGGCGGCGACCACGCACCAGGCGACCAGCGCCCCGACGAGGCGACCCGTGCCTCCCGTCCGCTGCGCGACACGCGACCACCGTTCGGCATCCACCAGCGCGGCGGCGGCGACCACCGCGGCACTGACGAGCAGCAGGCCGGACGCCGCGGCGTAGCGCTGCGGCGGGATCGCCGCCATGGCGGAGGTGGGGTCCGCCCACGGCTGCCCGGCACCGTCGTTCGCGAGCAGGGCCGCCCACCACACGGCACCGGACGCGACCGCCAGCGCGACGACCATCCACCGGCTGCGGGGCGGTCCGACGACGACGCCCGCGGCCAGGACCAGCACCAGTGCGCCGGCCGGCACCAGGACGGGCGCCCAGCCGTGCTCCACGACCGTGGCGACCACCTCGCCGAGGTGCGGGTCCCACGCGCCGGCGACGGGCCGGAGCAGGAACCCGGCGAGCACGTCGCGGAACGCCGGAGCACCGGGTGTCAGGTCGCGCGGGTGGGTGAGGGTCGTGACGACCTGGACGGCGGCCGCGGCGAGCGCCACGACCGTGACGGGCAGCGGCAGCAGGCGCGCGTGGCGGGCCCCTCCCGACGCAGCGCGCCGCCGGGGCCACGCGAGCAGGAGCAGCGGCGTGAAGAGGATCGCCTGCGGCTCGGTGAGCACCGCGAGTCCGGCCACCACGGCGAGCGCGGCTGCGCCCCACCAGGTCCGGCTGCGGTGGGCGAACACCCACGGCACCAGCACGAGCAGGTACCAGTGCAGGTTCGCGGCGTTCCCGCTGATCTCGTAGGGCGCGAGCGGCAGCACGACGGGTACGGCGGCGAGCACCAGGCGGAACGGCCACGGTCGGACCACGTCGCGGGACAGGACGAAGAGCAGCGCGCACACGGCGCCGACGACCAGGCATGACGACAGCGAGACGACCTGGGCGTACCGGGCGGTCGGCAGCGCGTAGCCGAGGTCGACCACCATCCGGGGCAGCAGGTGGACGTACCCGGCGTACGGGTGCAGCAGGGTGTCCACGGGGCCGAGGGCGATGCGTTCCCGCAGGAAGACCCCGCCGTCCTCGGCCCAGACGGTGTTGCGCGGCACGGGACCGAGCCGGTACCAGGCGAGCGCGGCGGTGGCGAAGGCGACGACGACCGCGACCAGCGGCAGGCCGGCGGCCCTCCGCAGGGGGTCCATTGCAGTGAAGCTAGGTGAGCATCGCGCATCGTCGATGACGCCACACCGCGGATCGTCGATACCGCGTTTCCGCGATGCGGGCGGCTCGTCACAAGGTCGTACGCCAAGATGGACGCGTGACGGACGGCCGGGTGAGCAGACACGTGCTCGGGCGCCGGTACCTCTCCGCCTGGATCGGCTTCTCGGCCGGTGGACGGTTCAGCCAGGCGCTCGCGACGGTCATCGTGCTGTTCGGGTTCGGGCAGCCGACCGTGCAGGCACTGGTCGGCCGGTCTGGCACCTGGGCCGTGCTCGTCACGCTGTTCGTGCTCGCCGGGCTGAGCCTGCTCGGGCAGCGGTACCGGATCGAGTGGCACGGCGTGCTCCCCCTCTCGCTGCTGGCCTTCGTCGGGTACTGCGCGTTGAGCGTGCTCTGGAGCGAGTACTCCTGGGTCGCCCTGCGCGGGCTCGTGCAGACCGTCTGCTTCATCGGGCTCGGGCTGTACCTGGCCCTCGGGCGGGACCTGGTGCAGGTGATCCGGGCGTCCGGTGACGCGTTCCGGATCCTGCTCGTCGTCGCCCTCGGGCTCGAGGTGCTGTCCGGACTGGTGCTCGACGTCCCGCTGCCGGCCTTCGGGATCCGCGGCGACATCGCGTACGGCGGCCCGATCCAGGGCATCGGCGGGACGCGCAACTTCATGGGCTTCATCGCCGCGATGGCCCTCGTCACCTTCGTCGTCGAGTTCCTCACCCGCTCCGTGACCATGTGGCGCGCGATCGGCTCGACCGCCCTCGCCGTCATCGCCCTCATGCTCGTGCAGTCCCCCATCACGGGCCTCGCGATGATCGCCCTCGCCGTCACCGCCCTGGCCCTCTGGTCGCTCCGGCACGCGCGGCCCGCCACCAGACCGGTGGTCAACGGCGTCCTCGGCTCCGCGGTCCTGCTCACGCTGGTGGTGGCGGTGTTCGCCCGGCACCGCCTGCTCGCCGAGATCGGCGCGGCCGGGGGCACCGCGACGCGCATCGACCTGTGGTCGCAGATCCGGGTCCTGACCGAGCGGTACCCGATCCAGGGCTGGGGGTGGGTCGGGACGTGGCCGACCGAGCCCGTCGTGCCCTACGTCACGCTCATCGATCCGGCCGGCGCACGGTTCACCTCGGGCCTCAACGCGTTCGTCGACGCCTGGCTGCAGCTCGGGGTGGCGGGCACGATCATCCTCGGCATCGCCGCGCTGCTGGCCTTCGCACGGGCGTGGGTGACGGCGACGACGTTCCCCGGGGTCGCCTACGTGTGGCCGGCAGCGGTGCTGGTGCTCCTCGCGGTGACGAGCGCGGCGGAGAGCTACCTGCTGCACGGAGCGGGCCTGATGTTCTTCGTGACGGTGCTCGTGATCGCGGCGCGGCGGCGCTCGTGGCGCCGGCACCTGCCGCGGGCGTAGGTGCCGCGGCGCGGGGCGCGGCGCGCTTCTTGAGCAGGAATGGTCGAGTCCGCCGCGGCGACCCGACCATTCCTGCTCACCGAACGGGGGGAGTGAGCGGGCAGGGCGCCGGACGGGAGGCCCGTGGCGGGCCCGACCCGGGCCTCCCGTCCGGCACGCCACGCGGTCCGGAGCCGCACACGCCGTGCCTGCTCGTGCGCAGATCACCGAGGTTCCAGAACACGCCGCCCGTGTGTCACCGAGGTTCCACGGAACGGCGGTGGGAGCGCCGAGGTTCCAAGATCTCGGAACCTCGGGGCCGCACGCGGGGCGCACGGCCGCACGCGGGGCGCACGGCGAGCGCGGGAGGGCGCGGGCGGGCGCGGGCTCGCGCGCTACGGGCGGGTGGGGCGACCCAGGCGGCGCTGCAGGCCCCACTGCGTGACGCGGAGCATCGCCTCGACCACGATGGAGCGGCTCATCTTCGAGACCCCGTGCACGCGGTCACGGAACCGGATCGGCACCTCGACGATGCGGCCGCCGAGGGCGTCCACGCGCAGCGTCATGTCGACCTGGAAGCAGTACCCCTTCGAGTCGATCGACCCGAGGTCCATCCGCGCGATCGCGTCGGAGCGGTAGACCCGGTACCCGGCGGTGATGTCCCGCACGTGGATCCCGAGCACCAGCCGCGCGTACGTGTTCGCACCGCGGCTCAGTGCCTGCCGGCGGAGCGGCCAGTCGACGACCGATCCCCCGGGCACCCAGCGCGACCCGATCGCGAGCAGGACGTCGTCCGAGGCGGTGACCGCGTCGATGAGCACGGGCAACCGGTCGGCCGGGTGCGAGCCGTCCGCGTCCATCTCGACGAGCAGCGGGTAGCCGCGCTCGAGCCCCCACCGGAACCCGGCGACGTAGGCCGTGCCGAGTCCGAGCTTGCCGGAGCGCTGCAGCAGGTGCACCCGGTCGTCGGCGGCCGCCAGGGACCGCACGATGTCGCCGGTGCCGTCCGGGCTGCCGTCGTCGACGACCAGCAGGTGGACACCGGGCGACGCCGTCAGGATCGCGTCGGCGATGGCGCGGATGTTCTCGGCCTCGTCGTACGTCGGGACGACGACGAGGGCCGTCGTCTCGGCTGGGTTCACCGGTTGCCGAGGCGTCGCTTGATCTTCCCCGCGACGCTGCGCGGGCCCTCGGTGCGGAAGTAGTGCACCGCGCGCCCGACGTCGTAGCGGACGCCGGAGAGCTTCTTGCGGTCCGGCACGCGCACGCGCATCGTGTGGGGCGCGAGCTTCGTGCTGGTGTCGCGCACCGACTTGTCCGCCGCGCGGATCGGGTTCCGGCAGAACTCGACGAGCGGCGCAAGGACGTTCTCCCACGTGAACTGCTCGCGCACACGGTCGACGTTGGCGATGAACCGGGCCCGGGCCTTCTTGTCGAAGAGCGCCGTCTCGAGCGCCGTGGCCAGGCCGTCGACGTCCTGCTCGTGCACCGCGACGCCGAGCTGCTCCTCGGCGACCAGGTCGCCGAAGGAGTCGCCGGCCGTCGTGACGATCGGCAGGCGCGCCCACAGGTAGTCGAGGATGCGGGTCCGGAACGAGAACGTGGTCTCGAGGTGCTCGTAGTGCGTCGAGACACCGGCGTCGGCCTCGAGCAGGTACGCGCCACGCTCCTCGTACGGGATCCACGAGTCGTTGAAGAACACGTGCTTGCCGGTCAGGCCGAGGGCGTCGGCCTCGGCACGGACCTTCGCGACGATGTCCATCTCGGGCACGTCGGGGTTCGGGTGCTGCACGCCCATGAAGAAGAGCTTCACGGACGGTCGGCGGGCGGCGAGCTGCGCGATCGAACGGACCAGCGTGATCGGGTCGAACCAGTCGTAGATGCCACCGCCCCAGACGACGAGCTTGTCGTTCTTGCCGATGCCCGGCACGACGCCCTTGACCCGCGGCTGGTCGTGCACCGGCGGGGTGGAGGACAGCCCGAACGGCACGACGCCGATGAGCGAGCGGAGGTCGGCGTCGCGCGAGTACGTCCGCGCGTTCACCCGGCCGGAGCCGGCGAGCTGGCCGAGCCAGAACATGCGCTGACGCTCCGACGCGCAGATGAAGTAGTCGCCGAGTTCGAGCTGGTGGTTGAGCGTGTCCGAGGCGTCGAGGATCTGGCGGTTCCACTGGTCGACGTCGTCGCTGCGGCCCTGCTCGAGCTGCTCGAGGTGCAGCGGGTCGTACACGTCGACGACCAGGATCTTGCTCGTCGACTCGAGCACCGGGAACAGCCGGAGCGCGTGGCCCTGCACGATGATGACGTCGGCCCAGCCCTCGTGCTCGACCATCTGGCGCGGGTGGCGGTGCGGCACGGTGACGACCTCGTACGACGGGTCGATCTGTGACGAGCGGGTCAGGCTGACCACGCGCACGTCGTGCTCGGACGCGAGCTGCTTCGCCATCTGGGTGGCGCGGATCGCCGGACCGGCCATCTTCGCGCCGATCGAGTCGCCCGTGATGATGAGGATGCGACGACGGGTGCCGACCTCGAGCACGCCGAGCGAGTGCACGATCTTGTCGTAGCCGGCCAGGTAGTTCTCGATCGGGTACGCGGGCTCGTCGCGGTTGCCGAACAGGCGCAGGAGCTCGCGGTCGCTGCGGACCCGCGTGGCCTGGATCGCACGGCGCGACTCGGTCATCGACGGCAGCTGCTCGACGAACTGGTCGACGCCGTAGATGCCGGCCATACTCGTCTTCGGCACCGGGATGGTGGGGACACTGTCGTCGCCGGGGTTCCGCAGGTCGAGCTCGGTGGAGTCGAGCTCACCGCGGCCCACGGCACGGCGGACGGCGAGCGCCAGGGAGCCGGGCAGGGCGGCGGCGAGCTGCTCGTCACCGAGGTTCTTGTACAGCGTGAAGAGGGCGTTCCGCTCGAGCAGGTAGGTCTCGCGGAAGTCGCCGAACTTGTTCATCGACGCGTGGTGCTTGTGGAACGCGACCGACTTCGGCTGGTACCGGAAGCGCCAGCCGAGCAGGTTGAGCCGCCAGCCCAGGTCGACGTCCTCGTAGAACATGAAGTAGCGGTCGTCGAAGCCGTCGAGCTGCTCGAAGAGCTCGGCGCGGATGAACATCGCGGCGCCGGTGCCGAACAGGACGTCGGTCTCGCTCTCCCAGCGGCCGGTGTCCGGCGACCCGGCGAACGGCTTGTAGCCCATGCCGTACCAGGTCATCGCGGCCTCGGTGAAGTCGATGTTGACGCCCTCCCAGTCGAGGACCTTCGACGCCACGGCACCGATGTCGGCGCCGGACGCGAACGTGGCCATCGCCTCGCGCACCCAACCGGTGTCCGGGCGGGCGTCGTTGTTGAGGAACGCCACGACCTCGCCGGAGGACTTCTCGACGCCGAGGTTGCAGCCGCCGGTGAAGCCGAGGTTGGCGCCGGCGTCGACCAGGGTGAAGTCGAGGTCGGACGCCTGCAGGCGACCCAGGTGCTCCGGACCGGAGCCGTTCTCGACGACGATCACCTCGAGCTTGTCCTGCGGCCAGTCCTGCTTGCGGAGTTCCGCGATGCTCGTCAGGGTGTCGTCCGTGCCCTTGTAGTTCACGAGGATGACGGACACGACTCCCGGCTTGCGCTCTGTCACGCGAGTTCCTCCAGCAGCTGCCGCGCACGGGCGCGGATCGGTGGCTCGGCCCACGGGGTGCCGCGAGCCGATGACACCCTACAAGGCGCGCCCCGCCACTCCCCTGTGGCCGCCGCCGATTCGTGCAGAATGGGCCGCGTGACTGCCGCAGTGATCCCGAACACTCCCCTGTCCTCGCCCCTTGCGCAGGAGTACGCGGCCATCGCGGCCGGTGCGCACGCCGAGGGGCCGCGCGGCACCGTCCGGTTCGCGGTCTCGACGGCCGACCCGACCGAGGGCAAGGGCGACCTGTTCGTCGCGCTCGGGCTCGCGCGGGCGCTCCGTGCCGAGGGCTGGGGCGTCGCGATGTGGCCGCTCGAGCGCTGGGGCGAGGAGGTCCCCGCCGACACCGCCGTCGTGGTCAGCATGATCGAGTCGTTCGTCCCCGGGTACGTCCCCGCCGGCACCGCGCTGGTCGCGTGGGTGCGCAACTGGACGGCGAAGTGGGCGGCGCTGCCCTACCTCGACGAGTTCGACGCGGTGTGGACGTCGTCCGGCATCGCCCGCGACGCCGTCGCGGCGCAGTACGACGGACCCGTCGAGGTGGTCCCGATCGGCGTCGACCTGGACCTGTTCACCGACGAGCGTCCGCACGGGGCCGGCACCACCGCGGCAGCGACCGCGACCGAGCGCACCGACCGTGCCGTCACGACCGTCAACTTCTGGGGCGTCCGCCGCCGCGTGCAGGACGTGCTCGCCGAGGTCGCGCCGCCCGAGCCGATCGTGTGGTTCGCCGCGAACGTCGACCACGTCGAGGCCACGGCCGGCGTCGAGCTGCGTCCCGCGGTGTCCTACTTCGCGCTGCCCGAGGTGTACCGCGCCGCCGGCTTCGTCGTCGACGACGTCATCGCTCCAGCCGCCGAGTACGGCACCCTGAACTCCCGCCTGTACGAAGCACTCGCGTCCGGGGCGCTGCCCGTGACGGACTGCGTGCTCGGCCTCGACGAGCTCGGCCTGTCCGACGTGCCGGTCTTCGACGACGCCGCCTCGCTCGAGCGGGTGCTCGCGATGCCCCGCGCCGAGCGCACGGCCCTGACGGCACGGCTCCGTGCCGTGGTCGTCGAGCGGCACTCGTTTAGGGCGCGCGCCGAGCAGGTCGGTCCGGTCCTCGACGCGGCCGTCGCGATCGCGTCGGGTCGGTCCGGCGAGCGGAACGCGTTCCTGCGCTGGGCGACCGCGCAGCGCGAGGTCCTGCGGCAGGCCGAGCACGACCGCGACGTCCACCTGGCCGGGGTGCAGGACATCAACCGGCGACTGGTCGCGTCGGAGCAGCAGGTCGGCGCGTACGACACCGCCCGCCGCCGGGCCGAGGCGGAGCGCGACCAGATCGCGGCGCGGTTCGCGGGCCTCACCCGCTCCCCCGAGTACCGGCTGCTGCACGGCGTGGGCCTGATGGCCCGGCGCGTGCGCCGCTGACGTCCAGACAGCACTGACGTCGCGACCACGGAACGGACGGGAGGCCCGTGGCGGATCCGCCACGGGCCTCCCGTCCGTCTCGGCAACCGTCTACTGCACGGTCACCGTCTTCGTGCCGAAGCTCTTGTACGTCCCGCTCGGCAGGTCCTGGTAGTAGACGCGCACGGTGTGCGTGCCGGGCTTCAGCCCGGTGAGCACCCGCGACAGCCCGACGTCGGAACCCCAGTTCGGGTAGTTCTTCTGCACGTCCGTGCGGGTCGCGTTCACCGTGCCCGGTGCGATCGCGACGCCGTCCAGGTGCATCTTGTACTTGACCGGGTCCCAGACGTCGGGGTCGATCGCCCAGCCCCGGACGGTGATGGTCCCCTTGCCGCCGGTGACGGAGTCGAACGAGCCCTTCACCACGCCGCCGTTGCCGGTGGAACCCGTCGCGGGCGGGTCGATGACCGTGAAGGACTTCGTGCCGAAGCTCTTGTACGTGCCGCTCGGCAGGTCCTGGAAGTACACGCGGACGGTGTGCGTGCCCGCGCTCAGGCCGGTGAGCTGCACGGACAGCCCGACGTCGGATCCCCAGCCCGGGTGGACCGCCTCGACGTCGGTGCGCTTGGCGTTGACCGTGCCGGGGGCGATCGCGACGCCGTCCAGGTGCATCTTGTACTTGACCGGGTCCCACACGTCGGGGTCGATCGCCCAGCCCTTGACCGTCGCGCTGTAGACGCCGCCGGTGACCGACTCGTACGAGCCCGTCACCGAGCCGGTCTTGCCGGTCTTGCCGGTGGTGCCGGACGACGGGGCCGTGGCCGACGTCACCTTGACGGTCTTCGTGCCGAAGCTCTTGTAGGTGCCGCTCGGCAGGTCCTGGAAGTAGACCCGCACGGTGTGGTTGCCGGCGCTCAGCCCGGTCAGGCGGAGCGCCAGGCCGACGTCCGAACCCCAGGACGGGTGCTTCGCCTCGACGTCGGTCCGGGTGGCGTTCGCGGTACCGCTGTCCGTGCTGACGCCGTCGACGTGGATCTTGTACTTGACGGGGTCCCACACGTCCGGGTCGATCGCCCACCCGCGCACCGTGGCCGTGCCCGCGCCGCCGGTGACGGACTCGTACGACCCGCGGAGCGCTCCGGTCTTGCCGGTCTTGCCGGTGGTGGGGGCGCTGACGGTGACGGACTTCGACGCGACCTTCACGTAGTCGGTGCCGGGCTTGTCCTGCGTGTAGAGCGCCACGGTGCGGGTGCCCGGCGTGATGCCGCCGATCGTCTTCGAGAACCCGAGGGTGCTGCCGACGCCCTTGTAGACCTTGGCGACGTCGGTGCGGGTGCGGTCGGCCGTGCCGGTCGCCTTGCTGACGCCGTCGACCAGGATCTTCCACGGGGCGGGCTTCGCCGAGTCGGGGTCGAGGACCCAGCCGCTCGCGGTGATCGTGCCCGCGCTGCCGGTGACGGTGTCGAGTGCGCCCTTCGGAGCTGCGCTCACGACGGTGCGGGTGTAGCAGCCGAGCAACGTGTTGCTGCCCTTGCCCTGGTTGATGGCGTAGGTGCAGACCGAGTGCTTGCCGACGCTCAGCCCGGTCAGCTCGGTCGAGAACCCGTGCTTGAGGTTGTTCGCGCCGAGGGTGGCGGACAGGTCGGGCCGGTTCACGTTCGCGGTGACGGTCTTCGCCCCGGCGCCATCGACGTAGAACGCGACGCGGAGCGCGCTCGTGGTGTCCGGGTCCACGGCCCAGCCGCTCACGGTGATCGACGAGGTCGAGCTCGGCGTGACGGCGTCGACGTTGCCGTACGGGTTGCCGCCGCCGGTCGCCGAGCCGAACCAGTCGGTGTACATCCGCCAGAAGTTGCGGTTGCCGTACGCCGAGCAGCTGTCGCCGCTGCCGTACAGGTTCGACATCGCGGCGGTGTTCGGCGTGTACGGGGTGTAGATGTACAGCCCCGCGGTCGCCTGGTTCTGGATGTAGACGGACTTCCGACCGCAGGCCGCGTTCGGGTTGAGGAGGATCGAGTTGGTGCGACCCGCCTGGTACGCCCACGAGGTCGGCGACGCCTGGTAGCGCTTGAACTGCAGGGCGGCGGCGTAGACCTGCTGGCCGAAGCCGAAGTACGCCGGGTCGCACGGAGCGGTGTCCGGGCACGCGAAGCCGGTGGCGTGCAGGTACATGTAGGACGTCGGCGAGGACGTCGTGACGATGCCCTGCTCCTTCTGCAGGAGGACGAGGAGCACCTTCTGGCTGATGCCGCACGCGGCACCGACCTGGGCGATCATCGTCGCGGCCGACTTGGTGCCGCCGGCGATGGCGCTGCACCGGCCGGAGACGGCACCGATCGCGCTCATCTTCTGCGAGAAGTCCTTCAGGCAGGCGGGCCCGCCGGAGGCCTTCTTGCAGTTCGGGGCGACGCTCGTCAGGAACGACTGCACGGCCGCGGCGTTCATCGCCGAGCCGTTGTAGAAGTTGGCGTCGCTGATGATGTTGCCCGGGTCGAAGTCGCCGGCGACGGCGGCCGAGGCGGACTCGGTCGTGGTCTGCTCGGACAGGATCGTGCCGAAGGTCAGCCCGCTGACGGCGACGGCGAGCGCCGCGACGAGCGCGAGGGACGTCCGGAAGGGACGGCGACGGCGTCCGTCCGACTCGGTCTGGATGGAACGCATCACGGCACCTCCGCCGGCATCGGGTCGGACGTCGTCGACGCGGAGCCGACGGCGTAGGTCAGGGTGACGAACCAGGTGCCGCTGGGGACCTGGGCCGCGGGGAACGCGACCTGCGCGCAGTTGACCGAGGACGCGCTCGCCTGCGCCGCGCTCGTGGCGGTGCGCGTGACACTCCCCTTCTTCGCGGTGAACGTGCAGGTCCCGCTGGTGTCGGTGGTGCCCGAGACGAGTCCGCCGGCCTGCAGCGTCTTCGAGGCCGTGTCCCAGCCGCTGTACGTGACGACGGCGGTGGCCGGGAAGTCCGATGGGTCGGTGTCCGGCTCGTTGGTCGAGCCGCTCCCCGGGAAGGCACCGGGGGTGTCGTCGTCCGAGGCGGTGGGGTCGTCGGTGGCCTCGGACGCGGGCGACGACGCGGTGCCGGTGGGCTCCGCGGTCGCCGAGTCGTCGGCGGTCGGGGTCGGACTCGCGGTGCGGGTCGGCGATGCGGACGGCGTCGGGGTGGCGTCGTCGCCACCACCGGAACAACCGGCCAAGAGAACACTGAGGGCACCGACCACCGCGAACGCAGCGATCGGCCTGGATGCGAGGAGCATGCTGACGGGCCGTCCTGTGGATGTTGACAAGGGTCCGGGTTGCGACAACGGTAACCCGAAAGTGAAGGTTGAGGGTTGGATCGGTCCGGAATCACCCCCGCTCGGGGTGCACGACGGCCGTCGCCCATCCCTGCCGCGCGGGCCCGGTGAGTATGCTGTTCCGGTCCTGCCCCCACGAACGAAGAGACGTATGGTCGATCAAGCCCGCATGACGGCGCTCGCGAAGGAACCCCTCGTCGTGATCGGCGCTCCGACGAGCGCCTTCCGCGGAACCTGGCGGGAGCTGCGCGACGTCTTCCGGCAGCGCGAGATGCTGGGGATGCTCGTCCGACGCGACCTGAAGGCGCGGTACAAGGACTCGGCACTCGGGTTCGTGTGGACGCTCGTGCGCCCGCTGACCCAGCTGCTCATCTACTACTTCGTCATCGGCAAGGTCCTCGGCGCCGCCAACGGTATCGACAACTTCGCGATCTACGTCTTCACCGGCCTGACCGCCTACACGCTCTTCAGCGAGATCGTCGCCGGGTCGACCGGGTCGATCGTCGGCAACTCCGGACTGATCAAGAAGGTCTACGTCCCCCGCGAGGTCTTCCCGCTCGCCAGCGTGGGCGCGGCCCTGGTGAACTTCACGATCCAGTTCGCGATCCTGCTCGCCGCGACGGTGGTCATCGGCGTCTTCCCGTTCCACGAGGGTCTGATCTACCTGATCCCCTCGCTCGCCGTGATCCTCGTCTACGGCGCGGCCATCGGTCTGGTGCTGTCCGCGCTCAACGTCTACCTGCGCGACGTCCAGTTCGTCATCGACGTCGGCCTGATGGTCCTGCTCTGGGCCTCGCCGATCGTGTACTCGTACTCGCGGGTGGTCGCCACCGTGAACACCGACTGGCTCATCACGGCCTACACGAACAACCCGCTGACGCTGTCCGTGCTCGGCATGCAGAACGCCATCTGGCTGCACGACCCGGCCGACGTCACGTACCCGGACCACCTGATGCTGCGCCTCGGCATCGCGTTCGTCATCGGTGTCCTCTGCCTCCTCGGCGCGCAGCGGGTGTTCTCCCGTCTGCAGGGCAACTTCGCGCAGGAGCTGTAGACCATGGCCATCAGCACCCCCGTCGCACCGACGCCCACCGAGGGCACCGCCGAGCGCCCGGACGTGATCGTCATCGACCACGTCCGCAAGCGCTTCACGGTCCGCAAGGACAACACCCTGCGCGAGCGCATCGTCACGCTCGGTCGTGCCGGCCGGAAGCACCGCCAGGACTTCTGGGCCCTCGACGACGTCACCGTGTCGATCCAGGCCGGCTCCACCGTCGGGCTGATCGGCCAGAACGGCTCCGGCAAGTCGACCCTGCTCAAGGCGATCGGCGGCATCATCCAGCCGACCTCCGGCACGGTGTCCCGCCGCGGTCGCCTCGCCGCGCTGCTCGAGCTCGGCGCCGGCTTCCACCCCGACCTGTCCGGGCGCGAGAACGTCTACCTCAACGCGTCGTTGCTCGGCCTGAGCCGCAAGCAGACCGACGAGAAGTTCGACGACATCCTGGCGTTCTCGGGGATCGGCGACTTCATCGACACCCAGGTGAAGTTCTACTCATCGGGCATGTACGTGCGACTCGCGTTCGCCGTCGCCGTGCACACCGACCCCGACGTCCTGCTCGTCGACGAGGTCCTGGCCGTCGGTGACGAGGCGTTCCAGCGCAAGTGCCTCGACCGCATCCGCACCTTCCAAGAGGCGGGCAAGACGATCATCATCGTCACGCACTCGCTCAGCCAGGTGCAGGAGATGTGCGACCGGGTGGTGCTGCTCAACAAGGGCAAGGTGCTGCACGACGGCGATCCCGTCCAGGCCGTGAGCATGTTCCGCGAGGTCCTCGAGGAACGCCGCCAGGGCGAGCTCAGCACCGACGTCGCCGTCGGCCGGGGCAAGGTCATCGGCGCGAGCGTGCACGTCGACGGCAAGGAGCCGCGCGCCGAGGTCGTGCCCGGCGACGACCTCGTCGTGGACATGGAGTTCGAGCACCTGGACGGCATCGCCGACTGGGAGGCCGCGGTCCAGATCAACAACGCCGGCGGCCAGGTCGTCTACGGCACCACCACCGGCATCATGGGCCTCGAACTGCAGCCGCTGCACGGTCGCCGGAAGCTCCGCCTGCGGATCGCCGACACCGCGTTCGGCACCGGCAAGTACTTCATCAACGTGTCGATGATGGACTCGGCCGGCCGCCACCTGCACGACATGCCGGAGTGCGACTCGTTCGAGGTGCCCGCCTTCGACAACGCCGTCGGCACCGTCTACGCGCAGCCCTCGATCGAGGAGCTGGACTGAGCCCCACCGACGACACGCTCCGCACCGCGGTCGTCGTCGTCAACTGGGAGCGCGCCGACCTGACCACCGCGGCCGTCCGTGCCGTGCTCGCCGATGGTGCGGCCGACCAGGTGGTCGTCGTCGACAACGGCTCGTCGGACGACTCCGTCGCCGTGCTCCGCCGTGCCCTGCCCGACGTCACCGTCGTCGCGCGGGAGCACAACGACGGGTTCGCAGCCGGCGCGAACACCGGCATCCGGCACGCGGACGCCGACGTCGTCGTGCTGCTCAACAACGACGCGGTCCCCGCGCCGGGCTTCGTCGCGGCGCTCCGCGACCACCTGGCGCAGGCGGGGCCCGAGGTCGCGGCCGTGACGGGCCGCATCGTGCTCGCCGGACGCTGGACGGGCCTCCCGGTCGGTGCGACGCCCGCACCCGGCCAGCGCGTGCTGCGCGACCACGACGGCCACCTGTGGACGCCGTCGGCCGACGGCGAGGTGCGCCTCAACTCGACCGGCGTCCGAGTCGACCGCGACGGCAACGGCATGGACCGCGACTGGTTCGCACCCGTCGACCGGGTCGCCGACGTCGACGTCTTCGGCTTCTCCGGCGGCGCCTCCGCGCTCCGGCGGAGCGCCCTCGACGACGTCGGCCTGCTCGACGAGTCGCTCTTCATGTACTACGAGGACACGGAGCTCGCGTGGCGGCTCCGCCGACGCGGCTGGCGCGTGGAACACGCCGCCGACGCCGTCGTCGAGCACGACCACTCGGCGTCGTCCGGCGTCCAGAGCGACCTGTTCCGCTTCCGCAACGCCCGCAACCGGATGGTCGTCGCGCTCTGGCACGCTCCGTGGCCGACCGTCCTGCGGGCGAGCGCCCGCACCCTCTTCCGCGGCCTGCGCGGGATGCTGTCCGGCACCACCCGACGGGAGGCCCGGCTCGTCCTGGCAGCGTTCGCGGACGTCGTCGGGGCGCTCCCGTCGCACCTCGCCCGGCGGCTCCGCGAGTCGCGGCGCGCGTCCGTCCCCCGCCGCAGCGTGGACCCGGGCGCATGAGCGCGGAGGGCTATCCTGGTCACTCCCCCGCCGACGGTCCCGACCGTCGCGCCCCCGTTCGGAAGGACCCACGCGTGCCGCAGCTCACCGTCCTCGTCGACGGGACCGCGGTACCGCGTGAACTCGGCGGTGTGGGCCGCTACGTCGAGGGGGTCGTGTCGCACCTGACCGACCCGGCGCTCGACGTCCACCTGGTGGTCCGCCCCGTGCACGCTCCGCACTTCGCCGCCGTCGCGCCGCACGCGACCGTGCACACCGCGCCGGGCTGGACCGACTCCGTGCCGCTCCGGTTCCTGTGGGAGCAGACGGGGCTGCCGGCACTCGGCCGCCGCCTCGGCGCACGGGTCCTGCACTCCCCGCACTACACGTTCCCGTTCGGCTGGCGCGGTGGATCCGTCGTCACGCTGCACGACGCCACCTTCTTCTCGAACCCCGAGTGGCACTCGCGCCTGAAGCGCACGTTCTTCACGTGGTGGAGCCGTCGGTCCCTGCGCTCCCGGCCGGTCGTCATCGTGCCGAGCGCGGCCACCGCGACCGAGGCCGCCAGGGTCGTGACCGGCATCCGCGCCGACGTCCGGGTCGCACCCCTCGGCGTCGACCGTGCCGTGTTCCACGAGCCGTCCACCGCCGAGGTCGAGGACGCCCGGATCGCCGCGACCCTGCCCGAAGGGGCGCCCTGGATCGCGTTCCTCGGCACCATCGAACCGCGGAAGAACGTCACCGCGCTGCTCGACGCCTACGCCACGGTGCGGACGTCGCGTGCGGCCGCCGGCGCGGACACGCCGTGGCTGGTCCTGTCGGGGGCCCGGGGCTGGGACGAGTCCGCGATCGCTCGCCTCGACGCCCTGCAGCCAGACGAGCACGTGATCGAGGCCGGCTACCTGCCCCTCGAGGACCTGGCCGGCTACCTCGGCGGAGCGGAGTTCGTCGTCTACCCGTCACTCGGCGAGGGCTTCGGCCTGCCGGTGGTCGAGGCGATGGCCTCCGGCGCGTGCGTCCTGACCACGAGGCGGTTGTCGCTGCCCGAGGTCGGCGGCGACGCAGCCGTGTACACCGAGCCGTCCGCCGACGCGCTGGCGTCCGCGATGACGGGGCTGCTCGACGATCCGTCGCTCGTCACGTCGCACCGGGCGGCCGCGCTGGCCCGGGCCGCTTCGTTCACGTGGGAGGCCACGGCCGCCGTGCACGTCGGTGCCTACGAGTCCGTCGCCGGGGGCGCACGGTGATCCGCGTCGCGGTGCTGACGGTCACCTACAACACCGGCGAGACCATCCGGCCGTTCCTGGCGAGCGTCGCCGGGGCCTCGTCGGAGCCGGTGGCCGTCGTGATCGCCGACAACGGTTCGGCCGACATCGACGCGCTGCGGGCGATCGGTGAGTCCTACGGCGCCGTCGTGGTGTCCTCCGGGGGCAACCGCGGCTACGGCGGGGGCATCGACGCCGCGCTGAGCGCCCTCGACGACGTGCTGCCCGACGTCCGGCCCGAGTTCCTGCTCGTCACGAACCCCGACGTCGTGCTCGCACCCGGCTCGATCGACGAACTCGTCCGCGCCGCCGACCGGCTGCCGTCCGGCGGATCGTTCGGACCGCGGATCCTCGACGAGCAGGGCGAGACGTACCCGTCCGCACGCCAGCTGCCGTCGCTCCGGACCGGCCTCGGTCACGCAGCGTTCTCGCGGTTCTGGCCGGCGAACCCGTGGAGCCAGCGGTACTGGTCCACCACGCAGGTCGTCGAGCGCGAGGCCGGCTGGCTGTCCGGAGCGTGCTTCCTCATCCGGACGTCGTTGTTCCGCGAGCTCGGCGGCTTCGACGAGTCGTACTTCATGTACTTCGAGGACGTCGACCTGGGCCAGCGCGTCGGTCGCTCGGGTCGGGCGAACGTGTACGTGCCGACGGCCGTGGTCACCCACACCGGGGCGCACTCGACGTCGTCGAACCGTCGCCGGATGGAGATCGAGCACCACCGCAGCGCGTACCGGTTCCTGTCGCGGAAGTACCGGGCGTGGTGGCTGTGGCCGCTGCGCCTGGTGCTGCACGTGGGCCTGTCCGTCCGCGCCCGCTGGGTCACACGCAAGTAGCCCGGTCGGGGGCGTGCGGGGCCGTGCGTGACCCCGCTAGGCTCGGCGCCGTGCACCGCGACCCCGAACCCTGGCTCGGCTGCGGCCCGATCGACGCCGCCCGCCGCTACTGGACGGGGGCGTTCACGTTCCGCCGTGCCCGCGCGAGCCGGGCCGAGTTCTGGTGGGCACGCGCCGTCGACCTGCTCGTGGTCTGGCTCGTCGTGACGTTCGTGCCGATGGCCACCGCGATCCCGGACGCCGACGACTCGATGACCGACTTCCAGAACACCCCCGGGTTCCTCGGGATCGGCCAGGCCGTCCTGAGCCTCAACGGCAGCCCAGACGGCTGGCACGTCGTCGCCCAGGGTCCGACGTCGCAGTGGGTGCTGTTCGTGTGGTGGGTGCTGACGGCCATCCCGAACCTGGCGCTCGGCGCACGACGACTCCGTGACATCGGGTCGCCGGCGTGGATCGCGCTGTTCGGCGGCGTCCCGATCATGGATCTGTTCCTGCTGCTCGGTGCCCTGCGCCGCAGCTGGCGCCCGACGCTCCCGTCGGACCCGGATCCGGACCCGTCCCGCGCCGAAGTCCCCGTCGCCCACCGCGCCGCGTAGGGGGCACGGCCGATCCGGATCGACGCCGGGCGCGCCCCGGCACGGTCATCGCGCCCCGCCTCTTCGGGGCGCGATGACCACGGCGGGGCGCAGCTCGGGACGGGACTCGTCGAGGCGGAGCGACGGGTCAGGCGCGGAGGCGGGCGTGCTCGGTACGGGCCGCCTCGAGCAGCACGGCGGCACGGGCGTCGAAGGAGTGCTCGGCGGCGATGTGCGACGCGACCGCGGCCCGCTCGGCAGCAGTCGGCCAGGCGTACGACGGGTCCAGGAGCTCGGCGAGCTCGTCACGGGAACGCGCGACCGCGAGCGTCGGGACGTCGAGCACCTCGGGTAGCCCGGCGACCTCGTCCGTCACGACGACTCCCCCGGACGCCAGCACGTCGAACACCCGGTTCGACACGAAGCCACCTGCCGCCATGTCCGGCCAGTGGTCGTTGAGCACCACGCGCGCCGAGGCGTAGGCCGTCGCGACCTCGGCTCGGGTCAGGGATGCTTCCCCGAGTGACTCCGCGGGGACGAGTGCTTCCCAGCCGGGCCCGTGCACGCGGAGGTCCGCCCCGAGTGCCACCGCATCGGAGACCACCGGGCGTGCGGTCCCGCGGGTCGAGCCGACGAACACCACGCGGTCGGCGTCGGGACTCGTCGCCGAACGTGCTCCGGGGTGGAACACCGACGGGTCGGTCGCCTGCAGCAGCGTGCGCACCGGTACGCCCGACCGCGCAGCAGCCGTCGCACCCCAGACCGGACCGGCAGCGAACGCCGCGTCGAACGACCGCAGCTCGGTGTCCGACACGTCGTCGGGGTGGCTGATCACCCAGAGCAGGTTGACGGACGCCGGGTTCGGCGGCACCCGGTCGAGCCCGCGGATCACGAGCGTCACGTCGTCCGAGGCGTCGTCGTCCCGCACATGGGCGTCACGCCGGTCGATCCGGACGCGCTGCCCGAGGCGCTCGAGTGCCCCGGCGAGCTCGGCCGCGAAGTGCACGTCGCCCCAGCCGTCGCCCTCCGGCCCGGCGGGCGCAGCGATCTTCAGCGACCAGGCGAGCGGACCGGTGGCGCTGCCGGTCGTCCGGCGGACCGGTGTCACGGGTCGCGCTCCCCACGGCGGCAACGGCGGCCCGGCGGAGACTGCAGCACCCCGGCCGTCGACCGAGTCCCGTCTCGCGTCCCGCCAGGCCGAGAACGCGTCCACGGTAGCGGCGTCGATCGTCCGCCCGGGTTCAGCGAGTCGGACGGTCGCACCGACGTCCTCCACCAGGATCGTGGGACCCGACTGCGGTCGCTGGCGCACAGCGCACGCGTGCGTCCACCCGACGAGCGTCGTCGGCTCGTCCGTGAGCACGGGCGCAGCGACGATCGCGGCCCGGGGCACAGCGAGCACGGGTTGATCGGCACCGAACACCGAGTCCCCCGTGCCGAACGGACGGTCGTCCGACCACGGGAGTGCGCCGGGACGGATGAGCAGTGCACCGTTCCGCGCCGAACCGTCCGCCGTGCGCACCGAGGCCTGCACCAGGCGGTGGACTCCGGTCTCGGCGAGCGCCCGGAGGCCGGCGGCGTCGATCATCACCGAGGTGTCGACGAGCACGAGGACCCGTCCGACCCCGGCGGCGACGCCGGCGTTGATCGCCGAGCCGAGGCCGTCGACGGGCACGGTCCGGACCCACGGCAGCCGACGTCCGAACGGGTCGCGCGGCGAGGCGTCGGCGACGTAGCTCACGGCGCGGACGTCGACGCCGCGTCCGAAGGCCTCGCGGGCGACGGCGACGAGGCGGGCGACCTCGGTGTGCCGGTCCGAGCGGGTCGTGACGAGGACCGTGACGTCCTGGTCCAGGTGCGGCAGGGGACGGTCGAAGCCGGCCACGCGGACGACGTCAGCCGTCGTCGCGGACGCGGGACGGGCCTCCCGGTCGGGGTGGCCGGTCGCCGTCGTGTCGCGACGACGGCGACCGAACCACCCAGAACCGGACGCCACGGGCGGTGCTAGGCGCCGAGGAGCCGCTGGAGGTAGACGCCGTAGCCGCCCTTGACGAGCGGTGCGGCGAGCTCGGCGAGCTGCGCGTCGTCGATCCACCCGTTGCGCCAGGCGATCTCCTCGATGCAGCCGATCTTGAAGCCCTGGCGGTCCTCGATGACCTTCACGTACTCGGACGCCTGCATCATCGACTCGAACGTGCCGGTGTCGAGCCAGGCCGTGCCACGGTCGAGGACCTGGACGCCGAGCTCGCCGGCCTCGAGGTAGCGCTCGTTGACGGTCGAGATCTCGAGCTCGCCGCGGGCGCTCGGTTCGATCGTCTTCGCGATCTCGATGACCTTGTTGTCGTAGAAGTACAGACCGGGGACGGCGTAGTTCGACTTCGGCTCAGCCGGCTTCTCCTCGATGGAGACGGCGGTGAAGTCGTCGTCGAACTCCACGACGCCGTAGGCCTTCGGGTCGGCCACGTGGTACGCGAAGATCGTCGCGCCGTCGACCTCGGTGTTCTTCCGCAGGTTCGTGCCGAGGCCGGTGCCGTGGAAGATGTTGTCGCCGAGGACGAGGGCGACGCTGTCGTCGCCGATGAAGTCCTCGCCGATGACGAACGCCTGCGCGAGTCCGTCCGGGGACGGCTGCACGGCGTACTGGATCTCCATGCCGAAGGCGGAGCCGTCGCCGAGCAGGGCCTTGAACTGCTCGTTGTACTCCGGCGTCGTGATGACGAGCACTTCGCGGATGCCGGCCATCATCAGGGTCGACAGGGGGTAGTAGACCATCGGCTTGTCGTAGATCGGCATGAGCTGCTTGCTGATGCCCTTGGTGATCGGCCAGAGGCGCGTGCCGGAACCGCCGGCGAGGATGATGCCCTTCATACGGTGACCCGTTCCCTACTTCTTCGTCCGGAGCGATTCGGTGTACGCGACGCACTCCTCGTACGTCGGCAGCAGACCGGCGGCCGCGGCCTCCTCGAGCGTCGGGGCGCTCGTGTCCTTCTCGGAGAGCACCGGCTCACCGATGCCGTCCGGCAGTTCCAGCCCGACGGTCGGGTCGAGGATCGTGATCCCCTTCTCGCGCTCCGGGTTGTAGTGCGCGCTGACCAGGTAGTTCACGGTGGACTGGTCCTCGAGCGCGACGATCGCGTGGCCGAGGCCCTCGGAGAGGTACACGGCCTTGCGGTCGACGTCGTCGATGCGGACCGAGTCCCACTGCCCGAAGGTCGGCGAACCGACGCGGATGTCGACGATGTAGTCGATGAAGGCGCCACGGACGGCGGTGACGTACTTCGCCTGGCTCGGGGCGACGAGGGCGTAGTGGATGCCCCGCGCGACGCCGGCCGACGAGATCGACATGTTCACCTGGCGGAGGTCCAGCGGGTGACCGACTGTCTCCTCGAGGACGTCGGCCCGGTACGCCTCGAGGAATGCTCCTCGTGCGTCGCCGTGCTGGACGGGCGTGAACTCCCACGCGCCGGGGATCTTCAGTTCGCGGATCTGCACCGGGGAAGCCTAGCAAGGTGGCGCATCGCATAGGCTGTCCTGGTTCTGTGCCCCGCGCCCCGCGCGCTGCGACTCCCGAAACGAGACCAAGCGAGCCCGTGAAGCTATTCGTCCAGATCCCCTGCCTCAACGAGGAGAACACCCTCGCCAGCGTCATCGACTCGATCCCGCGTGAGATCGACGGCATCGACGAGATCGAGATCCTGGTCATCAACGACGGCAGCACCGACCGCACCGTCGAGGTCGCCAAGGAACACGGCGTCAAGCACTTCGTGCACCACACCACCAACATGGGCCTCGCCCGGTCGTTCCGCGACGGCGTCGACTACGCGCTGCTGCACGGTGCCGACATCGTCGTCAACACCGACGGCGACAACCAGTACCCGCAGGCGCAGATCGCCGAGCTCGTCCAGCCGATCCTGCGCAAGGAGGCCGAGATCGTCATCGGCGACCGGCAGACCCGCACGATCGAGCACTTCTCCGGCTTCAAGAAGCTCATGCAGCGCTTCGGGTCGTGGGTCGCCAGCCGCGCCGCCGGGCTGGACCTGCCCGACGCCGCGAGCGGCTTCCGCGCCTACTCGAAGTACTCGCTGATCCGCCTGAACATCGTGACGCGCTTCAGCTACTGCATGGAGACCATCGTGCAGGCCGGCTACAAGCGCCTGGCGATCGCCTCGGTGCCGATCACGACGAACCCGAAGACGCGCGAGTCCCGGCTGTTCAGCAACATCTTCCAGCACATGTTCGAGTCCGGTTCGGCGATCGCCCGCGTCTACCTGATGTACCGGCCGATGGCGCTGTTCGCCTGGGTCAGCGTGATCCTGGGCGGGCTCGGGCTGTGGCCGCTCGTCCGCTACCTGGTGCTGCTCGCGATGCAGACCCCCGGCAACCACCTGCAGTCGATCATCCTCGGTGTGGTGCTGCTCATCACGGCGCTGCTCTCCATCGTGATCGGCGTCGTCGCCGACCTCACCCGCCTCAACCGCACGCTGGCCGAGGAGCAGCTCGACCTGCAGAAACTGCAGCGGTATGGCGACTGACACGGCCCCGGCCGTGTCGGGTACCGTCGCCCGCCCGCGGGTCGGCCGTGCCGAGCGCGTCGTCGTCATCGCCCTGACGATCGCGTTCGCCGCCGTCCTGGGGGTCTGGGCGATCGTGACGACCACCTACAAGGCGCCGGACGAGCCGACCCACGTCGACGCCGTCCTGCACCTGGCGATCGGTGACGCCTGGCCGGAGCCGGGCGCGATGCACTACCTCAACGCCACGCACGACACCCAGATCAGCAACCTGCGCCAGCCGGCTGCCGACAACGCGACGTGGGGCGAGCTGCTGCGCGAGTTCCCGGGCGTGCACCCCACGAGCATCGACCAGATGTCGCAGCACCCGCCGACGTACTACGCGCTGGCCGCCGGGGTGCTCCACCTGGTGCACTTCGAGGACCTGCGGTGGGACCACGCCGTGATGGCCCTGCGGCTGTTCGACGCCCTGCTCGTGCTGCCCCTGCCGTTCCTGGCGTGGGCCACCGTGCGTCGGCTGACCGGTTCGCCCCGGGCGGCGCTGGTCGGAGGGGCCGCGATCCTGGCGGTCCCCGAGGTCGCGTCGATCGGGACCTCCGTCACGAACGACGCCCTCATGCTGCCCCTCGCGGGCGCCCTGGTGTACTTCGTCGTCCGGCTGCTCACCGGCGACCAGCGGGTGCGGACCACGGTGTGGATCGGCCTGCTGCTCGGCGCGATGCTGCTGACGAAGGGCACCGCGCTGCCCGCCGTCCCGTTCGTCGGCATCGCCGTGATGGCGGCGGGCTGTACCCGAGCGACCGTGTGGCGCAACGTGCTCCGGACGCTCTGGACGCTGGGCATCGCCGGCGTCGTCGGTGGGTGGTGGTGGCTGCGGAACATCCTCGTGTACCACGCGATCCAGCCCGACGGCATGGCGTACGCCCGTCCGTCGATGCCGTTCCCGGACGACACGGCCGCCAGCCCGGAGGTCTTCCTGCGCGACTACTGGAACGGTGTGACCCGTACGTTCTGGGGCAGCATCGGCGGCCTCACGCAGTTCCAGTTCGCCCAGTTCCTGATCGACGGCCTGACCATCGTCTCGGTCGCCGGCATCGTCATCTGGGCGTTCCGCCGCGGCCCGTCGCTGCGGCCCGCGATCGTGCTGGCGTCGTACCCCGTCATCCTGATCGCCCTGCACATGCAGAGCGGCTGGGGCGGCTACGTGCGGAACACGATCGTCGCCGGCACTCAGGGCCGGTACTACTACCCCACCCTCATCGCCCTCATCGCCCTGAGCGCCCTGGCCTGGCGGCGTGTGACCGTCACGGCGGCCGGCGCCACACGACTGGCCGTCGGCATGTCCGTCGCGGCGACCGCCATCGCCCTGTACGGGGTCGTCTACGCGCTCCGGGCGTTCGGCCGCGACGCCGCGTTCTGGATCGACGAGTTCTCGATCGTCAAGTTCGACCAGTACGGCATGCTCGCCGCCGGCGGGAACTTCACGCTCGCCGCGGTGGCCGCGGTGGCGCTGATCGCCACGGCGGTCCTGCTCGTGCGGTTCATGCGCCGCCCGGAGGTGACGGCGTGACCGCCCGCCGCGAGTGGATCGTCCTCGGGACGACCACCGTCGCGTGGCTGGGCCTGCTGCTCAGCTTCGCCCTGCTGACCCCCGCGTTCGGCGCCCCCGACGAGCCCGCCCACGTCGACGCCGCGTTCCGGCTGGCACTCGGCCTCGGATGGCCGCACGGTGGGGAGATGCACTACCTCGCAGCGGTCCGGCAGATCGTGGAGCACCCGGTGCCCGCCGTCGACCGCCCCACGGTCGACGCGCTCCTGGCGGCGGTGCCCGGCGACTCCCCCGCGATCGACCCGATGTCGCAGAACCCGCCGACGTACTGGCTCGTCGCCGCGGGCATCCTGCGCCTGATCCGGTTCGGCGCGCACGACTGGGCCACCTCGGTGCTCGTCCTGCGCCTGTTCGACGTCGCGCTCGTGACCGCGCTGCCCGTCCTCGTGTGGGCGACCGTCCGCCGGGTGACCCGGTCGCCGCGGACCGCCCTGGTCGCGCCGCTGCTGCTCTTCGCGGTGCCGCAGCTCGCACAGGTCGCCGCCGGCGTGACGTCGTGGGCGCCGATGATCCTGCTCGGCGCCGTGCTCGTGTGGCTGAGCATGCGCGTGCTCACCGGCGACCGGTCGTGGTGGACGACGGCCGGACTGGCCGTGGCGGTGACCGGGTTGGCGGCGATCAGCGCGCTCGGCCTGCTGGCGGTGCCGTTCGTCGTGCTCGTGTTCGTGCTGGCACGCGACCAGCGCACCGCGAGCGACCAGCGCACCGCGACGGACCAGCGCGACCAGCGCCCGTGGCGCCGGTCCGCCCTGCACGCCGGTGTCGTCGTCGTCGCTGCCGCCGCAGTGTCCGGTTGGTGGTGGGTCCGCACGCTGCTCGTCAGCGGGACCCTGCTGCCCGACGCCCTGCGCGGCGTGACCACCGTGCAGCCGTACCCGTCGGGCGGTGCGAACCCCGGCGCGTTCGCCGGTCGGCAGTGGGACGGACTGACCGCCTCGTTCTTCGGGGACTTCGGCGCGAACCAGTGGCCGCTGCCGCCCATGGTCATCGACGCCCTGGCGATCGTCGGACTCGTCGCCCTCGGCTGGTCGTACGCCCGCCGCGGCGCCGGACGCCGGGTGATGACGATCGCCCTGGTCTGGCCGGCGCTCGTCGTCGTCGCGACCCTGGCCTACAACTGGCGCAACTACCTCGGCACGCACCAGGGCAACGGCCTGCAGGGCCGGTTCCTGTTCGTGGCCGTCGTCGCGCTCGTGCTGTCGCAGGCCGTGGCGTGGCGGGCCCTGGTCGTGCGCCCGGAGCTGCGCCGTCGGCTCGCCCGGATCGCCGCCGTCGGCTCGTTCGCGATCGCGCTGTACGGCATCGGCATCGCGTACCGCGGTGCGTGGGAGAACGTCCAGTTCCGGGTGACCCCGGGCGGACTGTCGGCGATGGCCGGCGGCTCGCTCGCCGGGCCGCTCCCGATCGCGGTGGCCGGCGCGCTGTTCCTCGTCGCGGGCGTCGCGAGCGTCGCACTCGTCTGGCGCGCGACGGCCGTCCCCAGCACCACGACCGCCGTGCCGAGCACCACGACCACCCCCGTCACCGGCCTCCCGCTAGAATCGCCGCCGACCCACGAACCGACCGTCAGGAAAGAGAACTCGTGAAGATCCTCGTCACCGGAGGGGCCGGCTTCATCGGCTCGAACTTCGTCCGCCGCACCCTGGAGGACGCGTACCCCGGCCTCGAGGGCGCCGAGGTCGTCGTCTACGACGCGCTGACCTACTCCGGCAACGAAGCGAACCTCGCCCCGGTCGCCGACTCCCCCCGCTACACCTTCGTGCACGGCGACATCCGCGACGCCGCGAAGCTCGACGAGGTCGTCCCGACGGTGGACGCGATCGTGCACTTCGCCGCCGAGTCCCACGTCGACCGGTCGGTCCGCGACTCCGGCATCTTCGTCGAGACGAACGTCGTCGGCACCCAGCGCCTGCTCGACGCCGCGCTCCGCCACGGCACCGAGCGCTTCGTGCACGTCTCCACCGACGAGGTCTACGGCTCCATCAGCGAGGGCTCGTGGGACGAGGAGCGCCCGCTCGAGCCGAACTCGCCGTACTCGGCGTCGAAGGCCGGCAGCGACCTGCTCGCCCGCAGCTACCACCGCACCCACGGGCTGAACCTCTCGATCACGCGCTGCTCGAACAACTACGGGCCGTACCACTTCCCCGAGAAGGTCATCCCGCTGTTCGTCACGAACCTGATCGACGACGTGCACGTCCCGCTGTACGGCGAGGGCAACAACATCCGCGACTGGCTGCACGTGGACGACCACACCCGCGGCATCGCGATGGTCCTGACCCGCGGCCGCGCCGGCGAGATCTACAACATCGGCGGCGGCACCGAACTCACCAACAAGGAGCTCACGCAGCTGCTCCTCGACGCGACCGGCAAGGACTGGTCGTACGTCGACCGGGTCGCCGACCGCCTCGGGCACGACCTGCGCTACTCGGTCGACATCTCGAAGATCCGGGCCGAGCTCGGCTACGAGCCGCAGGTCCCGTTCGAGCAGGGCCTGGCCGACGTCGTGCAGTGGTACCGCGACAACCGTTCGTGGTGGGAGCCGCTCAAGGAGCGCGCAGCGATCGCATGACCAAGTACCTCATCACCGGCGCCGCCGGCATGCTCGGCCGTGACCTGCAGGCCGCCCTCGCTGGCCGCGACGTGACGGCGCTGTCCCGCGCCGAGCTCGACATCACCGACCCGGCCGCGGTGGACGCCGCCGTCGCCGGGCACGACGTCGTGATCAACTCCGCCGCGTACACGAAGGTCGACGAGGCAGAGGAGCACGAGGACGACGCCCACGCCGTCAACGCGACGGGTCCGAAGCTCCTGGCCGAGGCCGCGGTCCGCCACGGCGCGAAGCTCGTCACGGTGTCGACGGACTACGTCTTCGACGGTAACGGCACCGCCCCGTACGCCGAGGACGCCCCGACCGACCCGATCAACGCCTACGGCCGCACCAAGGCCGCGGGCGAGGCGTTCGTGCGCGAGATCGCCCCGGACACCTCGTACGTCGTCCGCACCGCGTGGATCTACGGCGCACACGGGCCGAACTTCGCCGCGACGATGCTCCGACTGGCCGGCTCGCACGACACCGTGAGCGTCGTCACCGACCAGGTCGGTCAGCCGACGTGGACCGGCGACCTCGCCGCGCGGATCGTCGAGCTCGTCGACGGCGACGCCCCCGCGGGCGTCTACCACGGCACGAACGCCGGGCAGGGGTCGTGGTTCGACTTCACGCGTGCCATCTACACCGAGCTCGGCCTCGACCCCGAGCGCGTCCTGCCGACGGACAGCGCCGCGTTCGTCCGTCCGGCGCCGCGTCCGGCGTACAGCGTGCTCGGCCATGACGGCTGGTCGCGCGCTGGCCTCGCGCCGATGCGCGACTGGCGCGAGGCGCTGCGCGCCGCGGTGGCCGCAGGAGCGTTGACGAAGTAAGCACGGCAGTCGACCGGGAGGCCCGGATCACGTCCGCCGCGTCGCGAACGTGATCCGGGCCTCCCGTCTCGGTCCCCTGCCGCGCCCCGCCAGCGGCGCTCAGGGGGCAGCCCACCGGCCCTGGTAGGGTCGGGCAGCCGGGCGCCGGGCCGGTCCTCGGCCCCATCACCACGACGAGGAGACCAGCACCATGACCACCCTCCACGTCCTCGTCGACCAGGTCGTCGCGCCCGTCCCGGGTGGCATCGGGCGGTACGCCGAAGAGCTCGCCCGTCACCTCGTCGCGAACGCGCCGAGCGGGTGCGACGTCGCCGGGGTCGTGTCGGCGGTCAGCTCCGACGAGATGGCCCACCTGCGCACGCTGCTGCCCGGCCTGTCCGACCTGCAGCGTCTGCCGCTGGCCCGTCGCGAGCTGTCGCTGGCGTGGCAGGGCGGCTTCGTCGGTGGCATCGCGAAGGGCATGGTGCACGCGCCGAGCGTCCTTGCTCCCCTGGTCAAGCACGACCGGTTCCAGGACCCGGGTCGGCAGACCGTCGTCACCGTGCACGACACCGTGCCGTGGACGAACCCCGAGACCCTGACCCCCCGCGGTGTCCACTTCCACAAGGCGATGGTGAAGCGGGCATGGAAGCACGCCGACGCCGTCGTGGTGCCCACCCACGCGGTGGCGAGTGCCCTGAACGAGATCCACCGCTTCGACGACCGGCTGCGCGTCATCGGCGGAGCCCCCAGCGGTCGGCTGCGGCTGCCCGTCGACGCCGACCTGCGCGCCGAACGCCTCGGCCTGCCGGACCGCTACGTGCTGGCCGTCGGCACGCTCGAACCGCGCAAGGCGCTCGGGTCCCTCATCGAAGCACTCGCGCACCCCGACGCACCGGCGGACATCCCGCTCGTGATCTCCGGCCCGGACGGTTGGGGCGACGTCGACGTGTACGGCACGGCCGAGCGCGCCGGGCTCGCCCGCGACCGCGTGAAGGTGCTCGGCCGGATCGACGACGCCGACCTCGCCGTGGTGTACGACCGAGCCACCGTGTTCGTGTTCCCGAGCTTCGCCGAGGGCTTCGGCCTGCCCGTGATCGAGGCGATGAGCTTCGGCACCCCGGTCATCCACTCCGACGACCCCGCGGTGGCCGAGGTCGCGTCGGACGCCGGGGTCACCGTCGCCCGGAACCCGCGAGAGTCCTACCCGGAGCGGATCGCACAGGCGGTCTACCAGGTGGTCAACGACCCGTTGCTCGCCGGGCAGCTCGCCGTCGCCGGGCCGGACCGCGCCCGCATGTACGACTGGAGCGACTCCGCCGCCGAGACCTGGCAGCTGCACGCCGACCTCTGAGCCGGCGGCACGTCACTTCTTGTACGTGTAGGTGCTGACCCAGTCGATGTACAGGTGGCCGGTGGCGCCCCAGTTGCCCACCTGGAACATGTACCGGTGCGCGGTCTTCGGCACGTGCTTCGTGATCGTCTTGATCACCTTGCCGTCGAGGCGGTAGCGCACGGACTTCCCGGGGATCCACTCGATCGAGTACGTGTGCCACGCGCGCCACGAGACGCCGGTGCTCAGGCTCGTCGCGTTGACCTCCTGGCCGGGGGTCATCGAGTGGTGGTGCAGCATCGGCTGCTGGTCGAAGTTCGCCTCGGGGTAGTCGATCTCACCGTCCGACCACTTGTCGGACGACGGCCACAGCATGAACGCGGCACCGTTCCCGTCACCGCCGGTCGCCTTGGCACGGACGATGAACTTGCCGCCCTTGTGCCCCCACGCGCCCGACGGGGTGCCGAACGTGCCGGCGGCGCCGTGCTTGCCGTCGAGCTTGACGTCCATGTACCCGTTGTGCGAGCTGATCTGGGCGCCCGAGTAGTACATGCCGCCGGTGCCGTCCGGGTAGGGCTGCCACGACTTCGCGTAGGTCTTGGCGAACTTCCCCTTGGCCGCCGCCGCCGTGCTGAAGTTCTCGCGGAAGGTCTGCTTGAAGTTCCCGACGTTCCCGATCGGTGCCGAACTGGCGGACGCTGCGGTTCCTGTTCCGAGCGGTCCTGCGACGAGTGCGGCACTGAGGAGCACGACGGTGAGTGCGGCCCGCTTGGTTGCGCGTTTCTGCATGAGCTGTCACTCCCTGACGTGACGGTTCGCACCCGTTCCCGTGGGTGCTGGGAGGCCGGATCTCGACCACCCGCCGTTCACCGTAGTTGCGAAATGCAGCCCGCGCGCGGGGTTGACAGATCCGGTTTATCCCCAGTACGCGGGGGTTGCAGAACGTTCCGTCTACGCCGAAAGTGCTGGTCAGCACCGGTTTGCGGCCCCCGTTCTGGGGCTGACGGTAGCTCGGGGCGTGCGGCAGGCGGAGGAGCTCAGGCGCGCGTGCGACGGCGGCCGGGGCGAGGGCGGAGGTGTGACGACGGAGCCGGGTGCGCGCTGCGGTACCGGGGTCCTAGAGGGAGTCGCGCAGGCGCGCGGCCTTCTCCTCGACCAGCTTCTCGAGGCCGTCGGCGTACTCGGTCAGGCGGGCGGCGACGGCAGGCTCCGACGACCCGATGATCCGCGCGGCGAGCAGGCCGGCGTTCGCGGCGCCGTTGATCGCCATCGTCGCCACCGGGATGCCGGCCGGCATCTGCACGATCGACAGCAGCGAGTCGAGGCCGTCGAGGCGTGCGAGCTGCACGGGCACGCCGATCACGGGCAGCGTCGTCATCGAGGCCACCATGCCCGGCAGGTGCGCGGCGCCACCGGCACCGGCGATCACGACGCGGATGCCACGCTCGGCGGCGCCGCGGGCGAACCGGGTCATCTTGTCGGGCGTGCGGTGCGCCGACACGACGTCCGCCTCGAACGGGATGCCGAGCTCGGCCAGGATGTCGGCCGCAGCACGCATCGTCGGCCAGTCGGAGTCCGACCCCATGATGATCGAGACGAGCGGCTGGACGGGTGCGTCGGTGTCGGTCACGCGACGAGCCTAGCCGAGCAGCACGCGGCGCCAGACGTCGTCGTCACGGCCGATCGTGCGCTCCCCCGTGACCCACCGGACGGCCCGTTCGTCGGCCGTCCCGCGCTCGACGGCGGCCCGGACCGCATCGCGCCACGCCACCACGTCGTCGGGCACCGCGACCGCACCGCGCGTTCGCGCCACGGCGTACGAGGGTCGGTCCGAGACCACCGCGGGCAGTCCGAGTGCGGTGTACTCCAGGAACTTCAGGTCGCTCTTCGCCCGGTTGAACTCCTCGTCGCGCAGGGGTGCGACACCGGCGCGCCAGCGCTCCCGGTGCGCCACGAGCCAGCGGGAGAACGCCGGGTAGTGACCGTCCGGCACCTCGATGCGGCGGAACCAGTCGGCGCCGCCCTCGTCGGTCACGCCGATGACCTCGAGCCGGATCGGCGTGCCGTCGGTGGCCGTCAGGTCGGTGAAGACGTCGCGCAGCAGTTCGAGGTCGGCCGCGTGGGTGAGCGTGCCCATGTAGAGCACCCGGTGTTCGCCCTCGGGGCGCTCGTCGTCGTCGTCGGTCGCACCGGGTGTCCAGAGCCCGGGATCGAGGGCGTTCGGCACGACCGTGACGTCACGGGCGACCGGGCGCACGACGTCGGCGAGCTCCGGCGTGCTCACGACGACGGTGTCGGCGCCGCGGACCAGCGCGTCGATCGAGGCGAGGCGGTCCGGGTCGTACTCGGCGCGGGCGAGGCGCTGGCGGCCGGACTCGGTGAAGAAGTCGTCGTCGACCTCGCCGACGACACGGACCCCGCGGGCGGCAGCCACCGCGAGGAAGGGCTGCACGGCGTCGCGCGGCAGGATGTCGCGCTGCACCAGGACCGCGGCGTACGGGGTCGTGTCGGTCCCGTCGACGAACGCGACCGGGTCGACCTGGCGGACCTCGGCCCCGCCACTGGCAGCCAGGTGCTCGGTGCGCCGGACGACCCGCACGTGGGCGGACGCCGGGTGCGCTCCGTCGGCGCCCGCGACGACGTAGCCCAGGATCGGCAGCGGAGCGGGCACGGGGGGCGTGCCGACGACGACGCGACGGAGTCGACGAGCGGCTCGGCGGACGAGATCACGCGGCATGCGCCCATCCTCTCGCACCTCACACCTCGCGCCTCGCACCTCGCACCTCGCACCTCGCACGGAGTGATCGGACGCGCACCGTGCGGAGTTCGTCACCGGGGAGACCGTTGACCGCTCCGTGCGAGCCTGCCCGGCCGCACCCAGCGATCAACCTCGCACCGAGTGAACAGTGCCGCACCGTGCGCAGAGAGGAGAACAGGCGTGCACCGTGCGGAGTTCGTCACCGGGGAGACCGTTGACCGCTCCGTGCGAGCTTGCACGGCCGCACCCAGCGATCAACCTCGCACCGAGTGAACAGAGCCGCACCGTGCGACCGCAGCACAACGACCCGCACGGTGCGGGGTCGCCGCTCGCCCGAACGGTCAGCGCCGCGCCACCGTCACCGTCCGGCAGGGGCTCGCCTTCCGGTCCTTCCCGCTGCCGGTGTTCCGCGCGACCGCGCAGACGGTCCGCTTGCCGGCCTTGAGGGCGACGGTGCCGGCGAAGCCGTGCTTCGCGCCGGAGCCCCACGTCCGATCGACGTCGGCGCGCACGCGTCCCGCCGACAGCGACGTCACCCGCCTGCCGTCGACCGTGATCGCGACGGTGCTGGCGGACGACACGGCGTCGCCGTCGAAGGCCCAGCCGCGCACGCTGATGCCGCCCCGCTTGCCCGTCACGGACTCGAGCGCGACGTAGGGGTCGTGCCGGAAGGCACGGACGGTGGCGCACCCGAGCGTGGTGTCCGACCCGGCGCCGATGTTGACGGCGGTCACGCAGACCCGGCGAGCGCCGGCGGACGCGGGCACCACGGCCTCGAAGCCGTGGGTCACCCCGACACCCGCAGCGGCGTCCACGTCGGTCCGGCGGAGTCCGGCGGTCACGGCTCCCGCGGCGACACCGTCGACGGTGGCACGGACCCGGACGGGCTGCGTGGGGTCGTCCTCGTCGAAGGCCCATCCCCGGACCCGGACGCCACCGCCGGTGCCGGCGACGACCTCGAGCGAGCCCTGTGGCGCGAGGTCGGCTGCCGGGACCCCGAGCCGGGCGTTCGCTACCAGGGCCTGGGCGTAGGACGACCACCACTTGCCCGCGGCGGGGGCGCCGTTGCAGGTGCCGTCGCTCGCGCCGGGGGTCTTCACCCACAGCAGGGCGTCGAGCGCGGTGCCGTCCGCGACGACCCTCGGCGAGGTGCCGAGGCCGGCGCCGGGGCCGTTGCACCAGGTCCCGCGCCAGCCCTGCCCGTTCCGCGAGGTGTCGATCACGTAGTGGGAGCCGCCGGTGGCGGCAGAGACCTTCTGCGCGTAGGCCTGTTCCTGCGCGGTCGGGTAGTAGTTCGCGACGTTCGTGAAGAACCCGCGGGCCCGCTGCACACCGGCGCTGTTCAGCCGTGCGGCCATCATCGCGGGCGGCACCCAGTTCGAGTTGCCGGCGTCGAGGTAGGCGGGGACCCCGGCGGCGGTGAGTCCGGCGACCGTGCGGGACAGGATCCGGTAGCGCTGGTCGTCGAGCGCGGTGCTGCACTTCGCGTTGCTGAGCATCGCGAGCGAGTCCGGCTCGACGATGACGGCGGCACGATGTCCGGCGAGTGCCGCGGTGACCTGGTCGACCCACGCGTCGTAGGAGTCTTCGGAGAACCCGCCGGCGGAGTACCCGCCGCAGTCCCGGTCCGGGATCGCGTACAGCACGAACACCGGGGTGGTGCCGGACTGCTCGGCGCCCGCGACCGCCGTGCTGATCGTCCTGGTCAGCTGGGTCCCCTGCGTCCACTCGCCGAGCCAGGTCGCCACGGGGTAGCGGGCGATGGTCGACGCCGCGGTGGCACCGGCGGGATCCGAGGCGGCGAGCGCGGTGGCCGCCTTCGCTGCCTCGCTGGTCGGCGACCGGTACGGCCCGGCACCGTAGAGCGAGGCGGCGGACGCGGACCGGATGGTCGTCGCGGACGTCGCTGCGGTGGCGCTCGACGCGAACGAGACGGGCAGCACCCCGCCGACGAGAGCGGTGAGTGCGACGGCGGCGGCGCAGAAGACAGCACGGCGCGGACGGCGGCGCATGGACACACTCCTCGGACGGTCGACCCCTGACCGGTCCATGGGAACACGGGCCTCCGCGCGCCACCACCCGCCAGTGCGGGTGCCACCCGAGCGGGTGTCGGCAGTCCTGGGGACGTGTCGGCCGCCCTGGACGCGACCCGCGGACGGACGGGAGGCACGTGGCGGCGTCGCCACGGGCCTCCCGTCCGCCCTTCCGTCGCGTCGACGGGCCCGGCGTCAGTCGTCGAAGTGCGCCGCGGCCGCCCGTGCGCGGTAGACGACGTCGTCGACGTCGTCACCGATCACGGTGACGTGCCCGATCTTCCGACCGGGGCGGGGGGCCTTGCCGTAGAAGTGGTACTTCGCCTCGGGGAACGCCTCGAGCGCGGCCGGGTACCGGGCCGCGAGGTCGCCGTCCGCCGGCCCGCCGAGCACGTTGATCATCACGGCAGCCGGGGCGAAGGACCCGGTTCCGCCGAGCGGCAGGTCGAGCACGGCGCGCAGGTGCTGCTCGAACTGACTCGTCGTCGCACCGTCGATGGTCCAGTGTCCGGTGTTGTGCGGTCGCATCGCGAGTTCGTTGATGAGGATGCGCTCGTCGGCGGTCTGGAACAGCTCGACGGCCAGGACCCCGGTGACCCCGAGCTCCTCGGCGATGCGGACCGCGATCGACTCCGTCACGTCGGCGATGCGGCCGGCGCTGTCGGGCGCGGGAGCGATGACCTCGGCGCAGACGCCGTCGCGCTGCACGGTCTCGACCAGCGGCCACGCGACCACCTGGCCGGACGGGCGGCGGGCGACGGACTGCGCGAGTTCGCGGGTGAACGGGACGAGCTCCTCGGCGAGCAGGGCCTGCCCGCCGCCGGCCTCGGCGACGGCGATGAACCAGTCGTCGACGTCCGAGGGGTCCGACACGACCCGCACGCCCTTGCCGTCGTAGCCACCGCGGGGCGTCTTGACCACCGCGCGGCCACCGTGGTCGTCGAGGAAGGCGCGGAGCTCGTCCGGGTCGTGCACCGCGGCCCAGTCGGGCACCGGCAGGCCGAGCTCGGTGAGCTTCGTCCGCATCGTGATCTTGTCCTGCGCGACGGCGAGCGGGCCGGGTCCGGGGCGGACGGCCACCCCGGCGTCGACCAGGGCGCGCAGGACGTCCTGCGGCACGTGCTCGTGGTCGAACGTGATGACGTCGACGTCGCGGGCGAACGCCAGGACCGTCGCGGCGTCGTGGTAGTCGCCCTCGGCCGTGGCGGCGATGGCGGCCGACATTCCCGGCCCCTCGGCGAAGACCCGAATGTCGATCCCCAGCTCGACGGCCGCCGGCACCATCATCCGTGCCAGCTGTCCTCCACCGATGACCCCGACGCGCAACGCCATGCTGTGTGATCCTTCCGGCGTTCACACCGCCCGGGGTGAACGCGTTGTCTACAATCGCTGTTCGGGTCGCGTTGTGCACGGCCCGCGACAACTCTACGGATCCTGGAGGGCACGTGCGGCGCCTCATTGCCCAGCTGGCACGCTTCGGCGTGGTCGGCGCCGTCGGCTTCGTCGTGGACACCACGGTGTTCAACGTGCTGCGCATCACCGTCCTCGACCCGGACGAAGTCCACTCCGGGCCGTTCTGGGCGAAGGTGATCTCCACGGTCGTGGCGATCTTCGTGAACTGGATGGGCAACCGCTACTGGACGTTCCGCGAGCAGCGCCGTGCGGTCGCCACCCGCGAGGGCATCGAGTTCGTCGTGGTCTCGCTCGGCGGCATGGTCATCGCCCTCGCCTGCCTCGGGGTGTCCCACTACGTGATGGGGCTGACCTCGGTCCTCGCCGACAACGTCGCGAACATCGTCGGTCTGGTGCTCGGCACGGTGTTCCGCTTCTGGCTCTACAAGGTGTGGGTGTACCACCCCGAGCGGACCGGTTCCGAGCCCGTCGCCACCGACGTCGCACACGAGGGGCGCGCCCTAGACTCGACCGGGTGACGGCCCACGAGACCACCACCAGCACCACCGCACGACCCCGCACCGCCCGCTGGGAGCGTGTGGCGATCGCCGTCGTCACGGCGACCTTCGGCCTGTGGCTCGTCGCGTGGGCGCTGATCGTCCCGGTCTTCGAGGCCCCGGACGAGACGGCGCACGTCGACGCCGCCGTGCACGTCGCGCTCGGTGACGCGTGGGCCGCTCCCGGCGAGCTGTTCGTCACCAACGCCGTGCAGGCCGCGAAGGTCGAGCAGGCGACGAAGCCGTCGAGCGAGTGGTCGACCGTCAGCGAGCTGCTGCAGAACGCCCCCGGGGCGTCCTCGACCGTCAACCAGATGACGCAGCACCCGCCGACCGCCTACCTCGCCGGCGCCGCTGTGCTCCGTGCCGTGGACTTCGGCGACCTGCGGTGGGACCGGGCGTTCACCGCGCTGCGGCTCGCCGACGTCCTCGCCGTCACCGCCCTGCCGCTGCTGGCGTGGGCGTCCGTCCGCCGGGTGACCCGGTCGCCGCGGGCCGCGCTCGTCGGTGGACTCGCGGTGTTCGCGACGCCCGAGCTCGCGTCCATCGGCTCCTCGTTCTCGAACGACGCCCCCGTGCTGCTCGTCGCCGGGATCGTCGTGTGGCTCGCCACCCGGCTGCTCACCGGGGACACCCGGTGGCGCACCACCATCGCGCTCGCGGTGGTGCTCGGTGCCCTGGTGTGGATCAAGGGCACCGGACTGCCCGCGGTGCCGTTCGTGGCGGTGGTCGTGCTCTTCGCCGGCGCCGGGGTGCTGTCGCTGCGGCAACGGGTGGTCCGCACCGTGGTGACGATGGCGGTGTCCGGTGGCATCGGGGCGTGGTGGTGGATCCACAACTGGTTCGCCTACGGCCGGATCCAGCCGAACGGGTACACGGCGATGCGCCCGCCGAAGGACTTCCCACCCGGCGAGCACCCGACCCTCGGGCACTTCCTCGACGTCAGCTGGGGAACGCTCGCCCGCACGTTCTGGGGCAGCTTCGGCGGGCGGGCACAGGTCAGCATGGGCGACCTGCTCACCGCCGTCCTGACGGTCATTGCGCTCGTCGTGCTCGTCGGCTGGGCGTTCCGGCGGGGCCCCGACCTGCGGGTGGCGCTGTGCCTGGCGGTGTTCCCGGCGCTGCTCATCGGCATCCAGAACCGGACGAGCGCGCACTCATACCTGACCACCACTGAAGTCGCCGCGACCCAGGGTCGCTACTACTTCCCCGCCATCGTCTGCCTGATCGTGCTGAGCGCCATCGCATGGCGTCGCCTGGTGCCCGCCGGGCGCGCACGTTCCTGGGTCGCCGTGGCGCTGGCCGTGCTGCTGCCCGCGGTGGGCGTGTACGGGTTCGCGGTGGCGTCGGCGTGGTTCTGGAACGCGGCGCTGTTCCCGGTGACGGGCCGCGGGCTGCTGCGCTACTCCGAGATCGGTCCGGTGCCGCCCGCGGTGCTCGTGGTCGTCGTGGCGTTGGTCGCGGTGGGGCTCGTCGCGTCCGTCGTGCAGGTCGCCCGAGCCGACCGTCGGGTGGTCGCCCCCGCGTCGTGACCACCCGTCGTGCGCGGGGCGTGTGCGCTCGCAGCGTGCGCGCTCGCGACGTGCGCACTCGCGTCGTGCGCGTCAGGCGGCGGGGGCGCTGCCCTCGACCGCGGAGGGGTCGTCGGTCGGGCGACCACGACGGAACCACGTCGGGGCTGCGGCGCAGAGCAGGAAGAGTCCGTCGACCGCGAGGCTCCAGATGCGGGTGACGACGACCACCACGAGGGCGACCGGCACCGGCATCACCAGCGCGAGCAGGAGGGCCTGGACGCCCTCGCGGACACCGAGCCCGCCGGGGGCGAAGACCGCCAACATGCTGATCGCCGAGGCCATGCTCGCGGCACCGATGACGAACGCCGCGTCGGAGAGCTTCAGCGACGGGTACACCGCCAGCGTGATGAAGTAGTACGCGGTACCCGACAGCACCGCGCCGGCGACGTACAGTCCGGCCCCACCGAGCACCGTGCCGAGGTTCGGGCGCACGTCGGCCTCGACCGGCTTGCGGCGCAGGATCTTCAACGCGATGCCGATCAGGAACACGAACACCCGCGGGATCAGGCAGACGACGCAGCCGACGAACGCCGCGATCATCAGGGCGATGAGCCACGGGTCGAGGTCGTGCGTGCGCGGGTCGATGAGCAGCAGCACGAGCGCCAGGGCCAGCGTGGCGGCGATCTGCAGGGCACCCTCGAGCAGGCCGCTCACGCCGAGCCGGGCCTTCGAGACGCCGTGCTTCGAGGCGAAGTAGACCTTGCCGATGATCCAGGTGGCCGCCCCGGGGATGTAGCGGCCCATCCAGGACTTCGCGTACACGTAGGTCAGGGTGACGCCGCTGCCCTTGAGCCCGGTCGCTCCGAGCCGTCGCAGCAGGTAGAACCAGATGCCGACACCCCAGTAGCGGAACCCGAGGCTGATCAGCGTCGCGACGACCACCCACCCCCACTGCCAGTCGGCCTCGGCGAGCTGTCCCCAGTCGACGCCGCGCAGGTACAGCACGAGGAACACCGCGAGCAGGACGTAGAAGACGATCGGGATCGCCTTGCCGAGGAACCGCCGCCACTTCGGCGGACGCTTCCCCTCGGGTGCGGGGGTGTCGCTGGTGGTTCCTGACAAACGTGGTCTCCTGCCGGGCTTCGGGACCAGGTCATCGTAGACGCTGGTGTGGCGCGCTCCCTGGAGCGGCGACTACTTCGCGAACTTGACGATCTGGATGCGGCAGGGGATCTCGGGGTCGGTCGACCGGTCGGCGCTGCACGAGATCGTCGCGTTGTACGTCCCGACGAGCTTCCCGGCCATCGAGTAGTCCCGGGCTGGTGCGGTGGCGGGGTCGAACTGCACGAAGTACTGCACACCCTGCTCGATGAACAGCTTGCGCATCGCGTCCGAGTGGTACGTGTACCCCTGACCTGAGCGACCGTACACACGCGTGTCGGTCAGGAACGCGAGCGACGACAGCGAGCGGTAGTTCGAGCCGATGACGGTCGCGTCCTCCGGCAGGGCACCGCTCGCCCGGATCTGGTCGGCGAGCCGGACGATCTCGGGCACGTCGGTCGGTCCGGTGACGCGCAGGGCCTCGGTGCGGTTCACCGACGGGTAGAAGGGTGCCGGCGACCCGATCCAGTTCTGCGTGAACGACGCCACGGGGACGACGGCGATCGCGACGCACGCGACGACCGTCCGGACCACGCCGCGTCGGCGGACCAGCCGCCAGACGGCCGGCAGCATGAGCGCGCCGATCATCGCCGTCAGGTAGAACAGCGGCCAGTAGTACCGCGCGTTCCCGCCGCCGCTCGACGACGACGTGATCATCCCGTAGCCGACGAAGTAGACCAGGGTCGTCGCCGCCACGATGCAGGTGAAGGCGTACCGGCGGAACCGGACCACGCCGATCACCAGGGCCGCGGCGAAGAGCAGGGCGATCGGTGCGGCGAACGGCGCGAACGTGCTGATCTTCTGCAGGTAGTAGGGCAGCGCGAGCATCCGCTCGTGCAGGTAGTAGCCGGCGCGGGCCGCGATGCCGGAGTCCTTCGTGACCTTCGGCGCGGTGTCGTCGGTGGTGGCGGCGTCGTCGGTCGGCGGCACCACGGCGGGGTCCGGGTTGTCCATCGGGCCCTGCTTGTAGACCGACGGGGTGAAGTCCTCGTTCGGCGAGAACGCGTGCGAGTTCGGCGGCACGGGCAGGAACGGCCAGTCGGTCGCGCGCCCGCCGTCGTCGAACTTCGAGCCGATGTTCACCGAGAGCGACGAGCCCAGGGTCGGCGAACCGTACTTCATGGTGAGGGCGCCCACCCACGGCGCGATGACGACGGCGAAGACCACGATCGTGGCCGCGGGCGACGTCCACCAGTGCCGCACCGGCTCGCGGCGGCGTCGAGCGGACCACACCCGCAGCAGCAGCCACAGGATCACCGCGCCGACCGCCACGGGCAGCAGGAACAGCTTGACGAAGTACCCGATGGCCGCGACGGCGCCGAGCACGCCGCCGGAGACCAGCCGGGCCCGCGTCGACCCGTGCAGCGCCTGGTCCGCCCACCGGAGTGCCCAGAGGTAGCCGACGACCCACGCGACGACGAGCAGGTCGGGGGTCTGCACCGACACCGCGCTCATCAGCGCCGGGATCGCGGTGACCATGAAGAGGACCGCCGGGACGATGCGGTGGTTCTGCGACCAGACCAGCCAGCCGCCGATGCCGAGCACGACGGCGACCGCGAAGCAGTTCACGACCGCGAACGCCGTCTGCATGCCGAGGCCGGCCGCGATGAACGGCGCCATCATCCAGGACACCATCGGCGACCAGTAGGCGTTGATGGCGTCGGGCAGCCAGCCGTTCGCGTACTCGCGAGCGATGCCCATGTAGGAGATGCCGTCGACGTTCGTCACGCCGAGGCGGTTGTGGTACGCGACGGCGGCGCTGAGCGCGACGCCCACGACGACTAGGAGTGCCAGGACGAGCGGTGCGACGACGCGCGCGAACCGACGCGGAGCGGCCCCCGAACGCCGACGATCCGGCTCGTGGGTGATCTGCGTTGCGGCTGCGCTCGTCGAGGTCACGTGCTTCATCATGACATCCGAACCGAAACACCAGGCACAGGGCCCGCATCGCGACACCCGCTCGGCGTGTGGGAGACTGCCTGCGACCCCGCTCCGACCACACCGAGGACGATCGTTGGCCACCGAGACCCGCGCAGCAGAATCCGCAGCCGATCCCGTTGCCGCCGCGCCCCGCGCCGGCGGCCGGCTCGAGTTCCCCTACCTGGACGGGCTCCGCGGCCTCGCCGCACTCGCGGTGGTCTTCTACCACGCGTACCTCTTCACCGGGACGACCGGCACCGGCCCGACCGAGCTGCCCTGGCTGCGCCCGATCATCGGCTGGGGCTACCTCGGCGTCCCGCTCTTCATCGTGCTGTCCGGCTACGTGCTCATGCTGCCGGTGCTGACCCGGTTCGACCGGTACCGCCTGCCCGGCGGCTTCTGGAAGTTCGTCTGGCGTCGCGCCCGACGGATCATCCCCCCGTACTGGGCGTCGCTCGTGCTGTTCGCGCTCCTCATCCTGTTCGTCCCCGTGCTCGGTCAGCCCGGTGGCACGCAGTGGGACACGAAGCTGCCGATGGGCTGGGGCACGTTCCTGACGCACTTCTTCCTGGTGCACGACTTCTTCCCGCAGTACATCGGCAAGATCAACGGCCCGATGTGGACGGTCGCGGTCGAGTGGCAGATCTACTTCCTGATGCCGCTCCTGATCCTGCCGCTGTGGCGGGTGTTCGGCGGCTGGGCGACGGCCTCGAGCCTGGTGCTGATCGGCATGTGGATGGGCGCCGAGAGCCGCTACTCGTTCATGCACCCGTGGTTCGTCGGCCTGTTCGCGGTGGGGATGCTCGCCGCCGAGCTGACCGTGAAGGCCCGCGACGAGCACCTGTCCGGCGTGGTCCGCGAACGCTCGAAGCTCGGCGGGCCGCGGTGGGCGAGCGGCGCCTTCGTCGGCGCGATGGTGCTCGGGACGCTGCTGGTGTTCTTCCGCAACCGCGACTACTGGCAGCACCAGACCTGGCCGTCCGAGGTCGTCACCGGCATCCTGGCCGGCGTCCTGCTCACCTGGATGGGGCGCCAGGCGGTCACCGGCAACCACACGTGGCTCGCCCGCTTCTTCGCCTGGAAGCCCTTCGTGCTCGCCGGTCTGGTGTCGTACTCGATCTACCTGTTCCACAGCCCGCTGCTTGGCCTCGGCAACCTGCTCCTGCTGCCCCTCGGCCTGTACCCGAAGTACCAGTTCCTGATGATGGTCTTCGTCGTGATCCCGGTCGTGATCGGCATCTGCATCGGCTTCTGGTGGCTCGTCGAGCGCAACTTCATGAACCGCCGACAGAAGCACGCGACGGCCGAGGTGTCGCACCGCGGACGCCTGCCCGAGGTCGAGACCGACAGCACCGCCCCCGACGCGGGCAGCCGCAGCGCAAGCTGACGACCGCACCACGTCGCTCGCGCCCGCGGACGCCGCCGTGCTGCGCGTCGCGGACAGCACGGGCGGGCGGCAGGTAGCATCGCTCGGACCGCGGCGTGGGTGATCAGGCCCACGGCATCTCGACAGGGAAGACGAGACGAGACCACATGCGCGCACCGATCACCAGGATCCTCGGACTCGGCACCGCTGCCGCCGTCGCCGGGGCCATCACCTTCGGCAGCGGGACGGCGGTCGCGGAGACCGCCCCGACCACGCCGGCTCCGACGGCCACCGCGGCGGCGACCCCCGCCCCCGCGGCCGAGCAGCTCTCCATCGCCGAGATGGACCGCACCGGGAACCACACCATGGGCGCCGGCATCGCCGCCCACGCCGGCGAGTCGCACGTCACGGTCAACGCGCCGGACAGCGCCGCCGGCGGCGTGAGCGCCCAGTCGCTGACCACCTCCTCCGCCGCCACCGCGTCCGGCCCGCCCCCGGGACGCATCCAGGGCTTCGACATCAGCGCCTGGCAGCCGAGCGTCAACTTCCTGCAGGCGTACCGCAACGGCGCCCGGTTCGCCTACGTCAAGGCGACCGAGGGCACCTCGTACGTCAGCTCGACCTACAAGCAGCAGTACGCCACCGCCAAGCAGCGGAACCTGTACCGCGGTGGCTACGTGTACGCGCAGCCGAGCCAGGCGAGCGGCGCCGCGACGGCGAACTACTTCTTCGCGCACGGCGGGCAGTGGAGCAAGGACGGCAAGACCCTGCCGCCCCTGCTCGACATCGAGTACGGCAGCGCAGCACAGGGCACCTGCTACGGCAAGACCTGGGGCCAGATGCGGAGCTGGATCAAGGACTTCTCGAACACCGTCTACAAGAAGATCCACCGCTACCCGGCGATCTACACGACGACGGACTGGTGGAAGCGTTGCACGAACAACAGCAACCAGTTCTCGAAGAACCCGCTGTTCGTCGCGATCTACCCCGTGAAGAACTTCACCACGCCGGGCACCCTCGGGCGCAGCTGGTCGAAGTGGACCTTCTGGCAGTGGGCGTCCAGCGGGGTGCTCCCCGGCGACCAGGACGTCTACCGCAACAACATCACGTACCTGAAGCGCTTCGCGGCCAAGACCGAGTGACGCGCGTCACGCGCTGAGCCGGTGCGGAGGCGGACGGGAGGCCCGTGGCGGTGTCGCCACGGGCCTCCCGTCCGCCGCACCGCGCGGACTCCGACACCCGGTGCGCCGTTGCACGCCCCGTGCCGCCACACAACCACGCACCACACGGGCAAGCCCGCACCAGACGACGACGCACGCACGGTGCGCAGCCCACGCACCACGCGCCTCCCGTCCGCCGCACGGTGCGCACCCCGACACCCGGTGCGCCGTTGCACGCCCCGTGCCGCCCCACAACCACGCACCACACGGGCAAGCCCGTACCAGACGACGACGCACGCACGGTGCGCACCCCGACACCCGGTGCGCCGTTGCACGCCCCGTGCAGCCACACAACCGGGCACCACACGGGCAAGCCCGCACCGGACGACGACGCACGCACGGTGCGCAGCCCACGCACCACGCGCCGGCGAGCTTCGCCCGGGCGGACGGGAGGCCCGTGGCGGTGGCGCCACGGGCCTCCCGTCCGTCGTCAGCTCACGATCGCGAGCCGCCGGTGTCAGCGGACGTCGCTGGTCGCCTCGGCGAAGTCGGCGTCGAGCGCGGTCGCCATCCGGGCCACGCCCTCGGCGAGCTGCGCGCGGACCGCGTCGCGGTCCGCGTCGAGCCGCTCGAGCTGCGCCGTCACGTCGTCGACGAAGCTCGGCTCGAGCGCCGCCTCGATCGGCTTCGAGAACTCCTGCTGACCCATCTGCTCGAAGAACAGCCGGCCCTTGTCGACGTAGTAGAGCACCGCGGCGGGGACGCCGGCGATGGTCGCGACGATCGCGGAGTGCAGGCGGCTCGCCAGGAACAGCCGGCTGCGCGACATCAGCCCCGCGTACTCGGACGGCGAGAACTCGTCGGCCTCGACGACGTGGGTGCGGTCGGCGTGCCGCATGAGGGCGATGACCTCGCGGGCGAAGGCGGCGTCGCCCTCGGAGGCCTCCATGTGCATCGGGTAGAACACGACGTCGGCGTCCCAGCGGTCGATGACGCGGTCGGCCAGGTCCGCGACGGCCTGGCGGTACGTGACGAGCTTGTCGCTGTCGACGCCGGTCTGCCGGAAGCGCTTCGGCAGGAAGCGGAACGGGATCCAGCCACTGCGCTTGTAGTGGAACCAGCGGCGGACCCCGAAGCCGATCGAGCCCTCGAGGCGCTCGGCGGTCAGGCCGGTGGTGCGTTCGAGGCGCTCGAGGACGTCGGCGTCGGGCGCGGTGACGGTCCCGACGACGGCCGGGTCGAACGACGACACGATCGGTGTGCGGACGCCCCACGCCAGGAGCTTCTCGCGGGACTCGTCGTCGCGCACGGCGAACGAGCGGCACAGGTCGACGGTGGCGCGGATCAGGCGCTTGCTCACGCCGGCGGTCGTCGGGCCGATGCCCTGGAAGGCCCCGACCAGGTTCTTGTTGACCGCGCGGACCAGCAGCATCTTGCCGAACCAGTACACGAGGCCGAGCTTGTTCGTGTAGTCCTTGAGGATCTCCCCGCCACCCCACAGGACGACGTCGGCACTGCGTGCGGCACGCAGGAGGGCGAACAGGTCGCCGATGCCGGTGCTGTACGGCGAGACCGGCAGGAACCGGATCCCGAACCACGCGGCGTCCCGCTCGGGGTACTGCGACAGGGAGACGATCTCGGCGTCGGGCCACCGCCGGCGGACCAGCTCGACGTTGCCGGCGAGGATCGCCCGGTCCCCGCGGTTGTGGGGCGAATCGCTATTGTGGATCAGAACGCGCACGGGTGGAGAGCCTACCGGACCGTCCCCCGCGACCCCCCGGAAAGGCACGATGTCCCGCCCCACCCCCTCCGCCCGTCCCCGCCTGCTCGTCCTCGGCTCGACGTTCCCGGCCCGTCCGGACGACGGCGTGCCGGCGTTCGTGCTCGACCTCGCCCACCAGGAGGCACTCGAGTTCGACACGATGGTGCTCACCCCGCGCGTACCCGGCGGCGCCACCACCGAACGCATCGGCGACGTCGGCGTCCGGCGCTTCCCGTACTTCCCGAAGGCGTTCGAGGACCTGGCCGACGGCGCGATCCTCGACAACCTCAAGGAACGCCGGTCACGCATCGTGCAGGTGCCGGCGCTGGTGCTCGCGCAGTGGTTCGCGGTCCGCCGTGTGGTCCGCTCCGCGAAGCCCGACGTCATCCACGCGCACTGGGCCATCCCGCAGGCCCTGGTCGCGACACTGGCGGCCCCGGGCGTGCCCGTCGTCGTCACGACCCACGGAGGCGACATCTACGCGCTCCGTGCCGCTCCCCTGGTCCGCCTGAAGCGCTGGGTGTTCGGCCGTTCGGCGCACGTCACGACCGTGAACTCCGAGATGCGGGAACGGTTGACCGAGTGGGGCGTGCCCGAGGCCCGGTCCACCGTGATCCCGATGGGCGTCGACCTCGGACCGGCCCGCGACACCCGCGCCCGCGTCCCCGCCCAGGAGCACCACGTCGTGGCGGTCGGCCGGCTGGTCGAGAAGAAGGGCTTCGGCAACCTGATCGAGGCCCTCCGGGGACTCGGCGACGACGTGCCGTGGCGGCTCACCGTGGTCGGTGACGGCCCCTACCGGGCCCAGCTCGAGCAGCAGGCCGCCGGACTACCCGTGACGTTCCTCGGTCAGCGCGGACGCACCGAGGTGCTCGAGACCCTGGCATCGGCCACCGTCGTGGCGGTGCCGTCGATCCCGGCGGCGAACGGCGATCAAGAGGGACTGCCGGTCACCCTGCTCGAGGCTGCTGCCGTCGGTGCCGCGATCGTCGCGAGTGACCTGCCCGGCATCCGCGACGTCGTGCGGGACGACGTGTCCGGCGTCCTCGTGCCCCCCGGCGACGTCCCTGCGCTCCGGGCAGCCCTGCAGCGCGTGCTCACCGACGATGCCGCACGGGCGCGCTACCAGGAGCAGGCCGTCGTCTCGGCGGCGGAGTTCTCGACCGAGCGGATCGGCGAGCGCTACCGGGCGGTGCTGCGCGCGGCCATCGCGTAGGTCACCAGCATCGCGGCGGCGCAGACGACCGCCGCCGCGAACGCGAGCACGACGACGGTGCCGGAGTGCTCGACGAGGTCCGAGCCCTCGAACCGCAGGAGCGACCACGTCGGCACGAACGCGACGGCGCCCCAGACCAGTACGAGCACGGTTGCCGCGCGCCGCCAGGCGAGGAAGCCGGCCGCCATCGCGAACACGATCGGCAGCAGCACCGTGAGCGTGTAGCGGTTGAGCGGCGCGCCGCCCCCGGCGGTGTAGCGGATCTCGACGACGACGAACAGCAGCGTGACCACCACGAGCATCGCGACCACGAGGCGGCGCGGCCACCGGTCGTCGTCGGCGGGCGCCCAGGGCCGCAGGCGCCGCAGCACGAGGGCCGCGACGAACAGCAGCACCGGGACGAGCAGGAGCACCCACGGCAGCGGGCTCGCGATCGGCAACGACCCGCGGTACAGCGCGAAGAGCTGCCGCCAGAACCCGAGCATCGAGACGACCTCGGCCTCGGAGTAGTGCGGTCGCGGCGTGTACCCGGGCCAGGCCGTCGGTCGGCCGCTGAACGACCCGGTCAGTGCCTCGTTCCGCAGCCAGAACCACCCGGAGGCGGCTGCGGCCGCCAGCACCGGGACCGCCGTGACGGCGACGCGGGCCCAGGTACCGCGGAGCCGGCCGAACCGGACCGTGCGGGCCAGCGCGAACGCGACGACGATCGCCACGAGCCAGAGGGCGAACGACAGGCGGGTCGTCGCCCCGGCCGCGGCCACGAACGCGCCACCGACGGCGAGCCCCGGGCCGACGCCGGACCGGAGCGCTGCGCCCGCGACGCCGCACGCCAGCGCGCAGGTCAACGCTGCGAGCGAGTCGTTGTACACGACGCCGCCCTGCACCACGAGGACGCTCGTCGACGCGGTGACGACGGCCACGGTGGCCGGCAGCCGGACGACCCCGGGGAAGCAGCGGCCAGCCGCCCACGCGGCGACCGGCACGATCGCCGCCACGAACACGGCGTTCACCAGACGGCCGAGCACCACGGCCTGCACCGGGTGCCCGGCGTCAACGAGCGGCCCCACCACCGGTGCGAGCAGCAGGTAGAAGAGCGGCGGGTGCTGCGCGACCCACTGGACGGGCGGGGTCCCACCGAACCCCGGACGGAACCGGATGCCGTCGGACAGGACCGGCAGCTGCCCGTGCCAGACCCGCAGCACGTAGTCGACGTGCGCCGACTCGTCCACGCTCGCGAGCGGCATCGACGAGAACGTCCGCGCCACCGACGCCGTCAGGGCGAGCAGCGTCGCCGCGAGCACGACCGGTGTCGCCCAGTCCCGGCCGCAGAACCCCGCGGTGAGCAGGGCGCGGATGCGGTCGGAGCGCCGGGTGCGCCGCTGCACGTCAGGCGACGTCAGCGTCCCATGCCGCGGTACGTGAAGCCGGCGGCGGTCCACGCGTCGCGGTCGAGGCAGTTACGGCCGTCGATGACGACCGGGCTCGACACCAAGGACGCCGCCGTGGTCGCGTCGAGCTCGCGGAACTCCGTCCACTCGGTCAGCACGAGGACCAGGTCGGCGCCGGACAGCGCGTCCGCCGCGGTCTCGACGAAGTCGAGCTCCGGGTGCACGCGACGGGCGGTGACGACGGCCTCGGGGTCGTAGGCGGACACCGTGGCGCCGAGCTCGTGCAGGCGTGCGGCGATGTCGAGGGCCGGCGAGTCACGGACGTCGTCCGAGTTCGGCTTGAAGGCCAGACCGAGCACCGCGACGCGCTTGCCGGTGACGACCCCGCCGAGCAGCTCCTGCGCGAGCTCGACGACGTGCGCACGACGACGCAGGTTCGTGGCGTCGACGTCGGCCAGGAACGCGAGGGACTCCCCGACGCCGAGCTCGTTCGCCCGGGCCTGGAACGCGCGGATGTCCTTCGGCAGGCAGCCGCCACCGAAGCCGAGGCCGGCGTTCAGGAACTTGCGGCCGATGCGGGCGTCGTGGCCGATGGCGTCGGCGAGCGCGGTGACGTCGGCACCGGCGACCTCGGCGATCTCGGCCATCGAGTTGATGAACGAGATCTTCGTGGCGAGGAACGCGTTCGCGCTGATCTTGACGAGCTCGGCGGTGGGCAGGTTGACGACGAGTCGGGGCGTGCCGGTGGAGAGCGCCTCGGCGTAGACCTCGTCGAGGGCGTCGACGGCGGCCTGTCCGGCGTCACCGTCCGGGACGCCGTAGACGAAGCGGTCCGGGCTGATGGTGTCCTGCACGGCGAAGCCCTCGCGGAGGAACTCGGGGTTCCAGACGAGCGTCGCCCCGGGCACGGCCTCGGACACCTCGGCGGCGAGGCGCGCAGCGGTGCCGACCGGGACGGTCGACTTGCCGACGACGAACTCGCCAGCGGACAGGTACGGGGTGAGCGCGGCGACAGCGGCGTCGACGTAGGTCAGGTCCGCGGCACCCGTCGGGCTCTGGGGCGTCCCGACAGCGAGGAAGTGCACGCGGGCACCGGCGACCTCGGCCATGTCGGTGGTGAAGCGGATCCGGCCGGAGGCGAGCGCCTCGGTCAGGATCTCCGGGAGTCCGGGCTCGAAGAAGGGGGCCTCGCCGGCGGCGAGCCGCTCGATCTTCGTCGGGTCGACGTCGACGGCGACGACCTCGTGTCCGAGCTTGGCCATGGAGGCGGCGTGCACGGCACCGAGGTACCCGCAGCCGATGACAGAGATACGCACGACGAAGAAGGTACCGGTTTCTCGTGGGAGTTCCAGCACCGCAGCGCCCAGGGTGTCGCGGCGGCGTCAGGCTCGGACGTCGCCCCACGGCGGTCGGTCCGGGCCGCCGACGATCTCGTCCCAGTCCGGCTCGCGGTGGCGCCGTCGGGCCTCGTGGGCCTCGACCAGGTCGTGCAGGACGGCCACCACCAGGTCGGCGTGCGGCACGTCGGCGAGCACCACGGCGGGGTCGTCGCCCGGGAACACCAGGACGTCACCGGAGCGGAACACCCCCTGGAGCCCGCGCCGGCGCACCGTCACGTCGTACCCGCGGGAGTGCAGGAGCTCGCGCCGGGTCCGTGTACCGAGCCCATGCACGACCACGAGCCGCCGGGTCGTGACGACGTACCGCTCGGACATCCACCGGAACAGCGGCACGGCACCGCCGAACACCACGAGCACCACGACGAGTGCGGCGACGACGGCGTTCAGCCATGCCAGCTGCGCCTGGAACACGCCGAACCCGAACCCGCCGGCGACCATGACCAGCACGACGAACACCGCCGGGCGCACGAGTCGACGAGCGTGTGGTCGCAGGCGAGCGACGACGCGTTCGGGCGGCGGCTCGGCGGTCATGCCGTCATGCATACCGCAGGTGGGTGATGTCCCCCACGGCGACGCCCCTGGAGGCGCCCGCTCGATCCCGGATCGTGATGCGGCCCTCGTCGTCGATGCCGGTGGCGTCCGCTTCCTCGACGGAGCCGTCGGGCAGCTCGAGGCGGATGCGGCGACCGATCGTGCCGCACGCGGCACGGACGTGGGACCGGACCGTCTCGGCGGCGGGACCACCCGTGACCAGGGCGGCCACGGCCTCCAGGACGGCGGCCCGGAAGGCGGACAGGACCGCGTCGGCCAGGGCGGGAGCGTCGTCGACCGCGCCGGCGACGCGCAGCGACGTCGACGTCGGGGTGGGCAGACGGTCGGCGGGGATCGTGAGGTTCACGCCGGCGCCGACGACGACGCTGCCGTCGGACGCGACCTGGCAGAGGATGCCGCACACCTTGTCGCCGGCGACCTGGACGTCGTTCGGCCACTTGACGGCGACGTCGGCGCCGGCGGGCAGCACCCGGGCGATCGCGTCGCGCATGGCGGCTCCGGCGACCAGGGGCAGCCAGCCGCGGTCCTGGTCCGCGAGGTCGGCGCGCACGAGCAGGCTCGCGGCCAACGCTTCGCCGGCCGGGGCACTCCAGGTGCGGTCCAGACGCCCACGACCCGAGGTCTGGTGGAGCGTCGCGACCACGCTGCCGTGCTGCTGCGCGGGTGCCGCGGCGAGCAGGTCGGCGTTCGTCGAGCCGGTCTCGTCGGGGACGGTCAGGGTCGCGCCCGCCGACCGGACCGCCTCGCTGGTGACGGGGAACGACGGCGACGGGGATGTGGACATGCACGCAAATGTACGGGCAGGAACCGTGGGGGTCCTCCAACCGGCCCCGACCCCGCCGCCGGTAGGGTGAGCGGGTGACTTCAGGAGACACCCCCGATCTCTCGACGACGGCCGGCCGGCTGGCCGACCTCCGTGAGCGGTACCACGAGGCCGTGACCGCCGCGGGCGAGTCCGCGATCGCCAAGCAGCACGCCAAGGGCAAGGGCACCGCGCGCGAACGCATCGAGCAGCTGCTCGACGAGAACTCCTTCGTGGAGTTCGACGAGTTCGTCCGCCACCGCACCACCTCGTTCGGCATGGACGCCAAGCGCCCCTACGGCGACGCGGTCGTCACCGGCGTCGGCACGATCCACGGCCGCAACGTCGCCGTGTACGCCCAGGACTTCACCGTCTTCGGCGGGTCGCTCGGCGAGGTCGCCGGCGAGAAGATCATCAAGGTCATGCAGCACGCGCTGAAGACCGGCGTGCCGATCATCGGCATCCTCGACTCCGGCGGCGCCCGGATCCAGGAGGGCGTGGTCGCGCTCGGCAAGTACGGCGAGATCTTCCGCCTCAACACCCAGGCGTCTGGTGTCATCCCGCAGCTGTCCATCGTGATGGGCCCGGCAGCCGGCGGTGCGGTGTACTCCCCCGCGCTCACCGACTTCGTCATCATGGTCGACAAGACCAGCCACATGTTCGTCACCGGCCCCGACGTCATCAAGACCGTCACGGGCGAGGACGTCGGCTTCGAGGAGCTCGGTGGCGCGCAGACCCACAACGCGGTCTCCGGCGTCGCCCACTACCTGGCCGAGGACGAGACCGACGCGCTCGACTACGCGCGCTCGCTCATCGGGTTCCTGCCGGACAACAACCTGTCCGACGCCCCCGCCTACGACGTCGCCCCGGAGCTCGAGACCACCGACGCCGACCACGAGCTCGACCTCGTCATCCCCGACTCGACGAACCAGCCGTACGACGTCACCACGATCATCGAGCACATCGTAGACGACGGCGAGTTCCTCGAGGTCCAGCCGCTGTTCGCGCCGAACATCCTGATCGGCTTCGGCCGCGTCGAGGGCCGGACCGTCGGCATCATCGCGAACCAGCCGCAGGCCATGGCCGGCACGCTGAACATCGACGCCGGCGAGAAGGCGGCCCGCTTCGTGCGGTTCTGCGACGCGTTCGGCATCCCGATCCTGACCCTGGTCGACGTCCCCGGCTACCTGCCCGGCACCGACCAGGAGTGGACCGGGGTCATCCGCCGCGGCGCGAAGCTCCTGTACGCCTACGCCGAGGCCACCGTCCCGCTCGTCACCGTGATCACGCGCAAGGCCTACGGCGGCGCGTACATCGTGATGGGGTCGAAGCAGCTCGGCGCCGACATCAACCTGGCCTGGCCGACCGCCGAGATCGCCGTCATGGGCGGACAGGGCGCCGTCAACATCCTGTACCGCGCCGAGATCAAGCGCGCCGAGGAGTCCGGCGAGGACGTCGCAGCGGTCCGCACGAAGCTCGCGAACGAGTACACCTACAACGTCGCGTCGCCGTACCTGGCGGCCGAGCGCGGTGAGCTCGACGGGATCATCCAGCCGCACGCCACCCGCGTCTCGGTCATCAAGGCCCTGCGCGCACTGCGTGGCAAGCGCGCCACGCTGCCGCCCAAGAAGCACGGGAACATCCCCCTCTGATGGGCCGTCACGCAGCTCCGGTCCCCACGGACGAGCCGGCATCGGTGGCCGACGTCCGGGTGGTCTCCGGCGAGCCCACCCCCGAGGAGCTCGCAGCGGTCGTCGCCGTGCTGCAACGCCAGGCCGACGAGGCCGCAGCGGCCGGGCGCGCCGAGGTCGTCGACGAGCCGCGCACCGGGTGGCAGGCGTCGACCCGCGGTCTGCGTCGTCCGCTCGACCACGGCCCCGGTGCCTGGGGCCGTTCGCTCCGCTGACCTCCGCTGACCTCGCTGTACCCCTGGTGTCCCCGTGTCGGTTGCCGTTGCAGGCTGCACTTCCCGGTCGGTATCCCCTCGCACGGGGGACACGAATCGCTCAAGGGGACCGGAAGTGCCGATTTTGTCCCCCATAATGACGACTGACACGAGGGGTGTGGGTTGGCATAGTTACTGGTGTTCGGTGTCCTTCAACGAAGAACATCGCAGGTCGGTGGCCGACTAGGGTACGACGCCACCGCCCGCTGCGAGGCAGGGCGACATTCGGGTTGTCGCTCAGCCTCGGGTCGTGAACGGGCCGGTCGGATACGACCGGCCCGTTCCCCGTTTCCGGGGGCGTTCGCGTCGGTCTGGTCGTCGGTCGTCGATGTGGAACGACATCCTCGACGTCGTACGACGTCCACAGTGTCGTCCCCCGGCGCCTGCACCAGTTGCACGCGCGCACGAGCGACACTCCCGACGTCGTACGACGTCCGTGTTGTCGCGTCAGCCGTCGGCGCCAGCCCGGCGTGCGACGGCGCGGCCGGGAGGCCCGTGGCGGCGGCGCCACGGGCCTCCCGGCCGGCACGTGTCCCGTCCACCGCCGCGCGCGCGTCCCACGGACCCGGAACGACGTCCTCGACGTCGTACGACGTCGAGGACGTCGTTCGCACGCGGACACAACAGGTGCGCGCGCGCACGAGCGACACCCTCGATGTCGTACGACGTCGACCTTGTCGCTTCCGTCCCGCCGCGCACGACGCCGCGCCCACGCCGCGCACGACCACGCGTGGGTCGGCGCAACGCGCCTCAGGCGGGCTCGTGCCGCGGGATCTCGAGCCAGAGGGCCACGGAGTCGTCCTCGTCGCCGTCGTCGTCCTCCATGCCGGCTCCGAGGGCGGCGGACTCGCTCGCCGCCGTGTCGAGCTTGAGCCCGACGACGGTCACCGCGGAGTCGGACCCCTCGCTGACGGTACGGACGATGACGTTGTCGGCCTCGCGGGCCTGTCGGAGGGCCTCGGCGATGCGGGCGTGGATGCGGCGCACGTCGTCGACCTCGAGCTCGTCGAGGCCGCCGTCGTCGTGCAGCTGCACCGTCGCACCCCGACGACGCAGGCGCATGACCTCGTCGCGGACGTCCTCGGACAGCAGGGAACGGCCGCGGATCTCGTCACGGATGGCCTGTTCGAGGTGCAGGCACTCGGCCCGGTCGGCGTCGTCCAGGTCGCCGCACGAGTCGATGATCCGCTGCAGCATCGGCAGGGCCATCCGTGTGGTCTGGCTCAGGCGGAACTGCCGCTCGAAGACGTGGGCGTCCTGCGCCGCCTGCCAGTCGGCGGTCTCCTGCTCCGCACGGACGAGCTCGCGGGTGTTCCGGATCGCCCGGTTCATCGCCACGGCGAACACCGTGGCGATCGCGACCCAGGCCACGCTGCCGAGCACACCGAGCGCTCCGAGTGCGTCGAGACCGGCCCACGCCACGGTGTAGACCGCCAGGAAGAGCACCCCGGCCCACGCGAACGGGCCACGGCCGCGGACGACCAGGACGACCATCAGCGTGCCGACGGCGGCGATCCACCACGTGGCGGTCCCCGGACCGTTCGCCAGGTCGACGACCGGGGCCGCGACGAGCGGCATCACGACCGCGGTGGCGAGCGAGAAGCACGCCGTCCAGACCGGCAGGACCTTGCCGGGCACGAAGAGTGCGGCGCCGGTGGCCGCCGCGTAGAGGACCATGCAGGCGATGACGGGTCCGACGTCGTGCACGCGCTGCAGTGACGCGACGGCGAGGACCAGGTGGTACACGGAGAACAGCGACGCCAGGCCGATCGCGATGCTCGCGGGGAGGGAGACCTTCATGCGGCGGCTCCGGTCGTCGAGGGCGCGGACGGCGTGGGAGGCGACCAGGTCAGCTCGATGCGCGTGCCCTCGCCCGGGGCGGTGTGCACCTCGGCGCGGCCGTCGACGGCCGCGACCCGCTCGATGATCGAACGCCGCACCCCGAGTCGTTCGGACGGGATCGTCGCGACGTCGAACCCGCGGCCGTCGTCACCGACCTCGACGTGCACGCCGTCGTCGTGCTGCTCGACGCGCACCCACCGGGTGACCTCGGGCCCACCGGCGTGCTGGACGCTGTTCACGGCGGCCTGCAGCGCCGCCGAGGCCAGTGCGTCGGCGACCGAGGCCGGCAGCCGGACCGGGCCGGACGGGGCGGGCACGAGCCGGACGGGCGCCGCGAGGGCACCGATCGCCTCGCCGATGCGAGCGCGGAGGTCGGCGAGCGAGACCGGGGTGTCGTCGTCCGGGCCGTCGGCCGCCGCGGCCTCGAGGTGGTCGATGGCGTTCCGCGCCATGCGCGCGGCGAGGGTCTTCGCCTCGAGCGTGTCGGCCCGGGCAGCGGAGAGCAGCGTCGTCAGCACGCTGTCGTGCACGATCGCGTCGACCTGCACGCGCTCGACCTCGACCGCGTGCTCACGGATCGCGAGCGAGTAGCGGCGGACCGCGGTGGACTGCGCCGTGTCGACGGACGAGGCGGCCCGGCGCAGGACCACCGCGATGACGAGCACCGCACCGCTGAGCAGCGCCGTGTACACGCCGTCGAGCAGTGCGCGGACGAGCCCGGCGTCACCGCCGACCGGGGTGAGCCGGAGGACCACGTAGACCGCCGGCACGAGTGCGGTGTAGATCGTGGCCCGCCACGTGGCGAAGCCCATCGCCGCAGCGGTCGAGCCGACGGTGCAGAACCACCACGGCCACGGCTGCTGCGTGGACGGGATCGACTCCTGCACCGTGAGCGGCCACGTCGTCAGCGCGACCAGGAAGAGGAGCGCGCACAGGATCTGCGCGAGCTGGGCGATCCGCGGCACGAACGCCGACACCCCGACCAGGACGAACGACGCCCCGAGTGCGATCGCGACGAGCGGACCCCAGAACGGGTCGAGGTACGGCAACTGAGCGAGGACCGCCGGGGTGTCGACGACGCCGAGGCCGACCGCGGTCATCGCCAGCAGGATCGCGAAGGCACGCTCCACCGATGCCTGCGTGATCGACGCGCGGACGCTGCGCGACGGGTCGGCGCCGAAGGGCGCACCGTCCCCGAAGCCGACCGGGTCGCCACCGGCCTGGCTCGACGCCGCACCAGCGCCGCCCGACCCGCGGCCGGAGCGCCTGCCGGTCCCCCGGCGCGACGCCGGCTCAGCCGCGCTCACCATCGGGTTCAGCGACCGTCGCCGTCGGGGTCGATGCCCGAGTCGAGCCCGGGGAGGATGCCGTCCTCGACCGCCCGTCGCAGCAGGTCGACCTTCGTCGGGGCCGGGCGACCGACCTCGACGTACTTCACGCGGATGCGGTCGAGGTACTCGCGCGCCGTGGAGTACCCGATGCCGAGCTGCTGCGCCGCCAGCTTGAGCGGCAGGCCCGAGGCGTACAGATGCAGGATCTCGCGCTCGCGCCGGCCGAGCTGGGCCTTCGCGAAGTCCCGGTCGGCGTCGATGGCGCTCGCCCACTCGAGGTTGTTCAGCACGTCCCCGCGGGCGACGGTGGCGACCGCAGCCATCACCGTCTTCGTGGCGGACGACTTCGGGATGACACCGGCAGCCCCTGCTGCGAGTGCTTCGCGGACGTTGGCGACGCGGTCCGCGATGGAGTGCACGAGCACGGCGGAGCCGGTCCCCTGCACACCCTTGACGTTCTCGGTCACGGTCGAACCGTCACCGAGGGACAGGTCGAGGACGACGACGTCGACCTCACGCCCGTCGAGGTTCTGGACGTACTCGGGCACGCTCGCGGCGGTGAGCACCACCTCGAAGCCCTCGTTCTGGCACGCCGCCTGGATCCCGAGCCGCACGGACTCGTGGTCGTCCACGATCGCGACCCGGACCGGCCTGGTGGCCGCGCCCGTCGTCTCGGCTGCGGTTGTCGTTCCTGCTCCCACTGTGGCCTCTCGTTCCGATGCGCGTCCCCGGCCCCTGAAACCGGTTCGCCATCAGCGCCCAGGATACCCAGGCTGGACTCAGGTCCGGGGAAACGAGGCGCGCCACGCGGACGAAACCGCGTGGATCCCGGTCAGCGCGCGGGCGTCAGGCGCGCCACGGCCTCCAGGTGGTGGGTGTGGGGGAACAGGTCGAACGCCCGCAGCGCCTCGAGCTTGTACCCCAGGTCGGCGAACGTGGCGACGTCGCGGGCGAGCGCGACGGGGTCGCAGGCGACGTACACGACCTGCGACGGCTGCAGGGCCGCGATCTGCTCGACGACCTGCCGACCGGCTCCGGCGCGCGGCGGGTCGAGGACGATCGTGCCGGCGCGGAACCGGTCCTTCTCGGCGCGCGCGGCGGTCGCCACCGTGTTCGCGAGCCAGCGGTCGACCCGCCCGGTCTCGGCACGGGCGCCGAGCCACTCGGCGAGGTTCTCCTGCGCGTGCTCGGTCGCGCGCGCGGCACTCTCGACGCTCGTGATGCGCGCCTTCGGTCCGACGAGGTCGCCGAGTGCGGCGGCCAGCAGGCCGACGCCGCCGTACAGGTCCAGGTGGGTGCCCTCGGGGTCGAGCCGGTCGCGGTCGACCAGGTCCTGCACGGCCTCGGTGAGCACCGACGCTGCGGCACGGTGCACCTGCCAGAAGCCGTTGTCGTCCACCTCGAAGGTGCGCTCCCCCACGACCTCGGTCACCACGGTGGGCTTCTGCTCGTCGATGACGAGCCGGGCGCCCTCGGAGCCGCTCGGCGCGAGCACGTCGATGACCGACGAACCGGGCATCACCCCACGACCGAGCGGTGCGCTCTGCTGCACGGCGTCGTTCGCGAGCGGCAGGCTGGTGACCGGGATGACGGAGTGCGAACGGGCCGCGAACGGACCGGCGGTGCCGTGCTCGTCGACGTGCAACCGGACCCGGGTGCGCCAACCGAGGCCGTTCGCCGCGTCGTCACCGGGCGCGGCCTCGACGACGACGTCCGAGCCGAGCACCGACGCCAGGTCCGTGTGCGCGAACCGCGAGAACGAGTCGACGAGCACGTCGTGCTTCAGCGTGCGCTGGTGGGCGAGGGCGATGTGGCCGAACTCGGCACCGCCCGGGCGCGTCTCGGGGTCGCGGTCGAGTGCGGCTTCGGCCCAGACGTGGTCGACGCGGTGCTCGCTCGGCGTGACGACGCTGACCGTGTCGGCGCGCCAGAACGACTTCTTCCGGTCCTCGGTCACCCGGGCGACGACGCGCTCCCCGGGGATCGCGTCCGAGACGAAGACCACCCGGCCTTCGTGCCGTGCCACCGAGATGCCGCCGTGGGCGATCCCGGTGACGTCGAGTTCGAGCAGCGTTCCGACGGATTCACCCATGGTGAGATGGTCCCATGCGTCTGTACCTCGCGAGTACATCCCCCGCCCGCCGAGCACTCCTCGCCCAGTCCGGGATCGAACCCGTGCTCGTGTCCCCCGGGGTCGACGAGGACGCCGCAGCAGCGGCAGCGGCCGCCGGGCTCGGCCGCGACCTGACCGGTCCGGAACTCGTGTCGCTGCTCGCCGTCGCCAAGGCGTCGGCCGTCGCGGACGCCGACGTCGCCGGCTCGCCGGTCGACGGCTTCGTGTTCGGCGGCGACTCCGCCTTCGAGGTCGACGGGCGCCTGTACGGCAAGCCGCACGACCCGGCCGTGGCCCGGGAGCGCTGGCGGCAGATGCTCGCCGCCGGCGGCGGGACGTTGTGGAGTGGGCACTGCGTCGTCGACCGGCGCCGCGACCTGGACCCGGCAACGGGGCGGACGGGAGGCCCGGATGCGGCCCGCCCCGTGCCTCCCGTCCGCAGCCTGGTGACGTCTCCTGCCGGCGTGCCGGAGCTGGGGGACGTCGCGCCCGGCGGGTCGGCCCTGGCCGCCGGCGGGGACCGCGTGGTCGCCGTGGACAGCGCGGTGCTGACGTTCGCCGACGACGTGTCCGCCGACGAGATCGACGCGTACGTGGCGACGGGCGAGCCGCTCGAGGTCGCGGGGGCGTTCACCATCGACGGGCGGGCGGCGGCGTACATCACGCGGATCGACGGGGCGCCGTCCGCGGTGATCGGGATGTCCCTGCCGGTGCTGCGCTCGATGCTGCTCCGGGGCTTCGGGATCGCCTGGCACGACCTCTGGTCACTGTAGACATCCGCACCTCTTCGGGGTGGTTCTTTGTGGGTGCCAGTCAATTCGTCCCCCCGTCGCACGAATACGCTGATGTCTCATGCCCCGTATCAGCAAGGTCCTCATCGCGAACCGCGGCGAGATCGCCGTCCGCATCATCCGCGCGGCCCGCGACGCAGGCAAGGCATCGGTCGCGGTCTACGCCGACCAGGACCGTGACGCCCTCCACGCACGCCTCGCCGACGAGGCCTACGCGCTGAACGGCACCACGAGCGCCGACACCTACCTCGTCATCGACAAGATCATCTCGGTGGCCCGCCGCTCCGGCGCGGACGCCGTGCACCCGGGCTACGGGTTCCTGGCCGAGAACGCCGACTTCGCCCGCGCCGTCATCGACGCCGGGCTGACCTGGATCGGCCCGTCGCCGGAGTCGATCGAGCGCCTCGGCGACAAGGTCTCCGCGCGCCACGTCGCCGAGAAGGTCGGGGCGCCGCTCGCCCCCGGCACCATCGAGCCCGTCAAGGACGCCTCCGAGGTCATCGCGTTCGCGGACGAGGTCGGCCTGCCGGTCGCCATCAAGGCGGCCTTCGGTGGCGGTGGCCGCGGCCTGAAGGTCGCACGGACGCGCGAGGAGGTCGCCTCGCAGTTCGAGTCGGCGACGCGTGAAGCCATCGCGGCGTTCGGTCGGGGCGAGTGCTTCGTCGAGAAGTACCTCGACAAGCCGCGCCACGTCGAGACCCAGTGCCTCGCCGACGAGCACGGCAACGTCGTCGTCGTCTCCACCCGCGACTGCTCGCTGCAGCGTCGCCACCAGAAGCTCGTCGAGGAAGCACCCGCGCCGTACCTGACGTCCGCGCAGGAAGAACGGCTGTACGAATCGTCGAAGGCGATCCTGCGCGAGGTCGGCTACGTCGGCGCCGGCACCTGCGAGTTCCTCATCGGGGCCGACGGCACCGTGTCGTTCCTCGAGGTCAACACCCGTCTGCAGGTCGAACACTGCGTCTCCGAAGAGGTCACCGGCATCGACCTCGTGCGTGAGCAGTTCCGCATCGCCGAGGGCGGCGTGCTCGACTACTCCGACCCCGTCGCGCGCGGCCACTCGTTCGAGTTCCGCATCAACGGCGAGGACCCGGGCCGCAACTTCTTCCCCGCGCCAGGCCCCGTGCACGCGTTCAACGCGCCGTCCGGCCCCGGTGTGCGTGTCGATTCGGGCGTCGTGTCCGGCGACGTCGTCTCCGGTTCGTTCGACTCGATGCTCGCGAAGCTCATCGTCACCGGTGCCACCCGTGCCGAGGCGCTCGAGCGTTCCCGGCGAGCACTCGCCGAGTTCGAGGTGACCGGCCTGCCGACCGTGCTCCCCTTCCACCGCGCGGTCGTGTCGGACCCGGCGTTCGCGACCGCCGACGACGAGCCGTTCTCCGTGTACACGCAGTGGATCGAGACCGACTTCATGAACGAGATCCCGGCGTGGAGCGGCTCTCCCGAAGAGCTCCCGGCACCGGCGTCGCGCGACTCCGTCGTGGTCGAGGTGCAGGGCAAGCGCATCGAGGTCACCATGCCGTCGATCGTCGGCGGTGGCGCCGTCGGTGCTGCCGGTCGTCGTCCGGCCGGTCCCACCGCTCCCCCGAAGCGTCGTTCGTCGGCGGTCAAGGGCGGCATCGCGAAGTCCGGCGGGTCCGTCGCGTCGCCGATGCAGGCCACCGTCGTGAAGCTCGCGGTCGCCGAGGGCGACACCGTGGTGAAGGGCGACCTGCTCGTCGTGCTCGAGGCCATGAAGATGGAGCAGCCCGTGCAGGCCCACAAGGACGGCGTCGTCACGAGCCTGAACGCCCCCGTCGGCCAGACGGTCTCGTCCGGCCACGTGCTGCTCGAGCTGGCGTAGCCCGGGTTCTACCTCTCCCCCGGAACCAGGTTCCGGACACAGCACCTTGCATCTAAACGGTGCTGTGTCCGTTCCACGGTGCGTCACCACGTCGGTGTCGTGCGGCTCGCCAGTGGGACCGGGAGTCCGGACCTCCGGAGCGTGGACGGAGCGTCTCCTCCCGGAAGGACTTCCCGCCAGATCAGCCTCGCGAGACCGCGGACCCCCGGGACTGCACGTACCGCGTCCTCTCGGAACTTCTCCGCGATCACCACTTCTTCTGCCGTCCGCGCGCCGCGAACCTCGCCGGCCCGGTACTTGACGAGTCCGTCGAACTCCACGACCACCCCCTGCTCCGGGAACCAGAAGTCGACCCGCGCGATGCATCGGCCGTCGACGGAGAATTCGTGTTGCAGCTCCGGCCGTGGCAACCCGAGATCGTGCATCACCAACAGCGCGAGGCTCTCTCCGACGGACTCGATCCGACCATCCGCGAGCTCGAGGAGCGCTCGGACCCGCTGGGCGCCGCGGCGTGTCGGTCGCGATTCGAGTCCGGCCAGCAGGTCGTGACGATCGGCCCCTCGTCGGAGCACCTCGTCGAGGACGACCAGGGCATGGCCCCGGTCATATCGGAGCGCAACGTCGATGGCCGTGGTCACCAGGTCCGTCGTCTCGACCCCGTCGATGAGCACGGTTGCCACGTCTCGACCACGCGCCGGCACCTTGTCGCTGAACCGCAGGCGCTGCGCGCGGTCGCGCGTGGGGTCGGTGAGGGCCACGCGATCCGGGAGTGGCCCGAACCAGGGCAGCCCGTGCATGACGACGGCCGACGCGTGCGACACGATCAGCCCCGGACGGGAGGCAGCGAGGACGGCGTCGATCCGGGCACGGTGACGAGTCGCTTCCGACGCATCCCGGAACGCCTGGGCGGGCGTCGACACGCCGTGGCCGATGCGGAGGAACTCGCCCCGCTCCGTTCTGCGCCGCATGCTGCGAGCCGTTGCGCTGTCCACCGGAGTCGTCATGAGCGTGAGGCGTTCCATCGGGACAGCGTGGCGTCCCGGCGGCCGCTCACGGCTCGATCACTCGGTCGCTGTGGAGAACCAGCCGACCCGTTGCCGTTGTGGAGCGGTACCGGGCTTACGCGACACTGCGGAACGGACACAGCACCGCGAAGATGCGCGGTGCTGTGTCCGGAACCTGGTTCGGGCGGAGCGGCGCCCTACGACACCAGGGGGCGGACCGAGCTCGCCAGGGCGTCGACGAGCCGCTGCGCGTCGGCGGGGGTCTCCGCGACCGTGTCGATGTAGACCTTGACCTTGGGTTCGGTCCCGCTCGGCCGGACGATCACCCGTGCGTCGCCGGTCAGGTCGTAGCGCAGGATGTCCGACGGCGGGAAGCCCTCGACCCCGTCGACGTAGTCCGTCACGGTGAGGACCTCCAGCCCGCCGAGCGACGTCGGCGGCGTGGATCGGAGCGACGCCATGATCTCCCCGATGCGCGACAGGTCGTCCACGCGGGTCGCGACCTGCCCTGACGCGAACGCCCCGAACTCGGCGGCGAAGGCGTCGAGCTGCCCGGAGATCGACGATCCGGCAGCGGCGAGGTCCGACGCCAACGACAGCAGCGACAGCGCCGCGGAGATGCCGTCCTTGTCGCGCACGACCTCGGGGTCCACCAGGTAGCCGAGCGCTTCCTCGTACCCGAAGAGCAGCCCGGGGACCCGCGAGACCCACTTGAAGCCGGTCAGGGTGTCCCGGTACTCCAGGCCGTGGCGGGCGGCGACACGGGCCAGCGCCGGCGACGAGACGATCGACGCAGCGAGTGTGCCGGTCGTCCCCGCCTCGGACGCCCGAGCGGCAGCCCGCCATCCGAGCAACCAGCCGACCTCGTTGCCCGAGAGCCTCCGGAAGGAACCGGACCCGTCCGGGATCGCGAGCGCGAGCCGGTCGGCGTCGGGATCGTTCGCGATGACGAGGTCGGCGCCGACGGCGACACCGCGCGCTGTCGCCAGGTCCATCGCCCCGGGTTCCTCGGGGTTCGGGAACGACACGGTCGGGAACGCCCCGTCCGGCTCGATCTGCTCCGGCACGACGGCCGGCTCCGCGAACCCGGCGGCGGCGAACACCGCACGCGCGGTCTCCCACCCGACACCGTGCATCGCCGTGTAGACGACCTTCGGCTGCGCTTCGGGTCCGAGTGCCGGCGGGGCGACGGTCTCCGCCGTGGCGGCCACGTAGGCGTCGAGCAGCTCGGACGAGGCGACGGTGTAGTCGGTGCCCCGGGGCAGGTCCGTGATCGACCCTGCGGCGACGGCATCGATGGCGTCCGCGATCTCGCCGTCGACGGGCGGCACGATCTGCGACCCGTCGTCGTCCTGACCGAGGTAGACCTTGTACCCGTTGTCGCGGGGCGGGTTGTGGCTCGCGGTGACCATCACCCCGGCGCCGACGTCGAGGTGCCGGACGGCGAACGCGAGCACCGGTGTGGGGAGGGCACCCGGCAGCAGCGTGACCTCGAGCCCGAGACCGCGCATCACCTCGGCCGAGTCGCGCGCGAAGACGTCGGAGTTCACGCGGCCGTCGTAGCCGATGACGACACTGCGCGACCGGCCGGTGTCGATCAGGAAGCGTGCGAGCCCTGCGGCCGCCTGGGTCACGACGACCCGGTTCATGCGGAGGGGCCCGGAGCCGAGCTCTGCGCGGAGTCCGGCGGTGCCGAACTGCAGCCGTCCCCCGAACCGTGCGGCGAGGGCCTGCACGGCCGGACCGGAACCGTCGGCGGCGGCGTCGATCGCGGCCGCGAGCTCGTCGCGGGTCTCCGGATCGGGGTCCTGCGCGAGCCAGGACCGCGCGGTCCCGAGCACGTGGTCGAGGTCGATCTTCACGAGGCCGGCTGTCCGAGCGCGGTCACCACACGGGCGAGGAGGTCCGCGATCACCGGTTCGGCCTGCTTGCCGGCCTCGAGCACCTCGGTGTGCGACAGCGGCGTCTTCTGGATGCCCGCCGCCAGGTTCGTGATGAGCGAGAACCCGAGGACCTCCATGCCCGCCTGACGGGCGGCGATGGCCTCGAGTGCGGTGGACATCCCGACGATGTGCCCTCCGATGGTCTTCGCCATCTGCACCTCGGCCGGGGTCTCGTAGTGCGGGCCGCGGAACTGCGTGTAGACGCCCTCGTCCAGGGACGGGTCGACCGACCGCGCCACGTCACGCAGACGGGCCGAGTACAGGTCGGTCAGGTCGATGAACGTCGCACCCTCGAGCGGGCTGTCGGCGGTCAGGTTGATGTGGTCGCTGATGAGCACTGGGGTGCCGGGCGTCCAGTGCTCCTTGATGCCACCGGCACCGTTCGTCAGCACCATGATCGAAGCACCCGTCGCCGCAGCGGTGCGGACGCTGTGCACGACCCGGCGGACGCCGTGGCCCTCGTAGTAGTGCGTGCGGGCCCCGATGACCAGCGCGTGGCGGCCGTCCGCGAGGCGAATCGACCGGATCGTGCCGGAGTGTCCGGGCACGGCCGAGGCGCTGAAGCCGGGGACCTGGTCCGCCGGGATCTCGGACACGGTCTCACCGATGATGTCGGCGGCCTTGCCCCAGCCCGAGCCGAGGGTCAGGGCGATGTCGTGCCGCTCGATGCCGGACTTCGCGGCGATGACGGCAGCGGCGTCGCGCGCGACCTCGAACGGGTCGGCAGCGGGGTCGTTCAGCGGGTTCTCGGTGCTCATGCCCCAACTCTAAAGGGCCGACGCCCGCCGCAGCGCCCGCCGCAGCGCCGCCGCAGCGCCGCCGCATCGGCCGCCGCCGCACCCACATCAGTGCTCGCCGAGCGCCCGGTCCACCGCCGCCGTGATCTCGCCCTGGTCGAAGTGGTTCCGGATGACGATGACCTCGGCGTAGGTGTCACCGATCGCCTCGACGAACTCCTGACTGGTGAGGATCACGTTGGCGTCGTCGGACACGTCCCGCACCGAGGCCACGTCGGCCGCGACGACCGATGCCTGCAGGCCGAGTGCGGACAGCGCCTTCTCGGCGTTCACCTTGAGGATGCCGCTCGACCCGATGCCGGCACCGCAGATGGTCACGATCTTCACGCGGACACCCCCATGATCGTGCGGACCTCGTCCGCCGTCGTCGCGTCGGCGATCCGCCCCGTGACGGTCTCGTCGTTGAACAGGTTCGCGATCTCGCCGATGGACTCGAGGTGCGTCCCCACCCCGGCGACCGCGAGCCCGAGGACCACGCGGACGGGGTCGTTGTGCGGGTGGCCGAACGCCACCGGCGACGCCAGGGTCACGACGGCGAGCCCGTCGCGCAGGACCGCGCCACCCGGCCGGGCGTGGGCGAACGCCAGTCCCGGGGAGATCACGATGTACGGCCCGTGTTCCTCGACCATGCCGACCATGGCGTCGGTGTACTCGTCGGTCGTGGCTCCGGACGCGACGAGCGCGCCACCGGCCAGGCGCATCGCGTCACGCCAGGTGGGCGCGGCGGCCCCGAGGAGCACGGCGGCGTCCGGCAGCGGCGGCAGTCCCATGCGTCAGGCCTCCGAGTACCCGGAGGTGATGGTGGCGATGATCTCCTCGCGGTCCTCGAGCGGCAGGAACGAGCCCAGTGCGGCGTTGATCTGGAACGCTGCCAGGTCGTCGAGGTCGTAGCCGAACGTGCCCGCGAGCAGTGCCAGCTCCTTCGACAGCGACGTCCCGCTCATCAGGCGGTTGTCGGTGTTCACCGTGACCCGGAACCCGAGCTGGTAGAGCACGTCGAAGGGATGGTCGGCGAGGTCGTCGCCCCAGGCGGCGATCGCACCCGTCTGCAGGTTGGAGGACGGCGACACCTCGAGCGGGATCTCGCGGTCGCGGACCCACGACGCGACCTCGCCGAGGGAGGCCAGCGTCGAGCCGTCACCGGCGTCGGAGAGCGTGACGTCCTCGAAGATCCGGACGCCGTGCCCGAGCCGCAGCGCGCGGCCGTCGACGAGCGCGGACCGGATGGAGGCGAGCCCGTCGGCCTCGCCCGCGTGCACGGTGACGGGGAAGAGCTCGGACGCGAGGTGGTCGAACGCGGCGCGGTGGTTCGAGGCGGGGAACCCGGCCTCGGCACCGGCGATGTCGAAGCCGACGACACCGGCGTCGCGGTGCCGCACGGCGAGCTCGGCGATCTCGAGCGAGCGGTCGGCGTGCCGCATCGCGGTGACGAGCTGGCCGACACGGATGCGCCCGCCGGCGGCGTCGACCGCTTCCTCGATGCCGGCCTGCACGGCCTCGACCGTCTCGTCGAGCGTCAGCCCGCCCTGCAGGTGCTGTTCCGGGGCCCACCGGACCTCGCCGTAGACGACGCCGTCGGCGACCAGGTCCTCGACGAACTCGCGGGCGACGCGCGTCAGCTGCGGCGCGGTCTGCATCACCGACGTGGTGACGTCGAACGTCTTGAGGTACTCGACGAGCGAGCCGGAGTTGGACTGGTCCGCGAACCACTGGCCGAGTGCCTCGGGGTCGGTGGTCGGCAGCGCCACACCCGAAGCACCAGCCAGCTCGACGATCGTCGCGGGGCGCAGACCGCCGTCGAGGTGGTCGTGCAACGAGACCTTCGGCAGGTCGTTGATGACCGCTCCGGCGTCGGGCAGGCGGTAGGTCGGGGCATCGGCGCTCATGCGACCAGGCTATCGGTGGTCACCGACCGCGCGCAGGCACCTGTGCACAACACACACCGGAACGGACTGGAGGCTCCCCACAGCAGTGCAGGAGGCCTGACGGTCCGTCAGGTGGCCGGGTTCAGGACCCGATGCGCTCCCGCACGATCGGCCCGCGGGCAGCGGCCGCAGCGTCGGACGAGCCGATCGACCACGCACCCTCGAGCGACTCGAGCGCCCGCGGGATCCGTGACGCGTCGTCGGTGTGCAGCGTCCAGAGCGGCTGTCCCTCGGTCACGGTGTCACCGGGCTTGACGTGCAGCTCGATGCCCGCACCCGCCTGCACCGGGTCCTGTGCTCGGGCGCGGCCGGCACCGAGGCGCCAGGCCGAGACACCGAACGGCAGGGCGTCCTGCTGCGCGAGCACACCGGACGACGGCGCGGTCACGACGTGCTGCTCCCGGGCGACCGGCAACGCGGCGGAGTGGTCCCCGCCCTGCGCCTGGATCATCCGGCGCCAGGTGTCCATCGCCCGGCCGTCGGCCAGCGCTGCGGCCGGGTCGGCGTCCGGCAGTCCGGCGAGCGTGAGCATCTCGGTCGCGAGCGCGACCGTCAGTTCCACGACGTCGGCCGGACCGCCGCCCTCCAGGACCTCGACCGACTCCCGCACCTCGAGCGCGTTGCCGATGGTCAGTCCGAGCGGGACCTCCATGTCGGTCAGCAGCGCCGAGGTCTTCACCCCGGCGTCGTTGCCGAGGTCCACCATCGTCTGCGCGAGCTCACGGGATGCCTCGTACGTGGGCATGAACGCCCCGGACCCGAACTTCACGTCGAGCACGAGCGCACCGGTGCCCTCGGCGATCTTCTTCGACATGATGCTCGACGCGATGAGCGGGATGCACTCGACGGTGCCGGTGGTGTCGCGGAGCGCGTAGAGCTTCTTGTCGGCGGGTGCCAGGCCCGAGCCAGCGGCGCAGATGACCGCGCCGACGTCGGACAGGATCTCCATCATCCGGTCGTTCGACAGCGCGGCCTGCCACCCGGGGATCGACTCGAGCTTGTCGAGCGTCCCGCCGGTGTGCCCGAGGCCACGACCGGACAGCTGCGGCACCGCGACACCGAACGACGCCACCAGCGGTGCGAGCGGCAGCGTGATCTTGTCGCCGACCCCGCCCGTGGAGTGCTTGTCGACGGTCGTCTTGCCGAGCGACCCGAACGACATCCGTTCCCCCGACGCGATCATCGCGAGCGTGAGGTCCTTGACCTCGCGCCGCTCCATCCCGTTCAGGAAGATCGCCATCGCCATCGCGGCCATCTGCGGGTCCTCGACGTAGCCGCGCGTGTAGGCGTCCACGAGCCAGTCGACTTCGGCGGTGCTCAGAGCGCCACCGGATCGCTTCGTGCGGATGAGGTCGACGGTGTCGAACGGCTCGACGGCCATGTGGATCAGTGCTCCTGCTGGTAGGTGGCGAGGGTGCGCGGCCCGAACGCATCGGGCAGGACCTCGTCGATGGTGCGGATGCCCGAGACCGTCTCGAGGAGCATGCCCTCGGTCGAGTGCTCGAACAGCAGCTGGCGGCAGCGGCCGCACGGCATCAGGGTGGCGCCGTCGCCGTCGACGCACGTGAACGCGACGAGCTTGCCGCCGCCGGTCATGTGCAGCTGCGACACGAGCGAGCACTCGGCGCAGAGCGTCACCCCGTAGCTCGCGTTCTCGATGTTGCAGCCGGAGACGATCCGACCGTCGTCGGTGAGCGCCGCGGCGCCCACCGGGAACGACGAGTACGGCGCGTAGGCGCGCCGCATCGCGGCGGTCGCTGCCGTCCGCAGGGCGGTCCAGTCCACGTCGTCGACCGGGAGGCCCGTGGCTGCGTCCGCAGGGGCGGTGGCGGTGACCGCCTGGTCACCTGGTTCGTGCGTGTCGGTCATGTGCCGTGCCTCCAGGCCGTCAGCTCTTGATGTAGGGCTTGCCGGACGCGGCGGGGCCGCGTGACTGGCCGACCAGGCCGGCCACGGCGAAGATCGTCACCACGTACGGCAGCATGAGCAGGAACTCGCTCGGCACGGGCGAGTCGATCGCCCCGAGCGTGTTCTGCAGGTTCGACGCGAAGCCGAACAGCAGGGCGGCGAGCGTGGCCTTGATCGGGTCCCAGCGACCGAAGATGACGGCGGCCAGGGCGATGTAGCCGGCGCCCGCGGTCATGTCCTTCGTGAACGGTCCGACCGCGTCGAGCGTGAAGTACGCGCCACCGAGGCCCGCGATCGCGCCGGCGAGCGACACGTTCCAGAACCGGGTGCTCGTGACGTTGATGCCCACCGTGTCGGCCGCCTGCGGGTGCTCCCCGACCGCGCGGAGGCGCAGGCCCCAGCGGGTCTTGAACAGGCCGAAGGTGACGACCGCGACGGCGACGTAGGCCAGGTAGACGATGACGCTCTGCTCGAAGAACACCGGGCCGATGACCGGGATCTGGTGGAGCAGCGGGATCTCGAACTTCGGGAACCGGATGCCGATGTTCAGCGTGGTCTCGTTCGGCGACAGCACCTGCGAGTACAGGAAGCCGGTCAGGCCGGAGATGAGGGCGTTGATGACGACGCCGACGATCACCTGGTCGACGAGGTACTTGATGCTGAACGCGGCGAGGATGAACGACACGAGCACACCGGCGACGAGCGCACCGACGAGTCCGACCCACGCGGAGCCGGTGATCGACGCGATGAGCGCCGAGGTGAACGCACCGGCGAGGAACTGGCCCTCGATGGCGATGTTGACCACGCCGACCCGTTCGGAGATGACGCCGCCGAGGGCACCGAACACGAGCGGGACACTCAGTCCGAGCGCACCGACCAGCAGGCCCGGCAACGGGATCGTGGCGCCGGCAGCTGCCCACGTCAGGAACCCGACGACGAAGACGATCGCGAAGACCGACGTGACCCAGAGCGGGACGTGCCGGTACGCGCGGACCTCGACGACGGCGTAGACCGTGGCGATCGCCAGGAGCACGACGACCACGTAGCCGGTCGGTGCCGCGGACAGCGGCACGTTCGGCAGGGCGATGAAGTCGCCGGCGTTCGCGAGCCGGAAGGTCGTCGTGCCGGTGCGGCTGAGCAGGACGAAGAACACGACCGCGAGCAGCGTGAACACGCCGTACCCGATCGGGAGCTTCCAGCTGCGGGTCGTCTCGACCGGACGGTCGGACAGGGGCGACGCGGGCGCCGCGGTGGTGCTGAGGGTGCTCACGCGGCGACCGCCTTCTTGCTGTTCTTGCTCGTCTTCGTGCGCTGGCGGGCTCCCGGCTGCGGGATCCGGAAGATCGCGCGGACGAGCGGCGGCGCCGCGATGAACAGGACGATGAGGGCCTGGATGACGCCGACGATGTCGATCGGGATGCCGTTGGCGGCCTGCATCGCGTAGCCACCGTTCTTCAGCACGCCGAACAGGATCGCGGCCCAGAACACGCCCCACGGCTTCGAGCGGCCGAGCAGCGCGACGGTGATCGCGTCGAAGCCGATGCCGGCGTCGATGCCCGAGGTGAAGCCCGTCGTGACGGCGCCCTGCACCTGGTAGGCACCGGCGATGCCGACCAGGGCACCGGAGATGACCATCACCCAGATCGTCAGCGCCGGAACGCTCATGCCGGCGACGCGGGCGGCACGGGGGTTCTCACCGATGGTGCGGAACCGGAAGCCGAGCGAGGACTTGTTGACGAGCCACCAGACCACGACGACCGCGAGGATCGCGACGATGAACCCGGCGTCCACCCCGTACCGCACACCGAAGAGCTGCGGCAGCAGGGCGCTGTCCTTCGTGGCGGGCGAGATCGGGTTGCTGCTGCCCGGGGCCTGCAGCAGGCCCGGGGTGCGGAGCAGGTAGCTGACCAGGTAGAGCGCGACGTAGTTGAGCATGATCGTGACGACCACCTCGTTCGCGCCCGTGCGGGCCTTGAGGACACCGACGATCCCGCCCCAGACCGCACCGCCGACGATGCCGGCGACGATGGTGAGGGGGATGTGGATCGCGGCGGGCATGTCGAACGAGAAGCCGACCCACCCGGCCGCCGCGGCACCCATCAGGATCTGACCCTGGCCGCCGATGTTGAACAGCCCGGCGCGGAACGACAGCGCGATCCCGAGCCCGGCGACGACGAGCGGCACCGCGTAGTCGATCGAGCGGGTGAGCGGCCCGATGGCCTGCTGGAAGCTGTCGGCGCCGAAGTTGAACACCGACCCCTGGAACAGCGAGGCGTAGGCGCCGCCGACCGCGGTGCCGATGGCCTGGAGCATGTCGGCCGGGCGGGCGAAGAAGTAGCCCGCGGTGGCGCGGACGTTCTCGTCCGTCAGCGCGATGAGGATGCCGCAGGCCACCAGCGCGAGCACGACGGCGAGGACCGTGACGAGCACGGACCCGTTCAGGATGCTCTGCAGGGCGGCGTGCCAGCGGTCGGTGCCGGGGGCACCGTTGCGGCGTTCGGTGTCGTCGACCGAGTCCGTCATCAGGTGCGGGGTCTCCGGCGCCTCCTGCAGGCGGTCGTCGGTGAGCGGGGCATCGGCCTCGGTGCCGGGGGTGGGCTGCGTGTTGTCTGGGTCCTGCGCGGTCACGCTGCCAGCTCCGTTCCGGTCGTGGATGTGGCTTGGATCTCGCCGGCCGAACCGGTCATGCGGCCAGCTCCGTTCCTTCTGGGATCTCGCCGGCCATCATGAGGCCGAGGACGTCTCGCGGGGTGGTCGCCGGCACGATCCCGACGATGCCGCCGCGGTACATGACGGCGATGCGGTCGGCCAGTGCCACGACCTCGTCGAGCTCGGTGGAGACGACGATGACGGGCACACCGGTGTCGCGGGTGGCGACGATGCGCTTGTGCACGAACTCGATCGACCCGACGTCGATGCCGCGCGTGGGCTGCGCGGCGACGAAGAGCCGGAGCTCGCGGCTGAGCTCGCGGGCGAGGACGATCTTCTGCTGGTTGCCACCGGACAGCCGGCCGGCAGCGGTCGCGCGGCCCGGCGTGCGGATGTCGAACTCGGCGATCTTCTCGTCGGCGAAGGCGTCGCGCTCGGCGGCGCGGATGGTGCCGGCGCGGACGAACGCGTCGTGGTCGGACCGGTCGAGCATGAGGTTCTCCGCGATGGTGAACTCGCCGACCAGGCCGTCCTCCTTGCGGTCCTCGGGGACGAAGCCGACGCCGGCGTCGAGCACCTGCTTGACGCTGCGGCCGGTGAGTTCCTTGCCGTCCAGCGTGATGCGGCCGGCGTGGACGGGCTCGAGGCCGAGGATCGCCTCGGTGAGCTCGGTCTGGCCGTTGCCCTGCACCCCGGCGATCGCCAACACCTCGCCACGACGGACCGAGAACGACACGTCGTCGACGAGCACGATGCCCGACGGGTCGGTGACGGTGAGGCCCTCGACGACGAGGGCGTCCTCGCCACCGGTCGACGGCGTCTTGTCGACGACGAGCGAGACGGCGCGGCCGACCATCAGGGCAGCGAGCTCGTTGTTCGTCGCGGTGGGCGATGCCTCACCGACGACCTTGCCGAGCCGGATCACCGTGATGCGGTCGGCGACCTCGCGGACCTCGCGGAGCTTGTGGGTGATGAAGACGATCGCGGTACCGGCCTCGCGGAGCTGGCGCATGATGCCCATCAGCTCGTCGGTCTCCTGCGGGGTGAGCACGGCCGTCGGCTCGTCGAACACCAGCACGGAGGCGTCGCGGGACAGTGCCTTGATGATCTCGACGCGCTGCTGCACGCCGACGGGCAGGTCCTCGATCTTGGCGTCGGGGTCGACGTCGAACCCGAACCGGTCCGAGATCTCCTTGACCCGCTTGCGGGCACCGGCCAGGTCGAGCCGGCCGCCGAAGGTGGTCTGCTCCTGCCCGAGCATGACGTTCTCGGCGACGGTGAACACGGGCACGAGCATGAAGTGCTGGTGCACCATGCCGATGCCGGCGCGCATGGCGTCGCCCGGGCCGTCGAAGTCCTGGACCACGTCGTCGAGCAGGATCTCGCCCTCGTCGGCGTCGTACAGGCCGTAGAGCACGTTCATCAGGGTGGACTTGCCGGCGCCGTTCTCACCCAGGAGGCAGTGGACCTCACCCGGCTCGACGGTGAGCGAGATGTGGTCGTTGGCGACCAGGGCGCCGAACCGCTTGGTGATGCCGCGGAGTTCGAGCTTCATGTTCGGGAGTCTATTTCTGTCTCGAGTGCGCCACGCGGGCGCACGGTCTCGCGTGCACCACTCGGGCGCACGAGAACGCGGGCGAGGGAAGCCCCTCGCCCGCGTCCGTCGGGTCAGGACTGGGTCTTGACCTTGATCGAGCCGTCGATGATGCCGGCCTTCACGTCGTCGAGCTCGCCCTGCAGGCTCTTGTCGACCTTCGACTCGAAGTCGTGGAACGGCGCGATGCCGACGCCCTCGTTCTTGAGCGTCCCCACGTACGGGGTCTTCGAGAACTTGTCGTCCGCCGCCTGCTCGACGACGTCCTTCACGGCCGGGCGCATGCCCTTCTCGACCGAGGTGAAGGCGATGTCCTTGTAGCGCGGGTCGGCCTCGTAGAGGTCGCTGTCCGCACCGATCAGGACGGAGCCGTTGTCGGCGTCCTTGATGGCTTCGGCAGCCGACTGGTAGATCGGGCCACCGACGGGCAGGATCACGTCGGCGTCCTGGTCGAGGAGCGTCTGCGCGACCGACTTGGCCTGCGTGCCGGCCTCGAAGCCACCGGTGAAGGAGCCCTTGCCGGAGTCGACGTTCCAGCCGACGACCTTGACGTCCTTGTCCTTCTGCTCGTTGTAGTACTTCACGCCGTCCGCGAAGCCGTCCATGAAGATGGTGACGGTCGGGATCTGCATGCCGCCGAAGGTGCCGACGACGCCGGTCTTCGAGTACGACGCCGCTGCGTAGCCGGCGAGGAACGCGGCCTGCGAGGTGTCGAACGTGATCGGCTTGACGTTCTCCGCGTCGATCGAGCTGTCGTCGATGATGGCGAAGTCGGTGTCGGGGTTCGCGGCGGCCTGCTTCTTCGTGGCGTCAGCGAGGTTGAAGCCGACGGTCACGACGAGGTTGCAGTTCTGGCCGATGAGCTGCTCGATGTTCGAGTCGTAGACGGTGGCGTCCTTCGACTCGGCCTCCTTGTAGGTGGCACCGAGTTCCTTGGCGGCGTCCTTCATGCCCTCGTAGCCGAGCTGGTTGAACGACTTGTCGTCGAAGCCACCGGCGTCGGAGACCATGCAGGGGCGGAAGTCGGTCTTCTTGGCGGTCGTCGTGTCGGACGGCGCCGAGGCACAACCGGCGAGGACGGCGGCGGTGCCGAGGAGCGCGAAGCCGCTGAGGACGACGCGTCGGGTACGAGATGTCACGGGTGGGTTCCTCCGGGGAGCGTGCCCGGACCACGTGCGTTCCGGGCGATCGTGGCGACAGTACACGACCGCCCGGCCGGTACAGGACCCGTTGCCCCGGTCCGGTGGATCGGTTACGGGATCGCGACCGCGCCGAAACGCGCCCGTAACGCGGGGTCACCCGCAGACCCCCATTTCGAGGGGTTTGTCGGTGGAGCGCTACAGGACGTCGCCGCGGCCGCTGATCTTGAGCGCATCCACGACGCCCTTGACCCGCTGCGCGTTCGCGCTGGTCGTCACGAGCAGCGCGTCGGGAGTGTCCACGACGACGATGTCCTCGACCCCGATGAGCGAGATGAGCCGCTGGCTGTGCGAGATCACGATGCCGCTCGACGAGTCGGCCAGGATGCGCGCACCGTCGCCGAGGACGGCGAGGTTGTTCGGTCGACCACCGGACTGCAGCTTGGCGAGCGAGGCGAAGTCGCCGACGTCGTCCCAGTCGAAGTCACCGGGCACGACGGCCATGCGTCCGGCAGCGGCAGCGGGCTCGGCGACGGTGTAGTCGATCGCGATCTTCTCGAGCGTGGGCCACACCGCGTCGACGACCGCGCCGCGGGCCGAGGTGTCCCAGGCGTCCGCGAGTTCGTTGATGCCGGCGAGCAGCGTCGGGTTGTTCCGGCCGATCTCCTCGAGCAGCACGTCGGCGCGGGCGATGAACATGCCCGCGTTCCACAGGTACGTGCCCTGTTCGACGTAGGAGCGTGCGGTGTCCAGGTCGGGCTTCTCGACGAACGACCGGACGGCGTGCGCGGTCGGTGCACCCTCGATGTCCAGGGTGTCGCCGTGCGCGTGGATGTAGCCGAAGCCGATGGCGGGCTCGGTCGGCGTGATGCCGATGGTCGTGATGTAGCCGGCGCGGGCGACGGCGACGGCCTCGCGCACGGAACGGCGGAAGCCGCGGGCGTCACCGATCACGTGGTCGGCGGCGAAGGACCCGATGACGACGTCGGGTTCGCGGCGGACGAGGATCGCCGCGGCGAGGCCGATGGCCGCCGTGGAGTCCTTCGGCTCGCTCTCGAGTACCACGTTGTGGTCCTCGACCCCCGGCAGTTGCGACTCGACGGCGACGCGGTGCGCCCGTCCGGTCACGACCATGATCCGCTGCTCGCCCGCGAGCGGGGCGAGCCGGTCCCAGGTCTGCCGGAGCAGCGAGGCACCGGAGCCCGTCAGGTCGTGCAGGAACTTGGGTGCGTCCGCGCGCGACAGCGGCCACAGGCGCGATCCGATGCCCCCTGCGGGGATGATCGCGTAGAAGTCTTCGAGAGCGTCAGCCACGCGCTCACCGTACCGGTCCCACGGCGCGGATCCTGGGTGGTCTCCGCACGATTCCCGCATGCGGGCTCCCGCAGGGCAGCGTCGAGCGTGCGCGCGGCGACGGCGTCGCGTTGTTCACCCGTCGCCTCCGCCCCGTTCACGTCGTCGGCCCCGCGGGGTCACGTGGCGCCCGGAGCATGGGCAGCACCATGAGCGCACGCAGCGTGGAGCGCGGCACGTCCCCCCGGACCGTCGCCGTCGTGACCGAGAGCTTCCTGCCCACCCTCAACGGCGTGACCACCAGCGTCCTCGCGGTCCTCGACCACCTGGAGCGCCGTGGCCACCGCGCGGTCGTGATCGCACCGGACACCCCGGGACTCGCACAGTTCCGTTCGCGCACCAGCGTCGAGCGCTACCGCTCCTTCGACGTCCACCGGGTCCCCGCCGTCGCGTACCGGCAGTTCCCGGTCGCACTCCCCCACCCGGTGCTCGACACGATCCTCGCCGCCTCCGGCGCCGACGTGCTCCACGCCGCCAGTCCGTTCCTGTTGGGTGGGCGCGCGATCACGGCGGCCGGGAGGCTCGGCATCCCCTCCGTCGCCGTCTTCCAGACCGACGTGGCCGGGTTCGCCCGCCGCAACGGCTTGACCGCGACCGTCCCGTTGGTGCGGAGGATCCTCGGACGCATCCACGCCGGCGCCTCGCTGACGCTCGCGCCGTCGAGCGCGACCGCCGCGATGCTCGCCGAGGACGGCGTGCCCCGCGTCGCCCGCTGGGGTCGCGGCGTCGACACCGAGCTCTTCCACCCGGCCCGGCGGGAGTCCGCCCACGTGCGAGCGCTCCGACGCCGGATCGCGCCGGACGGCGAGACGATCGTCGGCTACGTCGGGCGGCTGGCGCCGGAGAAGGAGGTCGAACGGCTCGCCGAGCTCGGCGGGATCCCCGGCATCCGCGTCGTCGTGGCCGGCGGTGGGCCGTCCCGGGCGCTGCTCGAGCGACGCCTGCGGCACCTCGACGTCACCTTCACCGGACCGTTGCGCGGCGACGCCCTCGCCGACGCGTACGCCTCGCTCGACCTCTTCGTGCACACGGGTCCGGCCGAGACCTTCGGGCAGACCCTCCAGGAAGCGCACGCCTCGGGGCTGCCCGTGATCGCGCCGGCGTCGGGTGGTCCGCTCGACCTCGTCGCCCCCGGACTCGACGGCGAGCTCTACGATCCCGACGCACCGCAGGCCCTGCGGCAGGCGGTCCTGCGGCTGCACCACGACCGCGCTCTCGCGGATCGGATGGGTTCCGCGGGCCGTCTCCGGGTCGAGGGCACCACGTGGGAGGCCGTCGGCGACCAGCTCCTCGGGCACCACGACACGGCTCGCACCATCGGCGCGCCGCCCGTCGGTCGGGGCCTGCGGGCCGGTCGGGACGAGAAGGTCAGCGCCCGAGCATAGGATGGGTCGTGTTCCACACGAACGCGAACGGCAAGGGCTCGCCGATCGGGCGAGCCCGTCCTACGGAAGGACGAGCTCATGGCTGAGCCCACCGGCGGCGGTACGGCGACCGCCGTCCCCGACGTCACGATCGAGGCGCCTCGCGCCTCTCGGAAGCTCGAGGGCACGCTGTACCGCGGATCGACCGGCATGTGGTCGTGGGTCCTGCACCGGATCACCGGTGTCGCGATCTACTTCTTCCTGCTCGTGCACATCCTCGACACGGCGCTGGTGCGGCTCTCCCCCGAGGCGTACAACGCGGTCATCGGCACGTACAAGACGCCGATCATGAACCTCGGCGAGATCGCCCTGGTGATGGCCATCGTGTTCCACGCGTTCAACGGGCTCCGGATCATCCTCGTCGACTTCTGGTCCAAGGGGCCGAAGTACCAGCGGGCCATGTTCTGGATCGTCATCGTCCTGTGGGCGATCGCGATCGCGGGCTTCCTGCCCCGCCAGCTCATGAACCTCTTCGCGGACTTCAACTAGAGGGGCACCTGATGACCACGCAGATCGTCGAACCTCCCCGTTCCGCCTCGGCCGCCCGCCGCTCCACCAACTGGGAGAAGTGGGGCTGGATCTACATGCGCGGCTCGGGCGTCCTGCTCGTCGTGCTGATCTTCGGCCACCTCTTCGTCAACATGGTGGCGGGCGAGGGCGTCAAGCAGATCGACTTCGCCTTCGTCGCCGGCAAGTGGGCCAACCCGTTCTGGCAGGTGTGGGACTCCCTCATGCTCGTCCTGGCGCTCATCCACGGCTCGAACGGCATGCGCACGATCGTCAACGACTACGTGTCGAAGCCGGGCATCCGCAAGACGCTCCTCGGCGCGATCCTCGTCGCGTGCGTGGTGCTGATCGTCCTCGGCCTGCTCGTCTGCTGGACGTTCGACCCGTGCCCCGCCGGCGCCGCCGCCGCGGACCTGCCCTCCTTCTGCCCGGCGCAGTAGCACCATCCCCGCTGCCGACCGCCTTCCCACCGTCTACGGAAAGACCCCTGTGACCGAGACCACCGTGCACCACCACCAGTTCGACATCGTCATCATCGGCGCAGGAGGCGCGGGCATGCGTGCCGCGATCGAGGCCGGCCCGAAGGCGAAGACCGCCGTCATCTCGAAGCTCTACCCGACCCGCTCGCACACCGGTGCGGCGCAGGGTGGGATGGCCGCGGCCCTCGCGAACGTCGAAGAGGACTCGTGGGAGTGGCACACCTTCGACACGATCAAGGGCGGTGACTACCTGGTCGACCAGGACGCCGCCGAGATCCTCGCGAAGGAGGCGATCGACGCAGTCATCGACCTCGAGAACATGGGCCTGCCCTTCAACCGCACACCCGAGGGCAAGATCGACCAGCGTCGCTTCGGCGGTCACACCCGCGACCACGGCAAGTCGCCCGTCCGCCGGGCCTGCTACGCGGCCGACCGCACGGGCCACATGATCCTGCAGACGCTGTTCCAGAACTGCGTCAAGCTCGGCGTCGAGTTCTACAACGAGTTCTACGCGCTCGACCTCATCATGGTCGACGTCGTGGGCGAGGACGGCGTCACACGCAAGCAGCCGGCCGGCGTCGTCGCGTTCGAACTCGCCACGGGTGAGCTGCACGTCTTCCACGCCAAGGCGATGATCTTCGCCACCGGCGGCTTCGGCAAGATGTACAAGACGACCTCGAACGCACACACCCTGACCGGCGACGGCGTCGGCATCGTGTGGCGCACGGGTCTGCCGCTCGAGGACATGGAGTTCTTCCAGTTCCACCCGACCGGGCTCGCGGGCCTCGGCATCCTGTTGACCGAGGGCGCTCGTGGTGAGGGCGCGATCCTCCGCAACGCCTCGGGTGAACGCTTCATGGAGCGCTACGCCCCCACCATCAAGGACCTCGCGCCCCGCGACATCGTCGCCCGGTGCATGGTGCAGGAGGTCGCCGAGGGCCGGGGGGCCGGTCCGAACAAGGACTACGTCCTGCTCGACTGCACGCACCTCGGTGCCGAGGTGCTCGAGACCAAGCTCCCGGACATCACGGAGTTCGCCCGTACCTACCTCGGCGTCGACCCCGTCGTCGAGCCGGTGCCGGTGATGCCGACCGCGCACTACGCGATGGGCGGCATCCCGACGAACACCGACGCGCAGGTGCTCTACGACAACACCACCGTCGTCCCCGGGCTCTACGCCGCTGGCGAGTGCGCCTGCGTGTCCGTGCACGGCTCGAACCGCCTCGGCACGAACTCGCTCCTCGACATCAACGTCTTCGGCAAGCGCTCGGGCAACAACGCCGCCGAGTGGGTCAAGACCGCCGAGTTCCTCCCGCTGCCGGAAGACCCCGCCGCCGGTGTCCGAGCCATGCTCGACCAGCTGCGTGCGTCGACCGGCACCGAGCGCATCGCCGTCCTGCGCAAGGAACTGCAGGACGAGATGGACAAGAACGCCCAGGTGTTCCGGACCGACGAGTCCCTCGCCCGGGTCACCGAGACGATCCACACGCTCCGGAACCGCTTCATGCAGGTCTCCGTGCAGGACAAGGGCAAGCGGTTCAACACCGACCTGCTCGAAGCCGTCGAACTCGGCTTCCTGCTGGACCTGGCCGAGGTGGTCGTCTACTCGGCCCGCAACCGCAAGGAGAGCCGCGGCGGCCACATGCGCGACGACTACCCGAAGCGCGACGACGAGAACTACATGCAGCACACGATGGCGTACCTGACGGGCGACCCGCACTCGTCACTCGCCGACGACCACATCACGCTGGACTGGAAGCCGGTCGTCGTGACGCGGTACCAGCCGATGGAGAGGAAGTACTGAGATGACCGACACCCTGGTCTCCGACGCACCCCGGACCGACACCACCGAGGCGCCTCCCGGGTCCTTCTCCGTCACGCTCATCATCCGGCGCTTCGACCCGGACGTCGACGACGAGCCGCGTTGGCAGGACTTCGACGTCATGATGCTGCCGACCGACCGCATCCTCGACGCCCTGCACAAGATCAAGTGGGACCAGGACGGCTCCCTGACGTTCCGTCGGTCCTGCGCACACGGCGTCTGCGGCTCGGACGCGATGCGCATCAACGGCCGGAACCGTCTGGCGTGCAAGACCCTGATCAAGGACCTCGACGTCTCGAAGCCGATCTACGTCGAGGCGATCAAGGGCCTGCCGCTCGAGAAGGACCTCGTCGTCGACATGGAGCCCTTCTTCAAGTCCTTCCGCGAGGTCCAGCCGTTCCTGCAGCCCGCGACCGCCCCTACCCCGGGCAAGGAGCGCATCCAGTCGGTGGCCGACCGTGCCCGGTTCGACGACACCACGAAGTGCATCCTGTGCGCCGCGTGCACCTCGTCCTGCCCGGTGTTCTGGACCGACGGGCAGTACTTCGGGCCGGCCGCGATCGTGAACGCGCACCGCTTCATCTTCGACTCGCGTGACGATGCCGCCGAGGTCCGCCTCGACATCCTCAACGACAAGGAAGGGGTCTGGCGCTGCCGCACCACCTTCAACTGCACCGACGCCTGCCCCCGTGGCATCCAGGTGACGAAGGCGATCTCCGAGGTCAAGCAGGCCGTCATGCGGGGTCGCGCCTGACACTCGGGGGCGTCCAAGACTCGACATCGACTCCACCGATAGGCTCCGCTCCATGACGTTCGCGGCCACCCGCCCCATCCTCGACCAGCTCGGCTACACGATCCGCTACGTGCAGCTCCCCGGAGAGACCCTGCACGAGCCGCCGGTCGAGGGCGCGCTCCGCGTGGTCCCGGCCGAGGCGTCCGACGAGTTCGCGCTCGAGGTCGTCGACTACGGCACGGCCCGCCGCCTCGCCACCGCGCGCGGCGAGGAGGACGCGGTCGAGATGCTCCGTCGGTTCCTGAACCGGCCGTTCCCAGCTCCGCGCGACATCGCCCGGCACGAGCTCGACGGGCTCCGTGACCGTGCGGCGTCGACGTACCCGCAGCTGGCGCAGCAGGTGTCGCAGGCCGGCGAACAGGGGCTGACCATCCAGATCCCCGCGGGCGTCCCCGTCGACCGCATCGGTGGTCCGGACGGCTACCTGCTGCACCCCCTCGACACCCCGCTGCCGAGCCGGTCGCTGCCGCCGCACGTCGCCGGCGTCCCGGAGACCCACCGCTACCTGGTCGAGCGCCCGTTCATGGTGAACGTCCGCTTCGTGCAGCCGTGGTTCGAGCAGCCCGGCGGGGCGCTCCGCTTCCAGATCGCCGATCCCACGGTCACCGTCCGCGACCTCGTCGTCGACGGTGCGCTGGCTCGACTCCGCGTGGTCTGACTCCACGCACGACGCAGATCGGCCCGCACCGCGCTTTCGCGCGCTGCGGGCCGATTGCCGTTCGGAGGTGCTACGCCTGGTCGGGACGGTCGTACTGCGCGCCGGCCGGGCTCGGCGGCAGGCAGCCGAAGACGATCCCGGCGACGCCGACGAACATCGCGATGAGCCAGAACGGCCCCGCGAGGTTCGCGTCGTGCACGCGGCGCCATCCCAGTGCGATGTTCGGGACGAGGGTCGCCAGGGTCCAGAGGCCGAACAGCACGAGCAGGATGAAGATCCACGCCGGGGGTGCGCCCTCGGTCTGGGTGTAGCCGTACTCGTCGGTGGTCGAGGCCGAGACGCTCCAGGCGATCAGACCGGCGATGAAACCGCCGTAGAGGACGATCGTGACGATCGCGTTCGCCAGGATCCAGTACCAGAACTCGCTGCGGCTGGCACGGCCGTCGAACCGGGCGTACTTCTTGAAGAACCGGGTGAAGGCGTCGAGGAACCCGGCCCCGTAGAAGGGCGCCCACAGCGGCGGAGCGCCGTCCGGTCCAACCGGGATCGGCGGTCCGTACTGCGGGTACGGGTCGGCGTACTGCTGGCCGTACCCGGGCTGCTGGCCGTACGGACCGGGCTGCTGGCCGTACCCGGGCTGCTGGCCGTACGGACCGGGCTGCTGCCCGTACCCTGGCTGCTGCTGTCCGTGGTCAGGCTGCCCCGACGGCTGGTCACCGCCGGGTTGGCCCCACTGCGGTGTGTCGTTGCTCATCGAGCGCCGGTGGGTCGGTCGTAGCGCTCGCCCTGCGGGTTCGAGGGCAGCAGGCCGAAGACGATGCCGACGATGCCGACGAAGATCGCGATGATCCACAGGGCACCGGGCAGGTTCGCGTCGTGCAGGCGGCGCCAACCGAGGGCGAGCGTCGGGATGATGATCGCGAGGCCCCAGAGCAGCGCGAGGATACCAGCGATCACGAAGAGCGCCGACGGGCTGGTGATGGTCGACTGCACGCTCGCCGAGGTCGCCGTCGAGGTGGAAACCGTCGAACGCTCGGACGTGGCGAAACCGATGCCGTACAGGATGCCGAGGACGATCCCGACGATCACGTTCGCCAGGTACCACCACCAGAACTCGCTGCGGCTCGCGCGGCCGCTGAACGTCGCGTACTTCTTGAAGAACCGTCCGACGGCCTTGCCGAAGGAGATCCCGTACCAGGGGGCCCAGATCGGCGGCTCGCCGTTCGGGCCGGTCGCCGGCTGCTGGCCGTACTGCGGCGTTCCGTTGTACGGGTTCGGCTGACCGCCCGGCTGCTGGCCGGACGGGTTCTGCGGGTACTGGTCACTCACGGTGTCCCCCTCGATCGTTGGCTGATACTCGGGTCCGAGTCAACCAGAAGCGTCGCGGGGCCGTCGCTCGCTACCCGCGGTGGGGCTCGTCGTACCGCTGGCCTTGCGGGTTCGACCCCATCAAGCCGACGATCAGCGAGAACAGGACGCCGAGCGGCGGGATGAGGAAGAAGAAGGCGAAGTACCCGCTCAGGTTCACGTCGTGCAGTCGGCGCACCGTCAGGGCGATGAAGCCGAGCGCGCAGGCGAGGGTCCACAGGCCGCTCAGCCCGTTCGACGCGTCGTCGACGAACGGCAGCACGTTGAAGAACCCCCCGACGATGCCGGTGGCCGCCGAGCCGATGACGTACCAGAGGGCCCAGAACCAGAACTCCGACTGGCTCGCGCGGCCGTCGAACCGGACGTACTTCTTCCAGAACCGCGGGAAGGCCTGCACGAACGGGATCCCGTACCAGGGAGCCCACAGCGGCGGCTGGCGCGGACCGGTCGGCTGCTGGCCGTACGGTCCGGGCTGCTGCCCGTACGGTCCGGGCTGCTGCCCGTACGGGTTCTGCGGCGGGTACTGGTCACTCACTGGTTCGTTCCTTCCGGTGGCCGGACATCGACCACGACCGAGTCTGGCAGCGGCACCGACCGGACGCGTCCCCCCAGCGGAGGACAGCGGAGGACAGCGACGTACAGCGAAGCCACAGCGCCGACAGCGCACCGAGCGGCTCAGGGCAGCAGGGCCAGCTTGCCCCCGGGGTGTCCGGACTCCAGCAGCTCCGCGGCCGCCTTCGCCTCGGCGAGTGGGAACGTGCGCGCCACCGGGACCTCGAGCTCGCCGGCCGCAGCCAGGTCGATCAGTCGCTGGCGCACCGAGTCACGGAACGCCTTGCTCTCGGGCTGGGCTCCGCCGACCGCCGCGAACCCCGCCTCGGCGGCGCGCGCCGGCGCGGCGATCGTGACGATGCGGTCGCGGTCGGCGACCACCGCGAGCGAGACGTCGACGGCCTCGTCGGTCCCGACGCAGTCCAGTGCCACGTCGATGCCGGAGGGTGCGATCGACCGGACCCGCGCCTCCAGGCCGTCACCGTACGCGACCCACTCGCCGCCGAAGCGTCCGACGACGTCCGCACCACGCTCGGAGGTCGTGCCGATCACCCGCGCGCCGAGCAGGCGGAGCTGCTGCAGCAGGCTCACGCCGACCGCCCCCGTCGCGCCGTGCACGAGCACGGTGTCGCGCCCGGCGGCGCGGGTGACGCGCAGCATGTCGGCGGCGGTCGTGCCCGCGAGGAGCAGGTTCGCCGCCTCGGGGAACCCGAGCGCTGCGGGCTTGGCGAACACGTCGGCCGCTGGCACGGTCAGCTCCGACGCCCACCCACCGGCGACCCGGAACGCCAGGACCTCGTCGCCGACCGCTCCCCCACCCGACGCGATGGTCGTGTCGGGTCCGACGGCGGTGAGCACCCCGGCGACCTCGTAGCCGACGGGGATCGGCAGGTCGGCCGGGTCGCCCTGCCGCGTGTGCTTCGTGTCGGCGGGGTTCATGCCGGCGGCTCGGACGGCGATGGTGACCTCGCCGGGCCCGGGTGCGGCGACCTCGGTGTCCACGAACTCGAGGACCTCGCTGCCGCCGAACCGCGGTGCCACCCAGTGCTTCGTCATGCGGCCGACGCTACGCCGGGGCCGCCGGCACCGTCAGTGCCGGGACGGCCGACGGCGCCGGCTCGGTCACCCGTCAGTGGTCCTCGGACAGGATCCGGCGTCGTGCACGGAGCGTCCGTCCACGGAGCACCGTCACGGCGATGCCGGCGAGCAGCATCGCGCCCGCCGCGGTGAGCGGGATCGTCGGGTCGCTCCCCGTGAAGGCGAGCTCGGTGGTGCCGCCACCACCACTGCCGTTCCCACCCACGACCGGCACGGCGGGAGCCGTCGAGGCGGGTGCGGTGGGCACGGGGGCCGAGGCGGTCGGCGTCGGTGTGGGTGTCGCGGTGGGCGCGGGCGCGCGGACGGTCACGACGTAGGTCTCGGTGTCCGGCGGTGCGGTTCCGTTGTCGACCGTGATCGTCACCGTGGTGGTGCCGGGCGTGGTCGGCGTGCCGGAGATGACGCCCGTGTCCGGGTTGATCGTGAGGCCCGGGGGCAGGGTCCCGCCGTCGGAGTAGGTGGGCGCCGGGTTGCCCGTCGCGGTGACGGGGAAGGAGTACGGCGTGCCAGCGGTGGCGTCGGTCGGCGTGCCCGAGGTGATCGTCGGAGCAACGCTCTCGGACGGTGTGCCGGCAGCCGGGCAGTTCGTCGGCCGGGTGATGGTGTTGTCGTCGAGCGTCACCGATGCGTTCCGGGCGAGCAGTCGGCCCACGACGGTCGCACCCGTCGTGGCGGTCACGGACTGGTCGGCGAGGACCGTGCCCTGGAACTGGGCGGCGGTGCCGATGGTCGCGGAACTGCCGACCTGCCAGAACACGTTGCACGAGCTCGCGCCGCCGGTGATGACGATCCTCGTGCCGGATCCGATGGTCAGGGTCGATGCGGCCTGGAACACCCAGACGGAGTCCGCGCTGCCGGCGAGCGTCAGTTGGCCGTTGTTCGCCAGCTGCAACGTGCTGCCGTTGTAGACGCCCGGGGTCAGGCTCAGCCCGTTGAGTTCCTCGAGTCCGCCGCGCGTGGGGGTCAACGACGCCGCGACGCCGTACGCGGTCGTGGTGTCGGCCTGCGCCTGGGCCGCGGCGGCGTCGGTCTGGTGGACGGTGCCGTTCACGATCCCGTTGCCAGGACCGCCGAAGCCGGTGATCGACGTGCCCGGCGAGACGCCGAGGTCGCCGTTGACCACGCTCGGCCCGGTGTTGGTGACGCTCTGGGCGCCGAGGACGCCGTAGCTCGCCGCTGTCCCGAGGCCCACGGGGCCGTCGATGATGGTGGCGGCGGACGCTGCTGAGGAACCACCGAGGGCCAGCGCCGCGGCCAACCCGATCCCGGTGCTGACGACGATGAGCGGACGGAGGATGGGGGTTCTGGCCACGACGGCCCCTGCCTGTGATGGCGAAGTGCGTAAGGAGCGTCGGAGACACCCGGCGTTCACCGTGTCCCGAGTGTGTCCGGATCGAATGTGTTCCGCGGCCCTGACTCCCAGGTTCGCCCGGATCAGCCGATACCGGACAGAACCCGTCCGTTCTGGTCGACGACGGCTGTTCGGTATCGTCCTCTCATGCCGCGCGCCGCGATCGTCGTCAACCCGTCCAAGGTCGACCTGCGGGTCCTCCGCAACACCGTTGCCGCCGAAGAGCAGCGGAACGGCTGGGCGCCCACGACCTGGTTCGAGACGGCGGCGTCCGACGACGGCCTCGCCGCCGCACGCGAGGCGCTGGCCACCGCACCGGACGTCGTCCTGGTCGTCGGTGGCGACGGCACGCTGCGCGTCGCAGCCGAGGCACTGCACGGATCCGGCGTGCCGCTCGCCCTGCTCCCCGTCGGGACCGGGAACCTGTACCCCCGGAACCTGCGCATCCCGCTGAACGACGTCGCCGGCTCGGTCCGAGCCGCCTTCAGCGGGACCGATCGGCCGGTCGACCTCGCGTTCGCCGACCTCACCGACCCGCAGGGCACGACGACACGCCACGCGTTCCTGGTGATGGCCGGCATCGGACTCGACGCGAACATGGCGGCCAACACCAACGCACGCCTGAAGAAGCGGTTCGGGTGGCTCGCCTACTCCGACCCGATCATGCGGTCCGTCATCGGCAACCGGCAGATCGACCTGCGGTACGCACTCGACGACGGCGACACCCGGACGATGCGGGCACACACGGTCATCGTCGGCAACTGCGGCACGCTGACCGCCGGCGTCCTCCTCCTGCCCGAGGCGGAACCGGACGACGGGGTCCTCGACGCGGTCGCGTTCCGACCGGGTCGGACGGTCGGGTGGGCCGGGGTCGGCTACGGGCTGTCCCTGAACCGGTTCTTCCACCGGACCGGGTTCGGGCGCTTCCTGTCGTGGCTCATCCCGGCCACCCGGACGCTGCGGTACACGAGCGCGCGGGTCCTCGACCTCGCGCTCGACCACCCCGAGCAGATCCAGCTCGACGGTGACCCGTTCGGCACCGTGGTCGCGGTGCGGCTGACGGTGGACCACGGCGGGCTCACGATCCGGGTGGGGCCGTCGCGGTGACCACGTGAAGACGGGAGGCTCGGTGCCAGCTGGCACCGGGCCTCCCGTCGTCATCGGGCCACGTCGAGAGCGTCAGCCGCGCGCGACACGCACCCGGTCCGCGAACGCCGCGTGCAGCGGGTGCTCCGCGGCCAGGCCGGTGATCTGCGTCACCACGTCGGCATCGGACGTGTCCGAGGCCAGGAGCGCCTGCAGCTCGACGCTCTGCTCGTCGTCCGCGACGTCGAAGCGGAGCGCCGCGCCCATCGCGTCGAGCAGCGCCGTCGGCTCGGTGCCGTCCTCGGCCAGCGACGCGGCCGGCGAGACAAACCGCTCGTCGCGTGACAGCTTGCGGAGCGGCTGACGGCCGACGCGCGTCACCGTGTCGGGCAGGTGCGGGTTCTCGAACCGCGCGATGATCGCCTGGACGTAGGCGCGGTGCACCTCGGGGTCGAGTTCGTGACGACGCACGAGCAGGTCGCTCGTCTCGGCGAGCACGGACTCGAGCTCGGCGCGCACGGCCGGGATCGCGACGGCGTCGGAGATCTTGTCCGCACCGGCGACGAAGCCGTGGTACGCGACGGTGGCGTGCCCGGTGTTGACCGTGAAGAGCTTGCGCTCGATCGAGGCGGCGAGGCCGTCGACGTAGTGCGCACCGGGGATCTCCGGCTCGTTCCCGCCGAACGGCGTGCGGTCGATGGCCCACTCGAAGTAGGTCTCGACGGTGACGTCCAGGCCGGCGCCCTCGGGCTGGGCCGGCACGATGCGGTCGACGGCGGTGTTCGCGAAGACGGCCTTCGCCAGCGCCGCGTCGCGGCCCTCGGCCGGGAGCGCGTCGACGATGAACTCGCGCAGGCGGTCCGTGGCGTTCAGCGCGTTCTCGCACGCCATCACGGCGATCGGAGCGGCCGAGGCGTCGCGGGCGACGAGCGCACGCGCGATGACCGGCGCGATGAACTTCAGGACGTTCGGGCCCACGGCGCAGGTGACGACGGCGGCGGCGGCGATCTCGGCGACGACACCGTCCTCGTCCTGCGCGCTGTTCAGCGCACGGAAGTTCGTGACCTCGTGGTCCTGCGCGCCGGCGCCGACCTCGTGGACGGTGTACGAGTCGGCGGCGGCCAGCGCGTCGATCAGCGGCGCGGCGACGTCGGCGAAGACGACCTCGTAGCCCGCTTCGTGCAGGAGCAGCCCGACGAAGCCGCGGCCGATGTTGCCGGCGCCGAAGTGGACGGCGGTACCCCGGTCGGTGGTGCTCACTCGTTGACCTCGCCGAGGATCGACAGGATCGCGCTGGTGTCGGCCGCGTCGGTGAGCTTCTGGACCTCGTCCTCGTCGGAGAACACGATCGCGATCTTGGACAGGATGTCGAGGTGCTCGTTGTTCACGCCGGCGATGCCGACGACGAAGCGCACCGGGTTGCCGTCCCAGTCGATCGGGCTGGCGTAGCGGATGAACGACAGGGCGGACGACTTGATGGCGTCCTTCGCGTCGTTGGTACCGTGCGGGATCGCGAGGAAGTTGCCCATGTAGGTGGACACGCTCTTCTCGCGCTCGAGCATCGCCGGGTAGTAGTCCGAGGTGACCGCGCCCGCAGCCTCGAGGATCTCGGCCGCCTCCTTCATCGCCTCCGACTTGGTCGGCGCGGTGTCCTCGGTGTGGATCCGGATCTGGCTCTCCTGCAGGACGGGCATCGTGGTTCTCCTTGGTGTTCGAGGGCGTGTCGGAGGGGACGGGTCATCCCCGTCCCCTCCGATACTGCACTTCGTTACTGGTTGTGGCGTTACTGGTTCTTGAGCTGCTCGACGACCTGGTCGTACTGCGGCGCGTTCATGAAGTTGCCGACCGACACGTGCTGCGCGTTCGGGTTCTTCTGCTTGGCGCGGTCCGTCAGTTCTTCCTGCGTGATGATCAGGTCCTCGTCACCGGACAGGTTCGCGATCGCCTTGTTGGAGACCGTGACCCCTTCGATGCCTGCCTTCTTGATCTTGTTGCGCAGGACGCTGGCGCCCATGGCGCTCGAGCCCATGCCCGCGTCGCAGGCGAAGACCAGGTTCTGGACCTTCGTCGCGGTGGCGGTGGTGCCGGACGCGGAGGCCTCTTCGCTGTTCGCCGGGGCGTTGGTGCCGAGCAGACCCGCCGTCGCCGAGTTGACGTCGCGGCCCTTGTTCGCCTGGAGCTTCGCCATCGCGGCACTCATGTCGCCGCCGCCGTTGGCCAGGTCGCGCTTGCGGCTGGCGAGCAGGAAGAACGACGAGACCGCGAAGGACACCGCGGCGGACAGGACGACCGACAGGATGACGCCGAGGAAGCTGTTGCGCTCCGTGGCACCGAGCACGGCGAAGATCGACCCGGGCGACGCCGGAGCGACGAGGCCGGACTGGAACGCGACGTTCGTCGCGACGCCCGTGGCACCACCGAGGATGACGGCGATGAACAGGACCGGCTTCTGCAGCACGTACGGGAAGTAGATCTCGTGGATGCCACCGAAGAACTGGATGATGATCGCGCCGGGAGCGGTCGAGCGGGCGATGCCGACACCGAAGAAGGTGAAGGCGAGGAGCAGACCGAGGCCGGGGCCGGGGTTCGCCTCGAGCAGGAACAGGATCGACTTGCCCGACTCCTGGACCTGCTGCGCGCCGAGCTGGTCGAGCACACCGTGGTTGATCGCGTTGTTGAGGAAGAACACCTTGGCCGGCTCGATGATGACGCTGGCGAGCGGCAGCAGCGAGTGCTGGACGAGGAAGTTCACCGCGTCGCCGAGGCCCTCGGCGATGAGCTTGAACAGCGGGGCGAGCCAGAAGAACCCGGCCATCGCCAGACCGAAGCCGAGGATGCCGGCCGCGTAGTTGTTGACGAGCATCTCGAAGCCCGGCTTGATCTTGCCGTCCCAGATCTTGTCGATCTGCTTGATGAGGTACGCACCGAGCGGTCCGCAGATCATCGCGCCGAGGATCATCGTGGTGCCGTTCGCACCGATGATGACGCCCATGGTCATGATCGAACCGACGACGGCGCCGCGGGTCTCGTAGACCATCCGGCCGCCCTGGATCGCGATCGCGAGCGGGATGAGGTAGGTCAGGATCGGCCCGACCAAGCCGACGTTGGCGACGCCGCCCGTCTCACCGAAGCCACCGAGGATGCCCACGGGCGTCCAGCCGGTCTCGATGAAGAAGGCGGTGATGATGCCCCACGCGATGAAGATCGCGATGTTGGGCATGACCATGCCGGAGAGGAACGTGCCGAACTTCTGAACGGCGACGCGTGCGCCGCCCCGCGACTTCGCGGGTGCGTCGGGCGCTGCAACGGACGACGTTGTCATGTGCGGTGACTTTCTGTGTGGTGGAGCTGCTGCGTGGTGCGGGGAGGGGTGGTGCCGGTGGTGCGTGCTCAGGCGGCGTGCGCTGCGGCCGCGGCGGACTTCGCGGCCGCCGCCGTGCTCGCGGCGAGTGCCGCCTGGGCCATCTCACGGGCCTGCTCGAGCGTGTGCTGACCGAGTTCGGCGCGCACGTCGGCCAGGGCCGCGGGAGTCATGGAGAGGGTGGTGGCGCCGAGGCCGACGAGCACCACGGCGAGCAGCGGGTCGGCGGCGGCCTCACCGCAGATGCCGACGGCCTTGCCCGCGTCGGCACCGGCCGCACCGAGCTGCGCGACGAGGCGCAGGACGGCGGGGTGCCACGGGTCCTGGTACGACGCGACGGTGCCGAGCATGCGGTCGGCGGCCATCGTGTACTGGGTCAGGTCGTTCGTGCCGATCGACACGAAGTCCGCGTTCTGGAAGACCTGTTCGGCCATGAGCGCGAGCGACGGCACCTCGGCCATCACGCCGGCGGTGCGGATGCCGAGCTCGCGGGCCAGGGTGACGAAGTACTCGGTCTCCTCGGCGTCGGCGACCATCGGAGCCATCACCCAGAGGTCGGCCTCGGTCGCGGCGTCCGCCTGGGCCAGTGCGACGAGCTGGTCGCGCAGGACCTCGGGGTGGTTGCGCAGCGCACGGAGTCCGCGACGGCCGAGCGCCGGGTTCTCCTCGTCCTTGTCGGTGAGGAACGGCAGCGGCTTGTCGGCGCCGGCGTCGAGCGCACGGACGACGACCTTCTTGCCCGGGAACGCGGCGAGGAGCTGGCGGTACGACTCGGTCTGCTCGTCGACGGTCGGCGCCTTCGGTGAGTCGAGGAAGAGGAACTCGGTGCGGAAGAGCCCCACGCCCTCCGCACCGAGAGCAACGGCACCCGCGGCGTCGGCGGGGCTGCCGAGGTTCGCGAGCAGGGGCACGACGTGACCATCGGCGAGGGCACCGGCGGTGAGCGGTGCGGCGGCTGCGGCGAGCCGGTCGGCGATGCGCTGCTCGACCTCGGACACGAGGGACTCGGACGGCTCGGTGACGACCGTGCCGGCGACGGCGTCGACCACGATCGCCTGACCGTCGACCAGGTCGTCGGCGCCGGTGACGCCGACGATCGCGGTGATGCCCTTGGCGCGGGCGAGGATCGCGGTGTGCGAGGTCGGGCCGCCGTCTCGGGTGACCAGTGCGAGGACCTTGTCGAGGTCCAGCAGCGCGGTGTCGGCCGGGGCGAGGTCACGGGCGACGAGGACGAAGGGGGTGTCCGACTCGGGGACCCCGGGGGCGTGCACGCCGCGGAGCTTCGCGATGATGCGCTGGGCGACGTCGTCGAGGTCGGCTGCGCGCTCCCCCATGTAGCCGCCCATGCCGACGAGCAGTTCGCGGAACTGGGCGAACGCCTCGTACACGGCGCGCTCGGCGTTGGTGCCGCCGTCGATGCGCGTGTGCACGTCGTCGAGGAGCGTCGGGTCCTGCGCCATGAGCGCCTGCGCCTCGAGCACGGCCTGGGCGTCGCCGCCGGCGAGCTGTCCGCGCTTGTTGAGGTCCTCGGCCACGGCGGCCAGTGCGTCGTGCACGGCCTGCTTCGCGTCGTCCGCCGAGCCGGTCAGGGCGTCCTTCGACGGTTCGCCGAGCGGGTCCGCCATGCGGAGCACGGGGCCGTGGGCGACGCCACGGCCGACGCCGGTGCCGAGCAGTTCGGACATTCGAGACTCCTTCATCTCACACGCGCTTGCGGTGGGGTGTTCGTTCGGTGCGCGCACGGCTGAGACGGGACCTCGCCGGTGCGGCTGAGCAGCACACTACCCCGATCCGCGTTGACAAACAAACACATCCGGGGATAAAAATGCAGAAACAGATGCCCGTTTGCGTCTGGCGGCCAGCCGCGCCGGTTCGGTTCCGTCAGGTTCGTGCCCGGACATGTCCGTTCCGTTCCGACCAGGAGACGACGAGGTCCGATGTACGCACCAGAACGCCACCAGCGCATCGTCGAGCAGGCGCGCGCGCAGGGGCGGGTCGACGTCAAGGACCTCGCCGAACTGCTCGAGGTCACGCCGGAGACCATCCGTCGCGACCTGACGAGCCTCGAACGCCGCGGGCTGGTCCGACGTGCCCACGGCGGCGCGATCCCCGTCGAGCGCATCACGATCCACCCCGGCGTCGGCGACCGCGGCGGCATCAACCAGGCCGAGAAGATGGTCATCGCCGAGGCCGCGCTCGAGGAGCTGCCGGAGAACGGCTCGGTCATGATCGACGCCGGCACGTCCACCATCTGCCTCGCCGAGATGCTGCCGACCGACCGCGGACTCACCGTCGTCACGCACTCGCTCCCCGTGGCGATGGCCGTCGCGAACCGTCCGGGCATCGACCTCCATCTGCTCGGCGGCAACATCCGCAGCGACTCCCTGGCCGGCGTCGGCACGTGGACGCACCAGCTCATCGGCATGGTCAGCGTCGACGTCGCCTTCGTGAGCATCAACGGCATCACCCCGGAGCGCGGCCTGACGACCCACAACATGGCCGAGGCGGCGGTGAAGTCGGCGATGATCAAGTCCGCCCGACGGAGCATCCTGCTCGCCGACCACACCAAGTTCGGTCGCGAGGAGTTCGGCCGCGTCGCACCCCTCGCCGCCATCGACACGATCATCACCGATCCCGCCGTCAACCTCGACCTGGTCCGCGAGGTCGAGGCCGCCGGCACCGAGGTGTTCTGGCCCGGTCGACCCTGACCGCTCCCCCGACCCGCCCATCCGGCGCTCGCTAGCATGAGCGCACCACCCATCGACAGGAGTACATCGATGTCCGAAGCCACCCGCACCGTGACCGTCGCCAGCGCGTCCGGACTGCACGCGCGCCCCGCGTCCCTCTTCGTCCAGACCGTGACGGCCTCCGGCCACCAGGTCACGATCGCCAAGGGCGACAAGTCCGGCAACGCCGGCAGCATCCTCGCCCTGCTCGGCCTGGGCATCGAGAACGGCGACGAGGTCGCCCTCACCGTGACCGGCGACGACGCCGAGGCGACCGCCGACAGCCTGGTCGAGTTCCTGCAGACGGACCACGACGCGGCCTGATCGCGCGGTTCGACGGACGGGAGGCACGGTGCCGGCTGGCACCGTGCCTCCCGTCCGTCGTCCGGCCGCCCCGCCGTCCGCAGCCCGCCCGCAGTCCCGCTCCCGGGGTTCCGAAATCTCGGAACCTCGGTGCCCCTCCTGGCGATCTGTGGAACCTCGGCGACGCGCACACGGCGAGTCGTGGAACCTCGGCGACGCGCACACGGCGAGTCGCCGAACCTCGAACCGGTGCTGCCCAGGGCTGTCGGCACCCGCCGATAAGGTGGTCTGCATGACACGCCTGCGCCTCGCATCCGTCAACGTGAACGGCGTCCGCGCCGCCTTCCGCAAGGGCATGGGCGACTGGCTCGCCACCCGCGACGTCGACGTGCTGGCCCTGCAGGAGGTCCGTGCCTCGAGCGAGGACCTCGAAGGTCTGCTCGGCGACGGGTGGGACATCGTGCACGACCCGGCCACCGCGAAGGGCCGGGCGGGGGTCGCGATCGCCTCGCGGCACTCCGCGCACATCCACCGCGTCGCGCTCGGACCCGACGAGTTCGACTCCGCCGGACGGTGGCTCGAGGCCGACTACGAGATCGGCGGCACCACGGTCACGGTCGTGTCCACCTACGTCCACTCGGGCGAGGTCGACACCCCCAAGCAGGACGAGAAGTGGAAGTTCCTCGACGCCATGACCGAGCGGCTGCCCGCACTCCGCGCGCACAACCCGCTCGCCGTCGTCGTCGGTGACCTGAACGTCGGGCACGACCAGCGCGACATCAAGAACTGGAAGGGCAACGTCAAGCGTGCGGGCTTCCTGCCGCGCGAGCGTGCCTACTTCTCGCGCTTCTTCGGCGCCGACGGCGAACCGGTCGAGGGCGCGGACGGCTCGACGGGGCCCGGCCTCGGTTGGGTGGACGTCGGGCGCGCGCAGGCCGGCGACGTCGAGGGGCCCTACACGTGGTGGTCCTGGCGCGGACAGGCGTTCGACAACGACACCGGCTGGCGCATCGACTACCAGATGGCCACGCCCGACCTCGCGGCGAAGGTCACGGAGTACACGGTCGACCGGGCTGCGGCGTACGACCAGCGATGGTCCGACCACGCCCCCGTGGTCGTCGACTACGAACTCTGACCCCTCTGCTTGCGCTCCACCTGACCCACAGGAACACCACCATGACCAAGACCCGCATCTTCTCGGGCATCCAGCCGTCCGCCGGCTCGCTGCACCTCGGCAACTACGTCGGGGCGCTCATGCAGTGGCGCGACCTGCAGGACGACTTCGACGCCATCTACTGCGTCGTCGACATGCACGCGATCACCTCGCCGCAGGACCCGGCAGAGCTCCGCGCGAGCACCCGGGCGACGGCAGCGCAGTACATCGCGTCGGGCATCGACCCGACGAAGTCGACGCTGTTCGTGCAGTCCCACGTGCCCGCCCACGCCGAGCTCGCCTGGGTGCTCAACACCCTCACCGGGTTCGGTGAGGCGAGCCGCATGACCCAGTTCAAGGACAAGTCGGCGCGGCAGGGTTCCGAGGCGGCCTCGGTCGGGCTCTTCACGTACCCGGTCCTGATGGCGGCCGACATCCTGCTGTACGACACCAAGGTCGTGCCGGTCGGCGACGACCAGCGCCAGCACGTCGAGTTGACCCGCGACCTGGCCGGACGCTTCAACTCGCGGTTCGGCGACACGTTCGTCGTGCCCGAGGCCCGGATCGGCACCGAGACGGCGCGCATCTACGACCTGCAGGACCCGACGAGCAAGATGAGCAAGTCGGCGGCGTCCGACAGCGGCCTGATCCGTCTGCTCGACGACCCGAAGCGCACCGCGAAGAAGATCAAGTCGGCCGTCACCGACGACGAGCGCGAGATCCGCTCCGACCGCCAGGCCAAGCCGGGCGTGACGAACCTGCTCGCGATCCTGTCGGCGTTCAGCCGGACCCCCGTCGCCGAGCTCGAGGCCTCGTTCGCGGGCAAGGGCTACGGGGACCTCAAGGGCGCCGTGGCCGAGGCCGTCGTCGCCGAGCTCGAACCGGTGCGCGCCCGCACGCTCGAGCTGCTCGACGACCCGGCCGAGCTCGACCGTCTGCTGGCCGTCGGCGCGGACCGTGCCGAGTCCATCGCGCAGGAGACCCTGGCGCGCGTGTACGACCGGATCGGGTTCGTCCCGCGCTCGCGCGGCTGACCGTGCTGCCGGTCACGCTGGAGTCCGCCCGGGTCCGACTCGACGTCCCGACCCGGGCGGACACCGCGGCCATCACCGATGCCTGCCAGGACCCGGACATCGTCCGCTGGACGACGATCCCGACGCCGTACCGCGAGCAGGACGCACGGACGTTCGTCGACGCCCTCGTCGGTCCGGGGTGGGCATCGGACCGTGAGTACACCTGGGCGATCCGTCGCCGCGGATCGACCTGGCTCGAGGGGATCATCGGCTACCGCACGGCGGGCCGTGACCTCGGCTTCTGGCTGGCGCCCTCGGCCCGCGGTGCCGGCTTGATGCACGACGCGGTCGAGCTCGTCGTGGAGTGGGCGTTCGCCGACGGGGCCCCGGACGTCTACTGGGAGTGCTACGAGGGCAACACGGCGTCGGCCGCGGTCGCCCGGAGCGCCGGGTTCTCGTTCACCGGAACCGGGCCCGCACGGATCCCCGGACGCGACGGTGGACCGACGACCGCCTGGACCGCGGTGCGTCGTGCCGACGGTGCGCCCGCGTCCGAACTCGCGTGGCCCGACGCTCCGTGACGCTCCGTTCCTCGTGGTGACGCGTCACCGACCCTCCCGCCGGTAGGCTCGATCCGTGAGCGACACGGCACGACCCACCGAGGTCCGGGCAATGCGCCGCGGACTCGAACTCGCGGCCCTGGGCCCCGTCGTGGGCGACCACGCACGGGTCGGCGCGGTGATCCTCTCCCCCGACGGCGACGTCCTCGCCGAGGGATGGCACAAGGGTGCCGGCACCCCGCACGCCGAGGTCGACGCGATGGCGAAGGTCGACCCGGCACAGCTGCGCGGCGCCACGGCCGTCGTCACCCTCGAACCCTGCAACCACACCGGACGGACCGGCCCCTGCGCGGTCGCCCTGATCGAGGCCGGGGTCGCCCGCGTCGTGTACGCGATCGACGACCCGGGCGCGGACGTGCACGGTGGCGCCGACCGGCTCCGGGCCGCCGGGGTCGACGTCGTGTCCGGCGTGCTCGCGGACGAGGCCGAGGCGTTCCTCGAACGGTGGCTCCTGTCGGTCCGCCTCGGACGTCCCTGGGTCACCGTGAAGTGGGCGTCGAGCCTGGACGGCCGCGCCGCCGCTGCCGACGGCACGAGCAAGTGGATCACCGGCGCCGCCGCCCGGCAGCACGTCCACGAGCAGCGTGCCGCGCACGACGCGATCCTCGTCGGCACCGGCACCGTGCTGGCGGACGACCCGAGCCTCACCGCTCGGGGCGACGCCGGCGAACTGCTCGCCGACCAGCCGCTCGCGGTCGTGCTCGGCGACCGCGCCGTGCCCGACGACGCCGCGGTCCGACGACACCCGCGCGGGCTCGTGACCCTGCCGGGGCACGACCTCGCGGCCTCGCTCGCCGCCCTGCGCGGGCGCGGCGTGCACTCGGTGTTCGTCGAGGGCGGCCCCACCGTCGCGTCCGCACTCATCGCCGCCGGACTCGTCGACGAGTACCTCGTGTACGTCGCCCCCGTCCTGCTCGGCGGACCCCGGGTCGCCCTCGACGACCTCGGAGTGGGAAGCATGTCCGAGCGTCGGCGGTTGGACGTACTATCGACCACCAGCCTCGGCCCCGATCTGCTGGTCCGAGTCCGACCGCAGCGCACCGACACGACGCAGCCGCAGACACAGCAGCAGCACGACGCAGCACCCGGGTTCGGAGACGACGGGCCCACGAACGACCGGAGTACCCCATGACCGACGCGCTGACCTCCTCCACCCCGGGCAGCCCCGTCCAGTTCGAGGTGTCGACGAACGTCCCGACCACCCACGGCACGTTCCAGATGCGCGCCTACCGCGACCTCGTCACCGGTGCGGAGCACGTCGCGATCATCGGTGCGCTGCCCGACGGGTCCGCACCGTCGGACGGCGCCCTGGTCCGTGTGCACTCCGAGTGCCTGACCGGCGAGGCGTTCGGGTCGTTGAAGTGCGAGTGCGGGCCTCAGCTCGACGCCGCCCTCGACACCATCGCCGCCGAGGGCGGGGTGGTGGTCTACCTGCGCGGGCAGGAAGGGCGCGGCATCGGACTCATCAACAAGCTCAAGGCCTACCGCCTGCAAGAAGACGGCCTCGACACGCTCGACGCCAACCTGGCACTCGGGCTGCCGGCCGACTCGCGCGCGTACGGCGGGGCCGCGGGCATCCTCGCCGACCTCGGCATCACCCGGGTGCGGCTGCTGTCGAACAACCCGGAGAAGCGCCGCCAGCTCGAGGAGCACGGCATCACCGTCGACTCCCTGGTGCCGCTCGTCGTCGGCGTCTCGGTTCAGAACGCCGGGTACCTCGACACCAAGCGCGACCGGATGGGCCACCAGCTGCCCGAGCACCTCGAAGCGGGGGCCGGCGCGGGCGCCTGAGCGCGCGCAGGCGGCGGACGCTGCGGCCAGCTGACTCTGGGCTGATTCGCAGGCAGACGACATCTGTCGTATGATCGGGCTTCCGTCACAAGCGGTCCCCCACCAACCGAACGCACCCGATCGGTGCCCGCGCCACCCCGCGCGAACCGATCGGTGTCCGCCGCTTCGGGTATCCGTGCTCCCTGCCAGGAGCGCGCACCACGGAAGACCACACGACACCCATGACCGCCGCACCGGCACCAGCAACCCCGACCTCAGCTCCGGCACCAGCAGGCAACCCGCGCTCGCGGGTCGTCATCGCCAGCCTCGTCGGCACCTCGATCGAGTTCTACGACTTCTACGTCTACGCGACGGCGGCGGTCCTCGTCTTCCCGACGCTGTTCTTCCCGAACGAGGACCCCACGGCATCGCAGCTGTCGTCGTTCGTGACGTTCGCCCTCGCCTTCTTCGCGCGGCCGATCGGGTCGATCATCTTCGGGCACTTCGGTGACCGGGTCGGCCGCAAGACCACACTCGTGGCCTCGCTCCTCGTCATGGGCACCGCGACGTTCCTGATCGGGTGCCTGCCGACGTTCAGCAGCATCGGCGTCTGGGCTCCGGTCCTGCTCGCCGTGATGCGCTTCGCCCAGGGTGTCGGCCTGGGTGGCGAGTGGTCCGGCGCGGCCCTGCTCGCGACCGAGAACGCCCCGAAGGGCAAGCGCGGCGTCTTCGGTTCGATGCCGCAGCTCGGCGCGCCGATCGGCTTCCTGCTCGCGAACGGCCTGTTCATCGCGATCAACGCCGCGATGCCCGCCGGGGCCGACGGCACGCCGAACGCCGACTTCCAGGCGTGGGGCTGGCGCATCCCGTTCCTGCTCTCGGCGGTGCTCGTCATCGTCGGGCTCTACGTGCGCTTCAAGCTCGTCGAGTCGCCGGTGTTCCGCGGCGTCCAGGAGTCCGGCACGGTCGCGAAGATCCCGTTGGGCCGGGTGTTCCGCACCTCGTGGAAGGCGCTCATCGTCGGCACGCTCGGCATGGTCGCGACCTACGTCCTCTTCTACTTCATGACGACGTTCACGCTGTCCTACGGCACCACCGGCGCCGAGGCCAGCCCGCTCGTGCCGAAGGTCGGCCTCGGCTACAGCCGTGGCGAGTTCCTGACGCTGCTCATGATCGGCGTCGTCTTCTTCGGCATCTTCACCCCGATCGCCGGCATGCTGGCCGACCGCTTCGGTCGCCGGAAGACCCTCATCCCGACCACGATCGGCATCGCGCTGTTCGGTCTGACGTTCCAGTTCTGGTTCGCGGCGTCGCAGGGTCCGATCACGGTCGTGACGTTCCTGATCGTCGGGCTGTCCCTGATGGGCCTGACCTTCGGGCCGATGGGCGCGCTCCTGCCGGAGCTGTTCCCGACGAACGTCCGGTACACCGGCTCGGCGATCGCGTACAACGTCGCGTCGATCCTCGGCGCCTCGCTCGCCCCGACCATCGCCCTGGCGCTCTGGCAGCCCGACGGCAACATCTTCCTGGTCGGGCTGTACCTGACGATCGCCGCCGTCGTGACGCTCGTCGCGCTGCTCTTCGTCCGTGAGACGAAGAGCAAGGAGTTCGCCGACGCCTGAGACGTCACCACTGACCAACGGGAGGCCCGGTGCCAGCTGGCACCGGGCCTCCCGTCCGTCGTGTGCGAGCCGCGACCGCCCGGCGCACGATGCCGACGCACCAGCCTGTCCGTCAACTCAGGTTGACAGATGTCGGTGCGTCAATGTAGGTTGACGCCCATGGACCGACCGACCATCACGAGCCTCGCGGCCGGCGCCTCCGGGGACGACCCGTTCTCCGCCCTCGCCAGCGTGCGCGAGCTCCGCCGTGAACTCGACCGGACCGAGGAACTCGCTGCCCGTGCCGCCCGCAACGCCGGCGCGTCGTGGCAGGAGATCGCGACCCTGCTCGGTGTCAGCCGACAGGCAGTGCACAAGAAGTACGGCAGAAACTAGGAACACGATGAGCCTCCCCTTCGCGCGCCCCAAGAAGACCGACGGCCCCCGCGCCACCTTCGGCCGCCTGTTGTCCTACCTGTTCGAGAACAAGCCGGCGATGGTCGTCATCATCGTGCTCAGCATCCTCGGCGCCGGGGCGTCCCTCGCGCAGCCGCTGCTCGTCAACCAGGTCGTCACGGCGGTGCAGCAGGGCAACACGCTCAGCACGCTCGTGTGGCTGCTCGTCGGGCTCGTCCTGGTCGCCGGCATCTTGAACGGTGTGCAGCACTTCCTGCTCCAGCGTGCGGGTGAGGGCGTCGTGCTCTCCACGCGCCGCAAGCTCATCGCGCGCATCCTCAACCTGCCGATCTCGGAGTTCGACACCCGTCGCACCGGCGACCTGGTGTCCCGCGTCGGCAGCGACACCACGCTCCTGCGCGCCGTCCTGACCCAGGGCCTGATCGAGTCGATCGGCGGCGCCCTCACCTTCATCGGCGCGATCATCGCGATGGCGATCATCGACCCGCTGCTCCTCGTGATCGTGGTCGTCATCGTCCTGGTCGCGATCGTCGTCGTCGGCGGGCTGAGCCGTCGCATCCGGGTCGCGTCGAAGCGGGCGCAGGAGAAGGTCGGTGACCTGACCGCGGCCGTCGAGCGGGGCATCGGCGCCGTCCGCACCATCCGCGCCGCGGGCGCGACCGAGCGCGAGGTGCACGAGGTCGACGGACACGCGACCGAGGCCTACCAGCGCGGCCTCGACATCGCGAAGATGTCCGCGTTCGTCGTGCCGGTCGCGAGCATCGTCATGCAGGTGGCGTTCATCGCCGTGCTCGGCGTCGGCGGCGCGCAGGTCGCTGCGGGCACCATCACCATCGCCACGCTCATCACGTTCATCCTGCTGCTCTTCATGATGATCATGCCGCTCGGTCAGGCGATGGGTGCCGCGGTCGCGGTCGCCCAGGCGCTCGGTGCGCTCGGCCGCATCGAGGAGATCCTGCACCTGCCGACCGAGGCGCAGGACGACGCGGCTGCACGCCCCGCCGCCGCGGTCGCCTCCGACGACGCCATCACGTTCGAGCACGTCACCTTCCGCTACGCCGCCGCGGCAGATGCGTCCGGAGCAGACGGCGCGGTCGCGTCCGACCCCGCGGACCGTCCAGGAGGCCCGGATCGCCTCGCCGACGAACGTCCGGCCGACGACGTGGTGCTCCACGACGTGTCGTTCCGCGTTCCCCGCGGCTCGCGTGTGGCACTCGTGGGTCCGTCGGGTGCCGGCAAGTCGACGACCCTGGCGCTGATCGAGCGGTTCTACGACCCCACCGAGGGCGTCATCCGGCTCGGTGGCATCGACGTCCGGGGCATGGACCGCCAGGAGCTCCGTGCCCAGATCGGCTACGTCGAACAGGACGCCCCGGTGCTCGCCGGCACCATCCGCGCCAACCTGCTGCTCGGGTCGCCCGGCGCCACCGAGGACGACTGCGTCCGGGTGCTCGAGGCGGTCAACCTCGGCGAGGTGCTGCACCGCGATCCGCGCGGGTTGGACGCCCAGGTCGGCGAGGACGGGGTGATGCTCTCCGGCGGGGAACGGCAGCGCCTCGCGATCGCCCGCGCGCTGCTCGCCGCTCCCCCGATCCTGCTGCTCGACGAGTCGACGTCGTCGCTCGACGGCGTGAACGAGCAGAAGATGCGTCTGGCGATCGACGCCGTCGCCGAGGACCGCACCCTGCTCGTCATCGCGCACCGGCTGTCCACCGTCGTGGACTCCGACGTCATCGTCGTGCTCGAGCACGGCCGGGTCGTCGGTGCCGGCACGCACTCCGAGCTCGTCGAGTCGACGCCGCTCTACCGCGACCTGGCGAAGCACCAGCTGCTGGTCTGAGACCCGCCGCCGGGCTCGTTCAGGCGGCGAACGGGTCCGGGGTGAGCACGTACACGGTCTCGAGGTACTCCTCGATGCCCTCGTGCGAGCCCTCTCGGCCGAGGCCGGACGACTTCACCCCGCCGAAGGGGAACGCCGCGTTCGACACCACGCCCGTGTTCAGCCCGAGCATCCCGGTCTCCAGGCGCTCGGCGAGCCGCTGCCCACGGGGGAAGTCCGTCGTGAAGGCGTAGGCGATGAGCCCGAACTCGGTGTCGTTGGCGAGCCGGATGCCCTCGTCCTCGGTCGCGAAGCGGGTGATCGACACGACCGGTCCGAAGATCTCGGTCGTCAGGATCTCCGACCCCGGCTGCACCTCGTCGAGCACGGTCGGCGCGAAGTAGGTGCCGGGCCGCTCGACGCGGTGTCCACCGGTGACGAGCCGGGCGCCGCGGGCGACGGCGTCGTCGACGAGTCCGGCGGCCTTGTCGACCGCGCGGTCGTCGATGAGCGGACCCATCGTCGTACCGTCCTCGGTGCCACGGCCGATGCGGAGCGCGTCGACCTTCGCGGTGAGTGCGGCGACGAACGCGTCGGCGATGCCCTCCTGCACGAAGAACCGGTTCGCGGCGGTGCAGGCTTCGCCGACGTTCCGGAACTTCGCGAGCATCGCGGCGTCCACCGCGGCGTCGAGGTCGGCGTCGTCGAAGACCAACAGGGGCGCGTTGCCGCCGAGCTCCATGCTCGTCTTCAGCACGTTGTCCGCCGCCTGCTTGAGGAGCGCGGACCCCACCGGCGTCGACCCGGTGAACGTGAGCTTGCGGAGTCGGCGGTCCGCGATGATCGGCTCGGACAGCCCCTTGGCGTCGAGGGACGGCACCACGTTGAGGACGCCGTCCGGCAGCCCGGCACGGCGGAACAGCTCGACCAGGAACAGCGTGGTCAGGGGTGTGAGCTCGGCGGGCTTCACGACGACCGTGCAGCCGGCCGCCAGCGCGGGACCGATCTTCCGGGTGGCCATCGCGAGCGGGAAGTTCCACGGGGTGATCGCGTACACCGGGCCGACCGGACGCTTCAGCACGATGGCACGTCCGGTGCCCTCGGGGTTCGTGCGGTAGTCGCCGCCGATGCGGACGGCCTCTTCCGAGAACCAGCGGAGGAACTCGCCGCCGTAGACGACCTCGCCGCCGGCTTCGGCCAGCGGCTTGCCCATCTCGAGCGTCATCAGGGCGGCCAGGTCGTCCTCGTGCGCGCGGACCAGGTCGAACGCGCGGCGCAGCAGGTCGGAGCGCTGCCTCGGTGCGGTGGCGGCCCACTCCTGCTGCGCGGCGACCGCGGCGTCGAGTGCGGCGATGCCGTCCTCGGGGGTGGCGTCGGCGACCTCGGCCAGGACGTCGCCGGTCGAGGGGTCGCGGACGGCGAACGTGGCGCCGCTCGTCGACGACCGCCACGCCCCGCCGATGAACAGGCCGGTCGGGACGCCCCGCACGGTGACGTGGTCGTCGCCCACGGTCGTGACGAGGTCGCCGGTCGTGGTGTCGGTGTCGGTGCTCGTGGTGTCGGTCACAGCTGTGCTCCTCCGGGGTTCGCGAGCCCCTCGTCCATGTCGCTGCGGTCGACGTGTCCGCCGGCCGCTCGGATCTCGTCGAGCGCGCGGTCGCTGCGCTCGGGGTCGACGCCGGCCACCAGGTCCTCGTAGACGGCGACGTCGATGCCGGCGGCGCGCGCGTCGAGCGCCGAGGCCCGGACGCAGTGGTCGGTGGCGATGCCGACGATGTCGACGGAGTGCACCCGGTGGTCCGTCAGGATCTCCGGCAACGGCACGCCGTCTTCGGTCCTCGCCTGGAACGCCGAGTAGTCCGGCGTGCCCTGGCCCTTGAAGACGTCGACGTCGATCGGATCGGTGTCGAGCTCCGGGTGGTACTCGGCGCCCGGTGTGCCGGCGACGCAGTGCACGGGCCACGTGTCGACGAAGTCGGGGCCCTCCGGTCCGGCGAAGTGTCCGCCGTTGTCGTCGTCCCCGTGGTGCCAGTCGCGGGAGCCCACGATCAGGTCGTACTCCTCGGCGTGCCGGCCGAGGAACGCGCTGATCCGTTCCGCGAGGGCCGCACCGCCGGCCACCCCGAGCGCACCGCCCTCGGTGAAGTCGTTCTGGACGTCGACGATGAGGAGTGCCCGTGCCATGGACCCATCCAACACCCGGTGACTCAGGAGTCGGTGAGCTTGCTCCCGCAGGAGTACGTCGCCGCGGTCACCGCGTCGAGCGCCGGCAGCGCGGCCGCTCGCGACGACCCGATGGCGTAGAACGCGAAGGTCAGGCGGGATCCGTCCGCGGCGTCGATGTACCCGCCGAGTGTGTTCGCGCTGTCGATCCACCCGGTCTTCGCGTGCACCTTGCCGCGCGCGACGGCGTTCGCGCCGGTGAAGCGGCTGGCGAGGGTGCCGGACTGGCCCGACACGGGCAGTGCGTTCGCCAGGGTCCCGAGCCCCTTCGCTCCCGAGGCGACCTGCACCATGAGGTGGGCGACGAAGTTCGGCGACACCGCGTTCGCAGCGCTCTCGCCCGACCCGTCCTTGATGACGATCCCGGCCGGGTCGACGCCGTAGGAGCCGAGCGCCGACTGGTACACCGAGGTGAGCGACGCCGCCGAGCCGTTCGAGCCGGACTCCTTCGACGACACCCGGGCGAGCATCTCGGCGAGGGTGTTGTCCGAGTTCGGGATCATCTGCCCGACGAGCGTCGACACCGGCTGCGACGACACCGTCGCGATGGTGTCCGTGCTGGTCGTGGCACGCTTGACGATCTGTGCGTTCGCGGCGCCCGCCACCCCGGCGTTCGCCAGTGCCGTCCGGAACGCCGCGCCGGCCCGACCGACCGGGTCCTCGGACCGGGGCGAGGTCGCCGCGGCCGGGTTCGCCCGGTCACCGTCGACCATCAATGCGGTGACCTTCGGCTGGTACCCGATGGTGCGCTCGGACACCGGCCACGTGGGGTCCCACGCGTCGGCGTCGCTCCAGTACGTGTCGTCGGTCACGATCGTGCTGACGGCGGCGTCGCCGACCTTCGCCTTCACCTGCTGGGCGAGCTGCGCGAGCGTCGGGGCGCCCGGGTAGACCGTGCCGTTGCCCGCCGACAGGGTCGCGTCGCCGTGTCCGACCAGTGCGATGGTCCCGCCGGACTCCTGCGTGACCGTGGTCGGGATGCGGTGGTCGCCCCCGAGCACCGAGAGTGCCGTCGCCGTCGTCAGGGTCTTCATGACGCTGCCGGTCTGGGCTGCCGTGTCCCCGTTCTTCGAGAACAGGACCTCGCCCGTCTTCGCGTCCATGACGTAGCCCTCGAACGCGCCGAGACCGCTCGCCGACGCCGCGCCCGCGATCGAGCAGGTGCGCAGCGCGGACGGGCCGGCCGGGTCCTTCGGCACCGCGCGGGCGTCCGGGGTCGGTGTCGGCGTGCTCGTCGGTCGCTTCGTCGCGGCGGTCGAGCGACTCGGCGTCGACGTCGCGCTCGAGGTCGTCGGCGGTGCGGCGGACGTGCGGGTGTCCGGTGTCATCGCCGCGGCGACCGCGACTGCCCCGCCCGAACCGACCACGAGCAGGGCGGCGAGCCCACCGGCGATCCAGGGCACCGGACGTCGCACGGCGGAGGCGCGCGCTGCTGCGACGGCGGCGCGGAGACGCTCCGGTACGGAAGGCGGGGTGGGCTGCTGCTCGGACATCGCGACCGATCCTACGGAACTGCGGCAGGAGCCTCCAGGCCGGATCGTCGCCGTGTGGACGACGCGACCCGGATCAGGGTGCTGTGGGGGCGTCGTCCGCGGGATAGCGCACGCCGACCTGTCGGCGGGCCTCGTCCATGACGGCCATGATCGCGACCGACTGCTCGGCGTCCATCGGACCGCCTTCGTGCACACCCGACCTGATCATCGCCTCGAACGCACGGGCCTCGTGCCCGTAGCCGGCGAGTTCCTCGCGTGCGTCGAACTCCTCGACCACGACACCGTCGCGGTCCCGGATCCGCCACGTCGTCGGGGTGTACCAGGTCGAGTCGAGGTCGATGCGCCCCGATTCGCCGATGACCGACGCGGTGTTCGGACTGCGCAGGTCCATCCCGAAGTGGATCATCGACTGCGTCCCGCCGTCGTGCGTGAGGACGACGCCCATCTGCGTGTCGACGCCCTGCTCGCTCAGTGTGCCGGCCGCGACGAGCGAGGTGGGCACCCCCAGCACGTCGACGGCGAAGGACACCGGGTACACGCCCAGGTCCAGCAGGGCCCCACCCCCGAGGGCGGGGTCGCGCAGCCGGTGCGACGGATCGGTGGGCAGGGCCTGGTGGTGCGTCGCCTCGACGAGCACCGGCCGTCCGATGCGCCCCTCGGCCAGGACCTCGCGGATCATCGCCATCTGCGGCAGGAAGCGGGTCCACATCGCCTCGGTCACCGCGACTCCGGCTCGACGGGCAGCGTCGACCACCGTGCGTGCCTCGGCCGCGGTCATCGTGAAGGCCTTCTCGACGAGGACGTGCTTGCCGGCGCGGATCGCGAGCAGGGCGTCCTCGGCGTGCCGGACGTGCGGGGTCGCGACGTACACGGCGTCGACCGTGTCGTCGGCGACGAGGTCCTCGTAGGAACCGTGCGCCCGGGGGATGCCGAACTCCGCCGCGAACGCCTCGGCGCCGCCGCTTGTGCGACTGCCGACCGCCGTGAACTCGATGCCCGCGGCGACGCAGTCGCCCACGAAGGACCGGGCGATGCCGCCCGTGCCGATGACTCCCCAGCGAACCGTCATGCGGCCATGTCTACCAGGACGGGCCGCAGCACTTTGGTATGGACTCCACGGGTGATTGCCAGCTAACGTGCTGCGAGATCCCCCATCCGGGGGTCACTCCTCCCCGAGTCGAAGGTGTGCAGGTCCTCCATGCGCCGTTCCGTCCTCACCGTCGTCGCCACCAGCGCGGCGATCGTCCTCACGTCCACCCTGGTCGGCGGCCCGGCCAGCGCACACGGGTGGGGAGGACCAGGACACGGACCGGGGCGCTCGCCAGGGCACTCCGCCGACGCCGGCCTGACGCCGCGGACGCACTTCACGATGGCCGCCGACGGCACGTCCGGTGCGACGCAGGGCGGCGAGGGCATCCCGAACATCGACTCCGTCAAGAAGACCATCGCCACGTACTACGGCGACCCCGGCACGGGCCTGGCGAACCGGACCGACTCCCCCTACATCCGTGAGATGCGGTCCATCGTTGCCCGCCAGGGAGCGTCGCTGCAGCGCATCCACGACCGGGCCGTCCGGCACGGCGAGAAGCCCGCGATCGTCCTCGACGCCGACGACACCACCCTGTGGACGTACGACATGGAGGTCGCGGACATGCACTTCGTGTTCGACCCCGCGCGGCAGGACGAATGGGTGCAGGACGAACGCTTCGCCGCCACCCCGTCCATGGTCGGTTTCGTCAACCGCGCCGCCGCGATGGGCTTCACCGTGTTCGGACTGACCGGCCGGAACGACGACCAGAAGACCGCGACCGTGCAGAACCTGTCGAAGGTCGGGTACACGGCCTTCGCCGAGGACCGCTTCTTCACGAAGTGGACCGGCACGGGCGCCTCGCAGCAGCCGTCGTACATCACCTGCGCCACGGCGAAGTGCACCACCGTCGAGTACAAGGCCCTCACCCGCAAGCACATCGAACAGGACCTCGGCTACGACATCACGCTGAACATCGGCGACCAGTGGAGCGACCTGCAGGGCGGGTACGCCGACCGGTCCCTCAAGCTGCCGAACCCCACCTACTACCTGCCCTCGGCCGACCTGCCCGGCGTCTCCGAACCCCGGCTGTCCCCACGGACGCAGTTCACGATGGCGGCCGACGGCTCCTCCGGCGCGACGCAGTCCGGCGAGGGCATCCCGAACATCGACTCCGTCAAGAAGACCATCGCCACGTACTACGGCGACCCCGGCACCGGACTCGCGAACCGCACCGACTCCCCGTACATCCGCGAGATGCGGTCCATCGTGCAGCGACAGGCCCCCGTCGTCGCCGCCCAGTGCGCCGTCGGTCGGAAGCTGCACCGCAACCCCGCGATCGTGCTCGACGCCGACGACACCACCCTGTGGACCTACGACATGGAGGTCGCGGACATGCACTTCGTCTTCGACCCCGCGCTGCAGGACGAATGGGTGCAGGACGAACGGTTCCCGGCGACCCCGTCGATGACCTCGCTCGTGTCGATCGCCCAGCGTTCCGGCTGCACGATCATCGGGCTGACCGGCCGGAACGCCGATCAGGAGACCGCCACCATCGACAACCTGCAGCGGGTCGGGTACCCGCAGTTCTCGGCCACGAAGCGCGGGACCGAGACCTACTACACGAAGTGGACCGGGGTCGGGGCGTCGCAGCAGCCGTCGTACATCACCTGCGCCACGGCGAAGTGCACCACCGTCGAGTACAAGTCGCAGACCCGGGCGCACATCGAGTCACGAGCGGGTGGCCGGTACGACGTGGTCGCGAACTTCGGTGACCAGTACAGCGACCTGCTCGGGGGCTCGGCGGACCGCAGCGTCAAGCTGCCGAACCCGACGTACTACCTGCCCTGAGCCGGCCGCGCCGGCGCGGTCGCGTCCGCGCGGTCGCGTCGGCGCGTGCGCTCAGCGTCGGTGCTTGCCGAGTGCGGCGTCGGGGGCGGCCATCGGGTGCGTGCGGAACCAGCGCAGCAGCGCTCGCGCCTTGCTGGTGTCCGCGCTCCGGTCACCGTCGGTCAGGAACGTGTCGAAGCCGTCGGGGAGCGCGGCCTCGTGGCCGCGGTCGAACGCCATCGTCCACTCCCCGAACCGCGGGGTGTGGATCCGCTCCTCGACGAGCAGCCCGACGTCGGTGTGCCGGGGGTCCTCGATGATGCGCTGGTACGTCTCGAGGACGGCGGCCTCCGGGCCCTCGAGCAGCTGCATGAACCGACCGTCCTTGTACACGAGGAGGCCGGACAGGCCGGATGCGGCGTTCCGTGCTCTGGCGTGTTCGAGCAGCGCATCGAGGCGATCCTGGTCGAACGGTTCGTCGGCGGCGCTCATGTAGACGAGTGACAGGAGCATGACGACCTTTCGAACGGAGAACGCGGCTTCGGTTCGATCGTCGCGCACGGCGGCGCTTCCGCGCAGCCCCAGAACGGGGAGCGCGTCGGCGTCACTGCGCGTCGTACGTGCGGACCCAGTCGATCTGCAGGTGGCCGGCCTTGCCCCAGTTGCCGACCTGCACCATGTAGCGGTGCGGGGTCGTCGGGACGTTCCGCGCGACCGTGAAGACGAGCTTGCCGTCGAGGTAGTAGTGGATCGCCCGCCCGGGGATCCACTCCGTCGTGTAGGTGTGCCAGTCGCGCCAGGACACCCGGGTGTTGTAGTTGTCCGAGGCCTTCTCGAGCCCGGGCAGCATCGAGTGGTGGAACACCCGCGGCGAACCGTCGAAGTTCCCCTCGGGGTAGTTCAGCTCCCCGTCCGCCCAGTCGTTCGACGTCGGCCAGAGCATGATCGCGGCACCGTTCTTGTCGCCGCCCGTCGCCCGAGCACGGATGCTGAACGACCCGCCGACGTGGGACCAGGCGTCCTCCGGGGTGCCGAAGGTGCCGGCTGAGCCGTGCTCGCCGTCGAGGGCGATGTCCATGTACCCGTCGTGCGCACTGACCATCTTGCTCGGGTAGTACTTGCCGCCGGTGCCGTCCGGGTACGGCTGCCACGACTGCGCGTACGTCGCCGCGAAGGGACCGTCCGCCGCTGCCGGGGTGTCGAAGTCCACCGAGAAGGTCGGTGTGCGCCCGATGGTCGGGTCGGTCGCGGCGGTGGTCGGTTGCGGGGTCGCGCTCGCGCTGCTGGTCGATCCCCCGGCCGCGGTCGCCGAGGACGTCGCCCGCGACTCCGGCACGGCGGCGGCGGTGATGGCCAACGCGGCAGCCGCAGCAGCCACCAGGACGACGGTCGTCGCGCGCTTGAACACGGTGCCTCCGTCGGTCGGCCGCCGAGGGGTGCGGGGCGGTGCGGGTGGTGGTCGCGGGGATCCCTGCAACGCCGAAAGGCTATCCCGCGCCGTACCCCGCTGTCTGGTCCGGAGCCAAGGGGTGCGGTTTCCCGCAGACGCAGAAATCCCCGGTCAGGACCTGATGCAGATCCGTGACCGGGGACGTGTTCCGAGCCGCCTGTCGGAATCGAACCGACGACCTATTCATTACGAGTGAATCGCTCTACCGACTGAGCTAAGGCGGCGCGCTCGCTCCGATTCCGGAGCGGCACGAGCAATGACTATACAGGTTCAGACGAGTGAACGCGAAACGAGCACGCCGAGCTCGGCGAAGGACCGGCGGAGCTCGTCGACCAGGTGCGAACCGCCCTCGGACCCGGACCACTCCCACCACGCGTGCCGCAGTGCGCCGAGGGCGACGATCGACGCCAGGCGCGCCCGCCGACGGAGCGCATCGGGGTCTGCAGCGAGCTCGGGGTCCTCGCGTTCGATCCGCCGGGTGACTGCGGCCTGGATCTCGGCCTGGAACTCCTTCATCGACTCCATGCGACGGCTGAAGAGCTCGGGGTTCGCTCGGAGCACCTGCTGTCGCTCCTCGATCAGTCCACGCTCCTCGATGAGCTCCTGCGTCGAGTGGACGAGCAGCGCGCCGAGGTCCGACAGCAGGTCGCCCCCGGGCCCGCCGTCGACGAACTCCTGCAGTGCGGCGTCGTCGGGCAGTTCCGGGTCGTCCCCGAGGATCGCCTGTTCCTTGCTCGGGAAGTAGTTGAAGAACGTGCGGGGTGAGACGTCGGCCCGACGGGAGATCTCGTCCACGGTGACCGCGCCGAGGCCGTCCTCGATCGCGATGCGGAGCGCGGCGGCCTGGATGGCGCGGCGGGTGGCGCGGCGTTTCCGTTCGCGCAGGCCGGGTTCAGCGTCGGGCATGCCGTGATTGTCCCACGCCCCGATCGGCGCGGGGAGCGTCGGCGGCGGTCAGTGCCGGACGCGGGCGATCGTGACGAGCAGCGCCTCGAGCGCGAGCAACGCCGCCACGTTCGCGGCGATCCGCTGCCGGGCGAGGGCGATCGCGTCGAGCACCTCGAGCGCCGCGGCCGGCGTGACCGACTGCAGGGCGTGGTCGAGGTGGTCGCGCATCGCCAGGTTGACCGGCTCGGCCGGCGCACCGAGACCGAGCAGGAGCAGGTCGCGGTAGAGCGAGGACACGTCGACCAGGATGCGGTCGAGGCCGTCGCGCAGGCTGCGGGTCGCGCGGCGCTTCTGGTCCTCTTCCAGCAGGCGGAGCTGCGAGCGGAGGGCTGGCGGGATCGTGCCGCCGGGCTCGATGCCGAGCGACCGCAGCGCCGCGTCGCGTTCCTCGGAGTCGCGCTGCTGCGTGATGGCGTTGGCGTCCTCGTCCGCGACGGCGAGCAGGTCGGCGGCGGCCATCACCGCGTCGCCGACGCTCCGGACGCCGAGCACGGTCGTCAGGGTGCGGCGACGGCGATCGCGGGCGTCCTCGCTCGTCGCCAGACGCTGCGCCATCCCGATGTGGCTCTGCGCCTGCCGTGCTGCGTCCATCGCGAGGGCGCGGTCGATGCCGGTGCGCGCGACGAGCAGGTCGGCGACGGACTCGATGCCGGGGACCCGGAGTCGCACGGAGCGGACGCGCGACCGGATCGTGGGCAGCAGGTCCGCTTCACTCGGGGCGCAGAGGATCCACACCGTGCGCTCCGGTGGTTCCTCGAGCGCCTTGAGCAGCAGGTTCGAGGTGCGTTCCGTCATGCGGTCGGCGTCCTCGATGATGACGATGCGGTACCGCCCGACCGACGGCGAGTAGTACGACGACGTGACGAGCTGCCGGATCTCGTCGATGGTGATGATCACGCGTTGTGTCGTGAGCACCGACACGTCTGGGTGCGTCTTTGCGGTGATCTGCTGCAGGGTGTGGTCGTCGTCTGGACCGTTGCCCACGAGAGCCGCCGCGAACGCCGTCGCCACGTTCGACCGGCCGGATCCGGGAGGGCCCGTGATCAGCCACGAGTGCGTCATGCCACCGGTGCCGTCGGTCGACTCCGCGGCGTTCCGGAGGGAGGCGACTGCCTCTTCCTGCCCGGTCAGGCCGTCCCACACGCTCACGGGACCATCCTGTCAGCGACCACCGTCAGGCGGCCGACCATCGTCGTCCGGGTGGCCACGGTCATGCCGGGTCGATCGCGACGAGCGGGGCGACCGCGGCGCGGATGGCGCGCTGGACGTCCTCGGTGGAGCCGCCGGCGTCGACCACCAGGAACCGGTCGGGCTCGGCCGCCGCCATGTCGAGGAACGCCTGCCGTACCGACTCGTGGAACGCCTCGGCCTCGGACTCCAGGCGGTCGAACGTGTCCCCGCGGGCCGCGGCGACCCGCGCGCGGCCGACCGTCACGTCGAGGTCGAGCAGGATCGTCAGGTCCGGCACCAGGCCGTCCGCCGCCCACGCCGACACCGAGCGGATGTGCTCGGCGCCCAGACCGCGCGCGACCCCCTGGTAGGCGACCGACGAGTCGATGTACCGGTCCTGCAGCACGACCTCGTCGCGGGCGATCGCCGGACGGACGACCGTCTCGACGTGGTGGGCGCGGTCCGCCGCGTACAACAGCGCCTCGGCTCGGGGCGACACGTGCCCGCGCTCGTGCAGGACGATCTCGCGGATCCGCAGTCCCAGCTCGGTGCCACCGGGCTCGCGGGTCCGCAGGACGGTGCGACCGTGCTCGACGAGCCACGCCGAGAGCAGCTCGGCCTGGGTCGTCTTGCCCGCACCGTCGCCGCCCTCGAGCGTGATGAACCGTCCGGTCACTTCTTCTTGGCCGGCGCCCGTCGGGCCGGCGTCTTCTTCTTGACCGGGCCCTTCGCGCGCTTGTCCGCGATGAGCTGGACGGCACGGGCGTGGTCGACGGCCTCGACGTCCTCGCCCTTCGGGATCGTCGCGTTCGTCTCACCGTCGGTGACGTAGGGGCCGAAGCGGCCGTCCTTCATCTTGATCGGCTTGCCGGACACGGGGTCCGCCTCGAACTCCTTCAGCGCGGAGCTCGCGGCACGGTTGCCGCCGTACTTCGGCTGCGAGAAGATCTCGAGCGCACCGGCCAGGTCGATGTCGAAGATCGCGTCCTCGCCGGGCAGGGTCCGGGTGTCCGTCCCCTTCTTCAGGTACGGGCCGTAGCGACCGTTCTGCGCGGTGATGTCGTTGCCGGTCTCCGGGTCCTGGCCGACGACGCGGGGCAGGTCGAGGAGCTTCAACGCGGTCTCGAGGTCGACGGTCGCCGGGTCCATCGACTTGAACAGCGAGGCCGTCCGTTCCTTGGGCGCCGCGGCCTTCTTCGTCGTCTTCTTCGCCGGGGCCTTCTTCGCCGGTGCCTTCTTGCCGGTCGTGGTCTCGGCGGGGGCCTCGGCCGCTGCGGGCTCGGGCACAGCCGCGGCCTCGACGACCTCACCGGTCTTCGGGTCGACGGTGGGCTCGGGCTCCGGGGTGCGCTCCGTGACGTAGGGACCGAAGCGGCCGTCCTTCGCCAGGACCTCCTTGCCCGTGTCCGGGTTGATGCCCACGACGCGGTCGCCGATGACGGGGGCGTCGACGAGTTCCTTCGCCTTCTCGACGGTCAGCTCGTCGGGGGCCAGGTCCTCGGGGACGTTGACGCGACGCGGCTTCTCCGGGTCGTCGCTCGGCACCTCGATGTAGGGGCCGTACCGACCGATCCGCAGGGTGAGGCCCGGTGCGAGCTCGACCGAGTTGATCTCACGCGCGTCGATCTCACCGAGGTTGTCGATGACGGTCCGCAGGCCGCGCTGGTCGTCGTCGCCCCCACCGAAGTAGAAGCCCTTGAGCCAGTCGACCCGGTCGGCGTCGCCGCGGGCGATCCGGTCGAGGTCCTCTTCCATCTCGGCGGTGAAGTCGTACTCGACCAGTTCGCCGAAGTACTCCTCCAGCAGCCGGACCACGCTGAACGCGATCCAGTTCGGCACGAGCTGGGTACCGCGCAGCGACACGTAGCCGCGGTCGATGATCGTCGGGCTGATCGTCGGGTACGTCGACGGACGCCCGATCCCCAGCTCTTCCAGCGTCTTGATGAGGCTGGCCTCGGTGAAGCGTGGCGGCGGCGTGGTGTCGTGGCCCTTCGCCAGCACGTCGTGCACCTCGAGGTGCTCGCCCTGCTTGACGTCGGGCAGGGCGACGTCCTGCCCGGCACGCTCGCTCGACTCGTGACGGTCCTCGTCGCGGCCCTCTTCGTAGGCGCTGAGGAAGCCGCGGAACGTGATGACGGTGCCGGACGCGGTGAACTCGGCGTCGGTGCCGTTCGCGGTCGACGTGATGCCCTCGACGGACTCGGTCGACGCGATGCCGAGCACGATCGACGCGGTCGAACCCTTGGCGTCCGCCATCTGGGACGCGATGGTGCGCTTCCAGATGAGGTCGTAGAGCCGCCACTCGACGCCGGTCAGCGTGCCCTGGAGCTCCTGCGGGGTGCGGAAGGAGTCACCCGACGGACGGATCGCCTCGTGCGCCTCCTGCGCGTTCTTGCTCTTGCTCGCGTACAGCCGGGGCTTGTCCGGCACGGTCGCGGCGCCGTAGAGGTCGGCCGCCTGCTTGCGTGCGGCGTCGATCGCCTGCTTCGAGAGCGAGACGGAGTCGGTACGGATGTAGGTGATGTAGCCGTTCTCGTACAGGGTCTGGGCTGCACGCGCCGTCTGCCGCGGCGACAGCCGCAGCTTGCGCGCTGCCTCCTGCTGCAGGGTCGACGTGGTGAACGGTGCCGCCGGACGGCGGGTGTACGGCTTCGAGTCGACGCTGCGGACGGTGGCGTCCCCGGCGCGCTCGAGCACGGTGGTCAGCGAGGCGGCTGCGGCCTCGTCGAGGCGCACGACGTCGCCGCTGAGCGCACCGCGGTCGTCGAAGTCGCGGCCCGAGGCGACGCGGGTGCCCTGGATCCGGGCGAGTCGCGCGGAGAAGGAGGACTCCCCCGTCTTCTCGAAGCGCGCGGAGAGGTCCCAGTAGTTCGCGGAGACGAAGGCGAGGCGCTCGCGCTCACGGTCGACCACGAGCCGGGTCGCGGCGGACTGCACACGACCGGCGGAGAGGCCGGGAGCGACCTTGCGCCACAGGACCGGCGAGACCTCGTACCCGTAGAGACGGTCGAGGATGCGGCGGGTCTCCTGCGCGTCGACGAGAGCGGTGTCGAGCTCACGGGTGGCCTCCTGCGCCCGCTGGATCGCCTCCTTCGTGATCTCGTGGAAGACCATCCGCTTGACGGGGACCTTCGGCTTGAGGACCTGGAGCAGGTGCCAGGCGATCGCTTCACCTTCGCGGTCTTCATCTGTTGCGAGGTAGAGCTCGTCGGCGTCCTTGAGCGCACGCTTGAGCTCGGCGACCGTCTTCTTCTTGGCGTCGGACACGACGTAGTACGGCTCGAAGCCGTTGTCGACGTCCACCGAGAACTTGCCGAGGGAGCCCTTCTTGAGCTCGGCCGGCAGGTTCTTCGGCTCGACGAGGTCGCGGATGTGTCCGACCGAGGCCTGGACTTCGTATCCGTCACCGAGGTATTGCGCGATCGTCTTCGCCTTCGCAGGGCTCTCGACGATCACGAGCTTCTTCGTGCCTGGCACGTGTCTCCTTGATCCGTGGTGCTGGTCGGCCCTGGACACGAACGTGTCCGGGTCGCCCGGGACATCGGTGACCGGTGGCCGACAGGCACACCATACACACAGTGCTCGGGCTGGCAGTCCGCCGGACCGGCGACCGCGGATGCGCCCACGGCGAACGGTCCGGAGCCGACGACCACGCGCACCCGGGCCGTCGTGGCGGCGAGGTCGCAGCTCGCGAGCGCCGAGCCGTTCGCCCGCGCGACCCGCTCGGCGACGTCGCACGGCTGTCCGGTGAGGAGCCCGATCGACGTCGCGGCGGCCGAGGTCGCGGCGGCGTCGGCGGCGTCCCCGGCCCGGACCGCCTGCGTGCGGTGTCCGGCCGCGGCGAGCGCCGCCGACCCGACGAGCACCCCGATGCCCAGGACCGCGGCGACGAGCACGGTCACCGATCCGCGCTCGGGGTCAGCGTCCTCGTGCCGCAGCACAGGCCGTCGCCCGGAGCGGCAGCACTGCGAACGGACCGGTGCCGCCGCGCGTGGCGTCGACGCACACCAGGTCGGCCGTGCGCCGGACGGTGACGGAGGATCCCGGCGCGATCCGCTCGGCGGCGGCGAGTCCGACGGCGTCGTCCCCGCGTCCGACACCCCGCGCAGCCACCGCCGCGGCCGACTGCAGGCGTCCCTGTCCGTCGACGACGAGGACGGCCGCGACGAGCAGCGTGAGGACGAGTGCGACGACGGGCAGCACGACCGCGAACTCGACCGTGACCGAGCCCCGGTCACCGGATCCAGCACGGTCACAGCGCGAGGGCACCGCGGACGAGCTCGGTGAGGATGGTCTGGACCTCGCCCGAGCGCATGACGGCGACGAGCACGCCGGCGAACGCCACGGCGGCGAGGATGACGACCGCGTACTCGGCGGTCGCGGACCCCTGGTCGTCCTGGGCGGCGGCGTGGAGCCGGTCGACGACGCGGTGGGTGCGACGGATGCGGTTCGGTGTGGTGCTCATGGGTTTCGTCCCTTCTGTTGCGTGGTTCCCAGCGTGGCGCGCGGTCACCGCCCGGTCGGGACCTCGATGGGCATCTGTGGAGAGGTCACCGCGCACCGACGACGGTGGAGGAGAGGACGCCGACCACGACGGGCACCACCCCGACGAGCACGAACGCGGGCAGGACGCAGGTGCCGAGCGGCAGCACCAGTCGGACCGCCAGGCGCTCGGCCGCTGCGAGTCCGGCGGCAGCGGCGTCGTCACGGACGTCCTCCGCGGCACGACGCAGCAGTCCCGCGGCGGGGACGCCCGCGCGCTGGGCCAGGTCGAGCACCTCGCGCAGGCGGACCGCGTCTGCGGCCGGAGGGACGTTCCCGCCGGTGGCACGACGGACCGCTTCTCCGGCCGCGATCCACGAACCGCCACCGGACACGGCGACCGCCCAGGCGTCGAGGACGACCCCGGGGACGCGCCCGTCCGGCGTCGCCGACCGGACGAGCCGCGCGGTCCACGCCCGCCCGAGCAGCACGAGCAGCGCCGCGACCGCCGAGCACCCCCAGCCGAGCGGCGATCCGGTGAGGACCTGCACGGCTCCGGATCCCCACGAAGCTCCGAGCCCGAGCCCGAAGAGCGGCAGTGCCAGGACCACGCGGGCGCTGGTGCGCGGGCCGGCGAGGGCGACCCGGATCGCCCGGTCCGATGCCGCCGATCGACGGAGCGCGCCGGCGAGGGCGCCGAGCGTCTCCGCGACGGGGGCGCCGGTCCGTTCCGCGACCCGGAGGACGACGGCGATGTCCGCGGAGGCCGGGGCGTTCCCGGCCGGGAGCCTGCCGACGAGCTCCCAGGCCCGTGCCGGAGGGACCCCGGCCGCGATGAGTGTCGCCACCCGGTCCAGGGTGCCGGCCACGCGCGCCGGGTCGAACGGCGCCGGACGCCGATCGCGGCGCCCCCGGCGGGGCGGCCACCTGCTCACGGTGCGCCGTCCACCGGGCGGACCCCGAGCCTCCCGTCCGACCCGACGTGGAACGCGCCGACCGCGGCGAGCCGTCGTCCGCCTGCCCGGCGCTCGACGTGGAGCACCAGGTCGAACGCACTGACCGCCTGTCGGGCCAGCGCCTCGACCCCGAGCCCGGCGAGGGCACCGAGCGCCTCGAGCCGAGCGGCGACGTCCGCGACACCGTTCGCGTGCACGGTGCCGGCACCGCCGTCGTGGCCGGTGTTCAGCGCGGACATGAGCTCGCGGACCTCGGCGCCCCGGCACTCCCCCACGACGATCCGGTCGGGTCGCATCCGCAGCGCCTCGCGCACGAGGCGGTCCAGGCCGAGCGCTCCGACGCGCTCGGCGTTCGCCTGTCGTGCCTCGAGCGCGACCACGTGCGGGTGGGCGATGCGCAGCTCGGCGACGTCCTCGACCGTGACGATCCGCTCGTCGGCAGGGACGGCGCCGAGCAGCGCGGCGAGCAGGGTGGTCTTGCCGCTGCCGGTCGCACCGGTGACCAGGACGTTGCGGCGCGCGGCGACGGCGGCCTCGACGACGGAGCGTGGCACCTGCTCGAAGGTGCCGGCGCGTTCGAGCGCTGCGAGGGTCGGACGCTCGGGGTGCGGGAGTCGGATCGAGACCGCGGTGCCGCCGACCGAGACCGGGGCGAGTACGACGTGCACCCGGATGCCGTCGCCGTGCCGGACGTCGGCGCACGGCGTGGTCTCGTCGACGTGGCGTCCGCCGAGCGCCACCAGGCGCGTGGCGAGCTCGCGGGTGCGCGACTCGGTCAGGCGCGGCGCGGCGGCTTCGAGTCCGCCGCCACGGTCGGTCCAGGTGCCGACACCGCCGACGACCAGGACGTCGGTGACCCCGGCATCGGAGACGAGTCCGGCGAGTTCCTCGAACTCGACGACACCGTGCGTTCGGCGTCGAAGGACGGTGGCGGTCCCGGGAAGCAGAGGCCCAGCCCCGGGCAGGAAGGGCGCGGCGCGGTGACGGTGCATGACGCCAGAGCGTACGAGGCGAGCCGCTTTCGGCATCCGGTGCCACAAGCAGCCTGTGGAGCGGTATGGACGCGAGCGAGCAACGGACCGGTTTGTCCCCCGAAACAGAAAGTCGTACCCCACTCCACGGCGCGAATGTCGGCGGGCCTCGCCACGGCTGATCGCGACAGGACCCCGGACGCAGGGCTACCGAACGGGAGTAGCAATTGCTACGACGGAGCTGCGCGCTCCATGCGTGAGCATGTACCGGTCTGTCCACTCGACCGGCATGCCTGCGCGGATCGCCGCCGATCGCCGGCGGCCGACGAGCGTCGATCGCTCGAGTCGGACTCCGGGCAAAAGAAGAGGCGGCACCGGTTGGGGGGAACTGGTGCCGCCTGGACATCGAAGGATTGGGGGGAATCCGATTCGATGCCGCCGGAAACGAGTCCAGCAGGAACTACTGTACCCCACGATCCGCCCCTCGGGGCAACCCCCGACACGACCGCCGGGCGTGCCGCCGCGACCAGGACACACCCGGACCCGCCCCGCGCCCCGCCCAAGCCACCGCTCGTCACGGAACCGCGCAGCGCACGGGCCGAGGGGTAGTCTCCGTGGCGCACCCTGAGGACGCAACGACGCGAAAGGACATCGATGTCCACTCCGACCCAGACCGACCACCGCGAGGACGACGGCGCCACCTTCCCGCCGACACCCGAGTTCGTCGCCGACGCCGTCGCGCACGAGGACCTGCACGAGTCCGCCGCCGCCGACCGCGAGGCCTTCTGGGCCGAGCAGTCCCGCAGCCTGCTCGACTGGCGCACCCCGTTCACGCAGACCCTCGACTGGTCCGGCGCCCCGTTCGCGAAGTGGTTCGCCGACGGCACGCTCAACGTGGCCGAGAACTGCCTCGACCGGCACGTCCGCGCGGGCAACGGGGACCGGGTGGCGATCCACTTCGAGGGCGCACCCGGCGACACCCGCCGGATCACCTACGCCGAACTGACCGCCGACGTGCAGCGCGCCGCGAACATGCTCACCGACCTCGGCGTCGGGCAGGGCGACCGCGTCGTCGTCTACCTGCCGCTCATCCCCGAGGCCGTCGTGACGATGCTCGCCGTCGCCCGCATCGGCGCCGTGCACTCGGTCGTCTTCGGCGGGTTCAGCGCGGAGAGCCTCCGCGCCCGCATCGAGGACGCCGGCGCGAAGCTCGTCGTCACGGCGGACGGCGGCTGGCGCCGCGGCGCGGTGTCAGCGCTCAAGCCCGCGGTCGACGAGGCGCTCGAGGGCGAGGGCACCGACAGCGTCGAGCACGTCCTGGTCGTCAAGCGCGGCGGCAACGAGATCGCCTGGAACGACCGCGACCTGTGGTGGCACGACGAGGTCGCGAAGGCCGCCCCGGAGCACACGCCCGAGGCCTTCCCCGCCGAGACCCCGCTCTTCATCCTGTACACCTCGGGCACGACCGGGAAGCCGAAGGGCATCGTGCACACCTCCGGCGGGTACCTGACCCAGGCCGCGTACACGCACAAGAACGTGTTCGACATGCACCCCGACAGGGACGTCTACTGGTGCACCGCCGACATCGGCTGGATCACCGGGCACTCGTACGTCGTCTACGGCCCCCTGGCGAACGGTGTGACACAGGTGCTCTACGAGGGGACGCCCGACGAGCCGAAGCCCGGCCGCTGGTGGGACCTCGTCGACTCCTACGGCGTCACCGTCCTGTACACCGCGCCGACCGCCGTGCGTGCGGCGATGAAAGCCGGCCGCGAGATCCCCGAGGCGCGCAGCCTCGAGACCCTCCGTCTGCTCGGCAGCGTCGGCGAACCCATCAACCCCGAGGCGTGGAACTGGTACCGCCAGGTCATCGGCCACGACCGCACGCCGATCGTCGACACGTGGTGGCAGACCGAGACCGGCGCGATCATGATCTCCGCCCTGCCCGGCGTCACGAAGCTCAAGCCCGGCGCAGCGCAGACGCCGCTGCCCGGCATCGTCGCGGAGATCGTCGACGACGACGGCAACCGTGCCGACCCCGGCGAGAGCGGCTACCTCACCATCACCGAGCCGTGGCCGTCGATGGCGCGCGGCATCTGGGGCGACCCGGACCGCTTCGTCGAGACGTACTGGTCGAGGTTCCCCGGCCGGTACTTCGCCGGCGACGGTGCACGGCTCGACGGTCAGGGCGACATCTGGATCCAGGGCCGCGTCGACGACGTCATGAACGTCTCCGGACACCGCCTGTCGACGGCCGAGATCGAGTCCGCCCTGGTCGGGCACGAGGGCGTCGCCGAGGCCGCCGTGGTCGGAGCCGCCGACGAGACCACCGGACAGGCGGTCGTCGCGTACGTCATCCTGACGGCGGAGGCAGCGGCGGACGTCGACCGCGAATCCGCATCGACCGAACTCCGCAACTGGGTGGGCAAGCGCATCGGTGCGATCGCGAAGCCCCGCCAGGTGGTCATCGTCCCCGAACTGCCCAAGACGCGCTCCGGCAAGATCATGCGGCGCCTGCTGCGCGACGCGGCCGAGGGCCGCCGCATCGGCGACACGACGACGCTGGCCGACCCGACGATCATGGCGACCATCGCGGAACTCATGTAGTCCGGGGAACGGAAGCAGGGCCTCCAGTCACATCCGGACTGGAGGCCCTGCTCACGTTCGTTCCGTCGGTCGCCGCCGTCAGGCGGTGAGCTCCACCACCAGCTCGACCTCGACAGGAGCGTCCAGCGGGAGGACCGCGACACCCACCGCGCTGCGCGCGTGGACGCCGGCGTCGCCGAAGACCTCGCCGACCAGGGTGGAGGCGCCGTTCGCGACCCCGGGCTGACCCGTGAAGGACGGCTCCGACGCGACGAACACGGTGACCTTGACGACCCGGGCGACGCGGTCGAGCGAGCCGGCGACCGACTCGACGGCGGCCAGGGCGTTGAGCGCGGCCACGCGGGCCTGTGCGGTGGCGGTCTCGGCGTCGACGGACGCCCCGACCTTGCCGGTGACGGGGAGTGCGCCGTCGACGAACGGCAGCTGGCCGGCCGTGTAGACGTACTGGCCGGTGACGACCGCGGGGACGTAGGCGGCGACGGGTGCGGCGACCGGCGGGAGCGTCAGCCCCAGCTCGGCGAGGCGGTCCGCGACGCTCATGCGTCGGCCTTCGGGCGCTTGAGGTACGCGACGAGCCCACCCTCGGGGCCGGTGACGATCTGGACCAGCTCCCAGCCCTCGTCCCCGTAGTTGTTGAGGATGGCGGTGGTGTTGTGGATCATCAGGGGCGTGGTGAAGTACTCCCAGCGAGTCATGCGGTTCCTTGCCAGCCTTTCAGTCGTGGGTGTCGTTTAGGCTGCATCCTATGTCTGCCCAGAAGACGTCTGCCTCGCGGACCAAGCCCGTCTCAGCAGTCGGCGCCTTCATCGGATTCGTCGGGTTCAGTGCCCTCGCCGGCCTGCTCGTCACGATCGGGGTCACCCCGGCCATCGCGGTCGCCGGTGTCACGACGACGTCGACGATCGGTGTGTTCGAGTCGCTGCCGGAGTACATCGAGATCGGTGACCTGCCGCAGCGCAACGAGCTGTACGCGTACTCGGGCGGCAAGTCGGTGCACTTCGCGACGCTGTACGACCAGAACCGGCAGGAACTGAAGTACGACCAGATCAGCGACCAGCTGAAGAACGCCGCCATCGACGGCGAGGACAAGCGCTTCTACAGTCACGGCGGCGTCGACATGACCTCGCTCATCCGTGCCGGCGTGGGCAGCATCGCTGGCGGGCTCGGCGACTCGGGCGGTGGGTCGACGTTGACCATGCAGCTCGTCCGCAACATCAAGATGAACGAGGCCCTGAACCTGCCGACCAAGAAGGAGCAGGAGAAGGCCTACAACGAGGCCGTCGAGCAGACCATCCCCCGCAAGCTCGAGGAGATGAAGCTCGCGATCGGGCTGGCGAAGAAGTACTCCAAGAAGGAGATCCTCACCGCCTACCTGAACATCGCCTACTTCGGCGACCAGACCTACGGCGTGCAGGCCGCGGCGCAGCACTACTACAACAAGAGCGCGACGAAGCTGACGCCAGCCGAGGCCGCGTCGCTGATGGCCATCGTGCAGTACCCCGAGGCACGCAACCTGTCGACCCCGAAGAAGTACGACGCCAACGTCGCGCGGCGCAACGTCATCCTGCGCTCGATGTACGACCAGAAGAACCTGACCGAAGCCGAGTACCGCACGGCCCGCCTGTCGAAGCCGGCGGACTACGTGCACCTGACGCAGCCCTCGCAGGGCTGCCGGGCATCGGTCGGCGACGGCTCGCAGTTCTTCTGCGACTACGCCAAGAAGGTCGTGCTCGAGATGTCGCAGCTCGGCTCGTCGCAGAAGGCGCGCGACACCGCGTGGCGGAACGGCGGCTACAAGATCCAGACGACGCTGAACATCGACCTGAACGCCGAGCAGAAGCAGCTCCTCAACACGTACGACAACAAGGCCGAGACGAGCCTGGCCCTGGGTGCGACGCTCAACTCGATCGAGGCCGGTTCCGGCCGCATCATCACCATGGCGCAGAACAAGGACTTCGACGAGTCCCTGAAGTCGGCACCGACCTCGACCTCGTTGAACTACAGCGTCGACTACAAGTACGGCAACTCCGGCGGGTTCCAGACCGGCTCGACGTACAAGCTCTTCACGCTGCTCGACTGGATCAAGACCGGCCACGGGCTCAACGAGACCGTCAGTGGTGCTGAACGTGTGGTCACGCCGTGGACCATCTGCGGTCAGACCGACTACACGAAGTTCGACGTCTCGAACGACGCTCCGGGCGAGGGCGGGAACTGGAGCGTGCTCGGGGCCACCGCTGGGTCGATCAACGGCGCGTTCGCGTCGATGGCCCAGAAGCTCGACCTCTGCGACATCCGGGACATCGCCCAGTCGCTCGGCGTGCACCGCGCTGACGGTGGCGAGCTGCAGTACCAGAACCCGTCGGCCATCCTCGGCACCAACGAGATCGCGCCGATGACGATGGCCGCGGCCTACGCCGCCGTCGCCAACAACGGCATCTACTGCAAGCCGATCGCCATCGACCAGATCACCTCGCCGTCCGGCAAGCAGCTCGGCGGCCAGACGAAGGACTGCCAGCAGGCTGTCGACCCCGCCTTCGCACAGGCAGCGATCTACGCCATGAAGGGCACGATCACCAGCGGTACCGCGCGCGGTGCTCAGACGCCGGACGGCACCCAGATGTTCGCCAAGACGGGCACGACCGACGAGGCTGACCAGATCTGGCTCGTGGGCGCGAGCTCACGCGTCGCCACCGCCTACTGGCAGGGCAACACCGACGGCAAGAAGAACAACCTCCGGCACTACAGCAACGGGGTCAACGGCACGTACGCCGGATCCCGTGCCGACGTCTGGCGTCAAGCGATGACCGCGGTCAACGCCACCTACCCCGCCGGTGCCTTCACGGACCCGCAGCCGACGGCGATCCGTGGCAACGCCAAGGCGCTGCCGAACCTGCAGGGGAAGACCGCTGACGAAGCCCGCGCAGCGATCTCCGGCGCCGGCTTCAACTACGTCGACGGTGGCGCCCGCCCCGGCACCGGCAACCCCGGTTCGGTGTCGTCGACCTCGCCGTCCGCCGGTGCACTCCTGTCCTCCGGCTCGAGCGTGACGGTCTACACCTCGGACGGGTCGCAGGCCAACGTGCCCGAGATCGGCGGGGACTCGCTCGGTGATGCCCGCTCGGCACTGAACGACGCCGGCTTCGGCAACGTCAGCGTGTCGGACGACTTCGCGAAGGGCGGCGGCAACAAGACCTGCAAGGTCGCGGCCGTCGACCCGGCGATCAGTTCGGCAGCGGACAAGAACGCCGGTGTGACGATCCAGCTCTACGGCGACAAGAACGGCAAGGCGCCCAAGGACTGCAAGTGACCCGCGGTCGCGCCGCGCTCGGGGTCCTCGCAGCCGGCGCGGCCGTCGGGGCCGCCTCGTTCGCCTGGGGTTCCCTGGTCGAGCGTCGACGCTTCGGCATCCGGTGGGAGACCGTCCCGGTCCTCCCTCCGGGGTCCCGTGACGTCACCGTCCTGCACCTGTCCGACATCCACATGGCTCCGTGGCAGGCCGACAAGCAGCAGTGGCTGCGCGACCTGTCCCTGGTCGAGCCGGACTTCATCGTCAACACCGGCGACAACCTCGGGCACCCCACGGCGAACGCCGCCGTGGAGTACGCACTGGAGCCGTTCCGGGGTGTTCCCGGCGTGTTCGCGTACGGGTCGAACGACTTCTTCGGACCGTCGCCGCGCAACCCGCTGAAGTACTTCTCCGGCCCGAGCCGCATGCACAGCGAGGCGAAGCCCGTCGAGCTCGACATCGACCGGCAGACGGCGTTCTTCGAGTCCCTCGGGTGGCTCGACCTGAACGACCACGCACACGCCATCGAGCTCCGCGGCTCACGGTTCGAGCTGTTCGGCACCTCGGACGCGCACCGCGACTGGGACCGGCTCGATCTGCTCCCCACGAACGTCGACGAGATGCGCGGCGAGGTCCCCTGGTCCGAGGACGAGGACGGCCCCGCCCCCGTCGCCATCGGAGTGACGCACGCGCCCTACCGCCGCGTACTCGATGCCTTCGTCACCCAGGGAGCCGACGTCATCTTCGCCGGGCACACCCACGGCGGTCAGGTGCAGGTGCCCGGAGTCGGTGCGCTCGTCACGAACAGCGACCTCCCCCGCCGGTACGTCAGCGGACTGCACAAGTGGGAGCACCGGAACCACTGGTCGTGGCTCGAGGTCTCGGCCGGTCTCGGCACCTCGATCTACGCGCCCGTGCGGTTCTCGTGCCGCCCCGAAGCGGTCGTCGTCACCCTCACCGCCCGCACCTCCTGACGACGCGCCCGGGAGTTCGCCGGATGGTCGTGAGCACCCCCGATCATCGGATAGACTTGTCGGGTTGCTCCGGTACGGAGTGATCACACCGCGGGGTGTGGCGCAGCTTGGTAGCGCGCCTCGTTCGGGACGAGGAGGTCGCAGGTTCAAATCCTGTCACCCCGACACTGTGTTGAGACAGTACGAAGAAGGCCCTGGTTCTCCGGAACCGGGGCCTTCTGCTTTTCGACGGATAGCCTCGACGACGATGGAACACTCGAGGTCCCGGCGCCCAGCAGCCATCGGTGCGATCGCTGTCGCGACCATGCTGATCGCCACCGCGTGCAGCAGTACGGCCAAGGTCACGCCCGTCATGGACGACTCCGTCCGCTCGGTGCGCGATCGTCTCGAGACCGTGGCTCGCACGAGCCGGAGCGCAGCGGACCTCGAACGCCGGATCCTCGACGGGGAGAGCTACACGCTGCTCCTGCTCGACGCGACGCCGCAGGAGATCCGGACGACGATGCCGTTCCCGTCGACCGTGATCACCGCCGTTCGACGTGACGGCGAGCGCGTCGACGTGGAGATGTACAGGACCGGGCAGGGCTCGTCCGGCGCCGGCTGGTTCGGCGACGAGTCCGTGAACGCAGTCGGGTGCGCCCGCCTGACAGCCCGACCTGGTCGCAACGCCACCGCGACGGGCGTGCAGTGCGGCGACACCGTACGAGCAGTGTTCGTGGATCCCTGGGTCGAGGTCCGACTCCGGCCCTGATCGGGGCAGGCGTCGTGACCCGATGTGTCCAGTGACCCATCGTGCGGCGTGCGGCGCCATCGCGCTGCGACACGGGCGATACGCTCGCGACCGTCATGGCGATGTTCATCCGGTGGTTCCCGACGAGCAGGAGCGGACTGATCATGCGGTCCTGGGTCGCCCATGTCCTCGCGTTCGTCACCGCACTCGTGCTGAGTGCGGTGAGTGCGCACAGCGCTGCGCAGTTCATCACGCATTCTTCGGGCCGGACAGGACTGCTGCCGCACCTGTTCCTGCCGGTGGTCCTCTGCGCGGTCCTGTCACTGATCTACGGACTGGTGATGACCAGGCGGACGATGGGCGATCGGCGACGATGGGCCACGGTCGGATCGCTCTGCGCGGTGATCCCGATCGTCGCGCTGTTCGGCTTCCTGACGCTCTTCGCGGTGCTCGGAACGGCGACGGACCCGCACCCGGCGGGTTCGGTCGTGTCCGCGAGCAGCCCGGCCATCGCGGCTTCGACGGTGCTCGTGTACACGACAGCTCTCGGCCGTCAGATGCCGTGTTGGGCGCGTTGCAGTGGCCTCGTCGTGGTCTCCGCTGTGCCGGTCCTCCTCGCGATCGCGCGGGTGTTGCTGGTGCCCTGATCAGCGAGCAGCACGCTGCTCGCTGGCAAATGGGACGCTGCGGTAGCCTGAGCGTGTCATGCAGTATCCGAGCGCGCACCTCGCAGCGATAGCCGAGCAGATCCGAGCGCAGTTCCCCGAGCTCGCCGACGACCCGGTCCTGACTCAGAACCTCGTCGACAACGTGACGTCGATGATCGCCGAGGCACATGCGCGCTACGCCGCCGGCGCCGCGGACAGCGTCGTGAGCAACACCTACCTCGATCCGGAGCACCTGGCCACCGGCTCCCTGCACGCCGAGCACGCGCAGCACCCTGCCGGCGCGATGCTCGCGGCGGAGATGCTCTTCGACGCCTACCTGCCGCTCTTCGTGGAGGAGGTCGGCGCGGAGTCCACCGCCGACGTCCTGCGTGCCACGAGGGCCCTGCACGCGGGTATCTGGAGCCGGTTCCCCGCCGGGGCCGTCGCCTACACCGAGGCGCTGCGCCAACGCGTCACGACGGCGCACCTGGACTCCCGCACGCAGATCGCGCGAGACCTGCACGACCGCGTGGCGCACGGCATCCTCGCAGGGCTCCAGCGGCTCGACCTGGTGCTGCTGACCGATCCCCCGTCGGCTGAGCGGGCGGCGCAGCTCGACGACGCCGCACGATTGCTGCGCGGAGCACTCGGCGACGTGCAGGACCTGGCGGTCAGCCTGCACGCCCGCGTCGGGGATGCACTGCTCGACGATGCGCTCGCCCGGCACGCCAGGGACCTCTTCCCCGACGACGACCGCTTGTCGTTCCGTGCCACGGGCACGCCCGAGCAGCTGCCGAACTGGCAGGCCGAGGAAGCACTGACGATCCTGCTCGAGGCGCTCACCAACCGGCGGAAGCACGCTCCGGACTCCACCGCCGAGGTGCACTTCGCGTGGACGCCGGCCGCCCTCGTCGTGACGGTCGCCGACGACGGTCCGGGCTTCGACCCCGATGCCGACGCCGACGGACGCCTCGGGCAGCAGACGATGCGCGAGCGGGCCGCGGTCATCGGCGCGCGACTCGACGTCGAGAGCAGCCCGAGCACCGCCAGCGGCACCACCGTGCGCCTGACGATCCCGCGGGGCACGCTGTGACCGTCACGCACGTCGCCATCGTCGACGACCACCAGCTGTTCCGCGAAGGACTGGCCACGATCCTCGCCGCCGTCCCCACGATCCGTGTGGTCGCACACGCCGAGCGTCCGTCCGACGTGCTCGACTCCCCCGAGGCGGCCGCCATCGACGTCCTGCTCCTCGACGTCGAGCTCGACGGTCCGCCGGCGCGCACCACGATCGCCACGGTCCGCCGCACCCGTCCGGACATCCGCGTGGTGGTGCTCACGATGCACCGCGACGCCGTCCTGCGTCGGACGCTGCTCGACGCCGGCGCGGTCGACTTCGTGACGAAGGACACCCCGAGCCGCGAACTCGTCGACCGCATCGCCCGCGCCGCGCACGCCGATGCCGCACCGGTGACGTTCCCGGTCGACCTGGTCACCGAGGCTCGCGCGGGGTCACCGCTCAGCGACCGCGAACTCGAGGTCCTGCGGCTCCTCGCGGCCGCGCGCACCAACGCCGAGATCGCGGCGGACCTGCAGCTCGCGATCGGCACGGTCAAGCGGCACGTCTACAACGTGTTCCGGAAGCTCGACGTCGGTTCGCGGGTCGGCGCCGTGGCTGCGGCGACGCGCCTCGGCCTGCTCAGCTGAGGTGTCACCCCACCTGGTGAGCAGAAATGGTCGGGTGCCCGAGGGCGACCCGACCATTTCTGCTCACCAAGCGAACGAACGAACGAACGAACGAGAACGCGCTAGACCGACGCGGCCGCCGCCGCGCCTGCGGGCACGAGCCGCCCCGCGGCGTGCAGCCCCGCCACGACGTCGAGCGCCTGGTGCCGGTACCGCGCCTGGGCAGCACCCGGAGCGACGATCACGCCGTTCGCCCCGGTGGACGCCACGAGCGCGTTGATCTTGTCCGCCACCTGGTCGGCGGTGCCGTACGCCTGGCGCTCGGTGCGGGCGGCGATGAACCGACGCTCGAGGTCGGTGAACTCGTACGCACGGGCCTCGTCCATCGAGACCGGCTCGGGCTTCGCCCCCTGCCGCATCCGGATGAACGAGATCATCCCGGGGGCACTCTGCTCGTCGACGACTACCGGGTCCTCGTCGGTGACGACCTGCACGCCGATGAGGGCGTTCGGGGTCTGCCGGAAGCGAGAGGGCCGGAACGAGTCGCGGTACAACGCGAGCGCCGCCTCGGTGTTGTCCGACGCGAAGTGGTGGGCGAAGGCGAAGGAGACGCCGAGCGCGCCGGCGACCTGCGCGCTGTACCCCGAGGACCCGAGCAGCCAGAACTCCGGCACGTCGCCGTACCCGGGGACCGCACGGATGCGGGACAGCGGGTTCGACTCGTCCATGCCGGTGAAGAACCCGATCAGGTCGGCGAGGCGGTCCGGGAAGTCGTCGACGTCGAGCCGGTCGGTACGGCGCAGCGCCATCGCGGTCGCCCCGTCGGTGCCCGGCGCACGGCCGAGCCCGAGGTCGACACGGTCGCCGTACAGCGCACGGAGCGTGCCGAACTGCTCGGCGATCACGAGTGGCGCGTGGTTCGGCAGCATGACGCCGCCGGACCCGATGCGGATGGACGAGGTGGCCGCGCCGACGGCGCTGAGCAGGACCGCCGGGGCCGACGAGGTGATGCCGGGCATGCCGTGGTGCTCGGCGACCCAGAACCGCTCGTAGCCGAGCTTCTCGGCGTGGACCGCCATGTCGATCGAGCCCTGCAGGGCCTCGGTGTTCGACTGGCCGTACTCGCGCGTCGCCAGGTCCAGGACGGACAGGTGCAGGGTGTCGTCGCTCATGTGGTTGCCAACGCGCGCCGCGTCGCTCGCATTCCGCGTGCCCTGGACGCATCTGACGGACGGACGGGAGGCCCGTGGCGGGGCCGCCCCGCGCCTCCCGGCCGTCCTCCGCTCACCTGCAGGACGCGACGCGGCAGGACGTGTCAGGCGCCGTCGAGGCGGCCGCCGGACTCCGTCAGGTAGCAGTTGGCGCAGAGCGACTCGTACGCGACGTCGACGCCGTCGATGGCCACCTGCGAGCCGTCGAACACGAACCGGCCGCCGACGGTGCGGGCGTTGAAGACGGCCTTGCGACCGCAGCGGCAGATCGTCTTGAGCTCTTCGAGCGAGTGCGCGACCTCGAGCAGGCGCGCACTGCCGGGGAACGCCTCGGTGCGGAAGTCGGTGCGGATGCCGTACGTGATCACCGGGATCTCGTCGAGGACCGCGATGCGCAGCAGGTCGTCGACCTGCTGGGGGGTGAGGAACTGCGCCTCGTCGACCAGGACGCAGCTGACCGCGCGCACCATGCCGTCGAGGCGGCCCGACTCGGGGTCGACCGCACCGGCGGCGGCGACCGCGGACCGGACGTCGGCGTCGGGTGCGAAGACCAGGTCGACGGTCCGGGTCACGCCGAGGCGGGACACGATCTCACGGTCGCCCTTGGTGTCCACCGCGGGCTTGGCGAGCAGGACCCGGTGCCCGCGCTCCTCGTAGTTGTAGGCAGCCTGCAGGAGCCCCGTGCTCTTGCCGCTGTTCATCGCGCCGTAGCGGAAGTAGAGCTTCGCCACTACGCGAGGAACCCGTCCTCGGCGGCCCGCCGGATCAGGTCGGACTTCTTCGAGGCGGGACGGCCGACCTTGCTGTACTTCTCGCGCACCCGGCGCAGGTAGGTCTTCGCGGTCTCGTACTGCACGTTCATCTGCGCGGCGACCTCGTTGGTCGAGTAGCCGGACACGTACAACCGCAACGCCTCTTCCTCGCCCGCACTGAGCTTCGGACGCTGGTGCGCGGCCGCCCCGGTGGGCAGCGGACGCCATTCGCGTGGCTGGGGTGTCTCCCGTGCGACGCCCATGATCTCGCGGGCGACGTCCATGACCTCGCGCATCGGCAGGGACTTCGACAGGAACGCCGCCGCACCTGCTGCCAGGGCACGGTCGCGGGACTCGCGGCTGTCGACGCTGGAGAGCACGATGACCTTCGCGCCGGCGGCACGGCAGGTGCGGACACGGGCCTCGATCGACACGGGTTCCTTGAGCTGGAAGTCGAGGAACACCAGGTCGGTCGGGAAGCTGTCGCTGTGGACCATCTCGAGCCAGGTGTGCGCGGTCAGGGCCAGGTCGAAGTCGAACGCGTTCACCGCGATCCAGCTCGACAGGCTGTCCAGCAGCACCTCGTGGTCGTCGAGGATGGCCAACCGCACACGTCGTGCCCCCGGGTTCGGGAGGGACGGGGACCCCTCCGAGAGCCTGTTCGGGTCAGTGCTGGTCATAGGAGAACCTTAGTGCGAGGGCGGACGGACGAACCGCGACGTCGAGGTCGGGGAACGTCACACGGAGGACGGCGAAGTAGGGGTCGAAGGTGCGGTGGATCCCGATGTCGGAGTCGGCCACGGCGAGGTCGAGTTCGAGCAGCACGCGGGCGGCTCCGGTGCGGGCGTGATCGGCGCGGGTGGCCACGTCGTCCTGCTCGTCCGCGCGCCGGATCGTCGCCCGGAACCCGGCGGGGTCGACGGTCGACGCACGGAACGCCGCCCGCAGGAACGTCCGCACCACGGAGCGCTGGTCGGCGTCGAGCACGGCGGCGAGTCCGTCCGGGTCGTCGACCACCGGAGCGTCCCCGCCCTCGATCCGCACGGCCTGCTCGAACCACGTGCGGTCCGCATCGGCGACCATCGCCCGGCGGATGCCATCGGCGATCAGTCGGGCCCGTGCGCGGTCGGCGTCGGTGATGACCTCGCGCGTGCGGAGCTCGGCGAAGAACGGCGCGACGTCGCGGGCCAGGATCGTCGACCGGTCCTGCTGCACGCTCGCTGCGATGCCGTCCCGCTCCGCACGCTCGACGGAGTAGGAACCGGCCCGGATCTGCACCCGCTCGGCCAGGCCGGCGAACGTCCACGCGAACACCGCCGACGCCGCCGTCAGCACCAGGGTCGGTGCCGCCGCCAGGAAGGCTGCGACGGCGACGGGGATCTCGTGGGGGAACGTCGCTGCGCCCACGCCCCAGGTCACGGCGTTCACCACGGCGAGCAGGGCTCCGCCGATGGTCAGGTCCGTCCACGGCCGGTAGGGCGCGACCATCACGATTCCGGTCGCCGTGATGAGCGACATGAAGTCGTTCAGGGCACTGCGGTCGGGGCCCCACTGCGCGGCGACGCTCGTCACCGACGCCAGGCCGAGCAGCCCGACGTGTGCGACGAACGCCCACCGCGGGAACGGTGCGCGGAACGGACTCGAGGCGGTGAACACGACCGCTGCCGACGCCGCGACCAGGATGACGGTGAGCGCGCTGAGGGTGGGGCTGCCCACGACGTCGCGGTCGAACACGGACACCAGGAGCGCCCAGACGATGCTGAAGGCACCGAGGCCGATCGCGAGCGGACGTGATCCCATCGCGCCGAGCGGGTCGTACTGCTGCGCGGTCCGGCGGGCTCCGGTCGTGGCGCTCACCGGTCGGTCCCCCGCCCGCCGAGCTCACCGGGGACGACGGCGTCGACGTGGCCGGGGGCGACGGTGTCGACCGTGTCGGTGACCGGCCCGAACGGCACCGTCATCATCACGCTCGTGCCCGAGCCGGGCGACGACCAGATCTGCACGTCCCCGCCCACCCGGGCGATGCGGTCGCGCACGGAGCCGCGCAGTCCCATGCGGTCGGCGCCCGTGGTGTCCTCGTCGAAGCCACGACCGTCGTCGACCACCATCACGGTGCACGACGTTCCGTCGTCGAAGACGCTGACCTCGGCCGCGTCGGTGCCGGCGTGCTTGCGGACGTTGGCCAGGCACTGCCCCACGGCACGGACGAGCGCGGTGACCGCACGCTGGTCGAGCCGGTCGAGGGCGGACGGATCGCCGGACACCGTGACGTCGAGACCGGCCGCGCGGTGCTCGTCGACCATGACGGCGAACGCGTCGACCGCGGCGCCGGGCCGCTGCCGCGCGGCCGGTGCGAGCCAGCCCTTGCCGGTCAGGACGGCGACGTCGGCCTCGACGGTCCGGGCAAGGTGGGGGTCCATCGGACCGTCGGGTGCCAGGGCGATCGCGTTGAGGTGGTTCAGGACGGTGTCGTGCAGGATCGCAGCCGCCTCGGCCTCGACGCCGGCACGGTACGCGGAGACGTGCTCCTCGCGCGCCGACCGCAGCAGCTCCGGCTGCACCCGCTCGGAGCGACCCGTGCTGCGGCTCGTGAACAGGACCAGCACCACCACGAAGCCGAGCGTCACCCAGGCGAGCACGAGCGGACGCGGTGGGCTGTCGGCCTGGACGATCGCGATCCACGTCGCGACCCGACCGGTCAGGAACCCGAGGAAGGACCACAGCACGACGCGGCTCGGCACCGCGCCGGCGCCACCGACCAGGATGAGCGGGATGACCGCCAGCGACAGCAGGTACGAGGTGACCCAGCCCAACGGCACCTGCTGTTGCACGACGGTCGCGAACCACCAGGCGCAGACGCCGCCGACCACCAGGAACGCGACCGCGGAGCGCCAGGTGCCGAACTGCACGTGCACACCGATCATGCCGAGCATCGGGACGAGTGCCAGGACCGCGCCGATCACCTGGACGTCGGGCTCGGACAGCCGGTACAGCAGCAACGCGATCGCCGCCGCCACCAGCGATCCGATCGCACCGGCGTGGAACGCCCGCACCGTCGACCACGCGTTCACTCGCGGTGCGAGGTGCGTGGGGATGCCGAGCACGAGGTGGGTCCTTCCGGGTGGCGGGATAGCCGCCCACGATCCAACACCGCGGCGCTGACCGTGTACCCCGAAACCTGGGCAGTTCGGCGACCCGCTCGATGATACCGGCCCCCGCCGAGTACCACTGTCCCCCGAACGCGGAGCGCCTGGTGCTCAGAACAACGTCTGCGTCGCCACCGGTCGGAGCAGTCGTCGGTCGAACCCCGGATCCGCGCGCTTGAGCGGCGACGTCGTGGGGATCGACTGCTCCTGCGGCACCGTCGAGGGATCCGAGAAGCCCATCGACCCCGTCGCCGGGTCGACCCGCCCGAGGCCGACGCCGTGCGCCGCCAGGATCGGCCGGATGCGCTCCGAGAGCCAGCGGCGGTAGTCCTTCGGCGCGTAGGTGTTGTCGAGGTACATCGCCCGGTAGCGCGCGACCAGGTCGGGCCGTTCCCGTCCGAGCCACTCGAACCACCACGGCTTCACGCCCGGCCGCAGGTGCAGCGCGGAGTACATGACGCTCGTGGCCCCGGCAGCCGCAGCCCGACCGACGGCGTCGTCGAGCTGCGCACGGGTGTCGGTGATGTACGGCAGCACGGGCATGAGGAACACCGCACAGTCGAGGCCCGCGTCACGGATCGCCCGGACGGTGGCGAGCCGCGCCGCCGTCGTGGGCGTCCCGGGCTCCACCGACTGCTGCAGGTCGTCGTCGTACACGGCGATCGACATCGCCAGGTCGACCGGCACCACCTTGGCGGCCTCGGCCAGGAGCGGCAGGTCGCGCCGGAGTAGTGTGCCCTTCGTCAGGATGCTGAAGGGCGTCCGGCTGTCCGCCAGCGCCTGGATCACCCCGGGCATCAGGCGGTAGCGGCCCTCGGCTCGCTGGTACGGGTCGGTGTTCGTGCCGAGCGCGATCGGGTGCCGGTCCCACGTCGGCTTGCCGAGCTCACGCCGCAGGACGTCGGCGACGTTCGTCTTCACGACGATCTGCTGGTCGAAGTCGGCTCCGCCGTCGAACTCGAGGTAGGTGTGCGTCGGCCGCGCGAAGCAGTACACGCACGCGTGGCTGCACCCGCGGTACGGGTTGATGGTCCAGCCGTAGGTGCCGGAGCCGTCGGCGCTCGGCACGCGGTTCAACGCGCTCTTCGCCAGGACCTCGTGGAACGTGACGCCCGCGAACTCCGGCGTGGTCACACTCCGGACGAAGCCGCTGTTCGACTCCATGCCCGGCAGCGCATCGCTCTGCCCGGCATCGATCGCCTGTCCACTCCACCGCATGCCGCCATTCGAACACATGTTCGAACGCGTCGCAAGCGGCGTGGCGGTCAGTGGTGCAGGCCGAGCACCTTCGCCGTGCGCTCGAGGGTGGCGTCGGCCAGGGCGGCGTCGTCGCCGAGGTCCTGCCCGTAGGTCGGGACCATCTCGTGGACTGCGTCCTGCCAGCCGTCCCAGCGCTCCGGGAAGCAGGTGCGGAGCAGGCCGAGCATGATCGGCACCGCGGTCGACGCGCCCGGCGAGGCGCCGAGGAGCCCGGCGATCGAACCGTCGGCAGCGGTGATGACCTCGGTGCCGAACTGCAGCACCCCGCCCTTGTCCTTGTCCGGCTTGATGACCTGCACCCGCTGGCCGGCGATGATCTTGTGCCAGTTCTCGGGCTCGGCGTTCGGCATGAAGTCGCGCAGGGCGTCGAACTTGGTCTGCTTCGAGGCGAGCAGCTGGCCGACCAGGTAGCGCACCAGGTCGAAGTTCGAGAACGCGACGCTCAGCATCGGGCGCAGGTTGTGCGGCCGGATCGACTTGAAGAGGTCGAGCAGCGATCCCTGCTTCAGGAACTTCGGGCTGAACCCGGCGTACGGGCCGAACATGAGCGATGCGCTGCCGTCGACGATGCGGGTGTCCAGGTGCGGCACCGACATCGGCGGTGCTCCGACGCTCGCCTTGCCGTAGACCTTGGCGGCGTGCTTCTGCACGACCTCGGGGTCGTCGGTGCGCAGGAACTCACCGGAGACCGGGAAGCCGCCGTAGCCGCGGATCTCCGGGATGCCCGACTTCTGCAGCAGCTGCAGGGCCCCGCCACCGGCACCGACGAAGACGAACTTCGCGGCGATCTTCTGGGTCGACCGACCGACCTCGTTCAGGACGTCGAGCGCCCAGCCGTCGAAGTCCTTGCCCCGCGTGATGTTCTTGACCTGATGGTTCGGTTCGAACTCGAGCCCGTCAAGCTCGAGCTGGTCGAACAGCTGCCGGGTGAGCGATCCGAAGTCGACGTCGGAGCCGGCCGCCGAGAAGGTCGCCGCGATCGGCTGGTCCTTCTTGCGGCCGGGGATGAGTGCCGGCGCCCACTTGCGGATCTGCGCGGGGTCGTCGGAGAACTCGATCCCGGCGAACAGCGGGTGCCCCTGCATCGCCTCGTACCGCTTGCGCATGTACTCGACGTTGTCGGCGCCCCACACGAACGAGATGTGCGGGGTCGGGTTGATGAAGCTGGACGGATCGGGCAGCGTGCCGGTCTCGACCAGGTGCGACCAGAACTGCCGCGAGACCTGGAACTGCTCGTTGACCGTGACGGCCTTCGCGATGTCGACGCGACCGTCGGCGAGCTCGGGCGTGTAGTTCAGCTCGCAGAGCGCGGAGTGCCCGGTGCCGGCGTTGTTCCACGGGTTCGAGGACTCCTGCGCGACGGTGCCGAGGCGCTCGTACACCCGGATCTTCCACGACGGCTCGAGCCGGTGGATGATGGCGCCGAGGGTGGCGCTCATGATGCCTCCCCCGACGAGGACGACATCGATCGGATCCACCTGCTTCACTGCCACCCGTCGATCCTACCGGCGTCCGCCGACAGGCCGGTCAGCCGCGCACGGCGACCGTTCGGCTACGCGGCGACGGTGCGGCGCGCGACGATCGCCTCGGCGATCTGCACGGCGTTCAGCGCGGCACCCTTGCGCAGGTTGTCGTTGCTGACGAACAGCGCGAGCCCACGGCCCTCGGGCGCGGACTGGTCGGCACGGATCCGACCGACGAACGCGGGGTCCTGGCCGGCGGCCTGCAGCGGCGTCGGCACGTCGGAGAGCTCGACGCCGGGTGCGCTCGACAGGATCTCGGTCGCACGCTCGGGCGACAGCGGACGCTCGAACTCGGCGTGCACCGAGATGGAGTGACCGGTGAACACCGGAACCCGCACGCAGGTACCGGCGACGAGCAGGTCGGGCAGCTCGAGGATCTTGCGGCTCTCGTTGCGGAGCTTCTTCTCCTCGTCGGTCTCGCCGAGGCCATCCTCGACGATGCTGCCGGCGAGCGGCACGACGTCGAAGGCGATCGGGCGGACGTACTTGACCGGCTCGGGGAACGTCACGGCGGAACCGTCGTGGGTGAGCGCGGCGGTGTCCTGTTCGAGGGCGGCACGCGCCTGACCGAGCAGCTCCTCGACGCCGGCGAGCCCGGAGCCGGAGACGGCCTGGTAGGTCGTGGCGACCAGACGGCGGAGCCCGGCCTCGGTGTCCAGCACCTTGAGTACCGGCATGATCGCCATGGTGGTGCAGTTCGGGTTCGCGATGATGCCCTTCGGGGCCTGGTCGATCGCGTGCGGGTTGACCTCGCTCACGACGAGCGGGACCTCGGGGTCCATGCGCCAGGCGCTCGAGTTGTCGACGACGAGCGCCCCGGCGGCGGCGAACTTCGGCGCGAGGGCCCGCGAGGCCGTGGCACCGGCGGAGAACAGGGCGATGTCGATGCCCGACGGGTCGGCCAGCTCGGAGTCCTCGACCACGATCTGCTCGCCACGGAACGGCAGCGTCGTGCCGGCGGACCGGGCGCTCGCGAAGAACCGGACCTGGTCGGCCGGGAACGCGCGCTCCTCGAGCAGACGACGCATCACGGCGCCGACCTGTCCGGTGGCGCCGACGACGGCGACGGTGAGGGTGCTCATGCGGTGCTCCTGGTGTTCAGCGGGTCAGCGTGGTTCAGCGGCCGGTGCCGGCGTAGACGACGGCTTCGGCGTCGGCGTCGAGGTCGAACGCGCTGTGCACGACCCGCATCGCCTCGTTGAGGGTGTCGGCGCGGGTGACGACCGAGATGCGGATCTCCGAGGTGGAGATCATCTCGATGTTGATCGACGCATCGTGCAGCGCGCGGAAGAGCTTCGCCGAGACGCCGGCGTTGGTGCGCATGCCGGCACCGACCAGGGCGAGCTTGCCGATCTGGTCGTCGTACTGGATGCTCTCGTAGCCGATGTCGGACTTCGCGACCTCGAGCGCCGTCAGCACCGTCTGGCCCTGGTCCTTCGGCAGCGTGAACGAGATGTCCGTCCGCCCCGTCGACGCGGCCGACACGTTCTGGACGATCATGTCGATGTTCGCTCCGGCGCGCGCGACGTTGGTGAAGATCTCGGCGGCCTTGCCCGGCTGGTCCGGGACGCCCACGACGGTGATCTTCCCCTCGGAGAGGTCTCCGGCGATCCCGGTGATGATCGGTTCTTCCACGGTTTCCCCCTCGGCAGGGTTGTAGACGATGGTGCCCTCGGTGTTGTTGAACGAGGACCGGACGTGCAGGGTGACGCCGTGCCGGCGGGCGTACTCGACGGCACGGATGTACAGGACCTTGGCGCCGGACGCGGCGAGCTCGAGCATCTCCTCGCTGGTGATGCGGTCGACCTTGCGCGCCTTCGGGACGACACGGGGGTCGGCGGTGAAGATGCCGTCGACGTCGGTGTAGATCTCGCAGACGTCGGCGTCGAGGGCGGCGGCGAGGGCGACTGCGGTGGTGTCCGAACCGCCACGGCCGAGCGTCGTGATCTCACCGGTCGTGCGGTTGAATCCCTGGAACCCCGCCACGATGGCGACGTGACCGGAGTCGAGCGCTTCGCGGACCCGCTTCGGGGTGACGTCGACGATGCGCGCCTTGCCGTGCTGGGCGTCGGTGAGCATGCCCGCCTGGCTGCCGGTGTACGACGAGGCTTCGACGCCGAGGCTCTTGATCGCCATCGCGAGCAGCGCCATCGAGATGCGCTCCCCCGCGGTGAGGAGCATGTCGAGCTCACGGCCGGCCGGGATCGGGGTGACCGAGTGCGCCAGGTCGACGAGTTCGTCGGTGGTGTCACCCATGGCCGAGACCGCCACGACGACGTCGTTGCCGGCCTTCTTCGTCTCGACGATCCGCTTCGCCACGCGCTTGATGCTCTCGGCGTCCGCGACGGAGGATCCACCGAACTTCTGCACGATCAAGGCCACTGGCTGGTACTCCCGGAGACGGCGACACCGCGAGGTCACGCGGTCTCACAATGGTAGTCGGTGTTTCGAGGATGTTGCGTGCGGGCCGCCCCACACGCAACGATCCTGCGTGGGCCTCAGCCGCCGACGACGCGACGGCCCTCGAACGCACGACCGAGTGTGACCTCGTCGGCGTACTCGAGGTCGCCGCCGACCGGCAGGCCCGAGGCCAGCCGGGTCGTCCGGATGCCCATCGGGACGAGGAGCCGGCTCAGGTAGGTCGCCGTCGCCTCGCCCTCGAGGTTGGGGTCGGTCGCGATGATGACCTCTTCCACCGTGCCGTCGGCCAGACGGGTCATGAGCTGCTGGATCCGCAGGTCGTCCGGACCGATGCCGTCGATCGGGCTGATCGCGCCGCCGAGCACGTGGTACAGCCCGCGGAACTCACGAGTGCGCTCGATCGCCGCGACGTCCTTGGCCTCTTCCACCACGCAGATCGTGGCCGGCGACCGTCGCGGGTCGCGGCAGATGCTGCACTGGACGTTCTCGGTGACGTTGCCGCAGATCTCGCAGAAGCGCACGCGCTCCTTGACGTCCGCCAGCAACTCGGACAGCCGCGACGGGTCGAACGACTCGGTCTGCAGGATGTGGAAGGCGATGCGCTGCGCCGACTTCGGGCCGATGCCCGGCAGGCGACCGAACTCGTCGATGAGGTCCTGGACGATCCCGTCGTACATCAGGCACCGTCCTGGTGGAGCGCGGTCTCCTCGATGAACTGGGCGTTGAGGATCTCACGCACGACGGCCTCGCCGTAGCGGCCGGCCACCGGCGCGCGGCGTGCCGGCGGCGCGGTGCGCGCTGCTGCCTGCTGCGGTGCAGCGGGCTGCGGCGCAGCGGGCTGCCGCGGGGCGGTCGGTGCCTGCGCGGGGGCCGCGGCCGATCGGCCGTGGCCGGGGTCCGGGAACGGCGCGCCGTCGTCGTACGGTTCGTCGTCCAGCGGGTAGTCGTCGACCGGGACGGCGGGACCGCCCGGCGCGACGGGTCCTCCGGGAGGCGCGGCGACCGTCGTCGACGCCGCCTGCGGTCCCCCGTCGCTCGGCTGCACCCCGTGCGGCGCGGTGGCACCGGCGGGTTGCGCGGGTGCTCCGGACCCGGACTGCTGCGGGTCGACGGACTCGGCCGGGGCGACGGGCGCAGCGGCCGGCGCGGTGCCGAACGGGGCGGCCCAGCCGGGTTCGACGGACTCGGGCACGGCGTCGGCGGTCGGGTCGCTGGCGGGGATCGTCGCGACCGCCCAGTCGGTCACCGGAGCACCGGACGGTTCCGGCGCCGCCGGCTGCGCGCGAGCGGGTTCCTGAGCGGGAGCCCGTGTCTGCTCGGCGGCGGGTGCCTGCGTGGGAGCGGGTGCCGACGCCGAAGCTGGTGCCTGCGCCGGACGGGGCTCCGTCTCGGTGGCGGCGGGAACGGACTCCGGCGCCGATGCCGCGGCTTCGGGTGCCGCCGTCGTGGCGGGCGCTGCGGAGGCGGCGGCAGGGGCGACCGGAGCGGCCCCGGTGGGTGCAGCAGCCTCGGATGCCGGGGCCGACGTCGGAGCGGCCGCGGCGGACTGCGGTGCCGACGACGGCTGCGGCTGCGATGCGGGCTGGTTCGCGGACGCCGGACGGCCGGCGGGGGCGGACGGCTGCTGCGTGGGAGCCGGCGGACGCTGCTGGCCGGGCCCCCCGGGACCACGGGCGACGAACTTCACGCGGAGCCCGATGACGTCCATGATCGCGGCGCGGAGCAGTTCGCTCACGCTCGCCGAGGGGTCGGACATCTCCTTGAACGAGGCGACGTCCTGCTGGCTCGGGAAGGTCAGCGTCAGCACGTCGTCGCGCAGCGCGGTCACCTGCGCGGTGACGACGACCGACCAGGCCGACCGCTTGGCGTGCTGCACGTGCTCGACGATCTGGGGCCAGGCGTCGCGCATCTGCTGGAAGCCCACGGCGCCGACCGTCCGGACCGCCGGCTCGTCGCCGATCGTCGTGCCCTGACCCGTCGAGGAAGCACTGACGGGTTCTGTGGTCGGGACCGCCGGAGCAGCGGGCTCGGGTGCGCTCGGGACGGCCGCGGCCCACGACGCCGCTGCGTCACGTGCAGCACTGCCGGCGTCGGACTGCACTGCCGGAGCCGGGCTCGACGACGCTGCGGCGGGGGCCTGCTGCGCGGCTGGAGCCTGCTGCGCCGCCGGCGTCTGCTGTGCGGCGGGCTCCTGACGACGCGGTGCTGCGGCCTGCGACGGGGCCGGTGCGGGCGCCGTGGCGGTCGTGGTGGGCTGGCTCGCTGCCGCGGACGCGCCGACCGATGCCTGGTGTCCCCCGGCGTCCCCGACACCGACGCGACGCTCGAGCCGCTCCACCCGGGCCAGGGCACCGCGCTGGGTGTCGTCCGCCTCGGGCACGAGCATGCGCGCCGTCATGAGTTCGAGGTGCAGCCGGGGCGAGGTCGCTCCGGTCATGTCGGTCAGCGCCTTGTTCGCGATGTCCGCGCCGCGGGACAGCCCGGTGGCACCGAAGACCCCGGCCTGTCGCGTCATCGTGTCGAGCTCGTCCGGCGAGACACCGCGCAGGACCGCGGCGGCGCTCTCGTTCGTCGCCGCGACGACGATCAGGTCGCGCAGCCGCTCGAGCAGGTCCTCGACGAACCGACGCGGGTCCTGACCGGTCTGCACGACACGGTCGATCGCGGCGAAGGCGGATGCCGGATCGGCCACCGCGAGGGCGTCGACGACGTCGTCGAGCAGCGCAGCGTCGGTGTACCCGAGCAGGGCGACCGCACGCTCGTAGGCGATCGCGCCGTCCTCGCTGCCCGCGATGAGCTGGTCGAGCAGGGACAGGGTGTCGCGGACGGAGCCGCCGCCGGCGCGCACGACCAGGGGCAGGACGCCGGGTGCGACCGTCACCGATTCCTGCGTGCAGAGCTGCTCGATGTACTCGAGCATGACCGCGGGCGGCACGAGCCGGAACGGGTAGTGGTGGGTGCGCGACCGGATGGTGCCGATGACCTTCTCCGGCTCGGTCGTCGCGAAGATGAACTTGACGTGCTCCGGGGGCTCCTCGACCAGCTTCAGCAGCGCGTTGAACCCCTGCGGGGTGACCATGTGCGCTTCGTCGAGGATGAAGATCTTGTAGCGGTCGCGCGCGGGGGCGAACACGGCGCGGTCACGGAGGTCACGCGCGTCGTCGACGCCGTTGTGGCTGGCGGCGTCGATCTCGATGACGTCGAGCGAACCGCTGCCGTCACGTGCGAGCTCGACACAGCTCGGGCAGACGCCGCACGGGGTGTCGGTCGGTCCCTCGGCGCAGTTGAGGCACCGCGCGAGGATGCGGGCCGAGGTCGTCTTGCCGCAACCACGCGGGCCACTGAACAGGTAGGCGTGGTTGACGCGGTTGGTTCGGAGCGCCGTGCGGAGCGGGTCGGTGACCTGCGACTGCCCGATCAGCTCGGCGAAGTTCTCGGGCCGGTAACGGCGATACAGGGCGGTGACCACGCGACCAGGGTAGCCGGGACGACCGACACCCGCGTGCCCCTCCACAGGTGCACGGGCACTGGACCGGACCACCCGCGCAGGGCGGGCCGAGCGTCCGGACCGCACCGCGCCTCCCGGTCGACACGAGGTCGCGGATTTCCCTGCGGAGACAGAAAAGACTCCTCACGCACCCGCCAGAGCCCGGCTACCCTTGCTGCGTTTCCGCCCTGGGGGAGTTCACCTGGATGGCGTCACGTGAGGAGCCGCCGACAACTCTACCGGATGCGACCGGGCAGGATTGACACATGAAGATCGCCATCGCCGGAGGACACGGCCAGATCGCACTGCTCCTCGCCCGCCAGATCACCGACGCCGGACACGACGCCGTCGCGATCGTCCGCAACCCCGCCCACGTCGCCGACGTGGAGCAGCAGGGTGCCACGGCGATCGTCGCGGACCTCGAACAGCTCGGCGACGACGACCTGGCGCTGCGCCTCCGCGGCGTCGACGCCGTGGTGTTCGCCGCGGGTGCCGGCCCGAACAGCGGTGCGGAGCGCAAGCTCACCGTCGACCGGGACGGCGCGATCCTGCTCGCCGACGCCGCGGAGCGCGCGGGCATCGACCGGTACGTGATGGTGTCGGCGATGGCCGCGGACACCTACGACCCGGAGGCCGCTGTGGTCCCCGCGAAGGACGACGCCGCCGTGTTCCAGGTCTACCTCCGCGCGAAGGCCGAGGCCGACGCCAACCTGCGCGCCCGACGACTGCGGTGGACGATCGTGCGTCCGGGCGCCCTGCTCGACACCCCGCCGCAGGGCACGGTCGACGTCGGGCGCACGGTGCCGCGCGGCTCGATCCCTCGGGCCGACGTCGCCACGGTGGTGCTGCACGCGCTGCTCGACGACGCGGCAGTCGGGGTCCAGTTCGAGGTCACGAGCGGCAACACGCCGATCCCCGCGGCCCTCGACGCCCTGTCCTGACGCGCGCCCGTCCGCACCGTGCGCACCTCGTCACCCCGTGCGCGCTTGCACGCTCGGTGCCGCGCGGCAAGCGCGCACCCAGCCGCCAACACCGCACCAGCCCACGCAGGCCGCACCGTGCGGTGACCCCGACCGACTGCCGGACGGGAGGCACACCGCCAGCCCGCACCGTGCCTCCCGTCCGCGCCTTGTCACCCCATGCGGGCTTGCACACTCGGTGCCGCGCGGCAAGCGCGCACCCAGCCGCCAACACCGCACCAGCCCACGCATGCCGCACCGTGCGGTGACCCCGACCGACTGCCGGACGGGAGGCACACCGCCAGCCCGCACCGTGCCTCCCGTCCGCACCGTGCGCACCTCGTCACCCCGTGCGAGCTTGCACGCTCCGTGCCGCGCCACAAGCGCGCACCCAGCCGCCAGCACCGCACCAGCCCACGCAGGCCGCACCGTGCGGGCACAGCGCGGCACGCCGCGCAGCGCACAGCGCACAGCGCACAGCGCGCAGCGCACAGCGCGCAGCGCGCAGCGCAGCACGCCGCGCCCGCCCGTCAGAGCGCGACCGCAGCCGACTGCCGGGCGATCTCCAGTTCCTCGTTCGTCGGGATCACGAGCACCGCGACACGGGACGTGTCCGTCGAGATGACCCGCGCCTCCCGGGACCCCAGCTCGTTGCGGTCCGCGTCGATCTCGATGCCGAGGTGCTCGAGCCCGGCGAGCACGCGCCGGCGCAGCAGCGCGTTGTTCTCGCCGACGCCCGCGGTGAACACGACCGCGTCGAGCCCGCCGAGCTGCGCCGTGTAGGCGCCCACGTAGCGGCGGATGCGGTGCCGGTACACGGCGAGCGCCGCCTCGGCCACCTCGTCGCCGTTCAGGGCGGCGTCCTGGACGTCGCGCATGTCGCCGTTGCCGGTCAGGCCGAGCAGCCCGGACTGCTTGTTGAGCATGGTGTCGAGCTCGTCGAAGGACAGCCCGGCCTCGCGGTGCAGGTGCAGCAGGACGGCGGGGTCGAGGTCGCCGGAGCGGGTGCCCATGACGAGGCCCTCGAGCGGCGTGAGCCCCATCGACGTCTCGATCGACTTCCCGCCGTCGATCGCCGCGGCCGACGCGCCGTTGCCCAGGTGCAGCACGATGGTCTTCAGCTCGGACAGCGGGCGGTCGAGGAAGACCGCGGCCTGCTCGGAGACGTACTTGTGGCTCGTGCCGTGCATGCCGTAGCGGCGGATGGCGTACTTCGCTGCCAGGTCGGCCGGGATCGCGTAGGTGTACGCGTGCGGCGGCATCGTCTGGTGGAAGGCGGTGTCGAACACGGCGACGTGCGGCACGTCGGAGAAGACCTGCTTCGCGGCCCGGATCCCCTCGAGGTTCGCCGGGTTGTGCAGCGGCGCGAGGCCGTTCAGTGCCTCGATCTGCCGTTCGACGTCGTCGGTGACCACGGTCGCGCGGTCGAAGGTGGTGCCGCCGTGCACGACCCGGTGCCCGACGACGGCCGGCGGGTGTTCGTCGAACGAGGGGCCGACCTTGGCGAACGCGTCGATCATCGCCTGGAACCCGGCGGCGTGGTCGGGCACGGAGGCGGCGTCGTTCGACGACGACTCCCCCGTCAGCGCGTTGGTGTGCTTCCACGCGCCGGCCGACTCGCCGATGCGCTCGACGAGTCCGGAGGCGAGCGTGCGCTCCCCCTCGAGTTCGATGAGCTGGTACTTGAACGAACTCGATCCGGAGTTCACGACGAGGGCTGCGGTCACGGGATGGGTCACTTTCTCTGTCGGACGGGAGGCACGGCGCGGGTCGCGCAGGTCAGGCCGCGTCGGACGCGGTGCCGGCCTGGATCGCGGTGATCGCGACGGTGTTCACGATGTCGCTGACGAGGGCGCCGCGCGAGAGGTCGTTGATCGGCTTGCGCAGTCCCTGCAGGACCGGCCCGATCGCGACCGCGCCGGCCGAGCGCTGCACGGCCTTGTAGGTGTTGTTGCCGGTGTTCAGGTCCGGGAAGATGAACACGGTCGCCTTGCCGGCCACCGGGGAGTCCGGCATCTTCGTGCTCGCGACCGTCGGGTCCGCTGCGGCGTCGTACTGGATCGGGCCCTCGACGAGCAGGTCCGGCCGGCGTTCACGGACGAAGGCGGTCCCGGCGCGGACCTTGTCGACGTCGGCCCCGGAGCCGCTGTCGCCGGTCGAGTAGCTGAGCATCGCGACGCGGGGGTCGATGCCGAACTGGGTCGCGGTCTCGGCGGACGAGATCGCGATGTCGGCGAGCTGCTCGCTCGTCGGGTCCGGGATCACCGCGCAGTCGCCGTAGACCAGGACGCGGTCGGCGAGCGCCATCAGGAAGACGCTCGACACGATCGAGGTGTCCGGACGGGTCTTGATGATCTCGAAGGACGGCCGGATGGTGTGCGCCGTCGTGTGCTTCGCGCCGGAGACCATGCCGTCCGCGAGACCGAGCTGCACCATCATCGTGCCGAAGTACGAGACGTCGGTCACGGTGTCGCGCGCCAGTTCGATCGACATGCCCTTGTGCGCCCGGAGACGGGTGTACTCCTCGGCGAAGCGTTCACGCAGCTCGGGGTCGAACGGCGACACGAGCTGCGCGGCCTCGAGGTCGAGCCCGAGCTCGGTCGCGCGGGTGCGGATCGCGGCGGGGTCGCCGAGGATGGTCAGCTCGCAGACCTGCCGGGCGAGCAGCGTCGAGGCCGCGCGGAGGATGCGGTCGTCCTCGCCCTCGGGGAGCACGATGCGCTTGCCGTAGCCGCGCGCCCGGTCGAGCAGGCCGTGCTCGAACATGAGCGGCGTGACGACGCCGGACGGCGTGAGCTGCAGACGGTCGCGCAGGGACTCGGCGTCGACGTGCTGCTCGAACAGGGCGAGTGCGAGGTCGGCCTTGCGCGGCGAGTCCGCTGCCAGGCGCCCGCGGGTCTGGGTGATGCGGAGCGCGGTGTCGTAGGTGCCGAGGTCGTTCTGGGCGATCGGCAGTGAACTCGACAGTCCCTCGAGCAGCCGGGAGATCTGCGGAGCGGTCTCGAACCCGCCGTTGAGGATGACGCCGGCCAGGCTCGGGAACGTGTCCGACTGGTTCGCCAGCAGGGTCGCGATGAGCACGTCGCTGCGGTCGCCCGGGACCACGACGATGCCGCCCTCGATCAGGCGGGGCAGGACGTTCTCCATGCTCATCCCGGCGACGACGGTGCCGAGCGCCTCGCGGTCGAGCAGGGCGTCGTCGCCGCGCACCAGGGTCGCGTCGGTCGCCTGCAGCAGCGCGCGGACGGTCGGGGCGACGAGGACGCGATCCTCGGGGATCGCCCACACCGGCACGTCCGGGTGGTCGTCGTGCACGGCCCGCTCGACGCTCGCCACGATCGCGGCGAGGGCGTCCGGGTCGGCGCGGTTCACGACGACGCCGAACAGCTGCGCGTGCGCGGCCCGCAGTTCGCTCGTCGTGACGTCCGCGACCTGCGCCATCCCCTCGGGCGTGCGGGCGCCACGCTCGGCGGCGTCGCGACCACCGAGCACGAGCAGCACCGGCGCGCCGAGGTTCGCGGCCACCTTCGCGTTGAAGGAGAGCTCGGTGGGGCTGCCGACGTCGGTGTAGTCGGACCCGAGCACGACGACGGCGTCGCACTGCCGCTCCACCTGGGCGAAGCGGTTCACGATCGTGCCGAGGGCGGCGTCGGGATCGGCGTGGACGTCGTCGTAGGTGACCCCGACGGCGTCGTCGTACGAGATGCCGACCGCGGTGTGCTGCAGCAACAGCTCGAGCACGTAGTCGGGCTCGGCGACCGAGCGGGCGACGGGGCGGAACACGCCGACGCGGCCGACGGAGCGCGCGAGGGTCTCGAGGACACCGAGGGCGACGGTGCTCTTGCCCGTGTGCCCTTCTGCTGACGTGATGTAGATGCGGGTCGACACGCGCCCCAGGGTAGTCGCCGGACATGTCACGACAACTGGGAGCACCGCCCTCGACGACACACGGTCGTGAGCACCCCGCAGAACCTGTACCATTGGGTGTCGCCGTCGCGAGACAGCGCAAGGAGAATTCGCCTAGTGGCCTATGGCGCACGCTTGGAAAGCGTGTTGGGTGCAAGCCCTCGGGGGTTCGAATCCCCCATTCTCCGCCAGCAGCAGTTGGGTGCGCGCGCAGCACCCAACTGCGGGGTTCGAATCCCCCGTTCTCCGCCAGCAAGGCCCCGCACTCCGGTGCGGGGCCTTCTTAGTTCACGGCGTGCATCGTCGTCGGTCCCCCGCGCGGCGGACCCAGCTGTCCCCTGTTCGCCAAGGACTGGCCGTCAAACGCCGATACGGGGTGGAACGGGCTGTCCCCGGTCCCCGTCGGTCGCTTATGCTTGCGGGAGCGGACGGCTCCGGGACGAGCCGACCGCGGTGCATCGAGCGGCAGGGGCGTCGCTCGCAGGGCGGCCGATTCGGCGTGCCCGTGAGGCCCGAGGGTTCAGGAGACGCGCATGGGGGACATGACGGTGCCAGCGACGCCACACCTGCGCGCCAGCGTGTACGACGTCGTCCTCCGTCCCCGCCGGTCCCTGGTCCGCTCGACCGCGCTGAGCATCGTGTTCTCGGCAGTGCCGCTCGCCGTCGCCCTGGTCTGGGTGTCGTTCCCGTTCCGGACGTGGGCGATGGTCGCGACCGTGGTCGTGGCGCTCGCGGTCCTCGTCGGCATCGTGTTCGTCCGACTGAGCACCGCGTACATCGGCATCGACCCCGACGGTCTGACGATCCGGGGCGTGGTCACCGCGCACCGTCGGATCCCCCGCGACCGCGTGCACAGTCTGGTGCTCGCCACCACCTTCGGAAGCTCGGTCGACCGCACCATGCGCGAGCTCGTGGCCTTCGACGCGACTGGCGCGCACCTGTTCCGCATCCGCGCCGACGTCTGGGGCGACGACGGGCTCGCCCAGGTCATCGACGCCCTGGGCGTCCAGCTGACGGAAGAGGCGCGTCCGGTCTCGGCCCGGGTCTTCGCGAAGCGCTACCCGTCGAGCCGCGCCTGGTACGAACAGCGGCCGGCCTACCTGCTCGTCGGCGGCGTTGCGGCACTCGTCGTCGTGGGTCTGCTCGTCGTCGAGTTCACGGGTCTGCTCGGTCGCTGACGCGCAGAGCCGCTGGACGTCACCGACGTCGGCGCAGCGTCGAGAAGATCCCGTGCACGACCTCCTTCGCGATCGTGCCTCCGAGTCCTGACCCGAGCAGGTCCGACAGCGGGTCGTCCGCCTTCCGCGAGGCAGTCGTCCGTGTGCTCCGTCCCGACCGACCCGAACGCCGCGACGCCGCAGCCCGCTCGGCCTTCTCGAACTCGCGCTGCGTCCGCTCGTACTCCTTCTGCGCCGCTGCCCGCTCGCGTTCCGCCTGCTTGGCCTGCGCCGCGGCTTCCCTGGCCGCGGCCGCAGCAGCCCGCGCAGATTCCTCCTCGGCCTCGGCCGCTGCGAGGGCCGCGTCCTTCTGCGCGTCGACCGCCGCAGCCTCGGCAGCAGCTGCCTCCATGCGGCGCGCCAGCATCTCGTGCGCCGAGTCCGGGTCGACCCGGGTGCCGTACGTCGCGAGCAACGGCGATGCCTGCACCCGCGACTGCATCTCGGCTGCGGGCATCGGGTCCATCGAGCCCTGCGGCGCGCGCAACCGGGTCCACGCGACCGGCGTCGGCGCCCCCTTCTCGTTCATGACGGTGACGATCGCCTCACCGGTCGCCAGCGAGGTCAGCACCTCGCCCAGGTCGTAGTCGCTCGACGGGTAGGTCGACACCGTCGCCCGGAGCGCCTTCGCATCGTCGGGGGTGTGCGCCCGCAGCTGGTGCTGGATGCGCGAACCGAGCTGCGCCAGCACGTCGTTCGGCACGTCCTTCGGGGTCTGGGTCACGAAGAAGATCCCGACGCCCTTCGACCGGATCAGCCGCACGGTCCGCACGATCTGGTCCGTGAAGTCCTTCGACGCCCCGCTGAACAGCAGGTGCGCCTCGTCGAAGAAGAACACGAGCTTCGGCTTGTCCTGGTCGCCGACCTCCGGCAGTTCGTTGAACAGGTCGGCGAGCAGCCACATCAGGAACGTCGAGAAGACCTCGGGCTGGTCCTGTACGCCAGGGACCTCGAGCAGGCTCACCCTCCCCCGCCCGCCCGCCGCCGTGCGCAGGAACACCTGCGTGTCGATCTCGGGCTCGCCGAAGAACTGGTCGGCACCCTTGTCGGCGAACGTGATGAGCTCACGCAGGATCACCCCGGCGGTCTGCTTCGACAGACCACCGAGCTCGGCGAGTTCGCCCTTGCCCTCGTCGCCCACCAGGAACGTCAGCACGCTCCGCAGGTCGGCCAGGTCGACGAGCGGCAACCCGGCCTGCACGGCGTAGTGGAAGACGAGCCCGAGCGAGGACTCCTGGGTGTCGTTCAGTCCGAGCACCTTCGACAGCAGCAAGGGCCCGAAGCCGGACACGGTCGCACGGATCGGCACACCGGTGCCCTGCCCGCCGAGCGAGAAGAGCTCCGCCTGGCTCGCGACGCCCTGCCACTGCTGGCCGATGCCCTCGGTGCGCGCGAGCAGCTTCTCGTTCCCCTGCCCGGCCACCGCGAGGCCGGACAGGTCGCCCTTGATGTCGGCCGCGAACACCGGCACGCCGTTCGCCGCGATCTGCTCGGCCAGGACCTGCAGCGTGCGGGTCTTGCCGGTGCCGGTCGCGCCGGCGACCAGCCCGTGCCGGTTCAGCATGCCGAGCGGGATGCGGACCTGGACATCCGGCTGCGCCTCGCCGTTCACCAGGGCGCCGAGTTCGAGCGCCGGCCCCTCGACGGTGTAGCCGGTGCGGATCGCGGCGACGGCGTCCGGTCCCAGCGGGCCCGCACCGCCGCTGCCGGGAGGCACGGTGTCGGCAGCCGGGGCGGGCTCTGGAGACGACGGGACGGCGGAGGCGGGCTCCGCGTCGGGGGCGAGCCGGGCCTCCTGTCCGGATGGTGCCGGGGACCCGGCGGCCGCCGGTTCGGCGTCCGGCGTGAGTACCGGCGCTTGTGCCGCGAGCGCGGCCGCGAGCTCCTCGGCCCGCTGCACGGCTTCGTCGGCCAGCCGACGTGCCTCGTCCGCTGCCCGCTTGGCGGCCTCGGCCGCTGCCCGTGCCTGCTCCACCGCGTCGCTCATGGGCACAGCCTATGGACGCGCGGGGGCCGCTGTCCGGCCGGTCCCGCAAGCTCGATGCCGAACGACGAGACCGTTGTCGCACGACGTCGATGTCGTCGTTCCGAGTCGCGCGCGAACCGTCAGTGCGTGAGCTCGGGGACCGTCCGGGGCCGCACCACGAACCACAGGATCAGGATGGCCATCACCGAGGTCGAAGCCATCACCATCGCCATCGGGGTCGCGGTCGTGATGCCGAGCCAGCCCACGATCGGCGAGATCAGGCCGGCGACGCCGAAGTTCAGGGCGCCGAGCAGGGACGCTGCCGTGCCGGCTTCCTTGCCGTGGGCGGCGAGCCCGATGACCTGGACCAACGGGAACGAGAACCCGCAGGCCGCGATGAAGAACCACAGGGGCACGAGCACGCCCACGAGGCCCGCGCCGACCTGGTCGAGCACGATGATCGCGATCGACGCCAGGAACAGGGTCGCCGTCGAGCACGCCAGGATCCACTGCGGACCGACGCGCTGCGCCAACCGCGCGGAGATCTGCACACCGAGCACGACGCCCACCGAATTCACGGCGAAGAGCAGGCCGTACTGCTGGGCGTCGAGCCCGTAGACACCCTGGAACAGGAACGGCGACGAGCTGAGGTACGAGAACAGCCCGCTGAACACCATCGCCCCGATGAGCGCGACGCCGACGAAGATCCGGTCGGAGAACAGCGCTTTGTACCGCTGGCCGATCGTGGAGTGCCCGGCTTCGCGGCGACGGGCCGGGGGCAGGGTCTCGACGATGAGCAGGATCGACGCGATCACCACGGCCAGGCCGTAGCAGGCGAGGAACACGAAGATGCCGCGCCAGCTGGTGAACTGCAGCATCTGCGAGCCGATGAGCGGTGCGAGGATCGGCGCCAGCCCGTTCACCATCGCCAGTCGGGACAGCATCCGGACCAGCGGCTTGCCGCCGAACAGGTCGCGGACGGTGGCCATCGCGACGACACCACCGGCCGCCGCGCCCATGCCCTGCAGCACGCGGAACACCGCGAGGAGCTCGATGTCGGGCGCGGTCGCCGCACCGATCGACGCGGCGATGTGCACGGTCGTCGCGATGATGAGCGGCAGTCGGCGCCCGACCTTGTCGCTCCACGGACCGACGAGCAGCTGCCCGAACGCGAACCCGAGCGTCGTCGCCGTGAGCGTGAGCTGCACGGCGCCGTCGGTGACGCCGAACTGCTCCTTGATGGCCGGGAACGCCGGCAGGTACAGGTCGATCGTGAACGGCCCGAGCGCTGTCAGGGCGCCCAGGACGAAGACGTAGACGAGTCGCTGCCCGCGGGAGAGCGAGTCTCCGGGGTGCAGGACGACCCGGAGCGAACCGGTGGTAGCGGGCGCGGTCACGAGCAGGAGTCCTTCGGCGGTGAGGGGTGACGAGGTGATCGCGGCGTCGATCGAATCGATTCGTCCGCGGAACCATCCTACGGGCCGAACGAACGCTCCCGACGCGCTCGGCACGGAATTGCCCGCGTGTTGCCGTCCCTCGTCCGCGTACCGATCCCGCGCCATGCGGTACCGTCGGACTGCTCGGGGGCCTCCGGGTGAACCGGATCAGAAGGGGGTGGGCGTCATGGTGGATGCCCGGATCCTGCACACGACCGCCGCCCTGCGCGAAGCGATCCTGCGGCTGGCGGCGGACCGCCCCGTCTCCGAGATCACCGTCGCCGACGTCACCCGTGCCGCCGGCATCAACCGCGCGACGTTCTACTCGCACGCGGTCTCCCCAGGATCGCTGCTCGCGGACGTGCTGACGCCGGAACTCGACCGCATCCGTCAGGACGACGCCGACGACCGCCGGGCAGCCGCCGCGCGCGGTGCCGACGCGGCCGAACTCGCCGCCATCACGCGCCGGGGCATCAACGCCGTCGTCGAGCACGTGACCACGCACCGCGACATCTACGCCAAGGCGCTGCCGGACCCGAACGACGCATCACTGCACCGGCTGCTCGTCGGCCACTTCACCGAGTCGGGTGCCCTGCACATCCGCGAGCTCGACGCGGAACGCCGGCCGGAACTGCTCGACGACGTGGCCGCCGGGTACGTCGCGCAGGGCTTCGTCGGCGCGATCGAGGCCTGGCTCGCCGGGCCCCGACGTTCGAGGAAGGCGCTGGTCGAGACGATCACGTTGTCGTTCCCGGCGTGGTGGAGCTGAACCGAGCCGCCTGGTGGCACGTCGCTGACCGGCCTGGTGTCGCCGCGCTGAGCGGCTCCGGTCACTCGGCGTCGGTCGTGTCGCCGTCGCTCGGCTCGGTCTCCGGCTTCTCGCCGCGCTGCAACGATCGCACCACCTCGACCGCGGTGGCCGACAGGTCCGCGTCGTCGGCACCTGCTGGCACCCGGTAGTCGGCGGACACGCCGTCACCCCCCGTGCCGCTCGCCGGCAGCGGGTCGCCGAGCGACACCACCACGACGCCGGCGTCGTGCGCCGTCTGGATCACCCCGGTCAGCGCCGACGGCCGAGCCGCGTGCACGAGCAGTGCCTTGGCACCCTTGCGGACGAGCTGGGCGACCGCGGTCCGCTGGGACGCCGCCGCACCCGACGCGGGTGCGACCCGGACGTCGGGACGGAAGCCGGCGTCGGACAGGCCGGTGCGCAGGTCTTCGCCCAGGGCCGTGTCGTCGTGGACCAGCACGACGCCGATCACGGCCTGCTTGTCGAACCCGCCGTCGGAGCTCGTGAGGTCCGTGCTCTGCACCGGCGTGGGCGCAGCGGAGGTCGTGCCCTGGCAGCCGGCCAGCGCGAGGGCGGCCGTCAGGACGACGGCTGCAGCGACGATGCGCACCACGGGGGTCTCCTCTTCGGTCCGGTCTGCCACGCTACCCGGCTGCGCGGTGCGCCGACGCCGACGACACCGGCGCGGGGACCGGTCCGAGCCGCCGGACCGCGGCGACCGCCAGAGCGGCGAAGCAGATCATCGCCGCGAAGACGAGCGGGAACGACACCGTGCCGTCGGCGCCGCCGGTCGCGGTGAAGAGCAGTCCGGTGACCGCCAGGCCGATGACGCTGCCCGCGGCGTCGGCGATGGTGAGCGCCGAGCTCGCGAACCCGTCGTCGCCCTCGCCCGAGAACCGCAGGGTGAGCATCGACGTCCGCGGGTAGATGGCGCCCATGCCCGCGCCGCCGACGAACCACCCGGCGACGAGCACCCACCACGACAGGTCGAGCGTCGCCACCGCGAGCGCTGCCAGCAGGCTCACGAGCACCAGCGCGAGTCCGACGCCGAAGGTCCGGCGTGCGGTCAGTCGCTGCTCCCCCAGCCGGCCGTGCACCCAGCTCGAGGCCGCCCAGCTCAGCGCCGCGACCGTCAGTGCGAGCCCCGCGGCCGATGCGGACAGGCCGTGCTGCGCCTGCAGCAGGAACGGCACGTACGCCTCGCTGCCGAAGAACGACGCCGCCACGAGCCCGCGCAGCAGCACCACCGAGGGCAGCCCGGCGGCGGCGCGGAAGGTGCCCGCCGGCAGCAGCGGCCGCAGGGCGAACCAGGTGCCGACCAGGCCGACCAGGACCGCGGCCACCATCCCCCACGGGGTCAGGTCCGGCGCCACGTTGAGCAGCAGGATCGACACGGCCGCGGCGACCGACCACCCGATGCGCACCCGCTGCCACGGCGGTCGCAGCTCGACCGCCGGTGCCTGCAGCCGCCCGAGTGTCGGTACGAGCACGGTGAACGCGCCGACGGCGATCACGAGCGCCCCCGCGAAGACCCAGTGCCAGTTCCACGTGTCGGTGACGATGCCGGCGATCGCCGGGCCGATGAGCGCCGGCACCACCCAGGCGGCGGCGAACCCGGCGAACACCGGTCCGTGCAGTTCGGCGGGGAAGATCCGGGCGACGAGCACGTAGAGCACGACGTCGATCGCGCCGGCGCCGAAGCCCTCGACCAGGCGCCCGACGAGGAAGACCTCCATCGTCGGCGCGAGCATGACCACGGCGGTCCCCACGGCGAAGAGCAGGGCGGAGACCCAGGCGACGACCCGACCGCCGGCCCGGTCGGTCCAGTTGCCGGCGAGCACCATGCCGGGCACCCCGGCGGCGAGCGGCGCGGCGAACGCCAGGGCGTAGAGCGCCTCGCCGTCCAGGTCGCGACTGATCACCGGCATGATCGTCGTCATCGCGAGGTTCTGGAACGCCGCGACGCCCACGATCGCGACCATCCCGATCGTCGCGAGGGCGTAGCGCCCGCTCAGCAGGCCCGTCCTCGTCGCCGTGGTGCTCACCCGCTCATCGTAGGGGCGGGCGGCGACACCGCGGACCGGCGGGGGGCGCGTCAGCGCGCGAGCGCCTGCTGCAGGTCCGCGACCAGGTCGCCGGCGTCCTCGATGCCGACGGACAACCGCACCACGTTCTCCGGCACCGCGAGCTCCGTGCCCTTCACCGAGGCGTGCGTCATCTCGCTCGGGTACCCGATGAGCGACTCCACACCCCCGAGGGACTCGGCCAGTGCGAACAGCTCCGTGGACTCCGCGAAGCGCCGGGCCGCGTCCGGTCCGCCGGACAGGGCGACGGAGAGCATCCCGCCGAACCCACGCATCTGGCGAGCGGCGACGTCGTGCCCCGGGTGGTCGGTGAGTCCCGGGTAGTAGACACGCTCGACGCCCGGCGCGGCGACGAGCGCCTCGGCGACGGCCTGCGCGTTCGCGGAGTGCCGCTCCATCCGGACCGCGAGGGTCTTGATGCCGCGCGTGGTCAGGAAGGCGTCGAACGGCGACGAGATCGCACCGGCGCCGAACTGCAGGAACTGCACCTTCGCCGCGAGCTCCTGGTCGGCGAGCACCACGGCGCCGCCGACGATGTCGGAGTGGCCGCCCAGGTACTTCGTCGTCGAGTACACGACGACGTCGGCGCCCAGCGACAGCGGCTGCTGCAGGTACGGCGAGGCGAAGGTGTTGTCCACGACGACGAGCGCACCCGCCTCGTGCCCGAGGGTGGCGAGTCCGGCGATGTCGGCGATCTTCATGAGCGGGTTGGTCGGCGTCTCGACCCAGAGCACCGTCTCCTCCGGCGCACCCTGCAGCGCGGCACGGACCTGGTCGAGGTCGCTCATGTCGACGACCACGAGCTCGACGCCCCACGGCACGTGCAGCCGGCTGACCAGGCGGTGGGTCCCGCCGTAGACGTCGTTCCCCATCACCACGCGGGCGCCGGGGCGGAGCGCGGCCCGGAGCAGGGCGTCCTCGGCGGCGAGGCCGGAGGCGAACGAGTACGCGGCCACGCCCCCGTCGAGGTCGGCGAGCAGCGTCTGCAGGGAGTCCCGCGTCGGGTTGCCGGCGCGGGAGTACTCGTAGCCGTTCCGCATGCCGCCGATGCCGTCCTGCACGTAGGTGGACGTCAGGTGGATCGGCGGGATGACCGCGCCGGTGGGGCCGTCGGGCTCCTGGCCGGCGTGGATGGCGCGGGTGCTGAACTCGGTCATGCTGGCTGCGTTCCTTACTCGGAGAGGTAGGTCAGGAGGTCGTGGCGGGTCAGGACCGTGACCGGCTTGCCGTCCTCGACGACGAGCAGGGCGTCCACCGTCTCGAGGGCCCGGCGCGCGGCGGACACGGACTCGCCCACACCGATCAGCGGGAGCGGCTCGCCCACGAAGCCGGTCAGGGCGTCCGCCATCTTCGCGGCGCCGGTGAAGACCTGTTCGAGCAGGTCCTTCTCGGCGACGGCCCCGATGACCTCGCCGATGACGACCGGCGGCTCCGCGCTGAGCACGGGCATCTGGGACACCCCGTACTTGGTCATGATGTCGACGACGTCGCGCACGGTGTCCGCCGGGTGCGCGTGCACCAGGTCGGGCAGGCGGCCGTCCTTGCCGGCGATGAGCGAGCCGACGGTCCGCGCCTCGTCGGTCTCAGCGAAGCCGTACGAGCGCATCCACCGGTCGTTGAAGATCTTGCCGAGGTAGCCGCGGCCACCGTCGGGCAGCAGCACCACGACGACGTCGTCCTCGGTCAGGTCACGGGCGGCCCGCAACGCCGCGACGACCGCCATGCCGCTGGACCCGCCCACGAGCAGGCCCTCTTCCCGCGCGAGGCGTCGGGTCATCGCGAACGAGTCGGCGTCCGACACCGCGATGATCTCGTCCGGCACCTCGGGGTCGTACGCGGTCGGCCAGAAGTCCTCGCCGACGCCCTCGACCAGGTACGGACGGCCGGTGCCGCCGGAGTAGACCGAGCCCTCGGGGTCGGCTCCGACGATGCGGACACGGCCGTCGGATGCCTCCTTCAGGAAGCGCCCGGTCCCCGAGATCGTGCCACCCGTCCCGACGCCCGCGACGAAGTGGGTGATCTGCTGCTCGGTGTCGCGCCAGATCTCCGGACCGGTGGTCTCGTAGTGGCTGCGGGGCCCGTTCGGGTTCGCGTACTGGTTCGGCTTGTAGGCGCCCGGGATCTCGCGGACGAGCCGGTCGGACACCGAGTAGTACGACTCCGGGTGCTCCGGCGGAACCGCCGTCGGCGTGACGACGATCTCGGCGCCGTACGCCGTCAGGACGTTGCGCTTGTCCTCGCCGACCTTGTCCGGCAGCACGAACACGCACCGGTAGCCGCGCTGCTGGGCGACGAGCGCCAGTCCGACCCCGGTGTTGCCCGAGGTGGGTTCGACGATCGTGCCGCCGGGTCGCAGATCGCCGGAGGCCTCGGCCGCGTCGATGATCCGCGTCGCGATGCGGTCCTTCGACGATCCGCCGGGGTTCAGGTACTCGACCTTCACCAGGACGGTCGCGCGCACCCCCTCGGTGACGCGGTTGAGCTTGACGAGCGGGGTGTCGCCGACGAGGTCGACCACGGAGTTCGCGTAACGCACGCGCCCGAGTCTAGGACGCGGACACCGCGTTCTGCTGGGTCGTGACGCGCGCCTCGCCCTGGTCGTTCGCCGCACCGGACGGGAGGCCCGTGGCGGGGCCGCCACGGGCCTCCCGTCCGGTCTGGGGTGCGTGTCCGATCGGCGCACCGGCCTGTGCGTCGGTGGCCGTGATCGGTGGGGTCAGCGGCCGACGGCGTCGGCCGGCGTGTTCTGCTGCCGGTGCAGGAGCGCGTAGGTGCCGTCGAGCGCGAGGAGTTCGTCGTGCGTGCCCTGCTCGACGATCCGACCGTGGTCGAGCACGAAGATGACGTCGGCGTCGCGGATCGTCGACAGTCGGTGCGCGATCGAGATCGTGGTGCGCCCGGCAGCAGCAGTGTCGAGTGCGGTCTGCACGACCCGTTCCGAGATCGAGTCCAGCGCGCTCGTGGCCTCGTCGAGCACCAGCACCGGCGGGTCCTTCAGGAGCACGCGGGCGATGGCGATCCGCTGCTTCTCACCGCCGGACAGGCGGTACCCGCGCTCCCCCACGACGGTGTCGTACCCGTCCGGGAACGAGGCGATGGTGTCGTGGATGTTCGCCGCCCGTGCCGCCCGTTCGACCTCGTCGTCGGTGGCGTCCGGTTTGGCGTACCGCAGGTTGTCGCCGATCGTCGCGTGGAACAGGTACGTCTCCTGGCTGACGATCCCCACGTGGCGCATGACGTCCTCGTGCACGAGGTCGCGGACGTCCTGCCCGGCGAACCGCACGGAGCCCTCGGTCGCCTCGTACAACCGCGGCACCAGGTACGACACGGTCGTCTTGCCCGCGCCCGACGGACCGACGAAGGCGGCGAACTGGCCGGGCCGGAGCGCGAACGAGACCCCGCGGAGCGTCGGCTTGTCGGGCTCGCCGTCCGGGTACGTGAACGTCACGTCGTCGAAGGCGACGTGACCGACCATGGTGTCGTCGACGGGCTTCGCCGTGGGCGAGTCCGTGATCGCGGGCTGCAGGTCGAAGTACTCGAAGATGCGGGCGAACAGCGCTCCGGAGGTCTGCAGGTCGAGCACCACGCGGAGCAGTCCGACCGTCGGGAACAGCAGGCGCGACTGCACCGTCGTGAACGCGACGATGGTGCCGGCGGTGATCGGGACGTCGCCGATGATCAGCCAGGCGGCGACGAGGTAGATGATCGCGGGGATGATCGACAGGAAGATCTGCACGATCGCGAAGAACCACTGTCCGGACATCTGCTGGCGGACCTGCAGCTGGATCTGGTTGCGGTTCTCGTCACCGTAGCGGCGGGTCTCACTGCGCTGCTGGTTGAAGCTCTTGGCCAGCAGGATGCCGGAGACGCTCAGCGCCTCTTGCGTGATCGCCGTCATGTCGGACAGCGACTCCTGCGTCTGCCCGGCGATGCGGGCACGGACCTGACCGACCCGACGTTGCGCGATGACCAGGAGCGGCAGCAGCACGACCGCGACCAGGGTCATCTGCCAGCTCAGCAGGAGCATCGCGACGATCGCGGCGATGACCGTGACGGTGTTGCCGAGCACCGACGAGATCGTGTTGTTCAGGACGCTCGCGACGCCGCCGACGTCGTTCTGCAGGCGGGACTGGATCACGCCGGTCTTGGTGCGGGTGAAGAACGCGAGCTCCATCCGCTGCAGGTGCCCGAACAGGCGCATCCGCATGGCGCCCATCACCTTGTTGCCGACCGTCGCCGTCAGGTAGGTCTGCCAGACGCCCACCCCGGCGCTCGCGATCCAGAGGAGCACCATCGCCGACACGAGCTCGACCAGCACCGGGACGTCGGGTCTGCCGGACGGCGGGAAGAGGCCTCGGTCGAACGCCTGCTGCGTCAACAGCGGCGGGATCACCGAGATGGCGGCGCCGATCAGGACCAGGACGACCGTCAGGATGATGGCCCTGCGGTGCGGGACGAACAGCCCCGCGATCCGTTTCACCAGGTGCGGGATCTTCGGCGCCTCGGCGTTGGCGGCCTTCTGCGCGCGGAAGTCACCGCTCGAGATCCGGCCACCGCCGCGCGGTCCACCACCACCCCCGCGCATCCCGCCGCCCATGCTCATGGAGCAACCGTATCCCCGCGGTCGGACATCGGCGCACGCTCGTCGGCCACCGTTCCGCCGTGCGGTCCGGCGGGTGTATTTGACCCCGTTCAGGGGGCGTGCGAGCATGTGCCGTCCCCGCCCCCGCACCACCGAGGTCCCATGACGTCCGCGCCGTCCCGTCCCACGTCCCTCCGCCAGCAGCTCGCCCGCCGCAAGCCGATCGAGCAGCTGCAGTCCGAGGCGGCCGTCGGTGTGAACGGTGAACCGCTCCGCCGGTCCCTCGGCGTCTGGCACCTGACGATGATCAGCGTCGGCGCCACCCTCGGCACCGGCATCCTGGTCGTGCTCGGCACGGCCGTGCCGCTCGCGGGGCCGGCCGTGTGGATCTCCTTCGTGGTCGCCGGGATCGCGGCCCTGCTCTCGGCGCTGTCCTACGCCGAGATGGCCGGAGCCGTCCCGACCTCGGGGTCGAGCTACTCGTACACCTACGCCACCATGGGCGAGGGCATCGCATGGGTGTGCGGGTGGTGCCTCGTCCTCGAGTACGCCGTCTCGGTGGCCGCGGTCGCGGTCGGCGCGAGCGAGTACGTGGACGAGACCCTGCGCGTGCTCGGGCTGCACCTGCCGACGGCACTGTCCGCGCCCCCGGGGGACGGCGGCGTCGTGAACCTGCCGGCGGCCGTCCTGGTCCTGCTCGCCACCGTGGTCCTGATCCCCGGAGCCCGCGAGAGCGCCTGGGTGAACACCGTCATGGTCGTCGTGAAGATCGCACTGCTCGTGTTCTTCGTGGTCGTCGCCTTCACGGCCTTCCAGGCGCAGAACTTCGAACCGCTCGCACCGATGGGTGCCGCCGGGGTCACCGCCGCGGCCTCCCGGCTCTTCTTCTCGTACATCGGGTTCGATGCCGCGTCCACCGCAGGCGAGGAGGCGAAGAACCCCCGCCGCGACCTCCCCCGGGCGATCATCGGTTCGATCGCGCTCATCACGGCGCTGTACATCCTCGTCGCCATCGCCGCGATCGGTGCCCGTTCGTGGACGGAGTTCTCGTCGTCCGAGGCCTCGCTCGTCCGCATCGTGGTCGACGTCACGGGCCAGCCCCTCGTTGCGCTGGTCTTCTCGATCGGTGCGGTCGTCGCGATCGCGAGCGTCGTGCTGACCGTGCTCTACGGTCAGACCCGGATCCTGCTCACCATGGCACGCGACGGCCTCGTCCCGAAGGTCTTCGGTCGGGTCTCGCGCCGCACCGGCACCCCGATCGCGAACACGCTGATCATCGGCATCGCGGTGACGATCGTCGCCGCCCTCGTGCCGCTGGGCGAGCTCGCCGACGCGACGAGCATCGGCACCCTGGTGGCGTTCGCACTCGTCAACGTGTCGGTCATCGTGCTCCGCCGCTCGCAGCCCGACCTCGAGCGCTCGTACCGCGTCCCGCTGTTCCCCGTCGTGCCGGTCCTCGGTGCCCTCAGCTGTGTGCTCCTCGCGGTGTTCCTCGGCGCCACGACGTGGATCGCGTTCGGCATCTGGATGGTCGTCGGCGCCGTGCTCTACCTGGCCTACGGCCGCCGCCACAGCACCCTGCGCTGACCCGCCGCCCGCCCCGCCCCGAGACTCAGCCGACCCCGCCGTACCCCCGAGCCACATCCGCCAAAGCGACAAGGTCTCGCCAACTGTTTGCTGACATCTGTCGCTTTGACGGGAGGCTCGGCCTGGCTCCGGTAAGAAGTGTCGCCCTGGCAGCACGGATGGTCCCACCATCAGCGGCACGGCACGCCGTGCTGTCGGAACAGCGACCGAAGTCGTTCCGGTGCCACGACGTGTTCCCAGTAGACGCGGACGAAGCCGTTCACCTCTGATCGTCCCCGGACACGGTCCTCACGCTGCTTCTCGGCCCACACAGCCTCGGCGCCGGTCCTCCCTCCCACCATCCCGGGGTCCTCGTACTTCTGTCGACCGTCGAACTCCACGACGATTCCCTGGCGTGGGAGCCAGAAGTCGACACGGTCGACACGGCCGTCCGGTGCGCGGAACTCGTGCTGCGGTTCCCAGTCCGGACAGTGCAGCTCGGCGGCGCGGGCAGCCAGGAACGACTCCCCGACCGACTCGTGGCGCTCGTCGCAGATCAGCAGGGCCTGCTCGAGTCGTGCCGATCCCCATGGACCAGCGGCGGCACACAGACGCTGGAGTTCCCCGCGGTCGACTCCGCTCCGCAACGCGTGATCGAGCCCGACGACCGCATCGGCGAGGGTGCCACGCCGGGCGTTCTCCACGGTGGTCTGGGCCAGAGCGGTGAACGGGGCACCGTGGAACAGCTTCCCCGATGGCTCGGGCGCACCGGCGTGGACGGTCAGTCCCACACGGTGCCGATCGTGCGCGATCCCGGCGTCCACGGCGTGGACACGCTCGGGCCACGGATCGAGTCGTGGCACACCGAACACCGCGGCGGCCGAGTCGAGCGCGAAGACCGTGCCGGACCGGAGCAACGGGATGACGGCCCGCATCCGGACGAGGTGTCGACCACGGCCGTCCAATCCCTCCCACGGCGCACGTTCGACGTAGACGCCGTGCCGGACGCGCATGAGCTCATCGGTCCGCTGCCGTCGCTGGAGATGGCGCGCGCCAGCCCGGTCGAGCTCGTTCGTGCGGAAGATCTCGATCGCGTTGGCAGGGTGCATGACAGCACACTGTCGCTCGAAACGACCGGTCTCACGGTCCGGAGCCGATCTGTGGACAACCGCCGCGCCTCCCGGGAGTCAACAGTGGACTGCCAAAGCGACAGATCTCAGCAATGAGCGACTGAATGTGTTGCCATCGCGACAGAATCCCGCGAACAGTTGGCGGCACTCTGTCGCTTTGGCGGAAGCGCCTCCCGGGCCCCGCACACACGCACCCGCGCACGACGAAGGCCGCCACCCCGAGGGGCAGCGGCCTTCGTGAACCGAACGGTCGAGACTACGCGAGCTCGATCGTGGCGCCAGCGGCCTCGAGGGTCGCCTTTGCCTTGTCGGCGGTCTCCTTGTTCGCACCCTCGAGGATCTTGGCGTCGGCGGTCTCGACGAGCGCCTTGGCCTCACCGAGGCCGAGCGACGTCAGGCCACGGACCTCCTTGATGACCTGGATCTTCTTGTCACCAGCGGACTTGAGGATGACGTCGAACTCGGTCTTCTCCTCAGCGGCCTCGGCCGGGGCAGCGGCGGCCGGAGCGGCAGCAGCGGCCGGGGCAGCAGCGGTGACCTCGAAGACCTCTTCGAACTTCTTCACGAAGTCCGAGAGCTCGATGAGCGTGAGCTCCTTGAAGGCCTCGATGAGCTCGTCCTGCGAAAGCTTCGCCATGATTTTCTCCTACTACTAGCTAATACGTGTGGTTGTGGAACGCGAGCCTGATCAGGCCGCGGACTCCTGCTTCTCGCGAAGGGCGTCCACGGTGCGGACGGCCTGCGAGAGCGGGGCCTGGAACAGGTACGCAGCACCGAACAGCGAGGCCTTGAAGGCGCCGGCGAGCTTGCCGAGCAGAACTTCACGGGACTCGAGGTCGGCGAGCTTGTCCACCTCGGTCGCGGAGAGCGGGTTACCGTCGAAGTAACCACCCTTCACCACGAGCTCGGGGTTCGCCTTGGCGAATGCACGCAGCGACTTCGCGACGGCGACGGTGTCACCGTGGACGAAGGCGAGAGCGGACGGACCGGCGAGTTCCTCGTCGAACGAGGAGATGCCGGCGTTGTTCGCCGCGATCTTGGTCAGCGTGTTCTTCACCACGGCGTACGTGGCGTGCTCACGGATCGAGTTGCGGAGCTCCTTGAGCTGCGCGACCGTGAGACCGCGGTACTCGGTGAGCAGAACGGCGTTCGAGCTACGGAAGGACTCCGTGAGCTCGGCGACCGCAGCTTCCTTGTTCGCCATGGTTCTCCTTGGGGTTTCTTGCCGGCTAGCCCCAGGTCTCCACACATGAAAAAAGCTCCGGCGCAGAGGCTCGGAGCTGCTCTCACCTGACGGTGGGAGTGGTTCGGAACACCTGCGCGGGATGCCTCACGAGTGAGGACCTTCGGTCATGATGTTCACAAACACTTTGCAAGCAGCACGACATCCGGCGGTCTTTGGCTTCGAGAACAGTACCAGATGCGGTGGACGAGACCAAACGGCGGTCTGGAGGCGCGGTGCGGGCCCGCACCGCGCCTCCCGGTCGTCAGTGGGTCGCGTCCACCGCAGCGGGCGTCCCCGACCAGTCAGCAGACACGTCCGACGCGGACGCAGCCGCCGCGGCGGCTGCGGGATCCACCGGCAGGTGGACCGTGAACACCGTGTCACCGGGCACGCTCGCCACCTCGACGCTGCCGCCGTGCGCCTGCACGACCGCGTCCACGATCGCGAGGCCGAGCCCCGTCGACCCCACGGTGCGCGACCGGGAGCTGTCGGCGCGGGCGAACCGCTCGAACAGCTTCGGCAGGAACTCCGGGTCGATGCCCTGCCCGGTATCCCGCACGGTCAGGTCGACACCGGGGCCCGAGGGTGCCGGCGCGATCCCCACGGTGATGCGGGTCCCCTCGGGGGTGTGCGTCCGGGCGTTCGTGACGAGGTTCACGATGACCTGGTGCAGGCGCGCGGCGTCTCCGAGGACCACCACGGGCGATGACGGCACGTCGATCTCGATGACGTGGTCCGGCGAGGCGGCGTGCGCGTCGTTGACGGCGTCGAGCACGAGCCCGGTCAGGTCGACCTCGGCGAACTGGATCTCGCGCCCCTCGTCGAGGCGGGCGAGGAGCAGCAGGTCCTCGACCATGGACGTCATCCGGATGGACTCGGACTCGATGCGGCTCATCGCGTAGACGACGTCCTTCGGCAGGTCGCCGCCCATCCGCCGGGTGAGTTCGGCGTATCCACGCACCGAGGCGAGCGGGGTGCGGAGCTCGTGCGAGGCGTCCGCGACGAACTGCCGGACCTTCTGTTCGGACCGTTCCCGCGCCTGCATGGCGCCTGCGATGTGCCCGAGCATCCGGTTGAAGGCGCTGCCGACCCGGCCCACCTCGGTGCGGGGGTCGGTGTCGGGAACGCGGACGCCGTCGAGGGCGTCGCTGCGGTCGAGCGGCATGCGCGCGACGGTGGAGGCGGTCTCGGCGACGCGCTCGAGGGGCCGGAGCGACTGCCGGACCACGAACGCGGCGACGACCGAACCGGCGACCAGTGCAGCTGCCAGGACGGAGAGGACCCCGGCGAACAGCTTCCAGACGCTGTCGTACACGGGTGCCATCGGGAGCCCCACGACCAGGACGGCCGGGCCGACGTTGACGGCGGCCAGACGGTAGCGTCCGACGTCCGAGCCGAGGTCGATCGTCTCCGGGTCGGCGTCCACGCGGACGGACCCCAGTGCCTCGGCGCTGGCCTGCGGGATCCCGCTCGGGCGGCCGTAGTCGTCGAGCACGTTCGCGATGACGACCTGCCCGTCGACGAAGTACGCCGTCAGGGTGCCGGCGGCCTGCCCGGACGGCCGGGACAGGTCGATGCTCGGCTGCCCCGACTGGTTCTGCTGCAGGTACCGCTGTGCCCGGTGGGTGGCGCTCGTGATCTGCTTGTCGATCGCGCTGGTCTGGATCGAGAAGAGCGCGATGAGGCTCGCCCCGCCGATCACCGCGCTGACGGCGACGACGAGGGCGACGATGCTCAGGACGAGCCGGCGCCGCAGGGTCACGAGGTCGGCTTGATGACGTACCCGACGCCGCGCACCGTGTGGATCATCGGGGTCTCACCGGCGTCGATCTTCTTGCGCAGGTAGGAGATGTAGATCTCGACGACCGACGACTTGCCGCCGAAGTCGTACGACCACACGCGGTCCAGGATCTGCGCCTTCGAGAGCACGCGTCGGGGGTTGCGCATCAGGAATCGGAGGAGCTCGAACTCGGTGGCGGTCAGCTCGATCGGCCGGCCGGCACGGTGCACCTCGTACGACTCCTCGTCGAGCACCAGGTCGCCGACGACGATGCGGGAGTCGCCCGCCTCGGAGATCGAGATCTGCGAGCGGCGGATGAGGCCACGCAGCCGTGCGACGACCTCCTCGAGGGAGAACGGCTTCGTGACGTAGTCGTCGCCGCCGGCCGTCAGCCCGGTCACGCGGTCCTCGACGGAGTCCTTCGCGGTGAGGAACAGCACCGGGGTGTCGTCGTTGTTCTGCCGCAGCCGGCTGAGCACCTGCAGGCCGTCGAGGTCCGGCATCATGACGTCGAGCACCATCGCGTCGGGCTTGAACTCCCGCGCGGTCGTCAGGGCGTCCTGCCCGCCGTTCGCGCTCTTGACGTCCCAGCCCTCGTAGCGGAGCGCCATGGACAACAGGTCGGTCAGGCTGGCTTCGTCGTCGACGACCAGGATGCGCAACGGGGTTCCGTCGGCACGCGTGAGGCGCGGGGCTGCTGCAGGCTGGGAGATGGTCACGTCTTCGAGTATCGAGGAATTCCTATGAGTGGTCTGTGGGCCGCCCCTCCGCGCTCTGTGGATCGCTCCGAGAGCACTCGGCCGTTCCTTCGTAGGTTGGAGGGATGCTGCGATCCTCCGCTTGGCCACCGTCCGCCAGGCACGTCGACACAACGGGGATCGAGGAGACGGCCGGGAGGCCCGACTCGAGCCCGGCAGATCGTCTGACCGTCGCCCGTGCGCTCGCGTCCACCACCCCGCTGCTGTCCGCAGGGACCGCCGGCGGGTTCCTCGCCACGCTCGCCGCCGTCGCCGCGGGCGACGTCGCGACCGCCCGCACCGTCGAACCGCACCTCGACGCGCTCGGCATCCTCGACCAGGCCGGGACGCCCGCCCCAGCCGGTTCGACCTGGGGCGTCTTCGCCGCCGAGGGCCCCGGCCTCCGCCTCGACGCCACGGTGCAGGACGACGGGACGGCGCTCCTGACCGGCACGAAGCCGTGGTGCTCCCTCGCCTCGACGCTGTCGCACGCCCTGGTCACCGCACACGCCGGGGACGACCGCGTCCTCGTCGCCGTCGACCTGCGGCAGGACGGCGTCACGGCACACGACGAGGCCTGGGTGGCCCGGGGCATGCCCGACGTACCGAGCGGGCCGGTCGACTTCAACGGCGTCACGGCACGGCTGGTCGGCGCACCCGGCTGGTACCTGCGACGACCCGGTTTCGCGTGGGGCGGCATCGGCGTCGCGGCGTGCTGGTGGGGCGGAGCGGTCGGACTCGGACGGGTCCTGCGCTCGCTGGCCGCAGCCCACCCGGAGTCCGAGCTGCTGCAGGCCGCCCTCGGCGCAACGGTGATCGACCTCGCCGACGCCGAGGACGCCCTCGCCGACGCCGCGGCCCGGATCGACCGGTCCGACGACCCCGACGCTCCGGACGTCGACTGGCCACTGCTCGCCCAGACGGTACGCTCCCGGGTCCGTCGGACGGTGGACTCCGTGCGCGAGCGGGTCGTCGCCACCGTCGGCCCGGCGCCCCTGACCTCGGACCCCGCCGTCGCGGCACGCGTCGCCGACCTCGAGCTCTACGTGCTGCAGGACCACGGCGTTCGGGACCTCGCCCGGATCGGCCGGATCGTCACGGAACGCGGCGGTGTCGCATGGTGACCTTCGACCACCGCGAGCCGGGCACCGCACCCGCGGCGTGGACCACGTTCCTCGACGCGGTGCCGACCACACCGGTGGACCTGGACGGCATCCGTTCGGTGGTCGTCCTCGCGCCGCACCCCGACGACGAGACCCTGGGTGCCGGTGGCCTGATCGCGCGCGCTTCGGACGCCGGGGTCCCCGTGCACGTCCTGCTCCTCACCCGCGGCGAGCGCTCCCACCCGGACTCCCCCACCACGACCGCGCCGGAGCTCGCCGCCGTCCGCGACGCGGAGTTCACCCGTGCCCTGGCCACGCTGCACGCCGGTGCGACGTCGTCGTCGGTCGGCATCCCCGACGGCGGCACCCGCGAACACCGGGACGAGGTCGTCGACGCACTGCAGCGAGCGCTCGACGACGCGGAGCGACCGACGCTCGTCGTGGCGCCGTGGCGCGGTGACGGCCACCGCGACCACCGGATCGCGGGCGAGGTCGCCGAGGAGGTCACCGCCGGAGCGGCCGGGGTGTCGCTGCTGACCTACCCGATCTGGGCATGGCACTGGGACGACCCGTCCGCGTCCGCACAGCCGTGGGCCCGCGCTCGGGTCCTGCGGCTCCCCGACACCGCGCGGGCACGGAAGCGCGCCGCCCTCGACGCCTACGCCTCGCAGATCCGCCCGCTGTCCCCGGCCGCCGGGGACGAGGCGATCGTCGACGACCGGCACGCCGCGCACCACCTGCGGTCCACCGAGTGGTTATTCGAGCCCGAGCCGACGGCGTCCCGCTCGCGGGAGTCCTTCGACGCGCACTACGAGCGGAAACCCGAGGGGTGGGACTTCGAGGGCTCCTGGTACGAACGCCGCAAGCGGGCGGTGACGCTCGCCGCGCTCCCCCGCGAACGGTACCGATCGGCGCTCGAGCTCGGGTGCGCCACCGGCGTCCTGACCGCCGCGCTCGCCGAACGCGCCGACGCCGTCCTCGGCACTGACATCTCGGCCGCGCCGCTGGCACAGGCCGCGGTCCGCGCGCCGGGCGCCCGGTTCGTGCAGGCCTCCCTGCCCGCCGAGTGGCCGTCGGGCCGGTGGGACCTCGTGGTGATGTCCGAGGTGGGCTACTACCTGTCCCCCGCCGACCTCGACGAGACGATCGACCGGGTACTGGCGTCGCTCGACGACGACGGCGTGCTGGTCGCCTGCCACTGGCGGCACCCCGACGACGAGGCGGTGTCGAGCGGTGACGCGGTGGACGCCCGACTCGCGGAACGGTGGCCACGGCCGGCCCTCGTCCGCCACGTCGAACCGGACTTCGTGCTGAGCGTGCTGCCCGGCCCCGGTGTCGTGTCGGTCGCACGGGCCGAGGGGCTCGTCCGGTGACCGTGCCCTCCGGAGCCACGCGCATCGACGTCGTCCTGCCCGCACACGACGAGGAGGACCGGATCGCCGCGTGCCTCGACGCCCTGCTCGCCGCCCGCGCCCGGCTCGCCGAGGCACACCCCGCGGTCGAGGTCTCGGTGACCGTCGTGCTCGACGGCTGCACCGACGACACGGCCACGGTCGCGGAGCGCTTCCCCGTCGACGTCGTCGCAACCGCGCACGTCGGGGTCGGGCGGGCACGCACGATCGGTGCGACGCACGCGCTCCACCGGTACCCCGGCGACCCGTCGGAGCGCTGGCTCGCCCACACCGACGCGGACTCGCGAGTGCCGGAGGGGTGGCTCGTCCAGCAGGCCGAGGCCCTCCGGTCCGGGGCACACGTGCTCGTCGGCGCCGTCGTCCCCGACCCGGACGACCTGGACCCCGTCGTGCTCGCCCGGTGGACGCAGGCGCACCCGCCCGGCGCGGCGCTCGGGCACGTGCACGGCGCGAACCTCGGCGTGCTGGCGGCCGCGTACCTGGCGCTCGGCGGGTTCGACCCCGTCCCCGAGCACGAGGACGTCCGGCTCGTCGAGCGGGCGCACGCGATGGGGTTCCGCGTGGACGCGACGGTCGAGCTCCCGGTGGTGACGAGCGGGCGGTTCGCGGGTCGGACCCCGGGCGGCTACGCGGAGCACCTGCGCCAGGCGTACGGCGACGCGAGCTGAGGCTCCTTAGACGGCTCACAGGCTGCCGATGGGGCGGCCACTGACCGGCTGCCTACGTTCTCCTCCGTCGGCCCCGCCGTGCGCACTGCGCGGCCGGTGACCCCAGCCGGCCACCACCGAGGAGAACCATGTTCCTGACGTACCTCAGGCGCGAGCTCACGAACCGCAAGAAGCAGACCGTCATCATCGCGATCGGCATGGCATTGGCCATCGCCCTCGTGGTCATCGTGTCCTCGATCGCCGGCGGCGTGAAGGCGGCCCAGTCCAGCGTCCTGCAGTCCGTGTACGGCGTCGGCACCGACATCACCGTCACGAAGACGACGACCCCGAGCGCGTCGGGTTCCGGTCGGCCGAGCTTCGACTTCGGCAGCCAGAGCGGTGACGACAGCGACAGCAGCGGTTCGACCGACCTGTCGCAGTCGCGGCTCGCCGTCGCTCGCGGCACGAGCACGCTCAGCGCCGCCAACCTCACGACCGTGACGGGCACCGACGGCGTCAAGGCCGCGACCGGTGTGCTGACCCTCGAGAACAGCACGTTCTCCGGTCAGGTCCAGCAGTCCACCGACGGCAGCAGCACGGACAGCAGCAGCTCCGACAGCAGCGGCGCGGACAGCTCCACCCAGCAGGGCCCGCCGAGCGGCGGCGGCTTCGGCGGCGGCTCGTTCGACGTCGACTCGTTCACCGTGACCGGCATCCCGGTCTCCGGCGACGCCGTCGGGCCCCTGACCAGCACCGAGCTCACGAAGGGCCGGACCTTCACCGCGAAGGACGCCGGCAAGGACGTCGTCGTGCTGGACGCGTCCTACGCGAAGAGCGAGTCGAAGGCCGTCGGCGACACCGTCGACATCGGCGGCACCGACTTCGAGGTCATCGGCATCGTCACCTCGACCGGCTCGTCGTCCACGACCGGCTCGAACACCTACATCCCGCTCGACACCGCACAGGCGCTGGCGGACCTCGACGGCAAGGTCACCTCGATCTACGTGTCCGCCGAGTCCTCGTCGGACGTCAGCGCGATCAAGACCGCCCTGCAGCAGAAGCTCACGACCGCCACGGTCTCGACCGAGTCCGACCTGGCGTCAAGCGTCTCCGGTTCGCTGAGCACCGCGTCGAGCCTCGTCTCGAACCTCGGCACCTGGCTGTCCATCGTCGTGCTGGCGGCGGCGTTCCTCATCGCGATCCTCTTCACGATCTCCGGCGTCACCCGACGGACCCGCGAGTTCGGCACCCTCAAGGCCATCGGCTGGTCGAACGGCCGCATCACCCGGCAGGTCGCCGGGGAGTCGCTCGTGCAGGGCCTCATCGGCGGTGTCCTCGGCGCAGCAGCCGGCCTGATCGGCATCCTCGTGGTGAACGTCATCAGCCCGACCATCTCGGCGAGCGCCTCGACCACGACGAGCGGTGGCGGCGCAGGTGGCGGCGGCATGCCCGGTGGCGCGGCGACCGCGGCCGCGGGCAGCGGCACCACAGGCGGCGCTCCGGCCGGCGGCTTCGGCGGCGGCGCGGGCACCGCGTCGACGACCGACGTGGTCCTGCACGCCCCGGTGACGGTCGAGGTCATCCTGCTGGCGATCGGACTGGCGATCCTCGGTGGCCTCATCGCCGGCGCCCTCGGCGGTTGGCGCGCGAGCAGGCTGCGTCCGGCCGAGGCCCTGCGGAGCGTGGCCTGATGTCCGGGCCCGCCACCGACACGACACCGACCACCGGCCCGCACGCCGGGCCCGCACCGATCCCGAGCACGCGACCAGAAGGAGCGACCGTGACCAGCACCGACACCGCAGCCGGCCAGGCGGAGGCGAGCCGCGCCTCCAGTCCGATGTACCGGCTGACGAACGTCAGCAAGACGTACAAGCAGAAGAACCGGACCGTCACCGCCCTGACGAACGTGGACCTGACGATCCCGCAGGGACAGCTCGTGGCGATCCAGGGTCCGACCGGCGGCGGCAAGTCGACGCTGCTGCAGATGCTCGGGGCGCTCGACCGACCGACGGCCGGGTCGATCCACCTCGGTGGTGACCGCGACGTGGCGAAGCTCGGCGACGGTGCACTGACCGACCTGCGGGCGACCGAGATCGGCTTCGTGTTCCAGAGCTTCAACCTCATCCCCACGCTGACGGCGCTCGAGAACGTCGAGACGGCGTTCGCGGGCTCCCTGGCGAACCGTGCACGCTCCGAGATCCGCGAGCGGGCCACGGCTGCGCTCCGGGAGGTCGGGCTCGGCGAGCGGATGGAGCACCTGCCGGCCGAGCTCTCCGGTGGGCAGCAGCAGCGCGTCGCGATCGCCCGCGCCCTGGTGAAGAACCCCAGCGTGCTGCTGGCGGACGAGCCGACCGGCGCGCTCGACGAGGGCACCCGTGACGAGATCATGGGGCTCATCGAGAAGCAGTGGAAGGAACGCGGGTTGACGGTCGTCATCGTCACGCACGACTCGTGGGTGGCGAAGCGGGCCGAGCGTCGCCTGCACCTCAAGCAGGGGCAGGTGCGCGAGGTCTGAGGTGACCCGGGTCTCGCGGTGGGCGACGGTCCTCGTGGCCACGAGCCCGAGGACTGTCGCTCAGACCGAGTCTCGTCCCACCGGGTAGTCGCAGTAGGCGAACCAGCGGGAGTCCGGCGACCACGGCGGGACGTTGACGGTGCCCTGACCGCCGTCGAGCACGACGAGGGTCTCCGGCACCGGCATCATCCGGGCTCCGCGGACGAGCACCCCGGGCAGCAGCCGCAGTTCCACGCGGTGGTCGGCCGGGTGGCCCTGCACGCCCGGCTCGTACGACAGGTAGAGCAGGTGTTCCCCGTCCGGCGAGACGTGCGGGAACCAGTTCACCCGGTCGTCGTTCGTCAGCCGTACCGGATCGATCGACCCCGGCCGGAGGGAGACGAGCTGTGCGGTGCCGGGCGTGAAGCGCTCCGAGTTCCACACGAGCACGTCGCCCGCGAACGACACCCCGTCGTCGGCGTGTTCGTCCCTCGTCAGGAACGTCGGCTCGCCGGTCGCCGGGTCGACGAGTGCGACGTCGGTCGTCCAGACGCCGTCCGTGGTCCGCTCCCCGACGATCGCCGCGAGGGTCTCCCCGTCGGGTGCGATGCCGTGCAGGTAGAACTTCCGGAGGGTCGGCAGGGCGGTGGTCACGTCGGTGAGGGTCGCCGCCGCTCCCCCGGCGGGCACCGGGACCCGGTAGAGGTCCCCGTCGCGCCCGCTCACCACGACCGAGGTGCCCGACGGGTCGAGCACGTGGTCGTTGTTGATCTCGGGGACGCCGGGCATCGACACCCGCACCAGGGCGGTCTCGTCGAGCACGGCGTCCGTGTCCGGAGCGGGCAGCCGCAGCAGCCAGAGGTCGCCGTCACCGTTGAGCACGAGCGTGTCGGCGTCGAGGACGTTCGGCGCCTCGACGAGCACCGTCCTCGACTCGAACACCAGCCGCGATGTCCGCGACGCCATGTCGTACACGTGCACCCGGCTGGTCTGTCCCGGCAGCAGTTGCCGCCCGCGCGCTTCGCTCATGGGTCCCATCCTGCCGGGCCGCCTCGGACTGGTCCGCGAAAGCGACAGATCCCCGCCGAACATCGGCGGGGATCTGTCGCTTTGGCAGAGCTGGAGCCGGAGCTGCAGCTGCAGCTGGAGCTCCCGCTGTAGCCTGAGCGGCTACTTCACCGCGCCGGCGGTCAGGCCGGCCACGAACTGCCGCTGCACGATGAGGAACGCAGCCACCACCGGGATGCTCACGACGAGGCTCGCCGCCATCACCTGGTTCCAGTAGACGTTCGTCTGCGTCGAGTACTGCTGCAGACCGACCGCCAGGGTCGAACCGAGGCCGTTCGTCATGACCGAGGCGAAGAGGACCTCACCCCAGGCCGTCATGAACGAGTAGATCCCGACCGCCACCAGACCCGGGCGGGCCGAGGGCAGGATGACCCGGAACAGGGCGCCCATCGGGCCGGAGCCGTCGACCATCGCGGCCTCGTCGAGTTCGCGCGGGATGGTCTCGAAGTAGCCGGCGAGCATCCAGATCGAGAACGGGAGCGTGAACGTCAGGTAGGTGATGATCAGGCCGAGCCACGATCCGACGAGCTGGATGCCGAGCGTGTTCCCGAGGTTCGTGAAGATGAGGAACAGCGGGAGCAGGAACAGCACGCCCGGGAACATCTGGGTGGAGAGCACCGCGGTGGTGAAGGTGCTCTTGCCCTTGAAGTTCCAGCGCGAAACACCGTAGGCGGCGAACGTCGCGATGATCAGCGAGAACACCGTCGCGACCGTGCACACCACGAGCGAGTTGATGAAGTACCGGCCGAGGGGCACCGTCGACCACATGTCGATGAACGGCTGGAAGGTGATCGTCGTCGGGATCCACGTGAAGTTGTCCTGCACGTCACCGAGGGGCTTGATCGCCGTGGTGATCATCACGTAGAGCGGCACGACCGTGAAGAGGGTCAGGACGATCAGGGTGATGATCTTGAAGGACTTGGCGCCAGTTGTCTCACGCACGGACGGACCTCCGGTTGGTCACGGCGAGGTAGATGCCGGTGACGACGAGCAGGAAGAGGAGGAGCAGGACGCTCATCGCGGCACCGGAACCGAAGTTCCAGGTGATGAACGACGCGTTGTAGATGTGGAAGCTCAGCAGGTCCGCGGCCGGGGGCTGCGCGGTCGAACCGAACAGCACGAACGGCGTGTTGAAGTCGTTGAAGGTCCAGAGGAACATCACCAGCACGAGCGTCACGTTGACCGGACGGACCATCGGCAGCGTGATCGAGCGCCACTGGCGGAACGGCTTCGCGCCGTCCACCGAGGCAGCCTCGTAGACGTCGTTCGGGACGGACTGCAGGCCGGCCATCAGCATCAGGAACGCGAAGGGCCAGGTCTTCCAGATCGCCACGACGACGACCGCGACGAAGGCGTTGTTGCCGATGAGCCAGAACGGGGAGTTCCCGCCGAAGAGTCCGAGTTGGTCGACCAACAGGTGGTTGAGCGCTCCGGAGTCACGCTGGAACATGAACTTCCAGGTGATCACGCCGGCGTACATCGGCAGCGCGTAGGGCACCAGGAACAGGGTGCGGAAGAGCCCGCGACCCGCGAACGGCTTCTGCAGTGCGACGGCCGCGGCCATGCCGAAGGTCCAGGAGAGCCCGACGACCAGGACCGTGAAGGCACAGGTGATGAGGAACGAGTTGAGGACCCCGCGGCCGATCGCCTGGTCGAAGTCGATGGCGACCTGGTAGTTCTTGAACCCCGCGAAGGGGGCGGCGCCCCAGTTGGCGATGAAGTACTTGGTGAGCTGGATGAACGAGATCCAGATGCCGGTGAGCATCGGGACGATGTGGATGAGCAGCTCGAACAGGATGGCCGGCGCGACGAGCGCGTAGGGCAGCCAGTTGCGCTTGCGCTTGCGACCTGGCGGACGGCCCGACAGCGTCGAGCCCTTCGTGTGCGTCAGGTCGATGCGCTCCGCATCGGGCAGGACCGTCGTGGACATGGGCGGGGGCCTTTCGGCAGGAGGAGGGTCGGGTGCTTCGCACCCCGGTCCGTGGCAGCGGACGGGAGGCGCGGTGTGCGTGAGACGTGAGGCTCACTGCCGGCGGTTGGCCGGCCCTGGGGCTGGGGCTGGGGGTGGAGGCCCGGGGCGCGTCCAGCGGACGTGCCCCGGGCCTCCGGGCTCGGATCAGCCGTTCGCCTGGGACACCTGGTCCTGGGCGGTCTGCAGGGCCGACTTGATGTCGGCCTCGGAGACCTTGGAGCCGGTCGCGATCTGGGCGAACATGTCGTTCATCGCCTTGCCGACCGTGGACTCGAACTGGTCCTCGGCGGGCACCAGCGGGAGCGGCTTCGCCTTGTTGTTGTAGATGTCGAGGAACGTCTTCGTCTGCTCGTCCGTGACGGAGTCAGCAGCCTCGGCGAGCACCGGCAGAGCCGAGTACGGCTTGTCCAGCGTCGTCTGCGTGTCCATGTCCGTCATGTACTTGACGAACTTGAGCGCGCCGTCCTTGTTCTTCGTGTTCTTGAAGATCGACAGGTTGATGCCGGCCGGGAACGAAGCGATCTGCTCGCCACCGGTCGGTGCGGGGAGGGCGACGACGCCGTACTCCGACGACTTCATGCCGAGCGACTCGATGGTCGCGTTCGCGTTGTTCTGGTTGAGGATGAACGCGGCCTTCTTCTTGGCGAAGTCCGTGGTGGACTGCGTCGCGTTGTCGTACTGCGCGTTCGACGGGTTCGCGACCTTGGCGTCCTGCATGAGGTCGAGGTAGCGCTTGATGCCGTCGACGTTCGCCTTCGACGTGAAGGTCGGCTTGCCGTCCTTGTCGAACCACTCGCCACCGTTCTGCGCCGAGTTGATGAAGGCGAAGTGCGAGTTCTCGGTGTACGAACCGCCGGCGAGGCTGAAGCCGTAGGTGTCGCCCTTGGTCAGCTTCTTCGCGTCGGCGACCATGTCCTCCCACGTGGTGGGCGGGGTGATCCCGGCGTCCGCGAGCATCTTCTTGTTGTAGTACAGGCCGTACGCGAGGCCGTAGAGCGGCACGCTCGTGACGGTCTCACCCGGGGCGCCACCGGTGGAGAGCGCGACCTTGCCGAACTTGTCGGCGCCGCCGATCGCCTTCATCTCGGCGTCGCCGTACTCCTGGAACGCGCCGGTCGCCTGGAGCGAGGTGGCCCAGGTGTTGCCGATGTTGACGACGTCCGGGCCCTGGCCCGAGGTGACGGCGGTCTGGATCTTCGTCTGCAGGTCGTTCCAGCCGATGACCTGGAGGTCGACCTTGATCCCGGTCTCCTTCGTGAACTTCTTGAGGACGGGGGTCAGCACCTCCTTGTCGTTCTGGAGCGACGTGCCCTGGTTGGACGCCCAGTAGGTGAGCGTCTTGGAGTCGCCGGAGGAACCGGACGATCCGGAGGAGCAGGCTGCGAGGCCGGTCACGGTGAGTGCGGCGGCCGCGGTGATGGCCAGTGCGCGGATGGCAGTGCGCATGACTCTCTACTTTCTCGTCGTTGAGATGGTGCAGGGATGGTGCAGGGATGGAGCAGGGGTGCTGCGAGGTGGAACTGTCGGGTGCTGCTGTGGTGTGCGGGACGGACCCGGGCCGGTCAGGCCAGGGTCTGCTCCGCGGGGTCCCAACCCTCGGGGAGGGTCTGGGAGGGCGACACGGTGCTCTCGACGAGCACCGCCTCGCCACGTTCTGCCGCCTCGGCGATGGAGACCATCACGTCGAGGACGTGGAAGGCGAGCGCACCGGGGACCCGGTTCTCGTCGCCGGCGCGGAGCGAGCGGGCGAGGTCGACCACGCCGGTGCCGCGCGAGTACGTGGAGCCGACCGCGGGGATCGTCTCGGGCTCCTCGGCGCCGAGCGCGTACAGCTCGGTGTCGCCGTCGAAGTTGTTCGGGTCCGGGAACACGACGGTGCCGGTCTCGCCGGCGATCTCGACGACGCCCGTGCGACCGCGGTCCGACTCGAACGAGAAGACGCTCTGCGCGCTCCCGCCGTCCTCGAACTCGATCAGCGCGGAGTGGTTCGTCGGGACGTCGACGGGGAACTCGGTGCCCGCCTTCGGGCCGGAGCCGATCGTGCGCGTGGCGCGGGACTTCGACGCCGTCGCCGTGACCTTCTTCACCGGACCGAACGTCTGCACCAGGGTGGTGATGTAGTACGGGCCGATGTCGAACAGCGGGCCCGCGCCGTAGGCGAAGAGGAACTCGGGACTCGGGTGCCACGACTCCGGGCCGGGGCTCTGGAAGAGCGTCAGGCCGTTGAGCGGCTTGCCGATGCGGCCGTCGCGGATGGTGCGGAGCGCGGTCTGCAGGCCGGCACCGAGGAAGGTGTCCGGTGCGACGCTGACGGTCTTGCCGGCGGCACGGGCGGCGTCGCGGAGCTCGGCAGCGCTCGAACGGTCGAGGGCGTACGGCTTCTCGCCCCACACGTGCTTGCCTGCGGCGAGTGCCTGCAGCGCGACCTCGACGTGGGCGGCGGGGATCGTCAGGTTGACGACGATCTCGATGTCGTCGTCGGCCAGGAGCTCCTCGACGGTGCCCGATCCGGGGACGCCCCACTTCTCGGCCTGGGCGGCTGCGCGCGGCAGGTCGATGTCGGCGATGAAGCGGACCTCGACGTCGGGGAAGACGGTGAGGTTCGACAGGTACTGGTCGGAGATGACCCCGGCGCCGATGACGCCCACGCCGACGCGGCCGGTGCGGGTGCTGCTGTCGACCGCTGCGGTCGTGGTGGTGTCGGTCATGCGCGTGCCCCCTCGAGGAACGTGTAGGAGTCGGCGACGGCCTGGAACACGTCGCCCTCGTGGCCGTCGAGCTCGACGACGTGCAGCGCGTCGGGCGCTGCGGCGAGGATCTCGCGGATCGGCATGATGCCGTTGCCGACGGCGACCTGCTTGTCGTCGTCGTGCGACCCGTCGCCGTCCTTGACGTGCAGGAACTCGATCTTGTCGCCGTACTTGCCGATGATCGCCACCGGGTCGTCGCCGCCGACCGTGACCCAGTAGGTGTCGAGCTCGAGCACGACGTCGTCGGACAGTGCGTCGGCGAAGACCTCGTAGGCGCTGACGCCGTCGATGCGGTTCGAGAACTCGAACGCGTGGTTGTGGTAGCCGAGGACGAGGCCGTGGTCGGCAGCACGCGGGGCGAGGGCGCTCAGTTCGCGGGCGATCGCCTCGACGTCCTCGCGGGTGGTCCAGCGGGCCTCGTCGATGTGCGGGTCGATCAGGGTGCCGAGCCCGGCGGTGACGCTCGCGTGGAAGATCCGCTCGAGGTCCTGCTCGCCGGCGTCCAGCAGCCGTGCGTGTCCGCTCGGGGCGGCGAGGCCGGCGTCGCGCAGCGCGGCGGCGAGTTCGTCGGCGTTGTCGACGAAGCCGAAGGCCTCGACGTTCGTGTAGCCGATGTCGGCGATGCGCTGGAGCGTGCCGGGCAGGTCGGCCGAGAGGGCGTCGCGGACGGTGTAGAGCTGAACCGAGATCGGTTGGGTCACCTGGGGGTTCTCCTCGTCGAGATGGTGCGGTCGTCACTGACCGAGCGTCACACTATGGCCACTTCTGTCGGCGGTCAAGCAGAAGTTCGAGGAACGTCGACGAACTTCGTTGCGTGGCGCGTTCGATGTGTGCTTCACTCCCCACATGGTCGACTTGGCTCGGACGGCAGCGTCGCCTCCGGTCGGGACGAGCGAGCTCTTCCAGATCCTCCGCGACGGCGTGCCGCGGACCCGGGCTGAGCTCGCCGCACTGACGGGACTCGCACGCTCCACCATCGGCGTGCGCCTGGACTCCCTCATCGAGGTCGGTCTCGTCGGCCCCGTCGACACCGCCGTCTCCACCGGCGGACGGCCGCCGGCGCAGGTGGCGCTGAAGCCCCGCGCCCGGCTCGTCATCGCCGCCGACCTCGGCGCCTCGCACGGCCGTGTCGCCGTCACCGACCTGGTCGCCGCCCCGCTCGCCACCCGTGAGGCGCGCATCGACATCGCCGCCGGCCCGGTGGAGACCCTGTCGTGGCTGGTCGCGACCATCGACGAGCTGCTCGACGAGGTCGGCCGCGCCCGCCAGGACGTCATCGCCATCGGGATCGGCGTGCCCGGCCCGGTCGAGTTCTCGACCGGGCGACCGGCGAACCCCCCGATCATGCCCGGGTGGGACGGCTTCGACGTGCCGTCGTGGCTCCGTCAGCACATCGCGGCACACGTCCTGCTCGACAACGACGTGAACATCGCGGCCCTCGGTGAACGGGAGCACGGATGGCCCGACGTCGACCACCTGCTGTTCGTCAAGGTCGCCACCGGCATCGGGTCCGGCATCGTGTCGGACGGCGCGCTGCGACGGGGCGCCCAGGGCACCGCGGGCGACATCGGCCACGTCCGGGTCTCCCGCGCCGGCGACGTGCCCTGCCACTGCGGCAACACCGGGTGCCTCGAGGCGGTGGCCTCCGGTCCGGCGATCGCCCGCGCCCTGCGCGCGAAGGGGCACGACGCCCACACCGGCGCCGACGTCCTGGACCTGGTGAACCGGTCCGACCTCGACGCGATCTACGCCGTGCGCCAGGCCGGCCGCGACATCGGCGAGGTCCTCGCCACGTGCGTCTCGCTCATGAACCCGTCGGTGATCGTCCTGGGCGGCTCGATCACGCAGGCCGGTGAGCACCTGCTCGCCGGCGTCCGCGAGGTCGTCTACTCGCGCTCGATGCCACTCGCCACCGAACACCTCGTCATCGCCCAGTCGCGTGCGGGGTCGCTCGCCGCACTGCAGGGAGCAGCGGCGCTGGCGATCGGCTACGCGCTCTCCCCCGCCGGGGTCGACGAGCTGGTCGCCTTCGCCGAAGGGCGCGAGCTCGTCTCCTGACGTGCGCGCCGCGACCCGTGAGCGCGTCGGATTCGGTCCTGCCGGTGGTCGGGGGGAGAATCATCGGGTGACGATCGTGCAGCCCACCCTGTGGGGCGACCTGGACCCCGGCCTGGAGGACGTGTCTGCCTCCGCCACGCCGGTCGCGGTTCCGGTGCGGGACGCGTTCACCGCCCTGCGCGGCCACACCGAGCGCATCGTCGCGCACTCGTCGGACCGCTTCGCATGGCTCCGCGCCCGCGCCGCGGGCATCACCGCGACCGACGTCGCACGACTCGCATCGCTCCACGCCGTCGAGGCCGTCGTCGCCGAGAAACGCTACGGCTCACGGTTCTCCGGCAACGCGTTCACCGAGCACGGCAAGGACCGCGAGCCGCACATCGCCGCCTGGGTCGCGGCCACCCATGGCATCCAGCCGTCGGCGCACCTGTTCCACGCGGCAGCGAACCGGGCGCACCTCGCCACCCCCGACGGCGTCGGCGTCCAGGGCTCACGGGTCGTGCTCGCCGAGATCAAGACGACCGCGAAGGGCTGGCGGAGCATCCCCCGGCACTACCTGCGACAGATCTGGTGGCAGCAGTACGTGCTCGGCGCCGACCGCACCCTGTTCGTCTGGGAGCGCCACGACGGCTTCGTCCCCGTCGCCGACGAACCCGAGTGCCGGTGGGTCGACCGTGACGACGACCAGATCCGCGGGCTCGTCCAGCTCGCCGACCTGGTGCTCGACAAGCTGCGCGACTTCCGCTCGTAGCCCGTCCGCTCAGACCTTGACCAGGCGGAGCCGGCTCATCCCCACGACCAGCACGCCGAGCAACCCGATCGAGACGCCCACGCCGACGCAGTAGATCGCCACGACGCCGTAGCCCTGCGCCGGGTCGAGGAACGGGTACGGCACCCAGCCGTCGGTCGCGCCGCGGATCAGGATGACGATCGTCCACACCGCCGGGTAGATCAAGAACCACCACACGTGGCGGAGGAGCAGCTTCGACCGGTCCGAGAACAGCAACCAGTCGAGCACCGCGTACGCGGGGATGACCTTGTGGAGCACGTCGTTCGACCACTGGACGTTCGCCGACACGTCGACGTTCGTGAGCAGGGTGTTGTAGACGATGCCCGTCGTCGCGATGTACACCGTCCCCGCGCCCCGCAGCAGGCTCACCCGCAGGTCACCGCGCTTCCGCCGAGCCGACGCGACGAGGGTCACCGCCAGGGCCACGGCGATGATGCCGTTCGACTGGATGGTGAAGTACCCGAAGAAGTTCCACGGGTTGTAGGCGGCCGTCTCCGAGCTGACGAGCCACTGGGCGACGATCGCCACGACCACGGCGATGACGGCGATCAACCGGAGCGAGTTGACGAGGGTGCGCACGCCACCACGCTACCGGGGCGCGGTCCCCGCAGATGCGGAAAGGCCCGCACCGTTTCCGGTGCGGGCCTTTCTGCGGGTCAGTGACCCGGAGGTCAGTGACCCGGAGTCAGTGGACTCAGATGCTGTTGACGTCCAGCGGGATGCCGGGGCCGAAGGTCGTCGAGACGGCGCCCTTCATGACGTAGCGGCCCTTCGAGGAGCTCGGCTTGAGGCGGTTGATCTCCTCGAGCGCGGTCGAGATGTTCTCGTCGAGCTGCTCCGGCGTGAACGAGGCCTTGCCGACGACGAAGTGCACGTTGGCGTGCTTGTCGACGCGGAACTCGATCTTGCCGCCCTTGATGTCGTTGACGGCCTGCGCCACGTTCGGGGTCACGGTGCCGGTCTTCGGGTTGGGCATGAGGCCACGCGGGCCGAGCACCTTGCCGAGACGACCGACCTTGCCCATGAGCTCGGGCGTCGCGACGGCGGAGTCGAAGGCGGTGTAGCCCTCGGCGACCTTCGCGATGAGCTCGTCGCCACCGACCTCGTCGGCGCCGGCTGCGATGGCGGCCTCGGCCGCCGCACCCGTCGCGAACACGATGACGCGGGCGGTCTTGCCCGTGCCGTGGGGCAGGATGACCGTGCCACGGACCATCTGGTCCGCCTTGCGCGGGTCGACGCCGAGCTTCAGTGCGACCTCGACCGTGGAGTCGGTCTTCGCAGAGCCGGTCTCCTTGGCCAGGGCGACTGCCTCGGTCGGGGTGTAGAACTTGTCGGCCTCGATCTTCGCGGCCGCGGCTTCGTAGGCCTTGGACTTCTTCGCCATGGTGGTCTCCTTGCGAGATACGTGGTTGACGAGCCGGCGCGGCTCTCCCACGGAAAGGTGTCTGGGTGTGGGCCGGAGCCCGATCGGTGCTTAGGCCTCGACCGTGATGCCCATCGAGCGTGCGGTGCCGGCGATGATCTTCGCGGCCTGCTCGATGTCGTTGGCGTTCAGGTCGGCCTGCTTGGTCTCGGCGATCTGACGGACCTGGTCCATCGAGATCTTCGCGACCTTGACCGTGTGCGGGGTCGCGGACCCCTTCTGCACACCAGCAGCCTTCTTGATGAGCTCAGCGGCCGGCGGGGTCTTGAGGACGAACGTGAACGAACGGTCCTCGTAGACGGTGATCTCGACCGGCACGACGTTGCCACGCTGCGACTCGGTCGCCGCGTTGTACGCCTTGCAGAACTCCATGATGTTGACGCCGTGCTGACCGAGTGCCGGACCGATCGGCGGGGCCGGGTTGGCGGCTCCCGCGTTGATCTGCAGCTTGATCAGGCCCGTGACCTTCTTCTTCGGTGCCATGACTTGTCTTCCTCCTGGAATCGAACGCACGGGGATCCGTGCACTCTCCCGCTGGTCCGGCCGTTCCGGACCGCGGTGAAGGCCCACACGCACGAGGCGTGCGGGCCCAAACTCGATGAGTCTACCCGAACAGGCAGACCTGGACTAGAGCTTCGTGACCTGGTCGAAGCTGAGCTCGACCGGAGTCTCGCGCTCGAACAGCGAGACGAGCACGGTGAGCTTGCCGCTCTCCGGCTTGATCTCGGAGATCGAACCGGGGAGGCCCGCGAACGAGCCCTCCTTGATGGTGATCGTTTCGCCGACCTCGAAGTCGACCTCGGCCGCGGGCTGCGCCTGCAGGGAACCGCCGGACTTCGAGCCGCCCTTGGTCGGCGCGGCCTCGGCGACCTGCACGAGGGACTTGAGCATGCCGAACGCCTCGTCGAAACGGAGCGGCGTCGGGTTGTGGGCGTTGCCGACGAAGCCGGTGACGCCGGGAGTGTGCCGGACGACGGACCACGAGTCCTCGTTGAGGTCCATGCGGACGAGCACGTACGAGGGGATCCGGACGCGGGTGACCAGCTTGCGCTGCCCGTTCTTGATCTCGACGACGTCCTCCATCGGGACCTCGACCTGGTAGATCGAGTCCTCCATCGACATCGACACCATGCGGTTCTCGATGTTCGACTTCACGCGGCGCTCGAAGCCCGCGTAGGAGTGGATGACGTACCACTTGCCCGGCTTCATCCGCAGCTCGACCTTGAAGGCCTCGTACGGGTCGACCTCGGCCTCTTCGGCGTCGTCGTCCTCGGCGTCGATGGCTTCGTCGGCGGCGAGGGTCTCGTTCGCCTCTTCGGCGGTCTCGGACTCGAGTTCGATCTCTTCCTCGTCCTCGACGGCCTCCACCGCGGCCTCGGCCTCGTCGGCGGAGTCGATCTCGAGGGCGTCCTCGACGACGGCATCGGCCTCGGGGTCCTTGGACTCCTGCAGCGCGGTCAGCTCCTCGTCGATGCCGAGGGACTCGTCGTCCTCGGACTCGACGGAGATCGCGCGCTCCTCGGCGGACTCGGCGGAGCGCTCCTCGCCGGTCTCGACGTCGCCTTCCTGGTTCTCCTCGACCTCGGAGGACTGCTCGGCAGCCGTCGCGAGGTCGATGTCGTCGCGGGAGTAGTCAGACACAGTCGATTCTTTCCGTTCGGTGGTGCGGGTCGGGATGGCGGACGGTCCTGGTCACGATCGGCTCCGTCTCGGGCGACCGTACTCCACGGGACTGCCGCACAGGGCAGTCGACGTCCGGGTCAGGCCGTGGGCCCGTTGCCGAAGACGTACCCGACGCCGAGACCGAACACGAAGTCGAGGATCGACACCAGGATCATCATCACGACGACGAAGACGAGCACGACCAGCGTGTAGCTGAAGAGCTCCTTGCGGGTCGGCGTCACGACCTTGCGCAGCTCGCCGATCACCTGACGGATGAAGAGCACGATGGCAGCGATCGGACCCCGGCGCTCGGCCCGGTCCTGCTTCGCCTTGGCGACGACGTCGTCCGCCGTCGTCTCCATGTCTTTGCTCGCCAACTTCTACCCTTCCAGAGTTGCAGGGCGGACAGGACTCGAACCTGCAACCTGCGGTTTTGGAGACCGCTGCTCTACCAATTGAGCCACCGCCCTTCAGAGCACGTCCGTCACCGATCGTGTTCCGGTGGTCGAGTGTACGGGAGTCCGTCACACGGTGTCCACTTGACCCCCTCCACGGCGTGCCGCGCCGATAGGCTGGGACCCGTGAGCACCGCAGCCCCCGGCCCTGAGTCCACCGCAACCCCCGCCGCCGCGCCGACCGATCGGCCGCGCATCGCGTCCCGCATCGCGGCGATCGCCGAGTCCGCGACGCTCAAGGTCGACGCGAAGGCGAAGGCCCTGAAGGCCGCGGGTCGCCCCGTCATCTCCTTCGCCGCCGGCGAGCCCGACTTCGCGACGCCCGACCACGTGGTCGTCGCCGCGGTCGAGGCCGCACAGGACCCGAAGAACCACCGCTACACGCCGGCGACCGGCCTGCCGGAGCTGAAGCAGGCCATCGCCGACAAGACCGCACGCGAGTCCGGCATCACCGTCGACCCGTCGCAGGTGATCGTCACCAACGGCGGCAAGCAGGCCGTCTACCAGGCGTTCCAGACGATCGTCGACGCCGGGGACGAGGTCCTGCTCCCCGCCCCGTACTGGACCACCTACCCCGAGGCCATCCGCCTGGCCGGTGGCGAGCCGGTCGAGGTCTTCGCCGGCAGCGACCAGGGATACCTCGTGACCGTCGAGCAGCTCGAGGCCGCGCGCACCCCGAAGACGAAGGCGCTGCTGTTCTGCTCGCCGTCGAACCCGACCGGCGCCGTGTACACCGCCGAGCAGACCGCCGCGATCGGCGAGTGGGCGCTCGAACACGGCATCTGGGTCATCAGCGACGAGATCTACCAGGACCTCGTCTACGACGGGCTGCGCTTCACCGGCATCCTCGACGCCGTGCCGGCCCTCGCCGACACCACGATCCTCGTCAACGGCGTCGCCAAGACCTACGCGATGACCGGCTGGCGCGTCGGCTGGTTCATCGGCCCGGCCGACGCCGTCAAGGCTGCGTCGAACCTGCAGTCGCACCTGTCGTCGAACGTGTCGAACGTGTCCCAGCGCGCCGCGATCGCCGCCCTCACCGGGCCACAGGAGCCGGTGGCGGCCATGCGCGAGGCCTTCGACCGCCGTCGCCAGGCCATCGTCGCCGGGCTCAACGCGATCCCGGGCTTCGTCACGCCGACCCCGCAGGGCGCCTTCTACGTCTACCCGGACGTCACCGCACTGCTCGGTCGCGAGTGGGCGGGCTCGACCCCGACGACGACCCTCGAACTGGCCGACCTGATCCTCGAGCACGCCGAGGTCGCGGTCGTCCCGGGCGAGGCCTTCGGACCCTCGGGCTACCTGCGGCTGTCGTACGCCCTCGGCGACGACGACATCGCCGAGGGCGTCGCCCGTCTGGCGCGGTTCTTCGCGTAGACCCCACGCACCACGGAACGGGCCACCTCGTCGAGGTGGCCCGTTCGCACGTCCGGGAGGCCCGTGGCGCGTCGCGTGGGCGTCCTCAGTCGAGCAGGTCGCCCACCACGACGGGCTCCGGCACGAGCGAGACCCCGAAGCGGTTCAGGACGGTCACCTGCACGTACCGCGCGAGCTCCGCCACCTGGGCGGCCGTTGCTCCGCCGCGGTTCGTCAGCGCGAGGGTGTGCTTCGACGAGATCGCCGCCCGCGAGCCCGGCACGGCGTAGCCACGGTGGATCCCGGCGTGCTCGATGAGCCAGGCGGCGCTGAGCTTGACGTCGTCACCAGCCGGCCACCGTGGCGCATCGGCGGGCAGCGTCTCGGCGAAGGCCGCGGACACGATCGGGTTCGTGAAGAACGACCCGGCGCTCCAGGTGTCCCGGTCGTCGGCGTCGAGCACCATGCCCTTCGAGGCGCGGAGCCGCAGGACCTCGTCGCGGACCGTGGTCGACTCCACGAGGGCACCGAGGTCGACCCCGAGCGAACCGGCGAGCTGGGCGTACCGCACCGGCACGCCGTGCTCGCCCGCCGCGCCGAGCCGGAACTCGACCGTCAGCACGACACCGCGGCGTCCGTGCTTGAGGGTCGACGTGCGGTAGCCGAGCGCCAGCTCGGCCGCGGGGACCCACGCGCGCTCCCCCGTGGCCGCATCGAGGAACTCGACCCGGGTGAGCACGTCCGAGAGCTCGACCCCGTAGGCGCCGATGTTCTGCACGGGGGCGGCGCCGACGGTGCCCGGGATGCCGCTGAGGGCCTCCAGACCGGTCCAGCCGTTCGCGACGGTGGTGGCGACGAACGCGTCCCAGGGTTCACCGGCCGCGACGCGGACGGTGACGCCGTCGGCGTCGGTGTCGGCCTCCACGCCCGAGGTGCGGACCAGGACGACGGTGCCGTCGAAGCCCGAGTCGGCGACCAGCAGGTTGCTGCCGCCACCGAGGACGAGCCACTCGTGGTCGTCCCACGCCGCACGCGTGTGGGCGACGAGCTCCTCGGTCGTCGTGGCCGTCAGCAGCCGCGTGGCCGGACCGCCGACGCCGAGCGTCGTGAGGTCGGCGAGCACCGGCTCGTGCACGGTCAGCGGAACGCCACCGTGACCTGCGCCTTGCCGAGCACGGTCTGCCCGCCGGCGGTCACGGTGAGGTCGATGCGCTTCGGTCGGCCGTCGTCGTCGACGGTCCCGACCTTCGCGACGATGCCGATGGTCGCGCCCTGCTCGGGGTCGACGACGACGGGGCGGGTGAAGCGGACGCCGTAGCCCGCGACCCATCCGCTGTCGCCGAGCCACTCGGACACCGGCTGCACCGCGAGGCCCATCGTGAGCATGCCGTGCGCGAGCACGCCGGGCAGCCCGACCGATGCGGCGACGTCGTCGCGGTAGTGGATCGGGTTGAAGTCACCGGAGGCGCCGGCGTAGCGGACGAGCGAGTCGCGGGTGACGTGCACCTCGCGCTCGGCGACCACCGTGCCGACCTCGATCGCGGTGGCGGGTGCGGCGGTCATGCGTCGTCTCCTCGGACCACGAGGGTCGACGTCGCCGTGACGACGTGCTCCCCCGCGGCGTCGTTCATGGTGCTCTGGGCCGTGACCATCGCGTTGCCGCCGAGCGTCTTCACGCTCGTGACGGTCAGGGTCGCGGTGAGTTCGTCGCCGGCCACGATGGGCCGGTCGTAGGTGAAGGACTGCTCGCCGTGCACGACGCGGGAGAAGTCGATGCCGGCGTCCGGCTCGGCCAGGAGCTGCGCGAGCGTGGCTTCCTGCACGACGACCGCGAAGGTCGGCGGGGCGACGACGTCGGCGTACCCGGCGGCACGGGCCGCATCGGGTTCGTGGTGGACGGGGTTGGTCGCGAACACCGCGCGCGAGAACTCGCGCACCTTCTCGCGACCGACCAGGTAGGGCTGGGCCGGCGGGAACGTCCTGCCGACGAGCTCGGGGTTCACTGACACGTCGGCAGTCTACCGACGCCCGTCCTGGGGCCTGTCGATGCTGAGGATGCATCGGCTAGGCTTGCCGCGTCGGTTCGGGGGAACCGGCGGTCCGGTGTCGACACCGGATCAGGGGACGGGGGAGCACCGATGGACAGCAGGACCGAGTTCGCCGTGCACACGGGCGACCGCTGCACCGCGATGGAGGTCGCCGCCGCGGCGCTCCGCACCACGGGACACCACGTCGAGTCGACCGGTGGGACCCTCACCGCGACGACCGGCAACCGGCTGCTGACGATCTTGCTCGGCGCGCTCGTGCACCCGTCCCGCGAGTTCCGGCGCTACGAGCTGTCGACGACCGTCACGGGGGCGTCCACCACCATCACGCTCCGGCACAGCGGACACGGGACGGCTGTCTCCGGCGGCAGCATCGGCGCGAGCCGGCGACGAGCGGCTTGGCACGAGGTGAGCGCGTCGGTCGAGCGTGCGCTGCGGTCCGCCGGCGTGTTGCAGGCGCGGACCGGCACCGGGTCGCACTCCGCGCTGTAGTCCCGGTCACGGGGCGGACGGGAGGCCCGGGAACGACGAAAGCCCGGCGAACAGATCGCCGGGCTTGCTGTAGCGAGGGCGGGACTTGAACCCGCGACCCCACGATTATGAGTCGTGTGCTCTAACCAACTGAGCTACCCCGCCAGAGATCCGGAGCGACACGCGCACCGGGTCGGAGCCCCGAGTCAGGATTGAACTGACGACCCCCTCCTTACCATGGAGGTGCTCTACCACTGAGCTATCGGGGCGATGTGCCGCGAACGGCACCACACGAGGATAGCAGACCTCCGACGCTGCTCCGGAACCGGGCGAGACGCCCGGGCGTGCCGCGCCGGCGACCGCTAGTTCGCGTTGGTCTGGAGCCACGCCAGCGGGTCCACGGGGACGCCGTCGACGTGCACTTCGAGGTGCAGGTGCGGGCCCGTGGAGTTGCCCGTGCTGCCCACGAGGCCGAGCTCGTCACCGACCTCGATCTGCTGGCCGGTGACCACCTTGAAGGAGTTGTCCTCCATGTGGCCGTACACGCTGACGAACTGCTTGCCGTCGACGTCGTGCTCGACCCAGACGTCGTTGCCGAAACCGCCGTCGTTCGCCTGCACCTTGATGACGGTGCCGGCGGCGATGACACGGATCGGGGTGCCCTCGCCGGGGGCGAAGTCGACGCCCATGTGGTTCGTCGAGCAGAACGAGCAGCCGGCGACCTGGCGACCGCCGAAGCCCGACGTGATCGGGACCCCGGTGAGGAACGGCCACTGGATCGTGCCGGTCGGGTCGTTCGTGAAGCTCGAGGCGTCGACGTTCTTGTACTGCGTGGCGTCGGAAACCGTGTACTGGTCGCGGGTCGTCGAACCGTCGGCTGCTGCGCTGACGCTCATCGACTGGGTCGCACCGTTCGCCGTCGACCGGACCGCGGTGGAGCCGGTCTCCGGCACGTAGAGCGCCTGGGCGGGCAACGACGTCGAGACGACGAGCCCGGCGACGAAGAGGAGCGCACCGACGGCCGTCACGCGCGACGCCGCACGGCGGAACGAGGCGCCCTGCTTGCGAGCGGTGGGGGCCGGCGCTGTGGTGCGGCTCGTGGCGATGTGCCGGGTGGCCCGGTCGACCTGCACGGCGGACGCCGCACGGCCGGTGCGCCGACGGGAGGCCGGGACCTGGCCGATGACCCGACGGGGCTGCGGTGCAGCGGAGGACGGAGCGGCAGCGGGCACGGTGCGCGGTGCGGTGGCGTGGACGTCCGGCGACGTGGGGGCAGGCGGCGTCGTGATGCGCGATGCCGGTCGGACCGCCGACTCCGGCAGCGCGGGCGACGCCGGCGCGAGGTCGATCGGGGACACCGGAGCAGCGGCGGACGACGGCGTGGTCAGCCCGACGACCTCGTCGAACGACGGGCGCGCGGCGCTGTCGGGTGCGACGTCCTGCGTGTGGTCCTGCGTGACGGGAGCACCCTTCGCAGCCGCTCGCTCCGCCTCGATCCGTGCTCGTCGGGTCAGGTGGACGACCGGGGTAGCGGCGTCGACGGGACCGGTGGGGACGGACGTCAGTGGAGAGTGGGGCATGCGTGCGGTGGCGATCCTGATCGGGGAAGGAGGGTGCTCGTTGGTAACGAGCAGATAACGGGACCTGAGCACGGTAGCAAACGTCGTCGCACGTCGCCAGTCGTGGTCATGTCCACCGGGGACCCCCAGACCGAGGGACCGTCCGGGGCTCAGGCGTCGAGTGCCCCGGCTTCCAGTCCGCGCAGCAGGGCCTCGAGGTCGTCGGCCACCGCGGGGCTCGCGAACAGGAAGGAACGGGTGCCACCCGCTTCCCAGATGCGGACCGACGCCCCGGCCTCGTGCGCGACGACGGAGCCGCCGGCCATGTCCCACGGGTTGATCCCGCGCTCGTAGTAGGCGTCGACGATCCCGGCACCGACCGCGCAGCAGTCGAGCGAAGCCGCTCCCCCGCGTCGGACGTCCCGTACCTCGCCGATGAGCCCGGCGAGCACGGCCACCTGCTCACGCCGTCGGTCTGCCGTGTACCCGAAGCCCGTCGCCACGAGCGTCTCGGCGAGCGAGGCGGGAGCGCTGACGGACAGGGGGACGCCGTCACGGGTGGCACCCTGTCCGGCCGCGGCGCGGAACACGACCCCGGTGGCCGGGGCGACCACGACACCCGCGACGGGCTCCCACGTCGTCGGGTCGGCGGAGCCGCGCACGACCCCGATGCTCACGCCGTACTCGGCGCTGCCGTACAGGTAGTTGACGGTGCCGTCGATCGGGTCGACGACCCACGTGATGCCCGACTCCCCCGACGCCGAGCCCGACTCCTCACCGTGGAACGCGTCGTCCGGCCGGGCCTCGGCGATCCGGGTGCGGATGAGCGCCTCGACCTCGCGATCCGCCGCGGTGACCACGTCGACGATGCTCGACTTGCGGTCGGCGACCTCGACCCCCTCGGCACGTCGTCGTGCGGCGAGCGCGGCCGCCTCGCGTGCGATCGTCTCGGCGAGGTCGGCGAACTGGGACGGTGTGCGGTCGGATGCCATGCACCGATCCTGCCAGTGACGACGAAAGCCCCGTCCGGATCGGACGGGGCTTTCAGGTGGTGGCAAGTGAGGGATTCGAACCCCCGAAGGCTACGCCGGCTGATTTACAGTCAGATCCCTTTGGCCGCTTGGGTAACTTGCCATGCGCACCCAGCCGGTGTGATCACCAACCGAAGGCGCGCACAAAAGCATAGCGGATCCGGAACGGTGGTCGTGACCACCGTGAGCCGATCCGCGCGACCGGAACCGGGCCTCCTGTCCGCCGTTAGGCTGTCCGGCATGGCAGACAGTTCCTTCGACGTGGTCAGCAAGGTCGACAAGATGGAGGCGGAGAACGCCCTCAACCAGGCGGCCAAGGAGATCGAGCAGCGGTACGACTTCAAGGGCGCGGACGCGTCGGTCGCCTTCAGCGGGGACGACGTCCTCATCAAGGCGAACTCGGAAGAGCGCGCCAAGGCCGTCCTCGACGTCCTGCAGAGCAAGGCGATCAAGCGCAACATCAGCCTGAAGAGCCTCGACGCCGGCGACCCGTACCCCTCGGGCAAGGAGTACCGCATCGAGGTGAAGTTCAAGAACGGCATCGAGCAGGACGTCGCCAAGAAGATCGGCGCGTTCCTGCGGGCGAACGCCCCCAAGACCGTGAAGAGCCAGATCCAGGGCGACGAACTGCGGGTCTCCTCGAAGAGCCGTGACGACCTGCAGAACACGATCCAGCTCCTCAAGGGTGAAGAGTTCGACGTCCCGCTGCAGTACATCAACTTCCGCTGACGCGCGGCGTCGAACGACACCCGAACCCGACACCGGCACCCCGTGGAGCACTGGCTCACCGTCGCGATCACCGTCCTGGCCGTCCTGCTGGACCTGGCGATCCGCGCCTTCTCGATCATCTACGTCCCGATCAACCGGAAGCCGCAGACCGCGACGGCCTGGTTGCTGGCGATCTTCCTCATCCCCTACATCGGCTTCATCGTCTTCCTGGTCATCGGGTCGACGAAGCTGCCGCGTGCCCGGCGTGAGAAGCAGACCGAGATCAACGCGTACATCCTCGAGCAGACCGAGGGCATCGAACGCGTGCGCCGTGACCACCCGTGGCCGCTCTGGCTCGAGAGCATCACCACGCTGAACCGCGAACTCGGCGCCATGCCGCTGGTCGGCGGCAACTCGGCCGAGCTCTACCCCGACTCGGAGGAGTCGATCGCCGAGATGACCCGCGCGATCGACCAGTCGCGTCGGTTCGTGCACGTCGAGTTCTACATCGCGACGCTCGACGACACGACCCGGCCGTTCTTCGACGCGCTCGCCCGCGCGCAGGCCCGCGGCGTCACCGTCCGCTTCCTGCTCGACCACTGGGCGAGCCGCGGGTACCCCGGCTACAAGGACACGCTGGCGTTCATGGACCGCGCCGGCATCGAGTGGCACCTCATGCTCCCGCTGCTGCCGCTGCAGGGGAAGTTCCAGCGCCCCGACCTGCGCAACCACCGGAAGATCATGGTCATCGACGGCTCGGTCGCGTTCACCGGGTCGCAGAACCTGATCGACGCGTCGTACGACATCAAGTCCCACATCGAGAAGGGCATGGTCTACAAGGACCTGTTCGCCCGGTTCGAGGGACCGGTCGTCGCGGGGTTGAACGCCCTGTTCGTCACCGACTGGTACAGCGAGACCGACGAGCTGCTGCTGCGCGAGAGCGACCCCGTGCAACGAGCCGACCGCGGTGACGCCCTCGACTGCCAGGTGGTGCCGTCCGGGCCGGGGTTCGACGGTGAGAACAACCTGCGCCTGTTCAACGCGCTGCTCTACTCGGCGCAGAAGAAGGTGTCGATCACCTCGCCGTACTTCGTCCCGGACGACTCGATGCTGTACGCCATCACGACGACCGCCCAGCGCGGCGTCGAGGTCGAGCTCTTCGTCGGCGAGATGGGCGACCACGCGATGACGTGGCACGCGCAACGCTCGTACTACGAGGGCCTGCTCCGCGCCGGCGTCAAGATCTGGCTGTACCGGGCACCGGTGATCCTGCACGCCAAGCACTTCACCATCGACGACGAGGTGTCGGTGATCGGGTCGAGCAACATGGACATGCGCTCGTTCAGCCTGAACCTCGAGGTCTCCGTGATGGTGCGCGGCCACCGCTTCGTCGATGCGTTGCGCGCCGTGCAGGACGCCTACAAGGAGCACAGCTTCGAGCTCACGCTCGACGAGTGGGTCGACCGTCCGCGCCGGTCCAAGGTGCTCGACAACGTCGCGCGGCTCACGGCAGCACTGCAGTAGCGGACGCTGGCGCGCTGGCGCGCGGTGCGTCGTCCTCCACTCGGTGCGACCTTGGCCGCACGGTGCGGTCGGGAGGCGCGGCTCGCCACCGCCACGCACGGTGCGGACGGGAGGCGCGGCTCGCCACCGCCACGCACGGTGCGTCGTCCTCCACTCGGTGCGACCTTGGCCGCACGGTGCGTCGCGACAGCGAGGCACCCAGCGAGCAAGCCCGCGGCGAGTGGACAACCCTGCACCGTGCAGCAGCGCTCCGGCCAGGTCAGGGTGCCGTGCGCCAGGCACCGTGCAATCAACCACGCACGGTGCGGACGGGAGGCGCGGCTCGCCACCGCCACGCACGGTGCGGACGGGAGGCGCGACTCGCCACCACCACGCACGGTGCGTCGTCCTCCACCCGGTGCGACCTTGGCCGCACGGTGCGTCGCGACAGCGAGGCACCCAGCGAGCAAGCCCGCGGCGAGTGGACAACCCTGCACCGTGCAGCAGCACTCCGCTGCCGGGTCTCCCCCGGCAGGTGCGCTCAGCGCATCGGGACGAGGGATGCCAGGGCCGCGACGGCCCGCTCGAGCGGGCCACGGCCGAGGAACCGGCGCCAGACCATCGCGAACACGACCGAGCCGAGGGCGAACCAGCCCCACGCCTCGGCCGACTCGGGGTAGGTCGGCAGCATCGCGATCACCACGAGGTGTCCCGAGTAGACCGTGAGCGGCATCGACCCCACGGCGGCGAGCGGGAACGCGATCCGCCCGGCGACCCGGCCTCGCCCGTCGAACACCAGGATGCAGAGCGCGATGGCCGCCACCGCCACCCCCGCGGTGCCGACGACGTCGACCGTCGTCGACGAGTGGTCACGCGGTGACAGGAAGAGCTGGGCGAGGGCCTGGCCCGGAGTGGCGTCGTCGGCGGCGTACGGAACGCCCGGGAACGCGAACGCAGCCCCTGGCGGGAGCGGCGCGACGACGGTGCCGACGATGTACGCGGTGGCGGCGACCAGCACGCCGGACGCGAGGAGCACGACCTGCGTGCCCCGCGCCTCTCCCCACCGGCACGGCCCGGACGCCGCTGGCGCGTCGTCCGGGAACCGGCGGCGTGGGCCCAGACCGGCCCTGGCGACCGCGAGACCGACCAGGACGTACGCCAGGAAGGTGACCACGGGGTAGACCAGGCCGAGCTGCACGCCGACCATGCCCGCGTCCGCGTAGGCCGGCGCGATCGCGACTGCGGCGATCGGCGACAGGACGGCGCAGGCACCCGCGAGGGCGAGGAGCCACGCCGGGCGGACCCGGAGCACCGGGATCACCAGCAGGAAGAGCACCCCGTACGTCGGCAGGATGACGTAGACGGGGGTGTCCAACGCGATGAGCACGAACCCGACGGCGACGACGGCCACGGCGCGGATCGCCAGGCGTGCTCGGACCCGGCCGATCGTCGGTGGTCCAGGCGGGCTCGTCCGACCGCTCGTCAGCCCGATCGACACCCCGGCGAGGACGGCGAACAGCGTGGACGGGCGCCCGTGCGCCACGGCCGACCACGTCGAGGGGTCGGACCAGTCGAGCTGGTCCGCGATGCCGCCGATGTGCGCGGCCATCATGCCGAGCAGCGCGAGCGCCCGTGCGACGTCGACGCCCTGCAGCCGTGCGCCGGAAACGGACGCGCCCCGCACCGCCGTGGGCGGGACGGGGCGCGTGTCGGTCATCGCCGTCAGTTCGTGGGCGCGTCGACGCGACCGAGCGACACGTCGATCATCTCGTCACGGGGCACGACCTTGATGCGCTCACGCCCCTCGGCAGCACCGAGCGCGAGCTCGTGGGTGTCCAGGTTGTGCCAGCCGTCGAGGTCGGTGTACTGGACACCCCGCTCGCGGAGCAGCGCCGGGATCGCACCCTCGGACGGGTCCTCCGGCGTCCACCAGCTCGCCTGGTCGTTCACGATGTGCTGCACGGTCTCCATCGCGTCGGCCTTCGTGTGGCCGATCAGGCCGACCGGGCCGCGCTTGATCCAGCCGGTGGCGTAGACGCCCGGGATCTGCTGGTTGTCGTCGTCGAGGACCTGGCCCTCGTGGTTCGGGATGACGCCGTGGCGCTCGTCGAACGGCAGGCCGGGCAGCGGGGAACCGAAGTAGCCCACGGCACGGTACGCCGCCTGGACCGGGATCTCGCGGATCTCGCCCGTGCCCTCGACGCCGCCCTCGCCGTTCGGCCGGGTGCGCTCGTACCGGATCGCGGTGAGGTTGCCGTGCTCGTCGCCGACGAACTCCGTCGGCTTCGCGTAGAAGTGCAGGTGCAGCCGCCGACTCGCCTGGCCGGTCTCGCGCGTGCGCCACTGCTCGAGCACCCGGTTGATGACCATGACCTGCTTGTTCGTGGCGATCGCGGTCTTCGAGGCCTCGTCGTGGTCGAAGTCCTCGTCGTAGACGATCATGTCGACGTCGCGGACCTCGCCGAGTTCGCGGAGCTCGAGCGGTGTGAACTTCACCTGGGCGGGACCACGGCGGCCGAAGACGTGGACGTCCGTGACGGGTGACGCCTTCAGACCCTCGTACACGTTCGCCGGGATCTCGGTCGGCAGCAGGTCGTCGGCGTGCTTCGCCAGGATGCGGGAGACGTCGAGGGCCACGTTGCCGACCCCGATCACCGCGACGCTCTCGGCGGTCAGCGGCCAGGTGCGCGGGACGTCGGGGTGGCCGTCGAACCAGCTGACGAACTCGGCGGCGCCGTAGGAGCCCTCGAGGTCGACACCGGGGACGTCGAGGTCGGCGTCCTTGATCGCGCCCGTCGAGAAGACGACGGCGTTGTAGTGCTTCTTCAGGTCGTCGAGGGTGATGTCCTCGCCGAAGCGGACGTTGCCGAACAGCCGGACGACACCACGGTCGAGCACGTCGCGCAGCGCGTTGACGATGCCCTTGATGCGCGGGTGGTCGGGGGCGACGCCGTAGCGGACCAACCCGTACGGCGCGGGGAGCTGCTCGAACAGGTCGATCGACACGTCGTGTCCGTGGGCCTCGCGCAGCAGGATGTCCGCGGCGTAGATGCCGGCGGGTCCGGCGCCGACGATGGCGATTCGGAGGGTGGGCACTGATCGTCTCCAGTTCGTTCGGGTGGGGTGCTCCCGGTGGTGCGTCCCGCGCGGCGGCCGTGGGGCCGTCCGGTCGCGGGCGGTGTTCAGCGGCTGCGGTCGACGACGGAGTCCGCGAAGCGGGTGAGTGCCCGCTTCACGGTGCCGTCGGGCAGCGGGGCGAGGGCGTCCACGGCTTCGCGGGCCCAGCGGACCGCGACCGTGCGCGTCGACGCCGTCGCCTCGTGTTCACGCAGGGCGGCGACGGCCGACTGGTACGGCACGGAGCCGACCGCGTCGTCCGGGGCGCCGTTCACGTCGCGCTCGATGCGCTGGACGAGGTCCTGCGCCGCCGGGTCGGTCGCCGCGTGCCGCCGCAGGTGCAGCATCGGCAGCGTGTCGACGCCGGCGCGGAGGTCGTTGCCGGCGATCTTGCCGGTCTTGTCCGTCGCGGGTGCCAGGTCGATGACGTCGTCGACGAGCTGGAAGGCGACGCCCACCTTCTCGCCGAAGGTCCCGACGGCGTCGAGGTACGTCCGGTCAGCGCCCGAGAACATGACGCCGGCGCGGGCTGCGGTCGCGATGAGCGAACCGGTCTTGTCGCTGAGGACCTGGATGTAGTGCTCGACCGGGTCGTCGTCGGGCTGCGGGCCGGTGGTCTCGTGCAGCTGCCCCATGCAGAGCCGCTGGAAGGTCTCGGCCTGCATCCGGATGCCCTCGGTGCCGAGGTCGGCGGTGATGAGGCTGGCACGGGCGAAGAGCAGGTCGCCGGTCAGGATCGCCACGTTGTTGCCGTAGGTGATCTGCGCCGCGGGGACCCCACGGCGGACGGGCGCTTCGTCCATGACGTCGTCGTGGTAGAGCGACGCCAGGTGGGTCGTCTCGATGCTCACGGCCGCCTTGACCACGGCGTCGGTCACCCCGTCGCCGAGCTGCGCGATGAGCAGCGTGAGCGTCGGACGGATCCGCTTGCCGCCCGCGGAGAGCAGGTAGCGGCTCGTGGTGTCGGCCAGGGTGTCCGTGGAACGCATGGCGTCCTCGAGCCCCTGCTCGACGAGCTCGAGCCCGTCGTCGACGGCGGTGATGAAGCGGCGGTCGGCGGGCGTGGCGAACAGCCGCTCGCCGATGCCCAGCGAGGCGCGGAGGCTCGGCGCGCGACGTGCGACCGGGACGCTCGGATTCAAGTGCTGCTCCGTCTTCGGGGGATGGTGACCGGTCAGTCGTCGGCCGGGTCGACGCGCGGCTGCTCGCCGGTCGCCTGGTGGTCGCGGCGTGCCTTCGCACGACGGGCCGCGGACTCGCGCACCGTGTCGGCGACGGGCTTGCGGCCACGGTGCAGTGCGACGATACCGGCCGTGAGGTTGCGGTAGGCGACCACGGAGAACCCGACGCCGCGCAGCCACTGGGTCAGGACCTGCTGGTCCGGCCACGCGTCGATCGACTCGGCGAGGTAGCGGTAGGCGGCGGGGTTGCTGCTGGAGAGCTTCGCGATGCCCGGGAGCACGCGCTTCAGGTACGTGCCGTAGCCCAGGCGCAGCAGCGCACGGGGCGGGGTCGAGAACTCGCAGATGACGACGCGGCCGCCGGGCTTCAGCACCCGCAGCATCTCGGCGAGCGCCTGCTTCGGGTCGTTCACGTTGCGGAGCCCGAACGAGATCGTGACCGCGTCGAACGTGTCGTCGTCGAAGGGCAGGTGCTCGGCGTCGCCCTCGACGAAGGTGATCTCGGGGTGTCGCTCACGGCCGACGGCGATCATGCCGGCGGAGAGGTCGAGCGCGCTGACCTCCGCACCCTTCTTCGCGAACGCCGCGGCACTCGTGCCGGTGCCGGCGGCGATGTCGAGGACCTTCTCGCCGGGCTGGGGGTCGACCGCCCGCACCGTGGCGACACGCCACAGCGGTGCGTTGCCCGCCGACAGGATGTCGTTCGTGAGGTCGTACTTGGCCGCGACGTCGTCGAACATCGCCGCCACCTCGTCCGGCCGCTTGTTCAGGTCCGCTCTGCTCACCCGACCAATCCTAGAGGTCTCGACCGTACGTTCACCGGACTCGCAGCGACGGCTCGTGCGACCGGCGGACGACCGGGCGTCCGACCGACCGCGCGTAGCATCGGAGCCGTGACCCGAACCACCACGGCGGCGCCCCCGCTGACGGTCTCCACCCGGATCCTCGACGACCCGGGCACCGTCCTCCGCCACACCCTCCGCGACCGTCCCCTGGCCTTCGTCCGGAACGGCGACGGCATCGTCGGCATCGGGGAAGCGCTGCGGTTCACGTTCACCGGGCCCGACCGGATGCGCGACGCGGCCGCCGTGTGGCGTTCCGTCGTGGAAGCCGCCACCGTCGACGACCCGGTGCAGCTGCGCGGGTCGGGTCTGGTGGCGTTCGGCTCCTTCGCCTTCGCCGACGACTCCGCCGACGAGAGCGTGTTGATCGTGCCGCGCGTGGTCATCGGTCGTCGGCGCGGGAAGGCCTGGCTCACGGCGATCGACACGACCGTCGGCGCCGAGCCGCTCGCCTTCACACGGACCTCGGTGCCGGTCCCCCACGTCGGACCGCACGTCTCCGTCACGCTGCGCCCGGGCCGGATCGACGAGGCCGCCTACGCCGCGAACGTCGCCGAGGCCGTGCGGCGCATCGTCGCCGGGGGCGCGCAGAAGGTCGTCCTCGCCCGCGACCTCGTCGGCACGCTGCCGCCGGGAGCCGATCGACGCGCCGTGCTGCTCGACCTCGCCGCCGCCTACCCGCAGTGCGTCACGTTCGCGGTCGACGGCCTGGTGGGTGCGACCCCGGAGACGCTCGCCCGCACGGACGGCACGCGGCTGACGGCACGGGTGCTGGCCGGCAGCGCCGCACGCGGGACCGACGAGGTGTCCGACCGTGCGGCCGCCGAGGCCCTCGCAGCCAGCGCGAAGGACGTCGAGGAGCACGCGTTCGCGATCGACAGCCTGCTCGCCTCGCTCCGCCCGCTCGTCACCGAGCTGCGTGCCGACCCCGAGCCGTTCCGACTGCAGCTGCCGAACCTGTGGCACCTGGCGACCGACGTGCAGGCGACGCTGCCGCCGGACACCACCTCGCTCGACGTCGCCGACGCCCTGCACCCGACCGCCGCGGTCGCGGGGACTCCCACCGACGTGGCCGTCCGGCTCGTCGCCGAGCTCGAGGGCGTCGACCGCGGACGCTACGCCGGTCCGGTGGGCTGGATGGGCGCCACGGGCGACGGCGAGTGGATGCTCGCGCTGCGGAGCGCCCGGATCGACGACGACGGCACCGTCCGGGCCTGGGCCGGCGCCGGTGTCGTGGCGGGGTCGGAGCCGGCGCGCGAGGTCGCCGAGACCGCCCTGAAGTTCCGACCGGTCACCGACGCGCTGGCCTGAGCGGCGCGGCACCACGCGGCCCCGCGGTCGCGCTGCGTCGCCCCCGCCGCGTCAGTCCGCCAGCGGGACCTCGATGACGACCCGCTCAGCCGGATCGGTGAGCACGCGTTCGAGGTCGCCCCACGTCTCGGCGCGGCGGTACTCCCAGCCGAGGCCGGTGACGACCCGTTCGACGTCGACGTGCTGCGGGGTCGACATCATCCGCCGCATGTCCTCCGGTGGGGTGGTGCGTGCCACCTCGAGCCCGCGGAAGATCGCGCCGCCGTGGTCGTTGCCGACGACGACCTGCACCCGGTGCGTCCGTTCCTCGGTGCCGGTGACGAACGCCCCGAGGTCGTGCAGCAGGGTCAGGTCGCCGAGCAGCACGCGCGTGGTGCCGACCGACGCCGACGACTGCTCGAGCGCCGCGGCGATGCCCAACGCGGTCGACACGGTGCCGTCGATGCCGGCGAGGCCGCGGTTCGCGTGCACCCGGATCTTCTTGCCGAGCACCCGTCCGTCGGCGACGCGGATGATCTGCGAGGCCCCGAACACGAGCCGGTCGTGCGGCCACGTCACGCCCCACACGGCGTCGGCGAGCATCGCACGGTCGACCGGTCGGCGGCGGAGCGCGACCTCGTCGCGCAGGAACTTGTTGCGTTCGGCGCGGTCCGGGGACCGCTTGGCGCCGAGGTCGGGTCCGGCGTCGCCGTCGCCGAGCAGCTGACGGCTCGCGCCGACCCAGCGACCGACCCACGCACGGTGCTCCGACCGGGTGCGGCCGGTCACGCGGACGTCGGACACGAAGGTGGTCAATGATTCGCTGGGCCCACGCCGCCGGTTCCCGGGCGACGCGCCAGCGGCGTCCGGGCCGTGCCGGTGGGGAGAGGCGCGGGCCGGGTCGAAGGGGTCGGCCGCGGGTCCGCGGACCACGATCGTCTCGAGCCCCTGCCGCTGCAGCAGCGCCGGGACCTCCCGGCTGAGGGTCGGGTGGCCGAGCACGACGGCGCGGCGGACCGCCCCGCCGAAGTCCGGGTCGCGCAGGAGGTCGCGGTAGGCGACGACGAGGTTCCGGCCGAACCGTGCGCCGCTGGAGACCTCGGCGAGCAGGGGCGCCCCGAGCTCCCAGGCGATGCGTTCGGCGTCCGCACCGGCGTCGTGCCCGGCGATGACGACCGTGCCCGGCTCGTCGTCCGGCGACAGCTCCGCCACCGGCAGGCCCCCGTGCACGCGACGGGTGGCGAACGCGGTGTCGACCTCGTCGTCGGGGACGCCCTGCACGTTCTCGGCGTCGAGGCCGGCGGAGAGGGGTTCGCGGAACGCGACGTTGAGCTGCGCCGGTCCGGGCTGTCCGGTGTGCCCGGCGGCCGCGGCGACGGCCTGGCGGGCGAGGTCGCGCAGCGCGGCACGCACCGACGCGTCGGCCCCGTGTGCCGACGGCGCCTCGACGTCGCGGACGAAGGGGACCGCGTCGCCGAACATGCCCGGTTGGACCGTGGTCTGGTTGCTGCCGATGCCGCGGAGTTCGTCCGGCCGGTCGGCGCTCAGGACGATCATCGGGACGCCGGAGTGGTGCGCTTCGAGGACCGCGGGGTGCAGGTTGGCGACGGCGGTGCCCGAGGTCGTCACGACCGCGGCCGGCCGGCCGGACTCCACCGCGAGCCCGAGGGCGAAGAACCCGGCGGTGCGCTCGTCGAGTCGGACGTGCACGGTCAGGCCACCGGCACGCTCGAGGGCGACGGCCGCGAGCGCGAGGGCCTGCGACCGCGAGCCGGGACTGACGACGACGTCGGTGACGCCGGCGCGCACGAGTTCCTGCAGCAGGGTCAGGGCCGCGTCCGTCGCCGGGCTGCCCGATCCCGCGGGCCCGTCAGCGATCGGTGCGGCCGTCGTCGTCTCGGTCGTGGAACTGGTCTTCGAGGTCTCGGAGGGTCGCGTCGTCCTGGTCCTTGTCCGTGAGGGTGTCCCCCGGCGCGGGCGCGGTGCCGAGGAAGTCCGGGTCGTCTTCGGGTCCACGGTACCGGGCGGTCGTGCCCGGGGACGCCGGCGACCGGCCGAGCAGGAACCAGAGCACCCCGCCGAGGACGGGGAGGACGATCACCAGGAGCATCCAGACACCGCGCCTGAGGGATCGGACACGTTCGCGGGGCATCGTCGCGCAGTCGATGGCCGCGTACACCGTGAAGGCGACAGCGGCGACGACGACGATCAACCACAAGCGGACCATGCCCAGGAGTGTAGGTCGCGAGCCTGTGACGACCCTGCCGGTCGGCCGTCCGTAGACTCGCAGGGTGAAAGCGTGGCTCCTCTACACCCTCGCCCGGCTCGGCATCTTCGCGGCGGCGCTCGTGCTGCTCCTGCTCCTGACGCCGATGCCCTGGTACTGGGCGACCATCGTCGCTGCCCTCGTCGGGCTCCTGGTGTCCTACATCGCGCTCGCGAAGCTCCGCACCACGGTCGCCCTGAGCCTCGCCAACCGCCGCGGGGGCCCGGAGCGCGACGCGGACACCGACTTCGAGGACGACTTCGTCGACGCTGCGGACACCGACGCCGCGGACACCCCGACCGTGCGCCCGGTGTCGGACGCCGACCGGCACGCCGCGCGCCGGGACACCGACGCGGAGTAGTCCTACGGCTGGACGGCGAGCGTGATGCCGAGCACCACGCCGAACACCAGCGACGCGAACGACGACAGCTGCAACGCCGTGATGAGCTCACGCGGCTTGCGCGACGACACCCCGATCGCGAGCGCCGGCAGGGCCAGCAGCAGCGAGAAGTACGTGAAGCCGGTGCGGAAGTAGAGCAGGACGAACCAGAGCAGCACGACGTACGGCAGCATCAGGAACAGGCCGTACAGCACCCGTGCCACCGGTCGGCCGACGACGACCGCGAGGGTGCGCTTGCCGGCCAGACGGTCCTCGTCGATGTCGCGGATGTTGTTGACCATCAAGACCGCGCAGGCGAAGAACCCGGCGGCGACCGCTGCGGCCCACCCGCTCGCGGTGGCCTGGCCGATGAGCACGTACTGGGTGCCGAGCACGGCGACGAGGCCGAAGAACACGAAGACGAAGACCTCACCGAGCGCGTTGTAGCCGTACGGCTTCTTGCCCCCGGTGTAGAACCACGCGGCGACGATGGCGGCGGCGCCCACGAGCAGCAGCCACCACAGCTGGGTGAGCACCACGATGACGATCCCGGCGACCGCTGCCAGCCCGAAGAACGTCAGCGCGACGGTCAGCACCGTCCGGGGCTTCGCGAGGCCGGCACCCGTCAGTCGAGCCGGGCCGACGCGGTACTCGTCGGTGCCGCGGACGCCGTCGGAGTAGTCGTTGCTGTAGTTCACGCCGATCTGCAGGAACAGGGCCACGGCGAGGGCGAGCAGCGCGATGGCGAGGTGCGCGTCCTGCGCCAGGAACGCACCGAAGTCACCCGTGGTGCGACTGTCGACGAAGCCCACGGTGGTGCCGAGCACCACGGGGACGACGCCGAGCGTCAGGGTGCGGAGCCGTGCGCCGCCGATCCAGTCCCGCGCGGTCGCCCGGCGCTTCGAGCGGACCGGGGCCGCGGCCTTCGCCGGGTTGCCCGAGCGGCCCTGCTTGTGCGTCGTGTTCTTCGTTCGTGCCACGACCACCGATCCTATCCGCGACGCGTCGCGGTGCCGTCGCGCGGACCTACGAGGACGCCAAGTCCTGGATCGCCCGCCGGTCGGGCTTGCCGGACGGGAGCATCGGCAGCCGGTCGACGACCACCACCGCGGCCGGACGTGCCGCACGGCCGAGTGCGTCGCCCACGTGGGACCGGACGGTGTCGAGGTCGAGCGGCTGCTCGGTGACGACGACCGGCACCTCGCCCCACTCCCCCGAGGCCCGTCGGGTGACGACCGCCCCGTGCTGGTCGGGCAGGTCGCGCACGAGCCGCTCCACCGCGCCGAGCGGGACCTTCTCGCCACCGGAGACCACCACGTCGTCGAGACGTCCGAGCACCTGGACCACCCCGTCGGACACCGTTGCGGCGTCGCCCGTGCGGTACCAGCGCAGACCGTCGCGATCGACGAACGTCGTGGCCGTCCGGTCGTCGTCACCGAGGTACCCCTCGGCGAGCATCGGACCCGACAGCTGCAGCTCGCCGTCCACGACCTCGGTGCGGACGGTGCCGAACGGGACGCCGTCGTACACGCAGCCACCGCTCGTCTCACTGGCGCCGTAGGTCGTCACGATCCGCACGCCCGCCGCGACCGCCCGATCACGCAGTGCCGCCGGGGTCGCCTGGCCGCCGACGAGGACGGCGTCGAACCGGGCGAGCGCAGCGGTCGCACGGCCGTCGTCGAGCACACGGGCGAGCTGCACGGGGACCAGGGACGTGTAGCGCCGTGGGGCGGCAGGGCCGGTGACGAGCCGGTCTGCGGCGTCCGCGAACGCCGCCGCGTCGAAGTGGCCCGGTGCCACGACGACCGGCGTCGTCCCCGCGGCGATCGAGCGGGTCAGGACGTTGAGGCCCGCGATGTAGTGCGTGGGCAGCGCGAGGACCCAGCCACCGGGGCCTCCGAGTGCGGCGTCGGCGGCTGCCGCCCCCGCGAGCAGCGCCTCGGACGAGAGCGCCACGCGCTTGCCCGTACCGGTGGACCCGCTCGTCTCGACCACCAGGGCGACCCGTTGCCGGACGTCGGCCGGTGGCGGGGTCGGCAGGGCGGGTGTTCCCTCGGCGACGGGGAGCAGCGCGGGGCCGCCGGCGAGCGCTGCCTCCAGGCCACGGAGCACGGCCAGCGGGTCCGACGTGCCGAGCGCGACCAGCGGACGGCTCATGCCAAACCCACCGGGCGCGTGCGGACCACCGGACGCACGCGGAGCACCGGGCTCAGTAGTGCCACGGGAACGACGTCCACTCGGGGGCGCGCTTCTCGAGGAACGAGTCGCGGCCCTCGACGGCCTCGTCGGTGCCGTAGGCGAGCCGCGTCGCCTCGCCCGCGAAGACCTGCTGGCCGACCATGCCGTCGTCGACGGCGTTGAACGCGTACTTCAGCATCCGGATCGCGGTCGGGGACTTGCCGAGGACGATCTCACCCCAGCGGATCGCCTCGCGCTCGAGGTCCTCGTGCGGGACGACGGCGTTCACGGCGCCCATCTCGTACGCGCGCTGCGCCGAGTACTCCTGTGCGAGGAAGAAGACCTCGCGCGCGAACTTCTGGCCGATCTGCTTGGCGTAGTAGGCACTGCCGTAGCCGCCGTCGAACGACCCGACGTCGGCGTCGGTCTGCTTGAACCGGCCGTGCTCGGCGCTCGCGATGGTCAGGTCGCAGATCGCGTGCAGCGAGTGCCCGCCGCCGGCCGCCCACCCGGGGACCACGGCGATGACGACCTTGGGCATCATGCGGATCAGGCGCTGCACCTCGAGGATGTGCAGTCGCCCCATCGAGGCCTGCGCGGCGGCCGGGTCGACCCCCTCGGGCGGAGCTCCCTCGTCGCCGACGTACTGGTAGCCGCTGCGCCCGCGGATGCGCTGGTCGCCGCCGGAGCAGAACGCCCAGCCGCCGTCCTTCGGGCTCGGGCCGTTGCCGGTGAGCAGGACGACGCCGACGCGGGGGTCCTGACGGGCGTCGTCGAGTGCGCGGTACAGCTCGTCGACCGTGCGCGGACGGAAGGCGTTCCGCACCTCGGGCCGGTCGAAGGCGACCCGGACGATGCCCTTCGAGACGTGCTTGTGGTACGTGATGTCCGTGAACTGCTCCGCGATCGGAGCCGCGGTCCAGACGTCGGGGTCGAACAGGTCGGAGACGGGAGCAGCCATGCTCCCAACGTACCGCTGCGGTCAGGCGCCCATGCCGGTCAGGACCTCGGGTGCGACGAACACCAGGATCACGATGAGGATGACCGGGTTGGCGAAGAACGCCACCACGACGCCGATCGCGCCGTACCACCGACCGAGGCCGCCGACCGCGGCGACGAAGCCGAGCACGGCGGCGATGAGGGTCAGGAAGACCACGACGAAGCAGATCCCGAACGCGAACTCGGTGTCGCCGCCCATGAAGACCGCGAAGGCGCTGGCGTCGACCGCTGCGGACACCACCGCGAGGCCGAGGGCGATCTTGCCGACGATCGGGCTGCGGCGCTTCCGAGCCGTCGTCTGGCGCACGTCGACGGTGCCTTGCTGCATGAGCCGGGCGAACTCGTCGGTGTCGCGACCGGGGCGCTGCGACGCGTGCTGCTGCGGTTCCCGCGCCACCGCGCCTCCCTCGTTCCGGACGGTTCGATCCGGGTCGTGACCTGTGCCGACCGGGGCCGACCGATGCATGCTAATGCCCTGCCCTGGCGGTCCCCTCCGAGGAACCGGCAGGTGCCCTGGGTGCGGTGGGAGGATGGCGGACGTGCTCCCCGACCTCGCCGAACTCACCGCCGACGCGCACGTGGTCGCCCTGCCCATGCGGGTGCGGTTCCGCGGCATCACCACGCGCGAGGCGGTCGTCCTCCGGGGCCCCTCGGGGTGGACGGAGTTCTCGCCCTTCGTCGAGTACGACGACGCCGAGGCCGCCGCGTGGCTCCGCGGCGCGATCGACTTCGGGTGGACGGAGCACGAGCCCGCCGCCGACTCGGTGCCTGTGAACGCCACGGTGCCGGCCATCACGCCCGATGCGGTCGCCACACTGCTCGCGCGCTACCCCGGGTGCACCACCGCCAAGGTCAAGGTCGCCGAACCCGGCACCACCGTCGACGACGACGTCGCCCGGGTCGCCGAGGTCCGCCGCGTGATGGGCCCCTCGGCGGCCGTCCGGGTGGACGCCAACGGTCTCTGGAGCGTCGACCAGGCCGCCGAGGCCCTCGAACGCCTCGCCCCCTTCGACCTGCAGTACGCCGAGCAGCCCTGCCGGACCGTGCCCGAACTGGCGGCACTGCGGTCACGGACCGCCGGCCTCGGCATCCGGATCGCCGCGGACGAGAGCGTCCGCAAGGCGGCGGATCCCCTCGCCGTCGCACGGGCCGGGGCGGCCGACGTCCTCGTCGTCAAGGCCCAACCGCTCGGCGGCGTCACGGCCGCACGCGCCGTCATCGCCGAGGCCGGCTTGCCGTGCGTGGTCTCCAGCGCGCTCGACACCTCGGTGGGGCTCGGCATGGGGGCGTTCCTCGCCGCGGCCGCGATGTCCCCGGGGTACGCCGCGGGGCTCGGGACGGCCGCGATGTTCGCGTCCGACGTCACCGCGGACCCCCTGCTGCCCGTCGGGGGCCGGGTGCCGGTGCGCCGGGCCACGGTTTCGTCGGACCTGCTGGACCGGAACGCCGCGTCGCCGGAGCGCACGGCGTGGTGGCTCGCCCGGCTCGAGCGCGTGCACACCCTGCTCGCCGCCGCGTAGAGGGACGCCGACACGGACAGGAGGCGCGGTGCCAGCTGGCACCGCGCCTCCTGTCCGATCGCAGTCGCGACCAGAGCCGCGTCAGCGACGCACGTCGCTCACAGACCCGAGTAGCTGTGCAGGCCCTTGAAGAACACGTTCACGACCGAGAAGTTGAACATCACGGCGGCGAAGCCGATGAGCGCCAGCCACGACGACCGCGCACCGCGCCAGCCGCGGGTCGCACGGGCGTGGATGTACCCGGCGTAGACGACCCAGATGATGAACGTCCAGACCTCCTTGGTGTCCCAACCCCAGTACCGGCCCCAGGCGCGCTCCGCCCAGACCGCACCGGCGATCAGGGTGAAGGTCCAGAGGACGAAGCCGACGAGCAGGACGCGGTAGGTGAGGACCTCGAGGCGGTCGGCGTCCGGCAGGGTCGCCATGAAGCGGAGCTTGCCCGACGCGGTGCGGCCCTGGCGGTACGTCTGCACGAGCTGCGCCACCGCGAGCCCCGCGCCGAGCGCGAAGAACCCGGTGCCGGCGATCGCCACGAAGACGTGGATGACCAGCCAGTAGGACTGCAGGGCGGGCTGCAGCGGGACGACGGGGACCCAGTAGTTCACCGTGGCGATGCCGAGCAGGATGATCGTCAGCCCGGTGATGAAGACACCGAGGAACTTCAGGTTCTGCCAGAACTGCACCAGCAGGAAGATGAGCGTGATCAGCGCCGTGCCGGTGAGCGAGAACTCGAACATGTTGCCCCACGGCACACGGTCGGCCGCGATGCCGCGGAGGACCACCGATGCGACGTGCAGGACGAGCGCGAGGATCGTCATGGCCATGCCGACGCGTTCGAACTTCGTACCGCGCCCGGCCGAGCCGCTGGCGTTCGCCGGGGGCGCGGCGACCGGTTCGAGCACGACGGTGCCACCGCGGACGGTGGCGACGGTCTTCGCCGATCGGGCCGCACCCACCGAGGCGGTCGCGGCTGCGTCGTCCGAGTCCGCGCCGGTGTTCTTCGCCGCTGCCGTCACCTCGCCGGAGCGTTTCGCCATGTCCAGCGCGAACGAGATGAACGCGATGACGTAGACCGCCATCGCGGAGTACGTCAGCACGACCGAGTAGGTCGCGAGGTTCGTGGTCATGTCGTTCACTGGGGCATCCTAACTCCGAGGTCCGACGTGTGGCGGTGTGCGATGTCCCCGACGGCCCGTTCGAGGTTGGGGTCCTCGCCACGGGCGAGACCGGCGTACTCCAGGTCGTACTCGCCGTGCTCAGCGCCCGTGCGGGGGACGACCTTCACCCACACGCGTCGGCGCGGGACGAAGAGCGACGTCAGCAGCCCGAGCGTGGAGAGCAGCGCGAACCCGGCGACCCACGCCTGCGACGGGTCGTGGTGCACGTCGAGCGACACGTAGCGCTTGACGCCGTCGAACGTGATCGACCCGGCGCCGTCCGGCAGCTGCTTGGTCTGACCCGGCTCGAGCGCGATGCTCGCCGTGTCGGACTGACGGCCGGCGATCTGCTGCAGGCCCTTGGTGTCGAGCGTGTAGACGCTCTGCGGCACCCCGCTGTCGAGCCCGAGGTCGCCGGTGTAGACCTGCAGCGTCAGCAGCGGGTTCTGCGTGTCCGGGTAGGCGCTCGTGTACGCACCGGAGGCGAGCTTCGACGCCGTCGGGTAGAAGAACCCGACCATGCCGAGCTGGTCCGGCAGCGCGTCCGGCACCTTGATGACGCCGGTGGACGTGTAGTTGGCGTCCTCGGGCAGGAACGGCACGACGTCTTGGAACGCCACGTTGCCCTCGCCGTCGCGCACCGTGACGTTCATCGCGTAGCCGTTGCCGAGCAGGTAGACGTTGGTGCCGCCGACGTGCAGCGGGTCGTTCACGCCGAGGCGGCTGGTCTTCGACTCGCCGCCCTTCTCCTTGCTCGTGACGGTCGCCGAGTAGTCGAGCGCCTGGCCGAGGGCGTCGAGGTTGCGCTCCTCGTACTTGGTGACGAACTTGTCGAGCGTCAGGTTGTAGCCCTTGAGGTCGGTCTGCTGGAACCAGCGACCGGGGTTGAACGAGTCGTAGGAGCCGAGGACGTTCGAGAACGTCTGCCCCTCGACCAGCAGCCGCTGCCCGGTGAACCCGAACCCGCCGCCGACGCCGACGGCCAGCAGGACGCCGACGAGCGCCGCGTGGAACACCAGGTTGCCGGTCTCGCGCAGGTAGCCGCGCTCCGCGCTCACCGAGTCGCCGAAGCGCTCCACGCGGTACCCGGAGCGCTTCAGGATCGCCATCGCGCGCGTCACAGCGTGCTCGGTGGACGGGAGGCCCGTGGTCGCGTCGATCCCGGTGGTGCCGTCGATCATCGCGTCGGGCTGCACCGCCACGGTGCGGAAGCCCGCCAGTCGCGTCAGGCGCGCGGGGGTCCGGGGCGGACGGGTCCGCAGCGCCTGCCAGTGGTGCTTCGTGCGCGGCACGATGCAGCCGATCAGCGAGACGAACAGCAGGAGGTAGATCGCCGAGAACCACACCGAGGTGTAGGTGTCGAAGACCTGCAGCTTGTCGAGGATCGGGTAGAGCGTCGCGTGGTCGGCCTTGTACTGGACGACGCCGTTCGGGTCGGCGGTGCGCTGCGGCACGAGCGAGCCCGGGATCGCCGCGAGGGCGAGCAGCATGAGCAGGAACAGCGCGGTGCGCATGCTCGTGAGCTGCCGCCAGAAGAACCGGAGGGTGCCGATGAACCCGAGCTTCGGCTGGTTGATGCCGGGGTCGCCGGGGCCGGAGCCGTCGACGTGGTCGGACGGTCGCTGCGGGTCCGACGCGGTGTCGGCCCCCGTCGCTTCGGTGTCGGGGTCAGATCGCGGGGACAAAGCTCTGGATCACCGCCCCGACACTCGACATGACGGCCGACCAGATTCCGGTGACCATGAGCAGACCGATGACGATCAGGATCGCTCCTCCGATGATGTTGACGGTGCGCATGTGGCGCTTCACGGCGCGGATCGCACCGGTGGCCCAGCCGGCCCCGACGGCGACCAGGACGAACGGGACGCCCAGACCCAGGCAGTACGCGACGCCGAGCCACATGCCCTGCCAGGCACTCCCCGACTGCACGCTGAGCAGGTTGATGGCGGCGAGGGTCGGCCCGAGGCACGGGGTCCACCCGAGGCCGAACACGATGCCGAGCAGCGGGGCGCCGACGAGTCCGGTCGCGGGCGTCCAGCTCGGCTTGATGGTGCGCTGCATGAACGTGAACCGCCCGACGAAGACCAGGCCCATCGCGACGACGACGACGCCGAGGACCTGCGTGATGAGGTCCCGCCAGCGCACGAGCCAGAACCCGAGCGCCCCGAACACCGTCGTGTACGCGACGAAGACCGCGGTGAACCCCAGGATGAACAGGAGCACCCCGAGCACGACCCGACCCCGGCGCTGCCCGCCCTCGGCGATCCCGCCGACGTACCCGAGGTAGCCGGGCACGAGCGGCAGCACGCACGGCGACAGGAACGAGACGAGCCCCGCGAGCGCCGCCACGGGCAGCGCAACGGCCATCTGGCCGCTCAGGATCGCGTCGGCGAAGGGGTTGGAGGCCACGGGTCAGGAGGCCTTGCCGGCGTCGAGTTCGTCGCTGATCAGGGTCTTCAGGATGCTCGTGCCGTCGACGGCACCGAGCACCCGGGCAGCCACGCGGCCCTTGGTGTCGAGGACGATCGTCGCCGGCACGGCGTTCGGAGCGATCTGACCGGACAGCGCGAGCTGCATCGTGCCGGTCTTCTGGTCGAGCACGGTCGGGTAGTCGACCCCGAAGGTGCGCTCGAAGGCAGCCGCGGTCGCTGCCTCGTCGCGGACGTTGACGCCGATGAACGCGACGTCGTCGGCACCGGCGTAGGACGCGTGCACCTTGTTGAGGTACTTCGCCTCTGCGCGGCACGGCGGGCAGCTCGCGTACCAGAAGTTCAGGACGACGACCTTGCCCTTGAGGTCCTTCGACGAGACGGTGTCACCGTCGGAGTCCTTCGCCTCGAAGTCCACCGCGTCGGACCGCTTGTCGGCGGTGACCTCGGTCACCGCGCCGTCGCCGGAGATGTAGTTCTGGGTGGTGCCGTTGCCGTACTGCTTGACCAGGTCACCGTTGTCCGACGAGCATCCCGACAGGACGAGCGCCGCGGCGACCGCCGTCGCTGCGAGGACCGCGAATCGTTTGCTGATGACGCTCACACTGCTCCTTCGTCGATGGCGGTCGCGCGCAGCTCCTGCGCGGGATCCGTGTACCCGACCTCGGTGAACCGACCGGTCGTCGAGGCGGGTACCCGTTCGACGGTGGTGATGCTCGACAGGTCGCAGCGGCGCTTGCGTGGGTCGTGCCAGAGCGACTCCCCCGCGAGCTTCCGGTGGACCATCCAGATCGGCAGCTGGTGGCTGACGAGGACGACGTCGCCGCCGTCGACGCTCTCCCATGCCGTGGTCATCGCCGCGAGCATGCGGTTGGCGATCGACTCGTACGCCTCGCCCCAGCTCGGTCGGAACGGGTTCGCGATCCAGGGCCACTCCGCCGGGCGGCCGAGCGAACGCTTCGTGAAGCCCGGGGGCTGCCCCTCGTACCGGTTCGTCGGCTCGATGAGCCGCTCGTCCAGCGTGACGTCGAGCCCGTACGCGGCCGACCACGGCGCCGCGGACTCCTGCGTGCGCTGCAGCGGCGAGGCGACGATCCGGCGCACGTCGACACCGGCGTCCTGCCACGCGGTCGCCGAGGCGAGGGCCATCTGCTTGCCGAGGTCGCTCAGTCCGAAGCCCGGGAGCCGGCCGTACAGGACGCGGTCGGGGTTGTGCACCTCACCGTGCCGGACGAGGTGGAGTCGGGTCGCGGGCATGGGTTCCAGTGTAGGTCGCCCATCGGTGCTCACCGGCCCCACAGCCGATTCACCGGATGCGGAAGCGCTCAGCCGAGTTCGCCCGACAGCCGCCCGTGGATGGCCACCGACCCGGTGTTGAGACCCACGACCTCGACCGTGGACCCGTGCTTGGCGAAGCGTTGCTCGACGCCGTCCAGCGCCGCGACCGTCGAGGCGTCGAAGACGTGCGCTTCGGACATGTCGATGACCACGTGCTCCGGGTCCTCGGCGTAGGAGAACCGGGTGACGAGGTCGTTCGACGACGCGAAGAACAACGCGCCGCGGACCCGGTAGCGCACGGTGTGCTCGTCGACCGGCTCGCGCACGACCGTCACGACGTGGGCCGCCCGGCGTGCGAAGACGAGCGCCGCGACGACGACCCCGACGAGCACCCCGGTCGCGAGGTTCTCGGTCACGACGACCACCACGACCGTGATCAGCATGACCGCGGTCTCACCGAGCGGCATCCGTCGCAGGGTGCGCGGGCGGATGCTGTGCCAGTCGAAGGTCGCCACGCACACCATGAGCATCACGGCGGTGAGGGCGGCCATCGGGATCTGCGCGACGAGGTCGTGCAGCACGATCGTCAGCACGAGCACGGACGCACCGGCGACGAAGGTCGAGATCCGGGTCCGCGCGCCCGCGGTCTTCACGTTGATGACCGTCTGGCCGATCATCGCGCAGCCACCCGTGCCACCGAAGAACGCCGATGCGATGTTCGCGACGCCCTGCCCCCAGGACTCCCGCCACTTGCTCGAGCCGGTCTCGGTGATCGAGTCGACGAGCTGCGCGGTCAGCAGGGTCTCGATGAGGCCGACGATCGCGACGCCGAACGCGTACGGCGCGACGATCTGCAGCGTCTCGAACGAGAACGGCGTCACGATGCCGTTGAACCCCGGCAGTGCGGTGGGCAGTTCGCCCTCGTCACCGACCGTGGGGACGACGACGCTGAAGAGCATGGTGATGCCGGTGATCACGACGACCGCGATGAGCGGCGCCGGGACCGCCTTGGTCAGGAACGGGAAGCCGACGATGATCGCGATGCCGAGGGCGGTCAGCGGCCAGACGACGAACGGGACGTCGTCGCCGAGCAGGTTGGGCAGCTGTGCGGTGAAGATGAGGATCGCCAGCGCGTTCACGAAGGCCACGTTCACGCTGCGCGGGATGAAGCGCATCAGTCGCGCGACCCCGAGGAACCCGAGGACGAGCTGGAACACGCCGCCGAGCACGATCGCGGGCACGAGGTACTCGATGCCGTGTTCGCGGACGAGCGGCGCGATGACCAGCGCCACCGACCCGGCTGCGGCGGACACCATCGCCGGGCGCCCGCCCACGATCGAGATCACGATCGCGATGATCACGCTCGAGAAGAGACCGACCGCCGGGTCGACACCGGCGACGACGGAGAACGAGATCGCCTCGGGGATGAGGGCGAGCGCGGTGACGATCCCGGCCAGGACCTCTCGGGTCAGCGTGCGGGGTGAGCGGAGGGCGGTGAGGACGCTCGGGGCAGCCGGCGCGTGTGTGATCACGGACATCGAGGGGAACTCTACCCTCACGTGAGGGTAGAGTTGTGCACCGTGAGCACCACCGACGCCCCGGACACGATGCACATCGGCGAGCTGGCGGACCGCGCCGGCATGTCCCTGCGGACGATCCGCCACTACGACGAGGTCGGTCTGCTCGTGCCGAGTGGCCGCACGACCGGCGGGTTCCGCGTCTACACCGCGCAGGACCTGGACCGGCTGCTCGTGATCCGCCGCATGAAGCCGCTCGGGTTCACGCTCGACGAGATGGCGGACCTGCTGCGGGTCGTCGACGCGCTGGCGGCGAAGGACCCCGACGACGAGCCCGCGCTGGCTGCACGCCTCGACGAGTACCTCGACGACGCCCGTGCCCGGCACGCCAAGCTCGTCGAGCGCGCCGGCATGGCCGAGGAGTTCATCGGCACGCTCGGGTCACTCCGCGCGTCACTCCCCTGAGCGCTCGAGCACGCCGGCCGCGATGAGGCGACTCCGTTCCCGCTTGGCCTCGGCCATCTCCTCCATCATCTCCCGCAGCCGATCGTGCTCGGCGATCACCCGACGTGCTCGCCATGGCCGGAACCAGTGCCGTCTGCGCACGTTCGCCTTCCACTCCTCGTCCCGCCGCACGAACAAGGCCTTCACCGGGTCCCGTTGCGTCATGTCTGCTCCTCTTCCGTCACCAGTTCCAGCACGAGCTTGCCGATGACCTCGTCGGCCTCGCGAAGAACCTGCATGTTGTACATCGCTCCCGCGACGAGTCTCCCGATCTCGGCACGACCCACGTCCGCGTCCGTGACGTGGTCGACCACCCAGACGAATCGTGACCAAGCCCGGTCGCGCTGTTCACGCGCGACGTCCCGCCGCCACCGGATGACCGCCCACAGCCCACCGACGACCGCCACGAGCAGCGTGAACGCCGCCGTGCAGAGCGCCGCCACAACCACCGCGACCGCCGCAGGCGGCCAGGTCGCGAGCTCCCCCGTCCCCGTCCCCACCCGGTCCCCCTCTCGTCCCGCGACCCGGCCACATCGAGAACGCTACGGACCCGCGGGACGCCCCACGGGCCTCCCGGCCGACCTGTGGACGGCGCCGGACGCATGCCGCCCTGTGGAGGGGAGCACCCTGCGGACCGACGCCGCCGGACGCAGACGGTTAGACTCGACCACCGTGATCGAACGCACCCGCATCGCCGACCTCGCTGCCCTCCCCGACGGCCCCGTCTCCGTGGCCGGATGGGTCGAGACCGTCCGAGACCAGAAGAAGGTGCAGTTCGTCGTCCTCCGCGACGAGTCCGGCGCCGTCCAGCTCGTGAACCCCGCCACGCGCGAGGCCGAGGACGGTGACGACGCCGCCCAGGCCGCGCTCGCCACCACCAACGAGATCTCGGGCCTCGCCCACGGCACCTTCATCCACGCCACCGGCACCCTGAAGCACGACGAGCGCGTCAAGCTCGGCGGCCTCGAGGTCAAGGTCGGCGCGCTCGAGGTGGTGAGCGCCGCGATCCCGGAGACCCCGATCGCCGACGACTCGTCGCTCGACAAGCGGCTCGACTGGCGCTTCCTCGACCTGCGCAACCGCAAGCAGAACCTGATCTTCCGCATCCAGACGACGCTGGAGCACGCGTTCCGCACCTACTGGGTGGACCGCGACTACATCGAGATCCACACCCCGAAGCTGATGGCGTCGGCCTCCGAGTCGCGCGCCGAGCTGTTCCAGCTCGAGTACTTCGAGACGACCGCCTACCTGGCGCAGTCGCCGCAGAACTTCAAGCAGATGGCGCAGCCCGCCGGCTTCGGTGCCGTGTTCGAGATCGCCGACGCGTTCCGCGCCGACCCCTCGTTCACGAGCCGGCACGCGACGGAGTTCACCAGCGTCGACGCCGAGTTCTCGTGGATCGAGTCCCACGAGGACGTCATGGCGATGCACGAAGAGGTCCTGGTCGCCGGCATCACCGCGGTCAAGGAGAAGTACGGCAAGGACATCGAGGAGGTCTTCGGCTTCGAGCTGCAGGTCCCCGCGACGCCGTTCCCCCGTGTGACCCTGGCCGAGGCCCGGAAGATCGTCGCGGACAGCGGACACGACGTCGTGCGTGCCGACGGCGACCTGGACCCCGAGGGCGAGCGCCGCGTCGCCGCCTGGGCGAAGGAGCACCACGGGTCGGAGTTCGTCTTCGTCACCGAGTACGACGCCTCGATCCGGCCGTACTACCACATGCGGAAGCCGGGCGACCCGACGCTCACGAACAGCTACGACCTCATCTTCAACGGTGCGGAGATCTCCACGGGCGCGCAGCGCGAGCACCGCGTCGACGTGCTCGAGGCGCAGGCCGTCGAGAAGGGCCTCGACCCCGAGGAGCTCGGCTGGTACCTCGACTTCTTCCGCTACGGCGTGCCGCCGCACGGCGGGTTCGGCATGGGCCTCGCGCGCGTCCTCATGCTCATGCTCGGCGAGCCGTCCATCCGCGAGGTCACGTACCTCTTCCGTGGCCCGACGCGCCTGACCCCGTAGTCACGTCACGCGTCGCCCCTCGCGGGCGCACATGGTGAACAGAAATGGTCGCCTCCCGATGTGGGAGGCGACCATTTCTGCTCACGAAGCGCCGCAGCGCACGCAGCACCGGGGGCGGGACGGGAGGCCCGCTCAGCGCTCCCAGTCGATGGCGGCCCGCCCCGTGACCAGTCCACGGATCTCGGCTGCGGCGGCCTGGTGGTCCGGGTGCACCTGGTACTCGTCGAGTCCCGCGAGGTCGTCGAACGACGCGACGACGGCGACGTCGCTGTTCTTGTCCGGGTAGGCGACGTTCTCGACGACCTCGAGCGAGCGGATCGACCCGATGGTGCCGGTCAGGCCGGTCAGGAGTTCGCGGATCCGGGCGATGGACGCGGCGCGGTCGAGGTCCTCGCGCAGGGTCCAGGCGACGACGTGGGAGATCATGCGGAGGCACCGGCCTTCTCGAGGGCACGTGCGAGCCGATCGGCGTCGACGTGCCAGTTGCTGTGGACGCGCCCGTCGACCAGCACGACGGGGATGTCCTCCGCGTACTCCTGGCGGAGGGCGTCGTCGTCGAGGATCGAGCGTTCCTGCAGGGTCACGCCGGGATGTTCGGCGACGACGCGCTCGACCACGGGTCGGGCGTCGTCGCAGAGGTGGCATCCGGGCTTGGTCAGGAACGTCACTGCGGGCATGGCTCCAGCGTAGCTCGCGGTCCGCGTCCCCTGGCGAATGCGAAAGCCCCGGCGAACCGGGGCTTGACGCTGCAGGCTCGGGGCCTACTTCTTGTTGCGACGCTGGTGGCGCGTCTTGCGAAGCAGCTTGCGGTGCTTCTTCTTCGCCATGCGCTTGCGACGCTTCTTGATGACAGAACCCATGTGGACCTCGCTCGGACTGTGCTGATGTATCGGACACCGGGCCGTCGAGACCGCGGAAAATCAACCCGGCCGAGTCTACCGGAGGGCTGACGCGATGTCGAACGCGCCCGGAACGGACGTGCGTGCGCTCAGCCGACGTCTGCGATGCCACCGCGCAGCACGTCGGCGACGGCTGACTCGGGGACACGGAAGGACCGGCCGAAACGGATGGCGGGGAGCTCACCGGCGTGGACCATGCGGTACACGGTCATCTTCGAGACACGCATCATCTCGGCGACCTCAGCGACGGTGAGGAAGCGCACGTCGTCGAAACTGCCGGTCATGATCCGCCTTCGGTGGCTCGCACGCGATCCGCGCACGGGTTTGGTGTGACCTGTGTGGTCACTGGCAACTGTAGAGGCGCGTGCGACCCAGTGTCCAGGCTCAGTCTTCGTCCCCGCGGCGGGTGAAGCGCTTGCGGCTGCGGTCGACGACGCGCTCCCAGCCCTGCTGCGCGCCGGAGATCGCCGCGGTGGCCCGGTAGGACGCCTCGGCCATGACACGCCCGAGCTCGGTGCCGACCTCGACGGTGGCCTTGCCGGCCGCCCCGTTCCGGCGCACCGACACGGGTTGTCCATCGGGGGTCCACGCCGTGGTCGCGGGCATGCCGTCGGCGTCGACTGCGCCGGTGAACGGCAGGACCCAGTCCTCCAGGGACACGAGCGGTTCCGGGTCGAGCCGGTAGAAGCGGTGCTGCCCTTCCTCGCGGCTGGTGACGAGGCCGATGTCGCGCAGGACGCGGAGGTGCTTCGACACCGTCGGCTGGCTGACGCCCAGTCGTTCGACGAGCTGCCCGACGCTGAGTTCCCCACCGGTGACGTCCGATCCGTACGCGGCGAGGAGGGTCCCGAGCAGCTCACGCCTCGTGGGGTCCGCCACGACGGAGAAGATGTCGGCCATGCGGGCAAGGCTAGCCGGGGCACCTCGGATGTACCATGACGAACCGTCCCGGCCCATGTCCTCGGAGGCATACGATGCTCGACCGTACCGAGCCGCTCCCGCGGCACGTGACCGTCACCCGGCGACGGGGCGGACGGATCGCGACGGTCCTGCGATCGTCGCCGTCGCGATTGGCGATCGTGGTGTTCATCGCCCTGATCTTCGTGTTCACGGCGCTGTTCATGACGCCGTGGGCCGCCGCGGACCGGACCAGCACGCACTTCTCGGACGCACTGTTCACGGCGGCCTCGGTGGTGTGCGTCACCGGCCTCGCGACCGTCGACATGGCGACGCACTGGTCGGTCTTCGGCAAGGTCCTCGTGGTGATCGGCACGCAGATCGGCGCGGTGGGCGTGCTGACCTTCGCGTCGATCCTCGGGCTGTTCGTGACCCGCAAGCTCGGGCTCCGCGCGAAGCTGATGGCCGCGGGCGACTCGAACCCGCTCCGCACCCACCACGGAGCCGTGCCCGAGGGGCAGGCCGTCCGCCTCGGTGAGGTCGGCACCCTGCTCGCGACGGTGGCCGTCAGCACCCTGTCGATCGAGATCGTCCTCGGCCTGCTGCTCCTGCCGTCGGTGTTGATCGCGGGCATCCCGTTCTGGACCGCGGTCGGCGACTCCTTCTACTACGCGGCGATGGCGTTCACGAACACCGGCTTCTCGCCCAACGCGGACGGCCTCGACCCGTTCGCCCACGACTACTGGTTCCTGACGCTCCTGATGATCGGCGTCGTGGCGGGGTCGATCGGGTTCCCCGTCATCCGTGCCCTGACGAAGCAGCTCCGCACGCCGCGCCGCTGGCCGATCCACGTCAAGCTGACCCTGGCCACGAGCGCGGTCCTGCTCGTCGGCGGTGCGATCGTCTACACCGCGCTCGAGGCCTCGAACCCGACGACCTTCGGCGAGGAGGGCGCCGGGCGGACGGCGTTCCAGGCGCTCTTCCTGTCGACGATGACCCGCTCCGGCGGCTTCTCGCTCGTCGACTTCGACCAGCTGAACGGGTCGAGCCTGCTCGTCACCGACATGCTCATGTTCATCGGTGGCGGCTCCGCGTCGACCGCCGGCGGCATCAAGGTCACGACCCTCGCGGTGCTGTTCCTCGCCGCGGTGGCCGAGGCCCGCGGCCGGCAGAGCATGGAGGCGTTCGGGCGCCGCATCCCCAGTGACGTGCTGCGGGTCGCGGTCGCCATCGTGCTCTGGGGAGCGACGATCGTGGCGGTCGCGACCGTGGTGCTCCTGCAGATCACGGACGACTCGCTCGACCGCGTGCTGTTCGAGGTGATCTCGGCGTTCTCGACCAGTGGTCTGTCCTCCGGCGTGTCCGCGGACCTGCCCGAGTCCGGCAAGTACGTCCTGGCCGCCACCATGTTCCTCGGCCGGGTCGGTACAGTGACCATCGCCGCAGCCCTGGCCGCGAGTCAGAGCCGGCAGTTGTTCCGCCGCCCCGAGGAGAGGCCGATCGTTGGCTGACCGAACCCGTCCCCCGCACCCGATGGGTGCGATCAGTCACGACGCACCCGTGCTCGTCATCGGCCTCGGCCGCTTCGGCGCCGCCACCGCCGGTCAGCTCGAGCGGCAGGACCGCGAGGTCCTCGTCGTCGACACCGACGCCGGCCTGGTGCAGAAGTGGTCCGACCGGGTCACGCACGCCGTGCAGGCCGATGCGACCGACATCGACGCGCTGCGGCAGATCGGTGCGCAGGACTTCGCGATCGCGGTCGTCGGGACGGGCAGCGACCTCGAGTCGAGCGTGCTGATCACGGCGAACCTCGTCGACCTCGGCATCCCGCAGATCTGGGCGAAGGCCATCAGCCGCTCGCACGGCACGATCCTGTCCCGCATCGGCGCGAACCACGTCGTCTACCCGGAGCGTGAAGCCGGGGAGCGCACCGCACACCTGGTGTCCGGGCGCATGCTCGACTTCATCGAGTTCGACGACGACTTCGCCGTGGTCAAGATGTTCCCGCCACGGGCCGTGCGCGGGAAGGACCTCGCCACCACGGTGATCCGCACCCGGTTCGGTCTGACGGTGCTCGGCATCAAGCCGCCCGGGAGCCCGTTCGTGCCGGCGACGCCGGAGAGCATCATCGGCGAGGACGACGTGATCATCGTCTCGGGTTCGGAGACCGACCTGGAGCGCTTCGCGGCGTTCGAGTAGGTCCGCCCGCGCCCCTACGACGCGGCGATCTCCTCCGCGCGCGCGATCGCGGCGCGCGACGCGCGCAGGAAGGTGTCGGCCAGGTCGGCATCCTGCAGCACCGCGACGGCCCGCTCGGTGGTGCCCTTCGGGCTCGTGACGGCACGCCGCAGGTCGGCGGGCTCGCGCTCCGACCGGTCGAGCAGCTCCACGGCGCCGCGCAGCGTGCCCTGCACCATCGTGGCCGCCTGGTCCGGGGTGAAGCCGAGCGCCTCGGCAGCGCGCTGCCACTCCTCGACCAGCAGGAAGACGTAGGCCGGGCCCGAACCGGACACGGCGGACAGGGCGTCGAGCTGCGTCTCGGGCACCTCGATCACCTGTCCCGAGGCGGTGAACACCGACGACGCGAGCGCGACGGCGTCGGGGTCCGCGGACGCGCCGGCGCTGACCCCGGTGACGCCGTGGCCGACGCCGATGGGCGTGTTCGGGAGTGCACGGACGACGCGCACACCGGCCGGCACCCGCGACTCCATGCTCGCGGTCGTGGTGCCGACCGCCACGCTGACCAGCACCGCACCGGGCTCCAGGTCCGCTGCGACCTCGTCGAGCAGGTCCGCGATCATGTACGGCTTCACGCCGACGACGACGAGCGCCGCGCCACGGACAGCGCGGCGGTTCGCATCGGGGTCGGTGTCGCTCGCGGTGGCGTCGAGCCCGCGCTGCCGGTGGGCGGCGGCCGACCCCTCGGACTTCGTCGTGAGGGTCACCGTCGCCGGGTCGAGCCCGGCGGCGAGCAGGCCGTCGAGGACCGAGCCGGACATGGAGCCGACGCCGAGCAGGGCGGTACGGGGCAGGTCGATCGTCATGCTCCCGACCCTACCGACAGGCCTCGCCTAGGATCGTCTTCCAGATCGGGAGAAGGGGACAGCTGTGAGCGCTTCTGGAGGCACGAAGGCGATCCTCGCCGCACTCGGTGCGAACGTCGGCATCGCGATCGTGAAGTTCATCGCGGCCGCGATCAGCGGGTCCGCGTCGATGCTGGCCGAGGGCGTGCACTCCCTGGCCGACTCCGCGAACCAGCTCCTCCTGCTGCTCGGCGGACGCCGTGCCCGTCGCGCCGCCGACGAGGAGCACCCCTTCGGCTACGGGCGCGAACGCTACGTGTACGCCTTCGTCGTCTCGATCATCCTGTTCTCCGTCGGCGGGGTGTTCTCGCTCTACGAGGGCATCGAGAAGCTCGCCCACCCGCACCCGCTCGAGAACTGGTGGCTGCCGCTCGTCGTGCTCGTCATCGCGATCGGGCTCGAGGGCTTCTCGCTCCGCACTGCGCTGAAGGAGGCCCGGCCGCAGAAGGGCACGCAGAGCTGGGTGCAGTTCGTCCGTCGCGCCAAGGCCCCGGAGCTCCCCGTCGTGATGCTCGAGGACACCGCTGCCCTGCTCGGTCTGGTCTTCGCCCTGTTCGGCGTCGGGCTGACCGCGATCACCGGCAACGGGGTCTTCGACGCGATCGGCACCATGCTCATCGCCGCCCTGCTCATCGCCGTCGCGGTCGTCCTGGGCATCGAGACGAAGAGCCTGCTCGTCGGCGAGGGTGCCACGGCCGCCGACGTCGAGCGGATCAAGCACGCGGTGCTCGACGGCCCGGAGGTCGACGCGATCATCCACATCAAGACGCTGTACCTGGGCCCGGACGAGCTCATGGTCGGCGTGAAGGTCGCCGTCGACGGCGACCGCCGCCTGGGGGACGTCGCCGCCGGCATCGACACCGTCGAGCACCGCGTGCGCACCGCGGTGCCGATCGCCCGCGTCATCTACGTCGAACCCGATGTGCTCCGCACCGGTCCGCGTCCGCCGACCGAGGCGATCGTCATCCTCGCCGCTGACTGAAGAAGGCGTCGAGCAGCGCGGCGCACTCGCGCTCGAGCACGCCGCCGACGACCTCGGAGCGGTGCGGCAGCCGGCGGTCCCTGGCGATGTCGTAGACGCTGCCGGTCGCGCCCGCCTTGGGGTCCCAGGCACCGAACACGACCCGGGGCACACGCGCTGCCAGGATCGCCCCGGCGCACATCGGGCACGGCTCGAGCGTCACGACGAGCGTGTGCCCGTCGAGGTGCCAGTCCCCCGTCACCGCGGCCGCCGCACGGAGCGCGAGCACCTCGGCGTGCGCGGTCGGGTCCTGCAGTGCCTCGCGCTCGTTCCGGCCGACGGCGACGACCTCGCCGTCGCGGTCGAGCACCACTGCCCCCACGGGGACGTCGCCGGTCGCCAGGCACGCGCGGGCCTCGTCGAGCGCGCGTTCCATCGCCGGGACGAACGGACGGGCAGCGGGCGCTTCCACGGGACCTCCTGGCGGTCGGCAGCACGGTAGGCTCGACCCTATGCGAGTCCACGTCGCCGACCACCCGCTCATCACCCACAAGCTCTCGGTGCTCCGCGACCGGACCACACCCTCCCCCACGTTCCGCGCCCTGACCGAAGAGCTCGTCACGCTCCTCGCGTACGAGGCCACGCGCAACGTCCGGGTCACCGCGACGCCCATCGACACCCCCGTGGCGCACACCATGGGCGTCTCGATCGCCAAGCCGCGTCCGCTCGTCGTCCCGATCCTGCGTGCCGGTCTCGGCATGCTCGAGGGCATGGTCAAGCTCGTGCCGACGGCCGAGGTCGGGTTCCTCGGCATGGCCCGCAACGAGGAGACCCTCGAGCCGCAGACCTACGCCGAGCGCCTGCCCGACGACCTGTCCGGCCGGCAGTGCTTCGTGCTCGACCCGATGCTGGCCACCGGTGGCACCCTCGCCGCCGCCATCGACTTCCTGTTCGCCCGCGGCGCCGAAGAGGTCACGTGCGTGTGCATCCTCGGCGCACCCGAGGGACTCGCGCTGGTCGAGCAGGCCGTCGGCGACCGCAACGTCTCGATCGTGCTCGGCGCCCTCGACGAGAAGCTCGACGAGAACGGGTACATCGTCCCCGGTCTCGGCGACGCCGGCGACCGCCTCTACGGACTGGCCGAGTAGGCAGTCGACGTCACCCACGATCGACGGGAGGCCCGTGGCGACACCGCCACGGGCCTCCCGTCGTCCGTCAGCCCGGTCCACCGCCGCCGGTGCGCGGAACGCACCGTCCACTCGGACGGTTGACACCGCCTTGGTATACCGCCGATACTCGTCCCATGACTGCAACCGTGTCCACCCGCGTCCTCTCCGAGGTCCAGGGGACTTCCGGCATGATGATGCCGGTCGCCGTCATGCGTTGTCGAATGTGTGCCTGATCGGCACCCGTTCCAGCCGGATCCCCCGCGACACCACCCCGGTCGCGAGCGTGTGATCCCCGGGTGACGGACACCGTCGACGACGCGCACCACGTCACGAGGTCTGTCTCCCGTTCCCCCGGGTCCGCCCCGGTCCACAGCAGGACCGCAGGGCACGACGGCATCCAGCCGTACCCGGGTCGACGCATTCGACACCGCCGCACGCGCCACACGCGCACCGGCCACATCGCCCGGAGAACCACCATGTCGCTCACCATCGCCCAGCCCCGCACCGCGCTCCGCACCGCCGCTCCGACGCCGACCGACCTCGGGACCGTCACCCCGATCCGGCCCCGTCCCGCGACGCCGGCCACGACCGGCCAGACCGCCGTGCCGACCAGCCCGGTCGTCGCACCGCAGCGCAACCGCTCGCTGCCGGAGGGCACCGAGGCCCGTGGCTTCGCGCTGTACGTCGGGATCGACGAGGCGAAAGCGGCAGCAGCCGGCACCACGCTCGCGGCCGTCGTCGAGCAGCTGAAGGCGCTCACCGCGCAGCTCGTCCCGAACTCGGAGACCTACGCGGCCGTCGCCGTCGCCGCGGAGCAGTCCGGCGGCCGCGACGTCGACGTCGTCCGGCTGGCGTTGCAGGACCGCTCCGCCGTCGCCGCGCGCAAGCAGGCCGAGAAGCCCGAGCCGGAGGAGACCGGGGTCGTCATCGACATCTCCCGGAAGCGCGTCACCCTCGACGGTGAAGCAGCACCCCTGACGTACAAGGAGTTCGAACTCCTGCAGTTCCTGGTGCTGCGCGAGGGCCAGACCGTCGACCGCTCGGCCATCATCGACGGCCTGTGGTCGGACGGCGAGGACGAGACCCCGAACGAGCGCACCATCGACGTGCACGTGCGCCGTCTCCGCTCCAAGCTCGGCGCGTTCGAGGAGATCGTCCGCACCGTGCGCGGCGTCGGGTACCGGTTCGACCGGCACGCCGACGTGGCCGTCCGCTACGCTTCGACGCCGTCGCCCGACCTCTTCTGATGCTGATCGGTCGCTCTTGGTGAACTCGCAGCGAACGACCCTCGGAGAGGCTAGCGCGCCGTTACCGCTTCGTTATACAGTCGGACGCGCAGACGGTGTTTGCTGTGGCACCGGCTGCGGAATGTGATTGCAGGAAACTCTTGGTGCAAGGGAGAGGGCCGGTCGCTCGGAAGAGCGGCCGGCCCTCGTGCACGTCGGGCTGGTGCATGTCGGCCCTCGTGCATGTCGAACCCGCCCCTGTCGGGGGCCGTCGGTAGTGTGGACGGACCGTCCGACCAGAGGGGAGCGCGATCGTGAGCGACTCACGCCGCAGCGAGAAGGCGACCGCCGTCGCTGCCTGGGAATCACTGTTCCGCGCCCAGGTCACCGTGATGCGGAGCCTCAACGCGGACTTCCCCGGTGGCGAGATCTCCTTCAACGAGTACGACGTCTGCTTCAACCTGTCGACACAGCCCGGCCGGCGCTGCCGCATGCGTGACCTCACCGGTCACCTGCTCCTCACCCAGCCGAGCGTGAGCCGCCTGGTCGATCGCCTGCTCGCCCGCGGGATCGTCGAGAAGCAGCCGGACCCGTCCGACGCCCGCGGCGTGATCGTGGCGCTCACCCCGCACGGGTTCGACGTCTACCGCCAGGTGGCCGTGCAGCACGCGGCGAGCATCGCGCAGCAGGTCGGCGCCGGGCTCTCCGACGCCGAACTCCGCACCCTCACCGAGCTGTGCACGAAGCTGCGGCTCGCGGTCGGCACCGCCCCGGGCCGACGACCCGTCGCGCGGACGGTCTCCGAGTCGGATCCGGCACCGGTGTGACCGGCGCACTGGTCTGGCTCCGCGACGACCTGCGACTGGCCGACAACCCCGCGCTGCGCGCTGCGATCGACCACGGCGGCGACGTCACGGTGGTCTACGTCCTCGACGACGAGTCCCCCGGCATCCGTCCCGCCGGTGCCGCCAGCCGCTGGTGGCTCCACCACTCGCTCACCGCCCTCGACGGCGAACTGCGCGACCGTGACTCGCGGCTGGTGCTGCGACGGGGCGCGGCCGCCGCGGTGATCGACGCCCTCGTCGCCGAGTCAGGAGCGGACGCCGTGTTCTGGAACCGTCGGTACGGTCCCGCCGAACGCGAGGTCGACGCCGGCATCAAGAGCGCGCTGCACGACCGCGGCATCGAAGCGCACAGCTTCGCGGCGAACCTGCTCTGGGAACCGTGGACCGTGCTCACGGGTCAGGGCGAACCGTACAAGGTGTTCACCCCGTTCTGGCGCGCCGCCCAGGCGATGCCCGAACCGCGGCACCCGCTCCCGAAGCCCCGGGACCTGCCAGCACCCGCCCGGGTCACGAGCGACGACCTGGACCAGTGGGACCTGCTGCCGACCCGTCCCGACTGGGCCGGCGGACTCCGCGACGCCTGGGAACCCGGCGAGCACGGCGCCCACCAGCGGCTCGAGCACTTCGTCACCCACGCGCTCGAGGACTACGACCAGCGGGACGAACCCGCCATGGCAGCCACGAGCGACCTGTCCCCGCACCTGCGCTGGGGCGAGGTCAGCCCGTACCAGGTGTGGCACCGGTTGCACGGAACGCTCGAGCCGGAGCAGCGCAAGAACGCCTCGGCCTTCCTGCGGCAGCTGGCGTGGCGCGAGTTCAACTGGAACGAGCACTTCCACTGCGAGGACATCACGACGGTGAACGTGCGTCGGGAGTTCGACGCGTTCCCGTGGCGGGACGCCCCGGCGGCAGAGGTCGACCGGTGGCGCACCGGCACGACCGGGTTCGACCTCGTCGACGCCGGCATGCGGGAGCTGTGGCACTCCGGCGCCATGCACAACCGCGTCCGGTTGGCGACCGCGAGCTTCCTCGTCAAGAACCTGCTGGTCGACTGGCGCGTGGGCGAGCAGTGGTTCTGGGACACCCTCGTCGACGCCGACTCGGCCAACAACGCCGGGAACTGGCAGTGGGTCGCCGGGTCGGGCTTCGACGCGGCGCCGTACTTCCGCGTGTTCAACCCCGACCGGCAGCTCGAGCGGTTCGACCCGCACCGTGAGTACGTGCACCGGTGGGTCCCCTCGGACGAGCTCCGGCCCGAGCCGATGGTCGACCTCAAGGCGACGCGGCAGCGTGCCCTCGACGCCTACGCAGAGATGCGTCGGTCGTGACCCCGTGGGACGCCGCCGTCGCGCAGGTCGACGCGCTCTTCCGTGACCGTGTCGACCGCGGCGTCGCACCGAGCAGCGCGTGGGGTGTGTTCGACCGGACGGGTCTCATCGCCTCCGGGGGCCACGGCGACCGTGGCGACGGGCAGCGGCCCGATGCCGACAGCGTCTACCGGATCGCGTCGTGCACCAAGAGCGTGACCGCGGCGACGCTGCTGACGCTGGTCTCCGACGGCCACCTGGACCTCGACGCACCGGTCACCGCCTTCGTGCCGGCGTTCGGCGCCGTGCACCTGCCCACACCGGACTCCCCCGTGCCGACCCTACGGATGCTGCTGACCATGTCGGCCGGGTTCCCCACCGACGACCCCTGGGCGGACCGGCAGGAGTCGATCAGCGACGCCGAGCTCGACGACGTCCTGCGCGCCGGGCTGTTGTTCGACTCCGTGCCCGGCACCCGGTTCGCGTACTCGAACCTCGGCTACGCCCTGCTCGGTCGGGTCGTCGCCGTCGCCTCCGGCCGTCCGTTCACCCAGGCGGCACGCGACACGGTGCTCCGGCCGCTCGGTCTCGACCACACGGTGTTCAGCGCGGCCGAGTCTCCGGGACCGGTCGTCACCGGGTTCCGTCCGCACGACGGCGACTGGGAACCCCTGCCGATGACCGGCCCGGGGGCGTTCTCGTCCATCGGTGGCCTGTTCTCCACCGTCCGCGACCTCGCACGCTGGGCGACGCACCTGGCATCGGCGTCGTCCGACACCCCGGAGCCCGGACCGGTCTCCCCCGCCGATCGCCGGCTCATGCAGCAGGCGATGCGGGTCGTGCCGTCGTCGGTGGTCCCCGGTTCGTCGCGCGCCACGGCGTACGGCTTCGGGCTGTTCGTCGAGCAGGACGACCGGTTCGGCGAACTCGTCTCGCACTCCGGCGGCTACCCGGGGTTCTCGGCGCACATGCGGTGGTCCGCGCAGACCGGCCTCGGTGTCGTCGCGTTCGAGAACGCCACGCAGGCGAAGGTCTCGGCCGCGGCGCAGCAGGCACACGACCTGCTCCTGGAGACCGCGCGTCCGACGGCGTCCCCGGCACTCGCCGGTACGGGCACCGGACCCGCGCGCCGCCCCGGCGCCGACCCGACCATCCGGGCGACGCGAGCCGCGCAGACCGCCGTGACGGGCCTCCTGGCCGACTGGCGCGACGACGTGGCGGACGCGATCTGCACGCCGAACGTGGCGATGGACGTCCCCTACGATCGCCGCCGACGCGCGATCGCCGCCGCGGTCGCCGAGGTGGGGGCGGACCTGACCGCTGCTCCCGTCGCCGAGCAGTCGTCGACGCCGTCGCACCTGCGCTGGTGGCTGCCCGGCACCTGCGGGCGCCTGCGCGTCGAGATCCGGCTCGCCCCGTCGTCGACCGGTCGCGTCCAGACCCTCACCGTCGTGGCGGAGCCCGCAGAGGGCTGACCGGGCTGACCGGGCGGAACGTCACGGTCGTGACCGCGGCCGGCTCGAGCCCCGGTCCCGGCCGTCACACCGGCGGTCGGCCGCCGACGAACCCGAGCGCCCGGGCGGCGACCCGGGTGCCCTCGCGCGCCGCCGCTCCGACCCGCACGGGATCGGTCGCCCACGCCCGCACGAACCCCGCGGCGAACGCGTCGCCGGCCCCGACCGTGTCGACGACCGTCGCCGGTGTCGCGGCGACGCGGTGCACGCTCCGACCACGCCGCCCCACCAGCACACCGTCGGCGCCCACCGTGACCACCACGAGCGGGACGTGCTCGGTCAGCCGCCGCACCGCGTCGTCGAGGTCCGTCGACCCGGTCAGTTCGAGGGCCTCCTGTCGGCCGGGGAAGAGGACGTCGACACCGGCGAGGGCATCGAGGAAGGCGGGAGCACCGACCGACCGGACGATGGCCGCCGAGGACGGATCGAGCGACACCCGGGCCGATCCTGTCCGGGCGCGGGCGACCAGGGCGGCGATGCGGTCGGCGCCGCCCCCGAGCATCGCGTGCCCCGTCAGGTGCACGATGTCCGCACGTCGAGCCACGGCGTCGGGGACGTCGGCTGCCGTGAGCTTCCCGCTCGCGGCCGGGTCGGACATCGCCGTGCGGCCGCTGTCGTTGCGCACCGACACCACGACCCCGGTGGAGGTCATCGCGTCGTAGCGCAGGTGCGGTCGGACGCCGGCGTCCTCCAGCGACCGTTCGTGCCGGTAGACGTCGTCGACGCCCACCCGGGCGACGAGGTCGACCTCGGCGCCGAGCCAACCGAGCCAGGCAGCGGTGTTGCCGGCAGCGCCGGTCGGGCGGTGGCGGATCACGGCTGCGGGATCGTGGACCCCGATGGTGTGTGCGGTGGTCTGCACGAGCACGCCGTCCAAGACGTCGCCGACCACCAGGAAGCGTTTTCCGGCACCCCGACGGCGCCCCGCGACCACCCGTCCGGCACGGGTCCCCTCGGGCTGCGACACGGGCACGGAGGCCTCTTGCGGCGTGGACATCTGCCTCAGTCTACGCGGAACCGAGTATTGCTCCGTTTTCACGCCCCGACAGCCGGTTCCGTGCGGCGACCTTCGGACCGAGCGACCGGTAACATACTCCATGACACCGGTCGTCGATAGCGCGACCGCCGCCGCCGATCCGACGGAGATGCCATGCCCCGGAAGCCCGACCCGACGCTCAAGCCGGCGATCCTCGAGAAGGTCACCCTGCACCTGCTCGACACCAAGCTCGAGGACGTCTCGGTGCGCAGCCTCGGTCGCGTCCTGGGCACGAGCGCTTACCCGATCGTCTACCACTTCGGCTCACGCGACGCGCTCATCGACTCGGTCGTCGAGCACCTGGCCGACACGGTCTGCCACGCCGCACTCGATCCCGGCGCGGACCGCGCTGCGCTCGGCGACTACCTCGTGGCCACCTTCGGCGGGCTCGGCGATCCGCACCGCGCCCTCGCCGCGCGGCTCACCTTCGAGCTCGGGTCGGTCGAGGCGCTGGACGGCCGCACCCGACACCGCGGTCTGCACCGAGACCGCGTCGCCGCGGTCACCGCGTGGTGCCTCGCGCACGGCTACGACGCCGCGGCAGCCGACCGCGCCGCACACGACGCCGTCATGGCCGCCCGCGGTGCGCAGTGGAGCACGATCGTCGACCGGGAGCGCACCGACGCCGACGCCGCACTCCGCGCGATCGCCGACCGGCTCGCCGCGGGCGCGTCCGTTCCCACGGCCTGATCCACGAACGGGAGGCACGGTGCCAGCTGGCACCGTGCCTCCCGTTCGTCCGTCGGTCGCGTCACGCGACCCGCGGTCGGTGGATCAGAGAGTCACGAACGACTGCGACTTCGCGTTGGCGAAGCGCGCCGCGACGTTCTCCCAGTCGACGATGTTCCAGACGGCCTTGACGTAGTCCGCCTTGACGTTGAGGTAGTCGAGGTAGAAGGCGTGCTCCCACATGTCGAGCAGGAAGATCGGCACGAGACCGAACGGCACGTTGGCCTGCTGGTCGAACAGCTGGAACGTGGTCAGCTTCTGGCCGACGGTGTCCCAGGCGAGGACGGCCCAGCCGGAGCCCTGGATGCCGTTCGCGACGGCGGCGAACTGCGCCTTGAAGGTGTCGAACGAGCCGAAGAACTCGTCGATGGCCGCGGCGAGCTCGCCCTCGGGGACCTTGGTGTCCGGGCCGAGGTTGGTCCAGAAGATCGAGTGGTTGACGTGCCCACCGAGGTGGAACGCCAGGTCCTTCTCGAGCTTGTTGATCGCACCGAAGTTGCCCGACTCGCGCGCTTCACCGAGCTGCTGCAGCGCGGTGTTCGCTCCGGTGACGTAGGCCTGGTGGTGCTTGTCGTGGTGCAGCTGCATGATCTTGCCGCTGATGTGCGGCTCGAGTGCGGCGTAGTCGTACGGCAGCTCCGGCAGGGTGTACTCAGCCATGTGAGGTCCTTTCGATCAGTGGGTTGCGGATGGGATTCCGCGGCTCACGAGAGCCGGGAACGATCGGTGAGGGAGTGGAATTCCCGGTTGTGGTAGACCAGCGGCTCGCCGTGCTCAAGGCCGACGACGATGTCGAGGACCTCGGCGACGACGACGGTCGAACTGCCGATCGGGGTCGTGGAGAGCGGACGGCACCGGAGCGCGCTGGCGGCGCTGGGCAGGTAGCGGTCACCCGAGGGCAGCGTGCCCCAGATCGGGTCGTCCGCGGTCGGGCTGCCCGTCGAGGCGAAGCGTCGCGCGAGGGCGACGCTCAGCGAGTCGACCAGGTGGACGACGAAGACCGGTGCGCCGAGCACGACACCGGCGGACCCGGAGTTCGTGGAGAGCGAGAACACGAGCACCGGCGGGTCGACCGCCACGCTCGCGACGCTCGAGGCGGTGAGTCCGGTCGGACCGTCGGGCCCCTCGGCGGTGATGACGGCGACGCCGGCCGGGTGCCCGCGGAACGCGGACTTGTACGCTTCGGCGATGTTCGCCGGGGCTTCGTCGGGCATGGTGTTCGTCGTCGTTCCTTCGCGCGGGGTGAGCCGTCACTGGGCGGCCATGTCCCAACGTATGACCTGAACCATGGTTGAGGTCAACGATTCACAGGTTCGACCGCTCCCGGGCGTGCCGGATGACGCCGCATGACGCGTCGTGCGGCCCCGCGGTGCCGCTTCGTGAGCAGAAATGGTCGAGTCGCTCGCGACGACCCGACCATTTCTGCTCACGAAACGCGCGCGGCCCGCGATCAGCGGCGCTTGAGCATGACGACGGCGCCCGCGGCGGCGATCACCATGAGCACCGCGGCGACGCCCGCCGTGATCGTCACGCCGGAGTCGAACGCGGCCCGCGCCGATTCGAGCAGTGCCTGACCGGTCGGTCCGCCGAGGGACGACGCGGCGGACACCGCACCGCCGAGCGTCTCCTGCGCAGCGGTGTGCGCGGTCGAGCTCAGCCCGCCCGGCACCACGACGTGCGCCCGGTAGGTGGTCGCCAGGATCGTGCCGAGGACGGCCGTACCGAGCACCGCGCCGATCTCGTACGCGGTCTCGGACATCGCCGACGCTGCACCGGCCTTGTCCGCCGGAGCGGTCGAGATGATGAGGTCGTTCGTGACGGTCTCGGACGCGCCGATCCCGATGCCGAGCAGCACGAACGCGAACGCCAGTGCGGCGATCGACGCATGGTGCCCGAGGACCGCCACGAGGGCGTAGGCAGCCGCCGAGAAGAGGAGCGAGGCCGACACGACCCAGCGCGGTGCCACGCGGGCGACGACCGGCACGACAGCCAGACCGGCGACGATCGTGAGCACCGATCCGGGGATGAGCACGACGCCCGAGGTGAACGGGTCCAGACCCGCGACGAGCTGCAGGTGCTGCGCGATGAAGAACAGGAAGCCGGTCAGCGAGAACATCGCCATCAGGTTCATGAGCACGCTGCCGGTGAAGGCCGTGCTGCGGAACAGCCGCAGATCGAGCATCGGCGTGCGGGAGCGCAGCTGCCGGCGGACGAACGCGATGCCGCACACGACCCCGACGGCGAGCATGGCGACGGCGAACCCGCGCTCCTCCGGGTGCACGACCGACTTGATCGCCCAGGCGGTCGGCGCCAGCGCGCCGAGGGACAGGAACATGCTCGGCACGTCCACCGGACCGGGCATCGGGTCACGCGACTCCGGCACGCAGAACGGGACGCCGACGAGCATGAGCACGAGGATCGGCACCGCGATCAGGAAGACGCTGCCCCAGTGGAAGTGTGCGAGCAGCGTGCCTCCGACGAGCGGGCCGAGGGCGTTGCCGGCCGCGAACATGGTCGACCAGACGGCCAGCGCCATCCGCCGCTCCCCCGCGTCGACGAAGACGTTGCGGATGATCGAGAGCGTCGCGGGCATGAGCATCGCGCCGAACACGCCCATCGCGATCCGGGCGGCGACGAGCATCCAGGCGTCGGTCGCGAACCCCGCGGCGACGGAGAACAGCGCGAAGCCGGTGGCTCCGATCACCAGGATCCGACGTCGCCCGATGCGGTCACCGATGCTGCCCATCACCACGAGCAGGCCGGCCAGGACGAGCGGGTACGCGTCGACGATCCAGAGCTGCGTGGTGGCGTCCGGGTTGAGCGCGCGGCTGATCGACGGCAGCGCGAAGCTCAGCACGGTGTTGTCCACCGAGATGAGCAGGACCGGCAGCATGAGCACGGCGAGCGCGAGGAACCGTCGGGCGCGGCTCCCGGTGACACGGGTTGCGACGGGGCTGGTGAGCAGTGCGGACACGGCGGACTCCTGGGACTTCGAGCCGGACCTGGTCGACGGCGGGGCGGTGCGTGGGGCAGACGAGACGGGACGCGGGATGGACACGCGCCCCGTCAGGACTCCGTCAGTGTACCGTCTGGACGGTTATGGTTGCAAATGCAACCAACAGGCTGACGGGAGGCCCGTGGCGGGCCCGCCACGGGCCTCCCGTCCGACGAGTGGTCCCGCCCAGGGCGGGAGGCTGGAGCTGCGGGTCGACCCGCGTCCGGTGCCGGGGTTCAGGTACCGGGGTTCCGGTGCCCGGGTACTGGTGCCGGGGTTCCGGTGCCGGGGTTGCGGTACCCGGGTACTGGTGCCGGGGTTCCACAACACGCCGCGTGGTCTCCGCCCGGGTTCCGATGTCGGGCGGCACGAGCGCCGACATGCCGAGATTTCGGAACCTCGGGGGCGGGGGGGCGGGGTGGGCAGGGCGCGGCGAGGTGGCCGGGGCGGGGCTCGCGGCCGTCGTCAGGCCGAGTCGCGGACCAGCAGGCTGTGGCGCACGGTGCGCTGCACCGCGGGGCCGTGCCGTGGCAGCTCGCCGGCGAGCATGCCGAGGGCGAGGCCGAGCGCCTCGCGCGCGACGGCGTCGAGGTCGACCGCCAGGGTGGTGAGCGTCGGTGACACCAGCGCGCCGAGCGGCAGGCCGTCGACGCCGACGACTCGCACGTCACCGGGGACGTCGACGCCCGCACGCCGACACGCCTGCAGCACGCCGAGCGCCATCACGTCGTTGAACGCGAGGATCGCGTCGAGCCGGCGCTTCCGGGCGAGGATCCGCACGGTCTCCTCGGCACCGCACTCGGCCGTGGCGTGCGGCGCGTGCACGAGCTCCGGCAGGTAACCGCGGCGGCGGAGGGCGTCCAGCATGAGCCCGCCGCGTGCGCTCGTGTGGTCCGGCGACGAGTTGTCGAGCACGACCGGGTGCCGCACCCCGGTCGCCACCAGGTGGTCGGCGAGGGCCTCGATCGCGTCGGCGGGGTCGATCCACACGGCCGCCGTCGGCGGGTCGGAGGACGGGTCGAGCTCGACCATCGGCACGTTGCCGAGGACCTCGCTCCACCGGTGCCGACGCGAGCCGAGGTAGCCGATGACCACGTCGGTCTGCGCGCCGAGCGCCTGGACCATCCGGTCCGCGTCGCTCGCCAGGTCGACGTCGGCGAGCATGACGTTCCACCCCTGCTCGGCGGCGAGCCGGAACACGGCGGAGGCGAGCTGGGGCGTGTAGGGGTTCCGCAGGTCGTTCACGACGAGCCCGAGCTGGTGGTCGCCGCCGGTGACCAGCCCACGGCCGAACCGCGACGGCCGGTAGTCGAGCGCCGCCGCGACGGCGAGCACCCGTTCCTTCGTGGTCGCGCTGATGCCGGACATGCCGTTCATCGCACGCGTGACGGTCTGCCGGGACACCCCGGCAGCCGCTGCGACGTCGATGATCGTCGCGCGGCCGCCGGGGTGCGGTCCGTCCGGTGGCGACTGGGTCAGTCGCGGAGGTCCAGCCATGCCACCTGTTCCGGGGTGAGGTCGACGGAGAGGCCCGTCATGGACGATCGGGCCTCCGCGATCGTACGGGGTCCGAAGAGCGGGAACGTCGGGAACGGCTGGTTCAGCACGTACGCCAGGGCGATCGCCGTGGCGGGGACGCCGAACCGGTCGCCGAGCTCCCGCGCGCGACGGAGTCGCTCGAAGTTCTCGTCGCTGTAGTAGCAGCGGACGAGCTCGGCGTCGCTGGTGTCCTCGGGCGTCGCGCGGCCGGTGAAGAAGCCGCGGGCCTGCGACGACCACGGCAGCAGCGGGACCTGACGCTCCTCGAGCCACGCCTTCGACGCGGCGTCGGTCGCGTGCTCGCAGCCGTCCCACGGCACGTCGTACGCCTCGGCCAGGCCGAAGTGGTTGCTGAGGACCTCGAACTCGTGCTTCCCGTTCGCCCGGGCGTAGGCGTTCGCCTCGTCGAAGCGTGCCGGGGTCCAGTTCGACCCGCCGTACACGCGGATGCGGCCGGCGCGGCGGTGCTCGTCGAGGACGTCGACGAACTCCCCCACCGGGATGTCCGGGTTGTCGCGGTGCATCATGTAGATGTCCGCGTAGTCGGTGCCCTGGCGCTCCAGGCTCTCGAGCAGCTGCTTCGTCAGGGACTCCGGGTCGCAGAACGGCGTGTGCGCGCCCTTCGTGATGACCACCACGTCCTCACGGACACCGCGGTTCTGGATCCACTTGCCGAGCCGGCCTTCGAGCACACCGCCGCCGTAGATGTAGCCGGTGTCGAAGACGTTGCCGCCCTGCTCGACGAACAGGTCGAAGATCGCGCTGGCGTGCGCCAGGTCGGGCTGGTTGTCGACGCCCATGACCAGGCGGGACAGCCGCTTGCCGACACCCGGGATCTCGCCGTACTTCATGGGGTTGCCGTCCTGGACCCGGAGCGGCCGACCGCTCACGGTGGGGATGTCCGCGGTCTCGGCCTCGAACGGGTACCGCAGGCCGATCGCGGCGCGCCACTTGTCGAGGGTGCGGGCGGTGGCGAGCGACTCGTCGATCGTCATCTGCGACGCCTCGACCGCACCGGCACGCAGTGCGTCGGTGGTGGCGTCTGCCTCGCGGGCGTAGGGGTGCTCGCCCGCGAACGACAGCGAGCGCGGGTCCTCGTCGACGGTGCGGATCTCGATGGTGGGGTCGTCGCCGAGGGTCCACGGGTCGGTGAGCACGATGCGACCGCGCGAGCCGTACACCGTCACGGCGTTGTCGTCCTGCACGAAGACGCCGGTGCGGACCGACGCCGTGATCCCGCCCTTGTAGGTGAGCTGCGCGACGGTCCACTCGTCGACCCCGGTCGGCCCGAGGGTCCCGGTGGCGGTGAGCTCCGTCGGCTCGGCGACGGCGACACCGGTCGCGGCCTGCACGATCGCGGCGGCCATCGTCACCGGGTACCCGCCGACGTCGAGGATTCCGCCGCCGGCGGTGTCGACGTCGAACAACCGGCCGGTCCGCTCGCCGGTGCGGAACGCGAACGAGGCGTCGATGTGCGTGACCGCGCCGACGACGCCGTCGCGCACGAGGTCGAGCAGCGCCGCGGTCTGCGGGTGGAAGCGGTACATGAACGCCTCGACCAGCGGCAGGCCGGCCTGGCGCGCGGCGTCGGCGAGCACCATGGCGGTGCCGTGGTTCGGGGCGAGGGGCTTCTCGCACAGCACGGCCTTGCCGGCTTCGAGCGCGGCGAGGACGAGCCGGGCGTGACCGGTGTGCACGGTCGACACGTACACGGCGTCGACGCGCGGGTCGGCGAGGACCTCGTCGTAGGTCGCGGCGGAGACGTCGGCGAACCCGAGCAGCGCGGCTTCGTCGGCGAAGGTCTGCGCCCGTTCGGTGGACGAGCTGCCGGCGGCGACCAGGGCACCACCGCTCGCGGGCAGCTGGGAGAGGAAGCGGCGGGCGATGCCACCGGGGCCGAGGACGGCCCAGCCGGGGCGGTCGGCGACCGTCGGAGTCGTGGTGCTGGCGGTGTTCGCGGTCTGCGCTGACATGCGGATCCTTGTCGTCTCGTGAACCTTCACGGTCACGACGACGCTAGTGCCACACGCCCGGTGGATCAATGCGTGCGTGCTCGGCTCGGCGTGTCCCACGGAGCCTGCTCCGGACCGCTTCGTGAGCGTTCACGGCCCGGCGCTGACGAGTGGTGCCCGCGGCGCGCGCAACTCCTCCTAGACTCGTGCGCATGGCCAGTGCCCGCGACCGCGTCCTCGACAGCTTCGTCGCCATCGTGTGCGAGGACGGCGAACGTCCCGCGACGCTTGACGCCGTCGCCGCGCGCGCCGGTGTCTCCAAGGGCGGGTTGCTGTACCACTTCGGCTCCAAGGCGGCCCTGGTCGAGGGGCTGTGCGAGCGGCTGTCCGACCTGTCCGCCATCGACGTCGAGCGCATGGCCGAGGCCGAGGACGGCGCCGCCCGCTACTTCGTCCGCAACTGCCTGTTCGTCGGCAGCGAGCTCGACCTCGCGCTCCTCGCCGCGAGCCGCCTGCAGCAGGCCGGCTACGAAGAAGCGGGTCGCACCCTCGACGACACCGAGAACGCGTGGCTCGCGACCCTCGTCGACGCACTCCACGACGAACCGACCGCCCAGGCCGTCAAGCTCCTCGGCGACGGCCTGTACCACCAGGCCTCACTGGGGGCGGCGAGCGACGGTCGCCCGAAGCGCAGCACCGTCGACATGGAGGCACTGCTCGCCGTCGTGGACCGTCTGATCGCGACGAAGCCCGGCGTGTGAACGACCATCCCCGTTCCTGGGGATAGACTTGGCGACGTTCCACTCGTCGACACCCGGAGGTATCCCGTGGGCCGCGTCATCGCCGCTGTTTTCTCGATCCTGCTGCTGCTGGTGTCGATGTACCTGTTCGGGTTCGCGTTCCAGGTCGACTCGGGTCAGGCGTTCGTCTTCATGGGCGGACTGATCCTGATGACCCTCTCCTTCTTCCTGCCGATCCACGTGTTCGGCAAGCGGTAACCACCCCGCTGACGCAGAACGGCCCCGCACCTCTCGAGGTGCGGGGCCGTTCTGCGTTTTGGCGCCGTGTGGGGAACCAGGTTCCGGACACAGCACCGCGGATCAGCGTGGTGTTGTGTCCGGAACCTGGTTTCGCGAGCGCTCCGCCGCTACGCGAGGACGCGCAGCGAGCGCAGCGTGACCGCGGTCGCGACCGCGGCGTGGACGGCCTCGGCGCCCTTGTCCTCCTTCGACCCGGGCAGCCCGGCCCGGTCGATGCCCTGCTGCTCGTCGTCCAGCGTCAGCACACCGAAGCCCACGGGCTTGCCGGTGTCGATCGCCACGCGGGTCAGCCCGCTCGTGGCGGCGTCGGACACGTACTCGAAGTGCGGGGTGCCGCCCCGGATGATCACGCCGAGCGCGACCGCGGCGTCGAACCCGGCCTCGAGAGCGGTCTTCGCGACGACGGGCAGCTCGAAGCTCCCCGGCACCGGGAACACCGACGCGGTGGCGCCGAGTCGTTCGACCTCGCGCTGCGCGCCGGCGAGCAGCCCCGCCGCGATCGTGTCGTGCCACTGTCCGGCGACGATGGCCACCCGGATCCCGGTTCCGTCGACGTGGTCGCGGTCCGCCGCGCCTGCTCCGCTCATCGTGCTGTCCCTTCCGTGGACGGGGCAGCTGCTGCCGCCGTCCGGTCTGCCGCGTCCAGCCACTCGACGAGCGCGGCGATGGTGATGACGGGCACGCCCTCGCGCGCCCCGAGTGCGACGAGCGCCGGCAGCCGCATCATGCCGCCGTCCTCGTCGACGATCTCGCAGATCGCCGCGGCGGGCCGCAGCCCGGCGGCCGTGACGAGCTCGATCGCTGCTTCGGTGTGCCCCGCACGTTCGCGGACCCCGCCCGGCCGCGCACGCAGGGGGACGACGTGACCGGGACGGTGCAGGTCGTCGCGCACGGACGTCGGGTCGGCGAGCACCCGCAGCGTGCGCGCACGGTCGTGGGCACTGATGCCGGTGGTGACCCCGACGGCGGCGTCGACGGTGACGGTGTACGCCGTGCCGCGGACGTCCTCGTTGTGCTGCACCATCGGCGGCAGGTCGAGGGCGTCGGCGATCCCGGTGCTGACGGGCGCGCAGATGAACCCGGACGAGTGCGCCACTGTCCAGGCGATCCACTCGGGCGTCGCGAGCTCGGCGGACAGGATGACGTCGCCCTCGTTCTCGCGGTCCTCGTCGTCGACCACGATGACCGGGCGACCGGCCGCCACCGACGCGATCGCGGCCTCGACGCTCGCAAGGCCGAGCGTCTGCGGCACGGACGCGACCATCACCGGGCCTCCGACCCGACGGTCTCGAGCGAGCCGACCGCGGCGTCGAGCCGCAGCATCCGGCGCACGTGCCGTGCCAGCACGTCGGTCTCGACGTTCACCCGGTCCCCCGGCACGCGCAGGCCGAGCGTCGTGGCCTCGAGCGTCTCGGGGATCAGGCTGACCTCGAACCAGGCGGCGTCGGGCGCGGTGTCCTCCGGCGAGACGGCGCTGACGGTGAGCGAGACGCCGTCGAGCGCGATGGATCCCTTGTCGACGACGAGCGGGCTGAGCGCCGGCGCGAGCGAGAACCGCACCCGGCGCCAGCCGTCGCCGTCGGCGGTCTCCAGCACGGTGGCGGTACCGTCGATGTGGCCCTGCACGATGTGGCCGCCGAGCCGGTCGCCGACCGACGCCGCACGTTCGAGGTTCAGGCGGTCGCCCACCCGCAGCGCTCCGTGCGCGCTCATGTCGAGGGTCTGCTTCATGACGAACGCGGTGAAGGAGTCGGGGGTCTGCTCGACGACGGTCAGGCACACGCCGCTGGTGGCGATGGAGTCGCCGTGGCTCGCGTCCGCGACCACGATCGGCCCGCGCACGGTGAGCGCGACGGAGTCGCCGTGCTGCTCGACGGCGGTGACGGTGCCGAGTTCCTCGATGATGCCGGTGAACACTGGTGTCCTCTCAACGGGACTCCGGGGGTGTTCGACGATCGTCGGCATCGACGGACGGGTCGCCCCACGCAGGGTGGGTCGTCTCGTCCGCCAGCGCGCCTCCCATCCGGACTCTCACCGTCGGTCCCGGAGTTTCACCGAGTCAACCTCTGGCGGGTTCGCACCCGTCATCAGTTCGTGGACTGTCACCACCGGTTCGGAATTGCACCGACCCCGGAGCGCTTGCGTAGTCGGAACGATACCCCAGACCGGTGACGGACGCGTCGAGCCGGGACGCACCGTGTAACGCGCGGTCAGCCGCGTCCGCGCGCGAGCGCGACCGCCTGCCGCAGCGACAGGTCCGGCAGGTACGCCCGGACGACCGCGAGTCCGATCGACGGCAGCGCGACCGGGTCGGGGTAGGCGAGGACGAGCGGGTGCAGGTCGGGTCCGAACTTCAGCTTGAACCGCAGCAGCGACCGGAAGCCGTAGACCGGTTCGAGGACTCCCCCGACGAGCTCGAGCAGGCTCTGCACCCCGTCGTTCGGCGCAGCGGCCTCGCCCGCCTGTGCGAGCGGCGCCGCCGACAGGCTGAGCCGTTCGACACCGTCGTCCCGCATCCGTTCGGCGGCGCTCGCGACGAGGAACTCCATCACGCCGTTCGGCGCGGCCTCGGTCCGGCGCATCACGTCGAGCGTCCACCCGACGACCCGGCCCTCGCGGTGACTCGGCAACCAGCTCGTCACGGCGAGCACCCGCCCGGTGGCGTCCTGCGCGACGAGCGTCCGGACCGCGGGGTCGCGCATCTCGTCCACCCCGCCGAGCGTGAAGCCCATCTCGGGGAGCTCGCGCTCGGACACCCACTCCTCCGAGATCGCCTCGATCTGCCGCGCCGTCGACGGCGGCAGGTCCTGCCATGACGACCACATGGCGGTGATGCCCTCGCGACGAGCCCGGTTCACGGCCGTGCGGACGTCCTGCTTGCGCTTGCCCGTCGTCGTCCAGGTGCGCGGGTCGAGGTCGGCGTCCTCGGCCACCGGCAGCGTCGACCACCCCAGCGTCGTCAGCAGCTCGGCGTTCCGGGCGTCGACGCCGTAGAAGACGGTCGTCCACCCGTTGTCGTCGCAGTACCGGGCGAAGTCCGTCATCGCGGCGTCGCGGGCGTCCGGGTAGCCGAACGGACCACCGACGGTGACGGCCACGCCACCGCTGCGCCGGAACGCCACCCCGGCGCGCCCGTCGGCGGCGAACCAGTACGCGTTGCCGCGCCAGGTCGTCATCCACCCGAACGTGTCACCCCCGCCGGCGGTCACGAGCGCCCGGGCTCGCTCCCGGTCGGTGCGGGAGCCGTCCGCGTCGGTGTCCGGTTCCACCGCGCCGGTCGGTCGGACCGCGGCGAGCGCGACGACGAACCAGAGCACCGGTCCGGCGAGCCCGACCACGATGCGGAGCGCGGTGCCGAGCGACGGCAGTCGCTCCCAGGCGGCCGACGGCGACAGCGGGCCGAGCGCTGCGACGGCGAGCCGGAGCGGGTCCTCGACACGCTGCGGTGCCGACGCCGCGAACACCGCGACCGTGCCGACCACGACGGCGACCGCCGCGACCACGGTCACCGCGAAGGCGACCACACGCCGACGCGAGGGCAGCACCGTGAACGACCGGCGCCGGAGCACGAGGACGGCCGCGGTCGCGAGCGGCACCACGATCGACGCACCGACCGACAGCGCCGTGACGAACTCGTCGGCGGTGCCCTGCAGCCCGCCGGCCCGCGCGGGCAGCACCCCGTAGGTGACCGCGGCCGCCACCGCCGTCACCAGGTCGACCGCCACCACGAGCCAGACGGCGAACCGGCTGCCCCGGAAGAGCCCGAGGCCACCGACGACCAGGACGAGCAGGGGCGCGACGGCGAGCAGCAGCGTCCACGGGTCCGTCGCCCGGTACGCCAGCAGCGCGCGGAGGCACTCCGCCGAGGCCCCGTCCGTACCACAGCCGCTCACGGGCGTCACCGGACCGGTGCCGAGCACCGCGGCGATCGGGGCGAGCAGTCCGACCCGTGCGCGGGAGACGAGCGCCACCACGGGACCGATCGCCGAGACCAGCACGACCGTCCCGAGCAGCACCCGGGTCTCGCGGTGCGAGCTGCGCACCCACCCGCCACGCTTCGGGGTGCGGCGGAGCAGCTCGCCGAGCACCCATCCCGCCCCGGCGGCGAGCACCGCGTACAGGTCGGAGGCGTGTCCGGCGTAGAGCAGGAGCGCGGCCACGACGGCGAGCGCGTTCACCCGGATGCGCCGTCGCCAGAGCGGTCCGGCGAACGAGCTCGCGGTGACGATCGTGCCGACGATCGCGGTCCAGGGGTCGAAGGCCGTCGCCCGTCCGAGCAGCAGGCCGGTGAGGTCGCGACCGTCGGCGTCGACGAACGCGGTGAGCGCGCCGGCCGCGGTGCCGACGACGGTGGTGACGACGAACGCCAGGGCGGTCCGCCACGACCCCATCAGCCGTTCGGCGGCGCCGACGAGGACGACGACGCCGGCGATCGTGGTGAGCAACGCGACCGCGCCCGTGGACGCCGCGAAGATCCGGAAGGGCCCGTACGAGGCCGGGTCGGCGCCGTGCAGGACCCGGACGACGATGCCGAAGACCGCGGTCGCGACCACGAGGAACGTGATCGCGGCCGTCACCGGATGCCGGACGATGGCGGAGCGCACCCCCTCATGGTGGTGCCGGCCGGCCGTTCGGACAACTCCGGGCACGGTGACGAGGGGCGTCGGCGGTGCGACGCCCCTCGGTCACCTGCTGTCAGCGCTGCCCGTCGGTGCTGACTCGGGATTGCCGACGACGGAGCACGAGCGTGCCCGCCCCGGCGAGCAGCAGCAGGAGCGCGAACCCGACGGGGACGACCGGCGAGGTCGCTCCCGTGTACGCGAGCTCGGTCGCGCCGTCACCGGCGGCGACCGTGTCGGCCACCGTGCGTGCGACGGCCGGGAGCCCGGTGGTCGCGGCGACCGTGGTGGTCACCACACCCGCCGTGGAGGCCCGGGTCGGCCCGTCCGTGCCGGTGGCACCGGCCGGGGTGGTCACGGTTCCGGGCGCGGTGCCGTCGCCGACGTCCGTCCCGTCACCGGGGTTCGTGCCCGGGTCCGTGCCGTCACCGGGGTTCGTACCGGGGTCCGTGCCCGGGTCCGTACCGGGGTCCGTGCCCGGGTCCGTACCGGGGTCCGTGCCCGGGTCCGTGCCGTCACCCGGCGTGGTGCCGGTGCCGGTGCCGGGGGTGGTGGCGGTGCCGTCGCCGACGACACCGATGCCGTTCCCGCCGATCGTGATCGGCAGGCTGATCACCGGGACCACCTGGGTGCCGGAGAGCAGGCCACCGTCGCCGGAGGTCGTCCCCCCGGTCGACGGGGTCGTGCTGCCCGGGGTGGTGCCCGTCGGGGCCGTCGCGCCGGTGCTGGTGCCGTTGCCGACCACACCGATGCCGTTCCCCGACACCGTGATCGGGACCGTGACCACCGGGGACACCTGGGTGCCCGAGGCGGTGCCGTCGGAACCGTCCGTCGTGCCACCGGCAGCCGGAGCCGACCCGGCGGTCGTGCCGGTGCCCGCGGCGGGCGTCGTGCCCGTCGAGGTGCCGTCACCGAGGAGTCCGATGCCGTTGCCACCGATCGTGACCGGCACGTCGACCAGTCCGCCGACCTGGGTGCCCGAGAGCAGCCCGTCGTCGCCCGACGTGCTCGGTGCGGTCGTGGCCGGAGCGGCGGGGGCCGGGGCCGTCGCCGGGCCGGACGCCGCAGCGGTGCCGTCCCCGAGGACGCCGATGCCGTTGCCGGACACCGTCACCGGGACCGACACGACCGGGGCGACCTGGGTCCCCGAGCCCGTGCCGTCCTCGCCCGAGGTCACCGGTGCGGGAGCGGCGGGTGCAACCGGGGTGGCCGGGGTGGGCGCAGCCGGGGTGGCCGGCGTCGTGGTCGACACCGCGTCACCGCCGACGGCGACCGCGTTGCCACCGACGGTGACGGGGACGGTCACGTCGCCGGCGACCTGTGTCCCCGAACCGGTGCCGTCGGAACCGGACGTGGTCGGAGCAGCGGCCGCAGCCGGAGCAGCCGGGGCAGGGGCCGGGGCCGGGGCCGGGGCCGACACTGCGTCGCCCCCGACGGCGACCGCGTTGCCGCCGACGGAGACCGGCGCGGTCACGGTCGGCGCCACCTGGGTGCCGGAGGCCGTGCCGTCGGCTCCCGAGGTCGTCGGCGCGGACGCCGGAGCAGGAGCCGGGGCTGCAGGAGCGGCAGCGGGCGAGGTCACCGACGACACCGCGTCGCCGAGCACCCCGAGGGCGTTGCCGGTGAGGGACACCGGAGCGTCCACCGAGGGAACCACCTGGGTTCCGGACACGGCGCCGTCCGCTCCGGAGGTCGTGGCCGCGTTCGCCGCAGCCGTCCCTCCGAGCGTGAGGCCGCCGACGAAGAGGGCGAACCAGAGCCCTCTCGAGACGTACTTGTTCATGGTCGTACTCCCTGATCGAGATCGTTGACCGACCGCGGTCGCGGTCGGTGTGTGTGCGTGCCTGCCGTGCCGGACAGGCGCACCGATCTCAGTCAGGGGCGACGTCGTGCTCGCCGACGACCGATGCGGGGACCGCGTCGTCGGAGAGCGTGCCGCGAGACCCCGCGGCGAGGGAGACGATGTCGTCGGTCGAGCCGACGATGCCGACGGCTGCGACGCCACCGGAGGTCGAGGTGGCACTGCCACCGAGGACACCCGCGCCGCCAGGGCCGTCGGACGGCGAGGAGTGGCCGTCGCCCGGCTCGGGCAGGAGCAGCGCGGTGCCGCCGAGGGTCGCGTCCTGCACGCCGCCGACGGCGACGGGCACGACGAGCGGCCCGGTCACGAGCGCGGACGGCACGGCCGCACCGGGACGGCGCTCGGCGCTCGTTCCGGGAGCGGCGGGATCGTCGGTCGTCGCGACCGTGGTCGCGGACGGAGTCGTCGCCGTCGCGGCGGCCTGCGGCGGACGCGCGGACGGGACCGTCGTACCGGGCGCGCCGGACGGGGTGGGGCCGGTGACGACCGGAGGTGCGGGGACGTCGACGACGGGATCCGTGCCTCCTGGCAGGACGGCACCGACCGACGGGACGACGCCCGCGACGACGTCGGGGACCTGCCCGACGGTCGTGCCGACACCGCCGAGCGTGTCGTCCACCAGCACGGTCACCGGCCCGGTGACCGTGCTGAGGGTGTCGTCACCGACGATCGCACCGACGACCGGGACGCTGCCGACCACGTGGCCGACCGTGTCGACGACGGCGGTCACCGGCCGTGCTCCGGTGACCGTCTGCACGGTCCCGGTCACGGGACGCAGCGCCGTCGCGACGGTGTCGGTGACGGGCCGGGAGGCGGTGCCCACCTGCTCGACGACGCCCTGTACCGGGTGCGCGGCCGGCTCGGCCGCGGGGGCGGTCGTGGCCGGCACCGCGGGTGCGGGCGCGGTCGTCGGAGCGGCAGGGGTCGGGGTCGCGGGGTTCGAGGCCGCGGGGGCCGAAGCAGCGGGCGCCGGAACGGCGGCACTGGGCACCGGTGCCACCGGGGCGGGCGCCGGGGCGGCCGGGGCAGGAGCCGGGGCCGCAGGTGCCGGCTTCGGCGCGGGCGCGACCGCCGTGCGGACGGGGTCCACGACGCCGCCGACGACCCGTCCGACACCGCCGGAGACGTCGTGCACGGTCTCGCCGAGGCCGTCGACCACACCGGTGACGAGCCCGCGCTGCTGCGTCTGGGCGGGCGGCGCGGACGCCGCGTCGGCAGCCGAGGCGGGACGGGCTCCGAACGCCAGGGACAGCAGCACGAGGGCAGCGAGGGTCCCGACGCCCAGCAGGGCGATCCGGAGCACCGTGAGCCAGGGAGCGCGCGATGTCGTGTCCATGCGCTCACCTCCTGAACTCGGCTGCGCACGTAGAGTGGTTGAGCGGCAATGTACGCCGGTCCGGTCCGGAACGCACCCTGTTCTGGAAGAAATTCTCAGGAAAGGCCGTCCGTGGTCTCGATCTTCAACGCTCCGACCCGCAACCTGGACATCGTCACGCTGCACGAGATCCTCCGGCTCCGGCAGGACGTCTTCATCGTCGAACAGGGGGCCGCCTACGGGGACATCGACGGGCGTGACCTCGAGCCCGGCACCGTGCAGTTCTGGGCGGGCCAGGGCTCGGTGGACGCCACCCTCCGCCTCCTGCGCGAACCCGACGGCACCGAGCGCATCGGCCGGGTCGTGACCGCGGCGCACGCCCGCGGGCAGGGACTCGCCGGACAGCTGATCGAGGCTGCGATCGCCGAGTCCCGCTCGCCGAGCATCGCCCTCGGCGCCCAGTCGCACCTCGAGCAGTGGTACGCCCGCTTCGGGTTCGTCCGCTCCGGGGACGAGTACCTCGAGGACCGGATCCCGCACGTCCCGATGGCCCGGCAGCGCTGACGGAACCGGCCAGGCGCACCGGCGGGCGAACTCGCGTCAGGCGCGCCAGCGCCGGAGCTCGTCGAACGAGCGACCCTGCGTGGACCGGTCGGCGACGAGCCGCTCGAACACGATGTTCGTCTGCGTCGTCGCCACGGAGGGGTCCCCGCTGAGCTCGTCGGCGACGAAGTCCCGGAGCTGCTCGGTCGACTCGCACGCGATGTGCACCAGGAAGTCCTTGTCACCGGCCAGGAACGAGACGTCCTGCACGACGGGCACGCGGAGCAGTCGCTTCGCGAAGTCGCGGAGTTCGTGGCGGGCCGCTGCGTGGACCCGGACCGAGACCATCGCCTCGATCGAGAACCCGAGGCGGGCGATGTCGACCTCGGCCCGGTAGCCGCGGATGACCCCGGCGTCCTCGAGGGCCCGGACCCGGGTCAGGCACGTCGACGGCGCGATGCCCACGGCGGCCGCGAGCCGGTTGTTCGGGATCCGGGCATCGCCGGCGAGCGTCCAGAGGATGCGCTCGTCGACCTCGTCGAGGCGCGGGGCGGGGTCGGGACGGCGAGCGGGTCGGTCGGACACGGCTCGACGCTACCGCGATGGTGCGAGCAGGGCGCGGAGCGCGTCGTCGAGCGCCCGGGCCACGAGGTCGTCGTCCGCCGACGCGAGCGGCTCCACCGCGGTGGAGCGCCGGAGCATCGTCATCCCGAGCACCACCGACAGCGCGATCTCGGCCCGGACGAGCAGCTCCTCGGTGACCTCGCCGCCGACGGCCGTGGCGAGCCGTTCGGCGTACCGGCGCAGGGTCTCGCGGCGGATGGCGTCGGCACCGTCGTCACCGGAGGACCGGAGCAGGAGCATGAGCTGGAGGGAGTCGTCGTCGGTCGGCGCACGGACGACGTGCGACACCAGACCTGCCAGCGCGCGCTCGAGGCCCCGCTCGACGGGCTGCTCGACCCCGAGGTCCTGCACCACCCGGTCGAGACAGGCCCGGAACAGCCCCTCCTTCGACCCGAAGTAGCGGTTGATCAGCGCGACGTTGACCCCCGCGTCCGAGGCGATGTCCCGCACCGTCGTCGCCTTGTACCCGTCGAACGCGAACCGGTGTCGCGCTGCCCGCACGAGCAGCAGTCGGGTGGCGGCGGCGTCCTTGCTCATGGTGGAAGCGTAGCGGCCCGGACCGGGATGTAAGCAAGTGTTGACATCGTGCGAGAACTGCGTACCCTCGTCAAGTCAGCAGTTGTTTACATCACCCAGACACGGAGCACGATGACCGACACCATGCAGAGCCCCCGCACGGGCTCGCACCCCACCACCACCGGGCACCGGCCGAACAGCACGGCGATCATCGTCTACCTGTCCCTCGGCGGTCTGTCGTTCGCGGTCTTGCAGTCGCTCGTCGCCCCGGCACTGTCGACCATCGGACAGGACCTCGGCGCCTCGACGAGCGCGACGAGCTGGGTGCTCACCGCCTACCTGCTGTCCGCCTCGGTGCTCACGCCGATCCTCGGGCGTCTCGGCGACATGATCGGCAAGCGCAAGGTCCTGATCGTCGTGCTCTCGATCCTGCTCGTCGGCGCCGTGCTCGCCGCGCTGGCACCGAACCTCGGCGTCCTCATCGTCGGCCGTGCGCTGCAGGGCGCCGCCGGTGCGGTGATGCCGCTGTCCATCGGCATCGTCCGTGACGAGCTGCCCAAGGAGAAGGTCAGCGTCACGATCGGTCTGCTCTCCGCGATCTTCGGCATCGGCGCCGGTGTCGGCATCGTCGCCGCCGGACCGATCGTCGAGCACCTGTCGTGGCACTGGCTGTTCTGGCTGCCCGCCGTGCTCGTCGTCATCGCCCTGCTCGGCGCGGTCTTCGGCATGCCGGAGTCGCCGGTCCGCAAGCCCGGCCGCCTCGACATGCTCGGCACCTTCGTCCTCGCCGTCTCGCTCGTGTCGATCCTGCTGGCGGTCAGCGAGGGCGAGACCTGGGGCTGGGGCGACGGCAAGACCATCGGTCTGCTGGTCCTCGGCGCCGTCGCACTGGTCGTGTTCGTCCTGGTCGAGCTCCGCGTCGCCGAACCGCTCATCGACGTCCGCCTGTTCGCCGTCCGCGGCGTCTGGACGGCCCACGTCGTCGCGCTCGTCTTCGGCTTCGCGATGTTCGGCACCTTCGTCCTCGTGCCGACCCTGCTGCAGCTGCCGAGCGCGCTCGGCTACGGCTTCGGCAAGGACGTCACCCAGGCCGGGCTCTTCCTGCTGCCGACCGTCCTGATGATGATCGTCGCCGGACCGATCGCCGGCATCCTCGTCCGCAAGGTCGGCCCGAAGCCGCCCATGCTGCTGGGCGGGATCGCCATCGTCGCCGCGTTCCTGCTGCCCGCGATCGCGCACGGCGAGCTCTGGCAGGTCGTCGTCTCCGGCATCCTGACCGGCATCGGCATCGGCCTGGCCCTCGCCGCGTGCTCGAACGCCATCATCGAGAGCGTGCCCGCGAACCAGACCGGCGAGGCGATCAGCGCCAACACCGTCGTCCGCACGATCGGTTCGAGCGTCGGCACCGCCGTCATCGCGGCGCTCATCACCTCGCACAGCACCCCGCAGGGCCTGCCGACCGACGACGCCTTCACCATCGGGTTCTGGGCGTGCACCGGCGTCGCCGTCCTCGCCGTCCTCGCCGCGCTCGCGGCCCCGTCGATGCGCGCGCGCCGCGCAGCGGCCGCGGCACGTGGCATCGACGACCTCGAGGAGATCGCCGAGTAGGGCACTCGGCCCGACCACCCGGGAGGCCCGTCCTGCGTCGTCGACGCGGGGCGGGCCTCCCGGCGGTCGCGCCCACCGCCACCGGCGGCTCCGCAAGCTGGGAAGCGACCGAGCATGCCGTCACGAACGTGACGATCATCGGACCGGACGCGTCACAGCAGGTGGACGCGACCACCGCGCCCGGACAGGAGACCCATGAGCACCACGGACCACGACGACACCACGACCAGCAGCAAGCCGTCCTTCCGCGACACCGTCACCGCCGGCCTGGTGCAGAAGGCCCTGGAACCCGTGCTCCGCGCCGTCCGCGACGAGGTCGCCTCGGCTCGGCGCGAGATCAGCGAGCGGGCGAACGGGGCGAAGACCGGGCTGGTGCTCACGGGCGCCGCGGTGGCCTTCGCGCTGACCACCCTCGTGCTGCTGGCCGGCCTCGTGGTGGCGCTCCTCGCCCTGGCGCTGCCGGTCTGGGCCGCGATCGGGATCACCTTCGTCGTGTTCGCCGTCGTCACCACGATCCTGCTCGTGGTCGGGCTCCGTGGCATCCGACGGGGTGTGCCGCCGGTGCCGAAGGACACCATCCGCGCTGCGAAGGACCGCGTCACGCACACGGGCGACGCGACGACCACGGCCGACTGAGCTCCGGCGGCGCTACATCGCGAGGGTCATGCCGACGACGGCGACCGTCATCGCGAAGACCTCGCCGCTGCGGACCGCACGACGGTCTTCCTGCGCCCACTCGTGCCGCAGCAGCCACCCGCTGAAGGCGCAGTAGCCGATCACCCCGGCGCCGAGCACCGCGGACAGCGCGATGCCGTGGCCGGCGTGGCCGTCGGCGACACCGGTCGCGTGGCCCATCAGGAGCATGCCGGCCATCACGACCGCGGACAGCGCGCGGTGCACGTCCATCGGCTCGGCGCGGCGGCCGTCCGCGCGGCGTCGGCGCATCACCGGCAGCGGTGCGAGCAGCAGCAGGAGCGTCGCGGCGAACAGCGTCCACACCGCACCCGCGTGCACCACGGGCATGAGCATCGCGACGAGCATCACCGCGGCCGGCACGATCACGCCGGGGCGCGGGCGGTACCGGTCGCCGACGATGCAGCACACCGACGCGAACTGCGGCACGACGAGCATGGCGTCGGCGACGGTCTCGTGCACGTGCGGGTCCTCGGGTGCGGCGGCGTGGTGCCGGGCGGATCAGTCCTCGGCGCGGGCAGCGGCCTTGGCGGCGCGCTCCTGCTTCACGCGGGCGTTCTCGGCGTGCACGGCGGCCTGCGTCTCGCGCTCGCGGACGAGCCACTCGGGCTTCTGCTCGAGCAGCGACTTGATCTCCGCCGTGGTGAGGGCGTCGTCGATCCCCGCACGGGTCAGCCCCGAGATGGAGATGCCGAGCTTCTGCGCCACGACGGGTCGCGGGTGGGGGCCGTCGCGACGGAGGTCCTCGAGCCACGTCGGGGGTTCGGTCCGGAGCTCGTCGAAGGCGGTCCGTGTGACGGGAGCGCCCTGGAAGGACTCCGGAGCGGCCGCCAGCAAGATGCCGAGCTTCTTCGCAGCCGTTTCGGGCTTCATGGTCTGTTCCTGCGCCATGCCCCCTAGAGTACGGCCCCTATGCTCGTCTGCATGACCGCGGCACTCACCATCGCATTCGTGCCCGGGGTCTCCCCGGCCAAGTGGGCCCGTGTCTGGCGGGATCGGCACCCCTCGATCGAGCTGCGGCTGCGGCCGATCGGGTCCGACGACGTCGACGACACGCTCGCCGGCGAGGTCGACATGGTCTTCGCTCGCATGCCCGTCTCCGAGCAGCACAACGCCATCCCGCTCTGGACCGAGACGGCCGTGGTCGCGATGCCGAAGGACTCCCCCCTCGCCGACCTGGCCGAGGTGGACCTCACCGACGCCGAGGTGCACGTCGTCGACGCGGGTCCGGTGCCGGCCGACATCGCCGCGGCGCTCGACCTGGTCGAGGCGAACGTCGGTGTCGTCGTGCTCCCCCAGTCGCTCTTCCGCGCGGCGAGCCGCAAGGACCTCGTCGCTCGTCCGCTCTTCGGCGCGCCCGGTACCCAGATCGCGCTGGTCTGGCGCGACGAGGACGCCACCGAGACCACCGAGGAGTTCATCGGCGTGGTGCGCGGACGGACCGCCAACAGTTCGCGGAACCAGCCGACCGGCACCGATCGCGACGTCGAGGAGGCGTTGCGTGCGGCGCGCGCCGACTCCAAGGCAGGCGGCGGCTCCGGCGGGTCCGGCAAGGGCGGAGCGGGCAAGGGCGGAGCGGGCGCCGGCGGTGGCGGCAAGGCGAAGGCCAAGTCGCCCGGCAGCGGCAAGTCCGGTAGCGGCAAGAAGTCCAACACCGGCAAGGGGCCGACCCCCGGACGCGGGAAGATGCGCGGCAAGCCGAGCCGGGGTTCCAAGGGCAACCGATGACGGACACGCGCCTGCGGGTCATGCCGGCCACGCGCCTCCCGGCCTGGCTCGACCGGACCATGGCCGAGTACGTGGCGTCGCGGATGCAGGCGGGCGAGACCCGCCAGCAGGCCGAGGCGAACAAGCAGAAGTCGCTCGACCAGTGGTTCCCGGACGGGTCACCCGCCGACGGCCACCTGGTGTGGGACGTCCTCGACCAGGACGACACCACGGTCGGGTACCTCTGGATCGGACCGTTCGCGCCCGGCGGGACCGACTGGTGGGTGTTCGACGTCGAGATCGACGAACCGCACCGTCGCCGCGGACACGCCCGCCGTGCCCTCGAACTCGGCCACCGGGCTGCGGCGGAGCACGGCGCGACGAGCATCGGCCTCAACGTGTTCGGCTACAACACGGGCGCGCAGGAGCTGTACGCCGCGCTCGGGTACCAGGTCACCGCGACGCAGATGCAGAAGCCGCTGGTCTGAGCGCGCTGCCGCTTCGTCGTGGCGGGTGCGTCGTCACGACAGCTGTGTCGTCACAGCAGCTGTGTCGTCACGGCAGCTGTGTCGTCACAGCAGCTGTGTCGTCACAGCAGGACGGCGGCCGCTGCGCGGGTGACCCGGTCGCCGCGCGCTGCCTCGGCCGCAGCCCGTGCACGGGCGACCACGACGGCGTCGGCGCGTTCCGCGGAGCCCGCGTCGAACGGCGGCTGCGGGTCGTACTCGATCTGCAGCTGGATCGCCTCGGCCGCCGGCTGCCCCGCGAGCTCGGCCGCCAGCCACAGCGCCATGTCGATGCCCGCGCTCACGCCGGCCGCGGTGACCACCGCGCCGTCGTCGACGATGCGGTCGTCGACCGGCTGCGCCCCGAACGCCTCGAGCATGGGCTTCGACGCCCAGTGCGTCGTCGCACGCTTGCCGGCGAGGAGCCCAGCGGCACCCAACACGAACGCACCCGTGCACACCGAGGTCACCCAGGTGGCGCGCTCCGCCTCGCGCCGCACGAACCCGATCACCTCGGGGTCGAGCATCGCGTCGAAGGCGCCGTCACCGCCCGGGACCACGAGGACGTCCGCCGGACCCGCCTCGGCGATGGTCGTCGTCGGGACCAGCGCGAACCCGCAGTCGGACGGCACCGGGTCGAGCGTCGCCGCCACGTACTCGACGCGTGCGCCGGGCACCCGGGAGAGCACCTGCGCCGGGCCGGTGAGGTCGAGCTGGGTCAGGTCCGGGAAGAGCAGGAAGGCGATCCGGACCTCGGCGGGGTCGTGGTCCGGCTCCGTCGCCGAGTCCCCGGCCGGGTCCGGCACGGGGGTGGGCACGTCGGCCGGCACATCGACGACGTCGGCGTCGACCGGGTGGACAGGACGCACGCGCGGGTTCGGCTGGTCGGTGCTCATGCCGCGACCCTAGCCCGGTGCGGTCGCTGACGGTGGGGTCGGGTCCTCGGTCGGTGGGGTCGGCGTCCTGGTCAGTTCCAGACGCCCGAGGTCCCGCGCCGGTGGCTGCCGAGCAGGTGCGTGTCGACGATGCCGAGTGCCTCCATCAGGGCGTGCATCGTGGTCGGACCGACGAATGCGAAGCCACGCTTCCGCAGTGCCTTCGACAGTGCGACGGACTCGTCGGAGGTCGTCGGGACCTGGGCGTACGTCTCCGGCTCGGGCGTCGTCGCCGGGCGGAAGGACCAGACGAAGTCGGACAGCCCGCCGTCCTGCCGCAGGGCGACCGTCGCGTTCGCGTTGGTGATGGTCGCGAGGATCTTCGCCCGGTTCCGCACGATGCCGGCGTCGGCCATCAGCCGAGCGACGTCGTCCTCGCCGAAGCCCGCGACGGTGTCGGGGTCGAAGTCCGCGAACGCCGCACGGAACGCCGGACGCTTCGCCAGGATCGTGCGCCAGGACAGGCCGGACTGGAACGCCTCGAGCGACAGCCGCTCGAACACCCCGCGCTCGTCCCGCACGGGCATGCCCCACTCGGTGTCGTAGTAGTCGCGGAGCAGCTCGTCCGTCGATGCCCACACCGGCCGGGCGAGTCCGTCGTCGCCGATCACCAGGTCGGAGTGGGGCGCTGTGGCGGGCTCGGAGCTCATGGCACCATCCTGGTGTGCGCCGCCGACACCGTCGATGCCTGCCGTGTGGTCACTCGGCCGGCGGGCCGTCCTGGGCGGCCTGCGGGTCCATCCACACGTACTCCCACCGGTGGCCGTCCGGGTCGGTGAAGCTCCGCTGGAACATGAAGCCGAGGTCCATCGGCGGGCGGTCCTCGCTCCCGCCGGCCGCGACGGCGGCGTCGACGATGCGGTGCACCTCGTCCTTCGATCCGGCGGTCAGCGAGTTGATCACCTCGACGGTGCTGGCGTCGGCGATCGTCTTGTCGGTGAAGTCGGCGAACTTCGCGTGGGTGAGCGCCATGACGTAGATCGTGTCGCTGATGACGATGCACGCAGCGGTGTCGTCGCTGAACATCGGGTTGATCGAGTAGCCGAGGGCTTCGTAGAACGCCTTCGAACGGTCGAGGTCGGTGACGGGCAGGTTGATGAAGACCATCGTGTCCATGGGGAGGTTCCTTTCGTCACGCTCAACCTGGCCCGTGGTGCGGCGAGGCGCAACCGTTCCGTCGTGGTACGGACTGATACGCAATATGCTGGACCGATGCGGGCGTACGTCGATGAATCGGAGCCGGGCGGCGGACGCGATCACACCGTGTACGTGATGGCAGCGGTGATCATCTCGGCGTCGGCTTGCGAAGCGGCGCGTGCCGACGTCCGGGTAACGACGCCGAGGCGCATGCGGAAGCTGCACTGGTACGAAGCCCTCCCCGGCCAGCGGCTCTCGTGGCTCGACCTCCTCCGACACGCCGTCTCGGTCCTGGTCGTGCGCTACGACGGCGCGGTGGCACGTACCGAACGCCGACGACGGCGCTGCATTGAACGGCTCGCGCACGAGCTCGAACTCCGACAGGTCCACCAGGTGATCCTCGAGACTCGGGGGCCGGCTCGCGATGCCGACGACAGAGCGATGTTCGACGCTCTGCGAGACCGGGGCATCGGCAAGCAGCTCCGGTTCGAGCACGCTTCTCCGTCTGATGAACCGCTCCTCGCGCTGGCCGACGTAGCGTGCGGCGGCCATGTCGCGGCGATGCCTGCACCCCACGACCTGTCGAGCGCCCTCATCGTGTCGTGACGCGCTTGCGGCACCGTCGGGAAAACGCAAATCCCCGGGCCCGCGCTGGCTGCAGGACATCCGGGGATCACTTTCGACCGAGCAGCACCCGATCGACATATCAATACTACTGCCGCTCCGCGGGGGCGTCAACCGCGCGCGTTCGTCGACCCGGAACGACGAACTCGATATCGTACGACAGCGAGTTCGTCGTTCTGGGTCGGATCAGCGGCCCTCGCCGGCGGCTTTCTGGTCGGCCTCGGCCTCGGCCTGGCCGATGATGTCCTCGGCCGGCACCGGGTTCAGGCGGTCCCAGAGGAAGAACAGCAGGCCGCCGACGAGCATCGACAGTCCGACCCACAGGTTGATGTGGATGCCGCCGGTCTTCTCGGGGTCGGTGTCCCAGTGGACGATGCCGACGATCGTCACGATGACGCCGTAGAGCACGAACAGGCCGCCGAGGATGCGGCGCAGGTCGAGACGACGGGTCGAGCGGACGAGGGCGGCCTTCTGCTCCTCGGTCAGCGCGCCGGGGGTGGTGGTGTCACTCATGGTCGGTGATCTCCTTCGCGGATCAGAGGAACGGCAGGTACAGGACGACGCACAGGATCAGTGCGACCGTGCCGAGCAGGGCGGGCGAGCGGTACCAGGCGGTGTCGGTGGCCACCGAGTCGCCGTGCAGGTCGATCTTGCCGATGCCGTAGACCAGACCGCCGAGCTCCTTCTCGTCCTTGGGCGTGGTGAACATCGAGACGATGAACCCGACGACCAGGACGGTCACGAACGAGATGATGGCGCCGTACAGGGTCTCGGCGGTCGCGGTGGCGAACAGGTCCGGGTTCACGAGGTACGCGATCCAGGTGATCGTCGGCGTGACGATGCCGAGGACGTAACCCCAGAGCGCACCCTGGGTGGTCATCCGCTTCCAGAGCAGACCGAGGATGAAGACGGCGAACAGCGGCGCGTTGAAGAACGAGAACAGCGTCTGCATGTACGTCATGATGTTCGACGCCTGGGCCGCGATGAACGCGGTCGCGATGCCGACCAGGACGCCGACGACGGTGACCCAGCGACCGGTCTTCAGGTAGTGGATGTCCGGCATGTTCGGCTTGATGTAGCGCTGCCAGATGTCGTACGTGAAGACGGTGTTGAACGACGACACGTTGGCCGCCATGCCGGCCATGAACGAGGCGAGCAGGCCGGTCACCGCGACGCCGAGCACACCGGTCGGCAGGTACATCTGGATGAGCTTCGGGATCGCGTCGTTGTAGGTGAGTGAGCCGTCGGCGAACTGGTTGCCGACGACCGCCGCGGCGATGAGACCGGGGATCACGACGATGGCCGGGATGAAGAGCTTCGGGATCGCGGCGATGAGCGGGGTCCGGCGCGCTGCGGACATGTTCTTCGCCGAGAACGCGCGCTGCACCTCGGTGAAGTTGGTGGTCCAGTAGCCGAAGCCGAGGACGAAGCCCAGGCCGAGCACGATCGCGAGCCAGTTGGCGCCGATCGGGTTGGTCACGTCACCGAAGCCGGTTCCGGCCCAGGCCTGCAGGTGCTGGACGCCCTGGGTCTCGGTGATCGCCTTGCTCAGGCCGTCCCAGCCGCCGACGCGGTGCAGGCCGACGATCGTCAGCGGGATGAGCCCGGCGATGATCACGAAGAACTGCATGACCTCGTTGTAGATCGCGCTGGAGAGCCCGCCGAGGGTGATGTAGACGAGCACGAAGCCGGCGGACACGACGATGGCCAGCCACTCCGGCCAGCCGAGCATCGCCTCGATGACGATGGCCATGGCGTAGAGGTTGATGCCCGCAATGAGCACGTTCGACACCGCGAACGCGATCGAGTTCACCAGGTGGGGGGCCTTGCCGAAGCGGCGGAGCATGAACTCCGGCACCGATCGGACCTTCGACCCGTAGTAGAAGGGCATCATGACGAGCCCGAGGAACACCATGGCCGGCACCGCGCCGACCAGGTAGTAGTGCAGGGTCGCCATGCCGATCTGGGCACCGTTGGCGGCCATGCCGAGGATCTCGGTCGCGCCGAGGTTCGCGGACACGAACGCCAGACCGGTGATCCAGGCGGGCATCGACCGACCCGACAGGAAGAAGTCCATGCTCGTCCGGACCTGCTTCCGGGCGGTGAACCCGATCCCGATGACGACCGCGAAGTACACGATGATCATCAGGTAGTCGACCCAGCCCAAGTCGAGCCGGATCCCTTCGTTCGCTGCAGCGAGAACCATTCAACATCTCCACGTCAGTGTGTTGTAGTCGACAACTCCGCCGACCCGGACGGAGACGTTACACCGAATTGTGACCGTTCACATAGCCGAGGCATGTGTCCGTCGACGGTGCCCGGCGGTCCGCGATCGCTAGGCTCACCCCATGACCGACCAGGCGCGCATCCTCGTCCTCAACGGACCGAACCTCGACATCCTCGGTCGGCGCAACCCGGAGCAGTACGGCACCGTGACGCTCGCCGAGCTCGAGGCGATCGTGCACACCGAAGCGGCAGTGCACGAGTTGGACGCGGACTTCCGCCAGACGAACCGCGAGGGGGAGCTCGTCGAGTGGCTGCACGAGGCCCTCGACGACTTCGCCGCCGTGGTGATCAACCCCGCGGCGTACGCCCACACCTCGGTCGCGCTGCACGACGCGGTCGAGGCGCTGTCCGTCCCCGTCGTCGAGGTGCATCTGTCCAACACGTGGAAGCGCGAGCCCTTCCGGCACGTCGACCACGTCGCCACCGCCGCGACGGCGGTCATCGCCGGCGCGGGCGCCGACGGGTACCGCCTGGCGGTCGCGCACGTCGCGTCCCTCATCGCCTGACACCCGTCACGCGCGCACGAAACGGTTCTCGCCCTGTCGAGGTTCCGAGATCTCGGAACCTCGGCGGCGCCGCCGTCCAGGAGTGGAACCTCGGCGTCACGCGGACGGCAAGTCGTGGAACCCGGCGGTCGCGCACGTCGCGCCCGTCACGCGCGCACGAGGCGGACGGGAGGCCCGTGGCGGGGCCGCCACGGGCCTCCCGTCCGCCCCATTGGAACGTTCCCAACGCCAGCCGGACGCGCTAGGTTGCATGTATGGACAAAGTACGCACCGGGCTCGTCGGCTACGGCATCGGGGGGCGAGCTTTCCACCGTCCGTTCCTGCTGGACGCGGCAGGCGTCGACCTCGTCGGCGTCGTCGCCCGCTCGCCCGCGAAGCACGAGCAGCTGGCGACCGACCTGCCCGGCGTCACCGTGCACGACTCCCTCGGTGACATGATCGCCGCTGGCGTCGACGCCGTCGTCGTCACCACTCCCCCGTCCACCCGGCGCGAACTCGTCCTGCAGGCGATCGCCGCCGGGGTCGCCGTCGTCGCGGACAAGCCGTTCGCCCCGGACCCGGCCACCGCGCGTGCCATCCGGCAGGCCGCGGCCGACGCCGACGTCGTGGTCACGCCCTTCCACAACCGCCGGTGGGACACCGACCTCGTCACCCTCCGGAGCGTGCTGGACGCCGGACGGGTCGGGACACCGCTGCGCTTCTGGTCCCGCTTCGACCTGGTCGAGCGGCACGGCATCGCGACGGGGATCGGCGGTGGCGTGCTCTCCGACATCGGATCGCACCTGGTCGACCAGGCCGTGTCGTTGTTCGGACCGATCACCCGGGTGTCCTGCACGCTCGACGTCCGCGATGCCCGCTCGCTCGGCCTCGGCCAGGACGGCCCGATCGACGCCGGCTTCACGCTCGCAGCGACGCACGTGTCCGGCGTCGAGTCCGTCCTGACGTCGAACAAGGCCGGGTGGCTGGGCGCACGGCAGCTCCGCCTCGACGGTGTCGACGGCACGTACGAGGCCACGAGCACCGACGTGCAGGCACAGGCAGCGGTGGCGGGCGCATCACCCGCCGACGACCGGTCGACCTGGGGAGTCGAACCCTCGTCGGGGACCCTCACGACGGAGTCCGGCACGGTCGACGTCCCGTCGGCCCAGAGCTCCTACACGGACTACTACGAGCGGTTCGCGCGTGCCGTCCGCGGGCTCGGCCCGGTACCGGTGCCCGTCGACGACGCGGTGCACGTGGTCGAGGTGCTCGATGCGGCGCGCCGGTCGGCGGCGACGGGCGAGACGGTCACCGTCCCCGCCCCGTAGGCGTTCTTTCCCACGACATCTGCGCTACGAGGTCGAATCGGGCGTACCTGATCGAGAATTTCGACCAGGTATGCCCGAATCGACCGGGAACGCGCGGGCGGCGGCCGCCGTTCCGGCTCAGAAGTCGGCGGGGCGCCGCACGTCGGTGAGGCCCGCCGTGGCGAAGCCGCCGCGGATGATCGGGATCGCCCGGCGCACGGCCTGGTCGATGCGGAGCTCGAGGTCGACGTTGCCGATGTCGTAGCCGCCCTCGCGCTTCGTGAAGTCGCGCTCGTTGCCGAACACCCCGATCGGCAGCGTCGTGGACTGGAAGAAGCCGAACAGCGGCCGCATCTGGTGCTCGACGAGCAGGGCGTGGCGGTCACTGCCACCCGTGGCGGTCAGCAGGACCGGGGTGTCGACGAGGTCGTACTGCCCGATCCAGTCGAAGAACAGCTTGAACGCGCCCGAGTAGGCGGCGCGGAACGCCGGGCTGCCGACGACGAGCACGTCCGCGGCCTCGACGGTCTCGAGTGCCGCCCGGGTGCGGTCGGACATCGCCTCCCGCGACGACGCGGCACCGAGGTCGGCCAGCAGCGGGCCGATCTCGACGGTCTCGGTGCGGGCACCCTCGATCTCCTGCCCGAGCCGAGCCACCGTGGCGGCGACCAGGGTGGACGTCCGCGAGGGGTCCGATGGGCTACCGCTGACACCGACGACCAGTTCTCCACTCATGCGGTCGATGCTCACACGCCTGCCACCGGGGCGGTCGGCGTGTGACGACATGTGTCGGGTGCCAGAGCTCGCGGGTACCGTCCGCGGCATGCAGACGTTCTTGCCGTACGCCGACTTCCGGGCCTCTGCCGAGGTCCTCGACGACCGGCGTCTCGGCAAGCAGCGCGTCGAGACCCTGCAGGTGATGCGGGCCCTGACGCTGCCGGGGTACGGCTGGCAGCACCACCCGGTCACCGCGATGTGGCGCGGCTACCGCCCGGCGCTGATGGCGTACCAGGAAGCGACGTGCCGCGTCTGGCTCGAGCGCGGGCACGTGGACACGTGCCTGGAGAAGACGCTGCTGGACCTCGGGCGGGTGCCGGAGGACCTGGCGGCGTACGAGCGTGGCGAGGTCCCGATCCCGCCGTGGAACGACGACGAGGCCCTGCACGAGTCGCACCGCTCGAAGCTGGTGCAGAAGGCACCGGAGCACTACCGCGAGCTGTTCCCGGACGCACCCGACGACCTGGACTACGTCTGGCCGGGCACACCGGACGGCCCGGGCACGCCAGACGGCCCGGGCACGCCAGACGGCCCGGGCACACCGGACGGCCAGGGCACACCGGGCAGCGCGGCGGCCGTCACGGCACCGGGATCCACCGCGCACCATCGCGGCGCGTGACGACGTCGGACCGGATCTCGACGACGTCGCGGAGGCCGTGCACGGTCGCGTCGCGCACGACCGCGGCGGTGGCGTCGTCCTCGGACTCGAACCGGACGACCGCGCACGGCACACCGCGCAGCAGACGGACGTCCTGGGCCTCGACCACGGCGTGCTCGGCGACCAGCCGGGCCGCAGCGGGCAGGACGGCGTCGGGGGTGGTGCCGGCGGCGAGCGCGCCGATCGCCAGGGTCACGCGGTACGAGGGCATGCCCCGACGCTAGCGGGAGCGGGAGACACCGGGAGCCCGCCGTGGGCTGCAGGGGAACTGACGTCGTTCAGGGGGTCGACGTCGGCCCACGGCGGGTCGCGGTGTGCGGCGGGACGCGACGACAGGGGGAACGTCGCGCCCCGCTCCGGATGTCGATCAGGGGTATCGACATCCGGCCTGGGGCACCGTCCGGGTCACTGGAGGAGCCGGGCGGTGTCGGACCTCAAGGGTGTTCGGTGTCCTCTCGGTACCGGTCCGTCTCGATCGGTGCGGGCATCGATCGAGCGGCAGCGGGTCGGATCATGGGGAGCAGGGCACTCCCGACCGTCGCGAGGGCTCCGACGGCGGCGATCAGCCCGAGGGGGGCGGTGCCGAGGTCGTGCTGCGCGGCCAGGGCGAGCGCGACGAGGGTCGCCGGCGCGGGCAGGAGCTGCACCGCTCGGAAGCGGTCGTCCTGTCGTGTCCGGGTCATCACCACGTTTGCCATGTGGACACTCTTGCGCAGATTCCGTGTCCGCATAAGGGGGGACACGACCCCACTCATGGAGTAGAACGTCTAGTACACCCGAGGTACAACCCCTCAGCCGAGTGCACGGACCGTCGCCACGGCGTCCGCGACCGCGCCGACGACGACCGGCACGTCCTCGACGCCGAGGGAACCGTCGAAGGTGAGTCGCAGCGCGGTCCGAGCGACCTCGTCCGGGATCCCGAGCGCGGTGAGCACGTGCGACGCCTCCGTGCTCCCGGCGGCGCAGGCGCTGCCGGACGACGACACGACGTCGCGCTGCTCCAGTTCGAGCAGCACCGTCTCGCCGTTGACCCCGGGGAAGCAGAACGACGCGTGCCCGGGCAGCCGGTGCTCGCGCGAGCCGGTCACGAACGCCCCGGGCACGGCGGCGAGCACCCCGTCGAGCACGGCGTCACGGACGGTCGTCGCGGTGGCGGAGGCAGCAGCACCACCAGGGGCAGCAGCAGCACCGGCACCCACCAACCCGAGCGCCGTCGCGACCGCCACCGCCCCGGCGACGTCCTCGGTGCCGGAGCGTCGGCCCCGCTCCTGTCCGCCGCCGTGCAGCAGGGGTTCGACGGGGACCCCCGAGCGGACCAGGAGCACCCCGGTCCCCTTCGGAGCCCCGAGCTTGTGCCCGGACAGCGACAGCGCGTCGACCCCGAGCACGTCGAGCCCGACCGGCAGCCACGGAGCGGACTGCACGGCGTCGGTGTGGAACCGGGCGCCGACCGTGTGGGCGACCGCGGCGAGCGCGGAGACGTCCTGCACGGTGCCGACCTCGTTGTCGGCGTGCGCGATCGACACGAGCGTCGTGTCCGGCCGGAGCGCCGCGCGCAGCACCGACGGGTCGACGAGGCCGTCCGGCGCGACCGGGAGGACCGTGACCTCGAAGTCGTGGAACCGCGCCAGGTACGCGCAGCTCTCGAGCACGGCCTCGTGCTCGATCGCACTCGTGACGACGTGGCGTCCGCGCGGGGCGGCGAGTGCGATCCCCTTGATCGCGGTGTTCGCGCCCTCCGTCCCGCCCGTGGTGAAGACGACCTCGGCCGGCCGGCAGCCGAGCACGCCCGCGACGGTCACCCGTGCGGCCGCGAGCCCGCGCGCGGCGTCGTCCCCGACGCCGTGCGTCGACGACGGGTTGCCGAACACCCCGGTCAGGTACGGCCACATCGCCTCGAGGACCTCGCGGCGGACGGGGGTGGTGGCCGCCCGGTCCAGGTAGAACACGATCAGTCCCCGGCTGTCACCGCGATGTCGAGCCCGAGGTCGAGCGCTCGGGCCGAGTGCGTGAGCGCCCCGACAGAGATGACGTCGACCCCGGTCGCCGCGATGGCCGCGACGGTGTCGAGGGACACCCCGCCCGAGGCCTCGACGAGGGCACGACCCGCGACGATGCCGACACCCGTCTCGAGCTCGTCCGGCGTGAAGTTGTCGAGCATGATCGTGTCGACCCCCGCCGCGACGACGGGCTCGATCTGGTCGATGCGGTCCACCTCGACCTCGACGTGCACGGTGTGCCCGAGGCGCTGCCGCGCTGCGACGATCGCGTCGCCGATGCCGATCCCGCCGGCGAGCAGCACGGCCAGGTGGTTGTCCTTCGCGAGCACGGCGTCGGACAACGAGGTGCGGTGGTTGTGCCCGCCGCCGCAGCGCACGGCGTACCGCTCGAGCGCGCGGAGCCCCGGTGTGGTCTTCCGGGTGTCGACGATCCGCGCTGTGGTGCCCGCGGCAGCGGCGACGTGCGCCGCCGTGACGGTGGCGATGCCGGACATGCGCTGCACGAGGTTGAGCGCCACCCGCTCGGCACGGAGGACGGCACGGGCCGATCCCGTCACGGTGGCGAGCGTGTCGCCTGCGGCGAACGCGGACCCCTCGGCGGCGTGCAGGGTCGCGCGGATCGACGGGTCGACCGCGTGCATCACCGCCACGAAGACCGTCCCGCCGCTCAGCACGCCGGGTTCGCGGGCGGCGAGCGTCGCCGTCGCAGTGGCCTCGGCCGGGATGAGGGTCTCGCTGGTGACGTCTCCCCAGGGCGCGTCCTCCTCGAGCGCGGTCTCGATGACACGGCGCAGGGCGTGCGGCGGGATGGTGCCGGGGTCGATGGTCATGCGGGGACCTCCTGGGGGACGGCGGCGCGTTCGGCGACGGGTTCGGCGACCCAGGCGTACGAGGCCGGGGCTGCGGGATCGGTGTCGGGGTGGTCGGTACGGGCGTGGGCACCGCGGGACTCGGTGCGGGTCTCGGCGGCGAGTGCGACCAGCCGCGCCAGGTCGAGCAGGGCGCGGTCCTCGTGCTCGCGCACGCCGCCGGTGGCGGGCGCGGTGAGCGCGTCCAGGTCGCGCCGGGCGCTCGCCAGTCCGGTCGCGTCACGCAGCAGACCGACGCGCTCCGTCATGACGGCCTGGACCGCCTGCCGGACGTCGGTGGTCGGGTCGCGGTGATCCGGGCCTCCTGGCCAGGTCTGACGGGAGGCGCTGATCGCGTCGGCCGCTCGGGGCACGCTGGTCACGTGGAGACCGGCGTCCCCGCGCAGGCGGAGCAGGCCGGGTCGCGGTGCGGCGACCGCGTCCGCTGCGCGGACCGCGAAGACGAGTCCCTCGAGCAGGGAGTTCGAGGCCAGTCGGTTCGCGCCGTGGACCCCGGTGCAGGCGGCCTCGCCGATCGCCAGGAGCCCCGGGAGGCTCGTGCGTCCCTCGGCGTCGGTGGCGATGCCGCCCATCGAGTAGTGGGCCGCCGGGGACACCGGGACGCCCTGTCGGGTCCAGTCGAAGCCGGCTGCGCGGGTGGCCCGGGTGAGGCCGGGGAAGCGTCCGGTCAGGAAGTCCGCGCCGAGTCCGGTGGCGTCGAGGAGCACGGGCGCGCCACCCTGGTCGCGGACGGCGGCGGCGATGCCGCGGGCGACGACGTCCCGCGGGGCGAGCTCGGCGTCGGGGTGCACCGCCGTCATGAAGCGGCGTCCGCGCGCGTCGCGGAGGACGGCACCCTCGCCGCGGACGGCCTCGGACACGAGCCCGCCGTCCGGCACCGCGAGCCGGGTCGGGTGGAACTGGACGAACTCCAGGTCCGCGACGACCGCCCCGGCACGCCACGCTGCGGCCACGCCGTCCCCCGTCGCGACCAGCGGGTTGGTCGTCTCGCGGTACAGGTGTCCCGCTCCCCCGGAGGCGATCACGACGGCGTCGGCGTCGATCCGTCGGGGTTCACCGAGCAGGTCGAGGACGTCGACCCCGACGACGGCGCCGTCCCGGACGACCAGGTCGGTGAGGCAGGTGCGCTCGAGGATCGTGACGTGTCGACGGTGCAGGGCGTCGATGAGGGTACGCTCGATCGCCGCTCCGGTCGCGTCACCGTCGGCGTGCACGACGCGCCAGCGGCCGTGCGCGGCCTCGCGCCCGCGGGCCAGGTCGTCGCCGTACCGGTCGAGGGACGACGGGTCGGTCGAGCGGTCGAACGGTACGCCGAGGGCGAGGAGGTCGCGGACCCTGGCGGGGCCGTCGGTGCAGAGCACCTCGACGGCGCGGGCATCGGCGCTGCCGGCGGCCGCGACGTAGGTGTCGGCCTGGTGCAGTGCCGCCGAGTCGTCGGCGCCGAGTGCCACCGCGACGCCGCCCTGGGCGTACGCGGTGGCGCTGTCGGCGAGCGCACCCTTCGTCACCAGGGTGACGTCGTGGACGGCGCTGGCACGGATCGCTGCGGTCAGCCCGGCGATGCCGGAGCCGACGATGACGACGTGCACGGTGGTCTCCCTCGGTCGTTCGGGTTCGGGGCTCGGGGCTCGGGGCTCTCGGGGCTCTCGGGGCTCAGCCGCGGGGCTTGGCCGCGAGCATGCGCTCGAGCGCGACCTTCGCGTCGGCCTGGACGTCGGCGGGCACGACGATCTCGTTGAGGACCTCGCCGCGGACCAGTGCCTCGAGGACCCAGGCGAGGTAGCCCGGGTGGATCCGGTACATCGTCGAGCACGGGCAGACGACCGGGTCGAGACAGAAGATCGTGTGCTGCGGGTACTCGGCGGCGAGCCGGTTCACCATGTTGATCTCGGTGCCGATCGCGAACGTGGTCGGCTCGGTGGCTGCGGCGACGGTCTTCCGGATCAGGTCCGTGCTGCCGGCGTGGTCGGCGGCGTCGACGACCGCCATCGGGCACTCCGGGTGCACGATGACCTGCACGCCGGGGTGCTCGCGTCGGGCCTGCTCGATCTGGTCGACGGTGAAGCGACGGTGCACCGAGCAGAAGCCGTGCCAGAGGATGACCTTCGCCGCTTCGAGGTCGCTCGTCTCGTTGCCGCCGAGGGGCTTCCTGGGGTTCCACATCGGCATCAGGTCGGTGCTGATCCCCATGGCCTTGGCGGTGTTGCGGCCGAGGTGCTGGTCCGGGAAGAAGAGCACGCGCTGCCCGCGCTCGAACGCCCACTCGAGCACCGTCGCGGCGTTCGAACTGGTGCAGACGATGCCGCCGTTGCGCCCGCAGAAGGCCTTGAGGTCGGCGGCGGAGTTCATGTAGGTGACGGGGATGACGGGCACCCGGCCGTCGGCATCGGGCTCCGTGCCGTAGACCGCGGTGAGCTCGGCCCAGGCGGCCTCGACGCTGTCGATGTCGGCCATGTCCGCCATCGAGCAGCCCGCGGCCAGGTTCGGCAGGATGACGCGCTGGTCGTCGCGGGCCAGGATGTCGGCGGTCTCGGCCATGAAGTGCACGCCGCAGAACACGATGGCCTCGGCGTCGGGCTTCGTCAGCGCCGCGTTGGCGAGCTGGAACGAGTCGCCGAGGAAGTCCGCGTGCCGGACGACCTCGTCGCGCTGGTAGAAGTGCCCGAGGACGACGACCCGGTCGCCGAGCGTGGCCTTCGCCCGCTCGATGCGCTCGTGCAACTCGTCGGTCGCCGCGGTCTTGTACTCGTCCGGCAGCACGCCCTGCCGCGGTGCGCTCGTCGGGATGACGTCGGTCATCGACGAGCCCGGGCCGTACCCGGGCCGGGAGTCGAAGTCCCACGTGGGCACGGCGAGGTCGGGCGTGCAGGTGCTGCCGGCGGCCTTGCCGTTCGAGATCAGTTCGATGGTCGTCGCGATGGACACGGTGGTTCCTGTCGGTTCTGCGGTGGTGTGCCCTGCTGCAGCGGTCCGTTGTCCGCGTAGGCCAGGTCGGGGTTCGAGCGGTACAGCCGGGCCGGACGGTGCCGACCCCCGCTCGTGGTCTCGTCGGTCGGCAGGATCGCGTCCGTCTTCTCGACCTGCCGACGGAAGTTCGCGGGGTCGAGCGCGCGCCCGAGCACCGCCTCGTACACCCCGCGCAGCTCGGCGAGGGTGAACCGGTCCCCCAGGAAGGCCTGGGCGATGCGGGAGTACGACATCTTGGTGCGGAGCCGCCAGAGCGCGTACTCCACGATGCGGTCGTGGTCGAAGGCGAGCGGCGGGTGCTCGTCGGCGAGGAACCAGCGGACGTTCCAGTCGTCCGGCACCACGTTCGCCTCGTCCGGGTGCACGAGCGCCCAGTACACGATCGACACGACCCGGCTCGGGGAGCGTCCGACGTCGCCGAACGCGTAGAGCTGCTCGAGGTACCGCGGCTGGACGTTCGTCGTCTCGCGCAGGCGGGCGGCGGCGGAGTCCTCGAGGCCTTCGTCCACGCCGACCCAGCCGCCGGGCAGCGCCCACGACCCCTCGAACGGCTCGGCGATCCGGCGTACCAGCGGCATCCACAGCGCCGGCGCCCCGGTGTCCGGGTGCGGGCGCAGCGCGACGATCACGGTCGAGACCGCGACGCGGATGCCTGCTTCGTCCATGCTGGACCTTCGTGTCATGTTGACCCGAAGTGTTCGGGTTACGATGACACTATCACTGCTGGACGCTGTGCCGCGCCCCTCGGGGGTCTCCGGTCGTCACGAACCGGAAACAGATCGTCACGCGGCCGAAAACTCCGGGACGCCCCGCGTGGATACGGTGAGGCTCATGACGACGGTGACGAGGATGCATGCCGTGGTGTCGGGGACCGTCCAGGGGGTCGGCTTCCGGTACTGGACCGCACGGAAGGCCGACGGGCTCGACCTCGTCGGGTACGCCAGGAACCTCTGGGACGGCACCGTCGAGGTCGAGGCCGAGGGGCCGTCGGTCGCCGTGGAGACGCTGATGGAGTGCCTGCGGAGCGGACCGCCGTCAGCCACCGTGACCGACGTCGAGCTCCGGCCCGTCGTGCCGCACGGCGACGCCGACGGGTTCGCGATCCTGCACTGACCCGGTCGCGCCGACCGTTCACCTGCGGATGTCGGCGCGAAGCGGAATAATCGAATCCACTCAGGCGGTTGCCCTGTCTGCGCGTCCCGCGCCACCTCGTTCCACCAGTCGTGATCCACCAGGAGCTCCCGCATGACCCAGGCCGTCGATTCCGCCCCCCGCACGGGAAGCGTCTCGCAACCGACCGCTGCCGAGACCCGACTCGTGATCGGGCTGCTGCTCGTCTCCGCGTTCGTCGTCATCCTCAACGAGACGATCATGGGCGTGGCCCTGCCGCGGCTGATGGACGACCTCGGCATCAGTGCGGCGACGGGGCAGTGGCTGACCACCGGCTTCCTGCTCACGATGGCGGTCGTCATCCCGATCACCGGGTTCCTGCTGCAGCGGTTCAACACCCGGCCCGTCTTCGTCTGGGCGATGGGCCTGTTCTCGGCCGGCACCCTGATCGCCCTGCTCGCACCCGGGTTCACGCTGCTGCTCGTCGGCCGCATCGTCCAGGCGAGCGGCACCGCGATCATGATGCCGCTCCTGATGACGACCGTGCTCACCCTCGTCGACCCTGCCCACCGCGGCCGCATCATGGGCAACATCTCGATCGTCATCTCGGTCGCGCCGGCCATCGGCCCGACGATCTCCGGGCTCATCCTCAACGCGTTCGACTGGCGCTGGCTGTTCGGCTTCGTCCTGCCGATCGCGATCGCCGCGCTCATCCTCGGCATGGTGAAGGTCCGCAACGTCTCGACGCCCCGCCGGGCACCGCTCGACGTGTTCTCGGTGATCCTGTCGGCGTTCGCGTTCGGTGGGATCGTCTACGGCCTGTCCAGCATCGGCGAGGCCGGCACCACCGGCCTGTTCGTCCCGGTCACCGCGCTCGTCGTCGGTGCCGTCGCCCTGGCGCTGTTCATCGTCCGCCAGACCCGCCTGCAGCGCACCGACAGCGCCCTGCTCGACCTGCGCACCTTCCAGACCCGCGGCTTCACCGTCCCGATCGTCGCGATGGCGCTGAGCTTCATGGCGATGTTCGGCACGCTCATCCTGCTGCCGATCTACCTGGAGCGCGTCCTCGGGCTCGAGGTCCTGAACGTCGGACTGCTGCTGCTCCCCGGCGGGCTGCTCATGGGGCTCCTCTCCCCCATCGTCGGGCGCATCTACGACCGTCGCGGCCCGCGCGTGCTGCTCATCCCCGGCTCGATCATCGTCAGCGCGGTGCTCTGGGCGCTCTCCACGGTCGGCGTGGACACCAGCGTGTGGTTCGTCCTCGGGGCGCACGTCGTGCTGAGCATCGGCCTGGCGCTCACCTTCACCCCGCTGTTCACGGCGGCGCTCGGCGGACTCCCCCCGAAGCTCTACTCGCACGGCAGCGCCGTCCTCGGCACGGCGCAGCAGCTCGCCGGAGCCGCCGGCACCGCCCTGTTCGTCACCCTGCTCACGATCGGCGCCGCCACCGCAGCGACCGGTGCCGGGGCGGACGCCGTGGCAGCTGCGACCGCCTCCGGCGTGAAGACCGCGTTCCTGGTCGGCGCGGTGATCTCGCTGTTCGGCATCCTGGCGTCGGTCTTCGTCACCCGCCCGGCGGTGCCTGAGGGCGCGCCGACGCCCCCGCCCGTGCACTGACCGCGGTGCCGCCCACGGGTCCTCGTGGCATCGTGGGCGGCATGCGGTCGACGGCGAGCGAACTGAACTGGTCCGGCACGGTCACCTACACGGCCGAGCGGGTCGTGCGTCCGGCCTCGATCGACGAGGCAGCCGAGGTCGTCGCCCGCTCCCCCCGGGTGCACGGACTCGGCACGCGGCACTCGTTCAACGACTCCGCCGACGCCCCGGGGGTCCTGCTCGACCTGACCGCCATCCCGACCGACCTGGTCGTCGACCCCGACCGGCGGACCGCGACGCTCGGCGCCGGCACCCGCTACGGCGACGTCGCCCCCGACCTCGACCGCGCCGGGTTCGCGCTGCACAACATGGGGTCGCTCCCGCACATCTCCGTCGGCGGCGCGGTCGCCACCGGCACCCACGGCTCCGGCACCACCCTCGGCTCGCTCACCACCGCGGTCCGGTCCCTCGAACTGCTCGGTCCCGACGGTTCGCTCCGGACCGTCGACCGCGCCGACCCGGCGTTCCCCGGCACCGTCCTGCACCTCGGGCTGTTCGGCATCGTGACCCGCGTCACGCTCGACCTCGAGCCCACGTACCGGATGCGACAGGACTCGTACGGACCGTTCCCGTGGAGCACGTTCACCGACCACGTCGCCGAGGTCCACGCCGCCGGGTACTCGGTGTGCGCCTACACGGTGTTCGGCGACGAGGTCAGCGAGGCACTCGTGAAGTCCCGGGTGCCCGCCGGTGCCGACGACGTCCCCGTGCCGGACGACCTGTTCGGCGCACTCCGGCTGCCCGGCTCCCCCGGCGACGGCCACCACACGGCGCGTGACGGCTCGGTGGGACCGTGGTGGGACCGGCTGCCGCACTTCCCGATCGAGTCCGTACCGAGCCACGGGTCCGAGGTGCAGAGCGAGCACTTCGTCCCGCTCCGGCACGCGGCGGCGGCACTCGACGCGCTGCGCGGACTCGCCGACCGCATCCAGCCGCACCTGCACGTGTGCGAGCTCCGGACGATGGCCGCCGACGAGCTCTGGTTGAGCCCGACCCAGGGCGAGGACGTGCTCTGCATCGCGTTCACCTGGCAGAAGCACCCGGAGGCGGTCGCCGCGCTGCTGCCCGACCTCGAGGCGCGGCTGGCGCCGTTCGGCGGGCGACCGCACTGGGGGAAGATGAGCTCGCTCGACGGCGACGCGATCGCGGAGCTGTACCCACGGGTGGCGGACGTCCGCGACCTGATCGCACGAGCCGACCCGGACCGGACGTTCGCATCCGCGTTCGGCGAGCGGGTCCTGCGGGCCTGACCCGGGCCTCCCGTCCAGCCCTGCTGCGCTCCGGGAGGCCCGGTGCCGGTCCGCCACGGCCCTCACTGCAGGCGGGTGACCACCTTCGCATCCCCGTCCCAGTGGCGGAGACCGCCCACGGTGAGCACCTCGGGCAGGGGTGCGTCCGCGGCCAGGACGCGGAGCGCCGCGGGCAGGTCGACGTCGCGGATGCGGCGAGCGAGGGTGACGTGCGGCGCCCAGTGGCCGGGTCGCGACGACTCGAGCGATCCCGGAGCGGCGGCGACGAGCGCACGGTGGAAGCGGGCCAGTGGCTCGTCGACGACCACGCCGAGGCCGAGCACGTGCCGACCGGGGCCGGCGGGGAAGAGCAGGACGCCGGCGACACGCACGGTCTCGGGCACCGCGACGTCGAGGTCCGGCGGGACGGGCAGGGCCTCGCCGGCCACAAGCGTGACGTGCGGGTCGTTCGTGCCCGAGTGGCCGAGGCTCGGCAGCTCCGCGGCGACGAGGGTCTGCCAGAGCGCCCGGACCACAGCGTCCGAGGGGCCGTCGAGGACGAGTTCGATGCTGCGCACGTACCGAGTGAACCAAGGGACCCCGTGACGGCGATGTAACACGGCGGAACGGAACTCGCACCGTGGACTCGCTCCCGTCACACTCGACTCCACGCCGCGGACCACCGCGGCTCCCCCGCACAGCACGGCCCACGAGGAGCACCAGCATGTCCGCAGCCCCCGCACTGCCCGAGAAGCCGAAGGGCAAGCGCCCGATCGGCTGGATCATCGCCGCCGTCATCGTCGTCGTGGCGATCGTCGTCGCCGTCATCGTCGGAGTCGTGCGCTCCGGTGGCGACAGCGGTGGCGCTGCCGCCGGTGACGCTGCGCCGAAGACCGTCACCATCGGTGTCTCGGACAAGTCGCTGCCCTACTGGAACACGTACGTGAAGGCCGCCAAGGAGCAGCTCAACGTCACCGTGAAGCTCCAGAACTTCTCGGACTACTCGCTGCCGAACCCTGCGCTCAAGGACGAGCAGATCGACATCAACCAGTTCCAGCACATCCAGTACCTGGCGAACTACAACGTCACCTCGGACGACGACCTGCAGCCGATCGGCGCGACGGCCGTCTACCCGCTGCCGCTGTACTCGACGAAGGTCTCCGACGTCGCCGACTTCGAGGACGGCGCGAAGGTCGCGATCCCGAACGACGCCATCAACGAGGCGCGTGCGCTCCTGGTCCTGCAGGCCGCTGACCTGCTCGAGCTCAAGGACGGCGGCAACGCCTTCTCGACGACGGCCGACATCACCTCGCACAAGGTCGACGTGCAGACGCTCGACGCCTCGCAGACCGCCAACGCCCTGCAGCAGGGTTCCGTCGAGGGAGCGATCGTCAACGTGAACTACGCCACCTCGGCCGGTCTCGACACCAAGGACGCGATCTTCCAGGACGACCCGAAGAGCGCCTCGGCCGCCCCGTACGTGAACGTCTTCGCCGTCCGCGACGCCGATAAGGACAACAAGACGTACCTCGACCTGGCGGAGCTGTTCCAGGACGACGCCGTGCAGAAGATCTTCGCGAAGGACTACCCGGACGCCGTCCCGAGCGACGAGAGCGCGGCCTCGCTGCAGAAGGAGCTCGCGACGGTCGAGTCGGACGCGAAGGCGGCAGCGGAGTAGTGCCGGTCCTCGTCGAACTCCGCGGCGTCTCGAAGCACTACCGCCGCGCCGACACCGGCGAGACCGTGGTGGCCGTCGAGGACGTCTCCCTGGACGTGCACCAGGGAGAGGTCCTCGGCGTCATCGGGTACTCCGGTGCCGGCAAGTCCACCCTGGTCCGGCTGGTGAACGCACTCGAGCTCCCCAGCTCCGGGACCGTCACCGTGGCTGGCAAGGAACTGACGGCGATCCCCGAGCGGGACCGCCGTCTGGCGCGTCGCAACATCGGGATGATCTTCCAGCAGTTCAACCTGTTCCGGTCCCGCACCATCGCCGGCAACGTCGCGTACCCGCTCAAGGTCGCCGGCGTGCCGAAGGACGAACGCGACCGTCGTGTCGCGGAACTGCTCGACTTCGTCGGGCTCCTCGAGCGCGCCCACGCCTACCCGGAGCAGCTGTCCGGTGGGCAGAAGCAGCGCGTCGGGATCGCCCGCGCGCTCGCAGCGTCACCCGACCTGCTGCTCGCCGACGAGGCCACCAGCGCCCTGGACCCGGAGACCACCTCCGAGGTCCTCGGGCTGCTCCGCCGCGTGAACAAGGAACTCGGCGTCACCATCATCGTCATCACGCACGAGATGGACGCCGTCCGCCAGATCGCCGACCGCGTCGCCGTGATGGAGCAGGGACGCGTCGTCGAGGTCGGGGACGTCTACGACGTGTTCTCCGCCCCGAAGACGGGTGCTGCGCAGCGGTTCGTCCGCACCGCGCTGCACGACCGCCCGTCTCCGGACACGCTCGCTCGCCTGCGCGAACGGCACCCCGGGCGCCTGGTGACCGTGCAGATCACCGACGAGGCCGGGCTGCAGAACCGGATCGATGCCGTGTTCCGGTCCGCCGGGGTCACCGCCGAGCTCGTCTACGGCGGGGTCGGCGAGATCCGCGAGCGTCGGATCGGGTCGCTCACCTACGAGCTGACCGCCGGCGGGGGTGCTGGTGCTGGTGCTGGCGGGGGTGCTGGTGCTGGTGCTGGTGCCGGTGCTGGTGCTGGTGCGCCCGACGCCGTCGACAGCGCCGTCGCCGCCCTGCGCGCCGACGGGGTCACGACCGACGAGGAGGCAGCAGCGTGAACAACTCGTTCCAGAGCGTGATCGACACGTTCGACGTCTTCCTGGCCGCCATGCGCGACACCATCGTGATGTCGCTCGTGTCGCTCGTCATCGCCGGGATCATCGGACTCGCCCTCGGACTGCTGCTCTACGCGACCCGACCGGGCAACCTGCTGGGCAACCGCACCGCGTACACGATCATCAACGTCGTCGTGAACCTGGTCCGGCCGATCCCGTTCGTGATCTTCCTCGCCGCGATTGCCCCGCTGTCCCGCGTCGTGGTGCAGACCACCATCGGTGTCCCCGCGGTGACGTTCGCGATCTCGCTGGCAGCGGCCTTCGCGGTGTCGCGCATCGTCGAGCAGAACCTGCTCGCGGTGGACCCCGGCGTCGTCGAGGCGGCGCGGGCGTCGGGCGCACACCCGGTCTCGATCCTGCTGACCGTCCTCATCCCGGAGGGCCTCGGGCCGCTCATCCTCGGCTACACCTTCATCTACATCGGCATCGTCGACATGACGGCGCAGGGTGCGTTGATCGGTGGCGGAGGACTCGGCGAGTACGCGATCACCTACGGCTCGCAGCGGTACGACTGGTGGATCGTCTACGTGTCGGTGGCGGCGATCGTCGTCATCGTGCAGCTCGGCCAGTTCGTCGGCAACCGCTTGGCGCGCGCGACCCTGCGTCGCTGACGCGGGCGCGTCCCGCGCGGCGTGTGCTGCGAGCTCGGCACGTGCCGTGGACGTGACTGCCTGGAGGCCCGGTGCCGGTTCCTGGAACCGGCACCGGGCCTCCAGTGCGTTGCCGCGTTGCGGGCGCGCCCCGCGTCGTCCGCCGAGCGGTCACCGGCTTCCACGACGCGCCGCTCACGTCCGCCGGGGTTCCACGACGCGCCGCGAGCGATCTGCCGAGGTTCCACGGACGCACGCTGGGGCCCTCGAGGTTCCGAAATCTCGGAGTGTCGCGGCAGCGGGCCGGGCGGCCCGGACGGGACGGGTCCTGGTCGCCGCTCGACGCCGTCCCCGCCCGGTCCCGGTCGCCGAGGTTCCACGACTCGCCGCACGCGATCCGCCGAGGTTCCACGAACGCCCGCTGCGAACGCCGAGATTCCGAGATTTTGGAACCTCGGGGGCGAGCGGGGCGGGGCGGGGCGGGGCGGGGCGAGCGGCGCGGGCGCGCGGCTCGGGTCAGGCGGCCGGGGACTCGACGGTCTCGACGGTGCCGGTCGCTCCGGGGTGCTCGTAGTGCGCGCGCACCAGGATCGGACGGTGGTCGGAGATGCCCGCCGGCAGGGTCTCGACCCCGGCGATGTGCAGCCCGACGCTCGTCGCGAAGTCGAAGTGGCCCGTGAACTTGCGGTAGCGCAGGTAGGTCGGCTGGTCGGAGAGCGACAGCGCGAAGCCGTGCTGTTCGATCTTGCGACGCAGGTTCGTCTGGAACCAGGGGTAGTTGAAGTCGCCGACCATGACGGCGGGGACGTCCTTCGCCAGCTCGCGCAGGAACTGGTGCGCCGCCTCGATCTGCTTGCGGCGCAGGGAGTTCGTCGCGGTCAGCGGTGAGGCGTGGAACGAGGCGACGACGACCTCGGCGTCGGCCTCGTTGTCGCGCAGGTGCATGGCGATGAGCCGCTCGTGCGCGGGCGCGAGGACCCGGTCGTGCAGGGACTTCTGCAGCGAGTGGATGCTGAAGTCCTGCACCTCGAAGCGGTCGTCACGCTTGTAGATGGCGAGTCCGAGGCGGTTCGTACGGGTCGACGCGGCGAGGGAGAGCCCGCCGATCGACGGCGCCAGGTCGTTGCTGTCGCACTCCTGCACGCAGATGACGTCGGCGTCGGAGGCCTCGGCCAGGGCGGCGAGTTCACCGTTCGCGGTGTGCTCGCGGAGGTTGTAGCTGACGACCCGGAGGGCAGTGGGCGGCACGCCTGCGTCGGTGGCGATCGTGCTCTGCTGTTCTGGCGCGGCCATGCTGCCTTCCTGTCCGGGTGGTCCGGGTCACCCTGCCGCGGTAACCGTACTCGGCGTTCGCAAACGGATGCTGAGACTGTAACGCCTGTCGGGTTTCGCGCGTGTGACCGTGACGGAAACGGACAGGCCCGCGGGGCGTGCGCGCGGCCGCGCGGAACCGGCAGCGCTGCGCGGTGTGGGACGGATCAGGCGCGGATCCGGCGGGCGGGGCGGACGGTGTCCCCCGCTGTGCGGCTCATCAGGATGCCCTCGACGCACGCGACGGCGAGCAGCGCCGCGATGACCCAGAACGCGACGGTGTACGGGCCGTCGCCTCCGAGCCCACCGGCCGCACGGATGACGACCGCGGCGACGGCGACGCCGAAGCCGGCGGCGGTCTGCTGCAGCGTCGACGAGAGGGTGTTCGCGGGCGTCATGTCGGCCTGCTCGACGTCGGCGAAGGCGATGGTGTTGTACGCCGTGAACCCGACGGAACGGGCGGCTCCGCTGACGACGAGCAGCACGGCCAGCAGCCAGAACGGGGTGTCCTCGGTCATGAACGCCATCGCGACGACGGTCAGCGCCGCGACGGCACTCGACACGATGATCACCGGGCGGTACCCGAACCAGCGCAGGAACGGGGTCGTCATCGGCTTGATGCCGAGGTTGCCGACGAAGACCCACAGCACGGCGGACCCGGCGAGCACGGCACTCCAGCCCCAGGCGTCCTGGAACAGCAGCGGGAGCACGAACGGCACCGCGGAGACCGCCAGCCGGAACAGGCTGCCGCCGGCGTGCGACACCCGGAAGGTCTCGAGCCGGAACGCCTCGAGCCCCATGATCGGGTGCGGTGCCCGGCGGAAGTGCCGGATCGCGAACCAGCAGCAGACGGCTCCGACGACGCCGGACACGATGACGGCCAGGACCGGGATGACGTCGAGCGCGAGCAGGGACGCCATCACGACGAGCGACCCGAGGCCGAAGCACGCCAGCAACGACCCGAACCAGTCGAACGGCACGCGCTGCGCCGCGCGCTCCTGCGGGACGAGCACGAGCGCGGCGACGAACGCGATGACGCCGAGCGGGATGTTGATCAGGAAGATCCAGTGCCACGTGAGGGTGTCGACGAGCACGCCGCCGATGAACGGGGCGATGATCGGTGCGGCCAGCGCCGGCCAGGTCAGGATCGCGATGGCCGTGACGAGCTGCTCGCGGCCGGCGCTCCGCAGCACCACGAGCCGGCCGACGGGCACCATGAGCGCACCGCCGAGCCCCTGCAGGATGCGCCAGAGCGTCAGGTCGACGAGGCCGGTCGACATCGCACACAGCGCCGACGCGATCGTGAAGAGGGCGATCGCGCCCGCGAAGACCGTGCGGGACCCGATCCGGTCGGTGAGCCAGCCCGAGACGGGGATGAAGACCGCCAGTGTGACCAGGTAGGCGGTGATCGCGACGCCGACGGCGGCGGAGTCGACGCCGAGGTCGCGTCCCATCGCCGGTGCTGCGGTCGCCAGGATCGTGCCGTCGAGGAGCTCCATGAAGAAGGTGCCCGCCACGAGCACGGCGACCGCCGTGCTGCCCGTCCGTCGTCTGGGTGTCGTCGTCATCGTCGCCATGTCGCGTCAAAGGCTATGCCCACCGCGGCGTCACGCGACGATCCGCGTCGCGAGCTTCCGCCGCCTGGTTGTGCATTGCAGAATGATGCGCACCAGCGCGTTGCCCCGGCGGTCCGCCGAGCGGGAGCGTGGGGGCAGCGCGACGACAGGAGGCCCACCGATGACCGACGCCGACACGACGACCGGGACCGTGGCCGGAACCGGGACCGTGACCACGAAGGGCGCCTGGGATCCGACAGCGAGCACGCCGCACCACGTCCTCGACCACGCCCACCTGCCCGTGATGACCCTGCGCGAGTCCGCCCTGGCGAGCAACACCGCCGTCATGCAGGCCTACGTCGACCGCCACGGCCTGCTGTTCGCGCCGCACATGAAGACCCACATGGCGCCGGACCTCGCCGCGCGGCAGATCGACGCCGGGGCCTGGGGCGTCACGGTCGCGTCCGTCCAGCAGGCGATGGTCGCGTGGGAGCACGGCGTGCACCGCATCCTCGTCGCGAACGAGGTCCTCGACCCCGCGGGCCTCGCCTGGCTCGCGTCCCGGCGCACGGTCGACCCAGACGCCGACGTCCTCTGCTACGTCGACTCCGCAGCGGGTGTCGCCGCCGCGGTCGCCGCACAGGGGGCTGTCGGCGGCGAGCTGCACGTCCTGGTCGAACTCGGGTTCCCGGGCGGCCGCACCGGGGTCCGCTCCTCTGACGACGCGCGTGCCCTCGCGCGCCTCGCCCACGACGCCGGGCTCGCGCTCCGCGGTGTCTCCGGGTACGAAGGCGGGCTGCCCGGCGTCGACGCTGCGCGCGAGTACGTCGACGGCGTGCTCGACGTCGCCGAGGACGTCCGCGGGCTCGTCGACGGTCGCGGGCTCCTCAGCATGGGCGGCAGCGCCTGGTTCGACGCCGTCGTCGACGCCGTCGCACGACGCACGGACGACCTCGACGTGCTGCTGCGTTCGGGTGCGTACCTGACCCACGACGACGGCTTCTACGCCGAGCGCACGCCGTTCGGCCGGCACCCGGCCGAGGGATCGCTCGTCGCCGCGATCGAGGTGTGGGGACGCGTCACGTCCTGCCCCGAGCCCGGGCTCGCCCTCGTCGCGGTCGGGAAGCGCGACATCTCCTTCGACGAAGGGCTGCCGATCGTGCGGGCGGTCCGGCCAGGAGGCACGGCGGGCGCCGCGCAGGTCGTCCCACTACCCGGGGCGGTCACCGTCACCCGCCTCGACGACCAGCACTGCTACCTCGCGCTGGCGGACGGGGCCCCCGAGCTCACGCCCGGCGACGTCGTCGTGTTCGGGATCTCGCACCCCTGCACGGTGTTCGACAAGTGGCGGCAGGTGCACGTCCTCGCCGACGACGACACCGTGCTCCGGACGATCGCGACGTGGTTCTGATGCGCGCGACCACGGCTGTCCCGGCGCCGACGGACGGCGACGGACCCGCGCGCAACGCTGCGCTGTCGCTGCGCCGCGGGCTCCGCCTGCTCGACTGCATCGCCGACCGCACCCGCAGCGGCGCGGTGTCCGTGAGCCTGTCCGTGCTGGCCGACGAGCTCGGCACGTCGAAGTCGACGGTGCTCCGGCTGACCGCCCCGATGCTCGAGAACGACCTGCTGCGCCGCACCCCGGACGCCGGGTTCACGCTCGGGCTCGGCGCCCTGCTGCTCGGGCAGAGCTACCTCGAGGGCATCGACCTGCGCTCCGCCGCCGCACCGTTCCTGCGCCGGACCGCGGAGCAGACCGGGCTGACGTGCCACCTCGTGGTGCCCGACGGCACCGACATCGTCTACGTCGACAAGGTCGAGACCCGCGGCACGGTGCGGATGGGGTCGCGCATCGGCAACCGCCTGCCCATGCGGAACACCGCCTCCGGCAAGGCGATCGTCGCGTTCGGCGAACCGGAGCTGCTCGACCGCGTGCTCGCCGAACCGGCCCAGGTCATGACGGAGCACACCATCACCGACGACGACCGCTGGCGGCACGAGGTCGACCGCACACACGGTCGCGGGTACGGCATCGACGACCGCGAGAACGAACCGGACATCCGGTGCGTCGCCGCCCCGGTGTTCGACCACGCGAACCAGGTGGTCGGCGCGATGAGCATCTCGGGGCTCGCGTCGCGGTTCCCCGCAGCCGCGGTCCGCGAACTCGGCGACGGCGTCGTGCGGACCGCGCACGAGATCTCGGTCGCGCTGGGGTCCTCGTCGGCGCGGCTCGCACTCGCGCGGAGTGCCCGGTGACCGGCTCGGTGCTGACGTTCGGCGAGACGATGCTGCTCCTGACCGGGCGCGACGTCGGTGCGGTGCCGGACCTGGAGCACATGCGGGTCGACACCGGCGGAGCCGAGAGCAACGTCGCGATCGGTCTGGTCCGCGCCGGGGTGCCGGCCACGTGGCTCGGTCGGGTCGGCACGGACCCCGCCGGCGACCGGGTCACCGCCGACATCGGGAACGAAGGCGTCGACGTCCTCGCCGTCCCGGACGCCGAACGCTCCACCGGCATCATGATGAAGGAGCGGCTGCTCGACGGCCGCACGCGGGTCACCTACCACCGCCGGGGTTCGGCCGGGTCGGCGTTGACGGCGACCGACCTGCCCGGCAGCATCGTCGAGACGGCGGCGCTCGTGCACGTCACGGGCATCACCCTCGCGCTCTCCGAGTCCGCGCGGGACACCGTGACCGCAGCCCTCGACCGGGCGTCCGCCGCTGGCGTGCCGGTGTCCTTCGACGTCAACCACCGACCGAAGCTCATCGGCGCCGACGCTGCACGTGACCGGTACCGGGCCGTCGCCGCCCGTTCCACGGTGGTCTTCGCCGGGGACGACGAGGCACGGCTCGTGCTCGGCCGTGACGAGCAGGACGACGACGAGGAATCGCTCGCGCACGAGCTCGCCGCACTGGGACGGGGCCGCGCGGTCGTCAAGCTCGGCTCCCGCGGCGCGGTGGCGTCGATCGACGGCGTGTTCCTCCGGCGACCCGCGACCCCGGTGCGCGTCGTCGACCCGGTCGGTGCCGGTGACGCCTTCGTCGCGGGGTGGCTCGCGGCGAGCCTGGGCGGAGCGGATGCTGCCGAGGCACTCGACCGAGCCGCCGACGCCGGCGCACTCGCCTGCACCGTCGAGAGCGACTGGCGCCGCCCGGACCCCGAGGCACTGCACCACGCTCCGGACCCGTCGGACACCGACCACGCCGTGCACGACCGCGTCGACCGTTGACGCCGTGCCCGCCGCAAACCACCACTCGAGGAAGCGCACCATGACGAACGACACCACGAGCACCGAGCAGCACGCCGGTGCGCGGCACCGCCACCAGGCCGGTCCGGCGATCGCGATCCTCCGCGGCGGCACCGGCGACCACGTCGAGGACGTCGTCGCCACCCTGGTCGAGTCCGGCGTGACGGCCATCGAGATCACCACGAACACCCCGCGGTGGCGCGAGGGCATCGCCTGGGCGGTCGAGCGGTACGGTTCCGCGGCGTCGATCGGCGTCGGCACCGTGCTCGACGTCCGCCAACTCGACGAGGCCGCCGCGGCCGGAGCCTCGTTCGCGGTGAGCCCGCACCTCGACGCCGAACTCGGCGAGCGGGCGCACGAGCGCGGCCTCGGGTGGTACCCGGGCGCCGCGACCCCGACCGAGATCGTCCGCGCCTGGCAGCTCGGCGCCCGTGCAGTGAAGGTGTTCCCGGCGGCGCAGCTCGGCGGCCCCGCGTTCCTGCGGCAGGTCCTGGCGCCGCTCGACTTCGTCGACGTCATCCCGACCGGCGGCATCGGTGTCGACGACGCCCCGGACTACCTGGCCGCCGGCGCGGTCGCCGTCGGACTCGGCTCCCCGCTCGTCGGCGACGCGTTGACCTCGGGCGACCTCGACGCCCTGCGTGCGCGGGCCGGCCGCCTCGTCGCGGCGCTCGACCGATGACCGTCCCGGGGGGCACCACCGGCGGTCCGGTCCTGCTCCGCGGCGGGTCCGTGCTCGGCGTGGACGGCGCTCCGGTGCGCGCCGACGTCCTCGTCGCCGACGCCGCGATCCGCGCCCTCGGCCCGGACCCGGACGCCCCCGTCGGCGCGCACGTGATCGACTGCGACGGCCGACTGGTGCTGCCGGGCTTCGTCGACGCGCACTCGCACGCCGGTTCGCTCGTGTTCGACGAGGGGGTGCAGCTCGCCCTCCTGCGGCAGGGCGTGACCACGATCGTGACCGGACAGGACGGTGTCGGGCCGGCCCCTGGCGACGGTTCGTACGCCGACACGTACTTCGCCGCCATCGACGGCCCCCACCCGTCGTACCGGGGTGGCGGGGTCGACGGGCTGCTGACGACCTACGACGGCACCACCCCGATCAACGTCGCGACGCTCGTCCCCGCCGGCACGGTCCGTCACCAGGTCTTGGGCGACGACCCGGGGCCGGCGGACAGCGCACAGCTGGCGGCGATGCGCGAGCTCGTGCGCGACGGCCTCGCGGACGGAGCGGTCGGTCTGGCGACGGGTCTCGACTACGTCCCCGGCCTGTTCGCCGACACCGCCGAGCTCGCGGCGCTCTGCACCGAGGTCGCCGCCGTCGACGGCCTGTACGTCTCGCACATGCGCGGTGGGTACGAGGGCAACGCCCGGGCCGGCCTCGACGAGATCGCCGCCATCGTGCGTGGGTCGGGCGTCCGGGCGCACGTCTCCCACCTGCACGCCCCCGTCGACCTCGCGGTGACCGCACTCGCCGCGCTCGAGGCCGAGGGCGCCCCGATGTCGTTCGACGCCTACCCGTACTCGCGCGGCTGCACGATCCTGTCGATGCTGCTCCTGCCCGCGGCCCTCGCCCGGCCCGGCACCGAGGACCTCGCCCACGCGATCGCCGACGACGGGGGTCGCGCCGCGGTCCGTGCCGCCGTGCTCGACCGCGTGCTGTCCCGCGCCGACCTCGGCACCGGGTGGGCCGAGCAGATCACGCTGTCGCACGTGCCCGCCGCCGAGTTCCACGCGCTGCAGGGACGGACCCTGGCCGACGCCGCCGAGGCGACCGGGACGGATCCGGTCGACCTGGCGCTCGACGTCCTGGTCGACTCGGCGCTGCAGGTCACCGCCGTGATGCGCGTGCCCCGACCCCGGACCGCCGACGACCTCGCGCCGCTCTTCCGGCTGCCCGGGCACACGGCCGGGTCCGACGGCATCTTCGTGGGCACGCACCCGCACCCCCGGGCGTACGGCACGTTCGCCCGCTACCTGCAGGACTTCGCGCGCACCGGGCTCCTGACGTGGTGCGAGGCCTCGCGGCACCTGTCGACGACCGCCGTCGAGCGACTCGGGCTCGGCCGACGCGGCTCGGTGGCGGTCGGGGCGGTCGCGGACCTGGTGGTCGTCGATCCCGATCGGGTGGCGGCGCGGTCGAGCTACGACGAACCGATGCGCCTGGCCGAGGGCATCGACGACGTCCTCGTCGCCGGCGTCCCCGTGCTCGTCGACGGTGGCCTGACGCACGCGACCCCCGGCGCCGGGCTGCGTCGCCGTCCGGGTCGGATCGACCACGAGCAGGGAGCAGCAGGCACCGGGGGCCGGTGAGGCTTCACACAGCCTGCCCGGTCGTCACGAGGCGCTGGGCAGCACCGCGACGACGTCGATCTCGACCAGGATGTTCGCGAGGTGCGACTGCACGGTCGTGCGGACCGGGTACGGCTGCGAGAAGTGCTTCGCGTACTCCTCGTTGAAGGCCGGGAAGTCGCGGTCGGAGTGCTCGAGGTGCACCGTGGACTTCACGACGTCGTCGAGGGTGGCACCGTGCTCGGCGAGGACCGCTGCGACGTTGGCCAGCACCTGGGCGGTCTGTCCGGCAACGTCGTCGGCGATCGCGCCGGTGGCGGGGTCCTGCGGGCCGAACCCGGCGGTGTAGATGAAGCCGTTGGCGACGATGCCCTGGCTGTAGGGTCCGGCGGGCTTCGGGGCGTCGTCGGTCACGATGGCGGTCTTCGGCGCGGTGGGGTTCGGCACGGTTGCTCCTGGGTTCGTCGGTCGTCGGCGGAGACTCCAGGCTAGGCGGAGGCCGTGCGGTGGCGCCGACCACGCGACCGACGCTTTCCGCACTGCAGAACGCGTGGCGTGCCTCCCGTCCGGGGTGCCGCACCGATCACCCAGGTGGAGGGCGACTACCCTGGCCGGGTGCCGTCCTCCCTGCCCGAACGCCGCCGAGCGCGCGCGTGAGCCGGCTGGACGGCGCGGTCACCGGGACCGCCGCGAGCGGACGGCGCCGCGCACTCGACACCGTCACCTCGCTGCCGGCGTGGGCGGCCGTGCTGCTCGTCTGGACCGGCGGCCGGATCGTGTCGACGCTCTGGCTGGCGCTCGCGTACCCGCTCATCGGCAGGGCGATGCCGGACAACGCCATCTGGGGCAACGAGCACGGCTTCACGGCGTTCCTCACCGCCTGGGACGGGCAGTACTACGAGCAGATCTCGTTGCACGGCTACCCCGACGTGCTGCCGGTCGACGCCCTCGGCAACGTGGCCCAGAACGCCTGGGCCTTCCTGCCGGCCTTCCCGTTCACGATCCGGATGCTCACCGCCTCGACCGGGCTGCCGTTCACCGTCGGCGCACCGCTCATCTCCGTCCTCGCCGGCCTGCTGGCGACCTACCTGCTGCACCGCCTCGTCCGTGACCGCGCGGGCAACGCCGCGGCGATGTGGGCGGTCTTCTTCTTCACGTGCGGTCCGCTGTCGTTCCTGCTGCAGGTCGGCTACGCGGAGAGCATGTTCCTCGCGCTCACGTTCGGCGCGCTGCTGGCCCTGGAACGTCGGCGGTACGGGCTGCTCACCGTGCTCGGGGTCGCCGCCGCCTTCACCCGTCCGGGGGCGTTGGCCGTCCCGCTCGTGCTCGGGGTCATCGCCCTGGTGCGGTGGGTCCGGGCGCGCCGTGAGACCGGGCGTGTGCTCGACACGTTCCCGCTCCGTGAACAGGTGCAGGTCGTCGCCGCAGGCGTCGTGATGGTCGCGGCGGGACTCGCGTGGCCCGTCATCGCGTCGCACGTGACCGGGACGCCGAACGCCTACCTCGAGACCGAGATGTCCTGGTGGGTGAACTTCATCGGCCGCGTGGACTTCGTGCCGCTGTCGCCGTGGTTCCTCATCGCGGGACGCTGGCTCGGCGTCGGCGGGATCCTCATCGTGGCGTTCCTGCTGGTCGGGTTCCCGATCTGGCTGCTCCGCCGGTCGACGAAGCGGCTCGGGTCGACGACCGTGCTGTACTCGGCCGCCTACGCGCTGTACATCTTCGCGGTGTCGCTGCCGATGGCCTCCACCCCGCGGCTGCTGATGCCCCTGGCGCCGTTGTTCGGGTCGCCGGAACTCGTCGCGAAGCCCTGGATGCGGTGGACGTTCGTCACCGCGGCGCTGGCCGGGCAGCCGGTGCTCGTCGCGGTGCTCTGGCTGCTCGGCCCTCCGTAGCGGTCGCCGACGGCAGCTCGGGCGGCGGTTCCGACGCGGAACGACGAACCTGCTGTCGCACGACAACGGGTTCGTCGTTCGGCGTCGGACCCGGACGCGGACGCGGACCCCGACCTGGCCCGACGTGCGCCGCTACAGCTCGACGGTCCCGTGGTCGCCGGTGTCCGGCTGGCTCTGCTTGCCGAGCGCGGCCTTGAACATCTGCACCAGGCTGCCGACGGGGCCGGTGTCCTGGGTCCAGTACTCGACCGAGACCCCTTCGACGGTGAGGAGTCGGATCGACGGGTCCTGACGCCCCTCGGGGAACCAGGCCTCGGCGAACGGGGACCAGAGCTCGTCGACGACCGAGTCGTCCTGCGTCACGGTCGCGGTCCCGGCGATGGACAGGTACCCGCCCTGCGACTCGATGGCGACGTTGACGTGCGGGTTCCGAGCGATGTCCTCGACCTTCTCGCTGCCGTCCTGCACCAGGAACCGCAGGGTCCCGTGGAACGTCTTGTCCTGCACGGCGAGGGGCCGGGCGTGCAGGCTCCCGTCCTCGCTCACCGTGGTGAGCAGTGCCGTGTGGGCGCCGTGGACGATGTCCGAGATGGCGGCGCGCTGGTCCGTCTGCGTGTCGGTCATGATGCTCCTTTGCGTCGTGCGCCCCACCCGTCCCGACGTTCGACCGCGGGTCCGGCGGGGCCGTACCGTTCCCGCCAGTGTGCCCCTCCACACTGAGCGCGTCCGGCACGCGACGGCACCACCCCGACCGGGAGGCCCGCGCCGGCTCCCGCGGACACGTCCGGACGGGCGGGTGGCCGGCTCGCAGGGCCCGCGCCCCGTCCGGCGCGGATCATGCGCATGCACGGGTCGGCGAGGCTCAGGCGGGCTCGCGGATGGTGGTCTCGACGTCGACGACCTGCGGGACCCGCGGCATCGAGGCGAAGCCGAACGCGACGGGTGGGTCGAGCGGCGCGAGCGTTCCGAGGGGCTCCCCCGCCCAGGTCCCGCGCACACCGGTGACGTCGTGCGCACCGGTCACGCCGTAGTACTCGCGCCGGCCGTTCCCTGCCGAACCGGCGGTGCCGGAACCGGGTGCGACGAGCCGGGCGATCGGGTCGATGGCGGCGAGCCAGCGGGGATCGCGGGCGACGGGCTTCGGCACGATGCGGAGCAGGCGTCCGAGCGGCGAGATCGTGCCGACGTCGACCGAGACCTGCAGGGCGCCGGCGTCGAGCTCCAGCCCGCGGGCCGTCCGTCGCGCCCGGACGTCGACCACGGACACGGTGTCGAAGCGGTAGGTGCCGGAGACGTACGCGGCGACGATCTCGTCCGGCGCGAGCAGCACGCTGGTGCCGTCGGGGAGTTCCAGGAACACGTCGGTGAACGCGCCGAAGGGCGAGCGGTCCCACATCCCGACGACGATCCGGACGCCGGAGGTGGTCCCGACGCCCATGATCCGACCGCGGAACCGGCGCTCGACGGGAGGGGTGCTGGGACGTGACGGCATGCCGTGGACCGTACCCGGCGCCCCCGTGAGCCGGACCGACGGAGTCGACCCGGGCCTCCCGTCCGACCGATTCCCGAAAGCGACAGATCGCCGCGAACGTTCCGCGGTGATCTGTCGCTTTCGCGGGGGGGACCCGGCCGTCCGCGCCGACCGCTTACGGGACGGGGACGGGCTCGGCGAGCAGCTCGCGCACGCGGGGCGCGACCTGGGTGCCGTAGAGCTCGATCGACCGCAGCATGTCCTCGTGCGGCAGGCGACCGGTCGCGTACCGCATGTCGAACCGCGAGGCACCGAGGATCCGCATGTTCCGGGCGACCTTCCGCGCCACCGTCTCGGGCGACCCGACGTAGAGCGAGCCGCCGGCGGACAGGCCGGCACGGTAGCCCGCGACGTCGAGGGGCGGCCAGCCGCGCTCCCGACCGAGCTGGTCGGTGACGGCCTTGTGGTACGGCCAGTAGCGCTCGGCGGCTTCCTCGTCGGTCGCGGCGATGAAGCCCGGCGAGTGCATCGCGATGGGCTGCTGCGGCAGGTCGAGCTGCGTGAGCGCCTGCCGGTACAGCCGTGAGAACGGGGCGAACTGCGCCGGCTGCCCGCCGATGATGGCGAGGAACAGCGGCAGGCCGTACGACGCCGCGCGGATGACCGACTGCGGCGAGCCGCCGACGCCGATCCAGGTGGGGATCGCACCGTGCTCGAGCTTCGGGAAGACGTCCTGGTCGACCAGGCCGGCGCGCTTCGTGCCGGACCACGTGACGGCGTCGCCGCCGCGCAGGGCCGCCCAGAGCTGCAGCTTCTCCTCGAACAGGACCTCGTAGTCGCTCAGCTCGTAGCCGAACAGCGGGAACGACTCGGTGAACGAGCCACGGCCGAGGATGACCTCGGCACGACCGTTCGAGATCGCGTCGACGGTGGCGAACCGCTCGTACACGCGGACCGGGTCGTCGGAGGACAGCACGGTCACGGCCGAGCCGATGCGGATGCGCTCGGTGCGTGCGGCGATCGCGGCGAGGACGACCTCGGGCGCGCTCACCACGAAGTCGGCGCGGTGGTGCTCGCCGACGCCGATGAAGTCGATGCCGACCTGGTCGGCGAGGACGGCCTGGTCGACGACGTCGCGGATGCTCTGCGCGTCGGACTGCAGCGTGCCGTCGGCGAGTTCGGTGACGTCGCCGAAGGTGTCGATGCCGAGCTGCACGGGGCCGATCCGCTCGGGTGCGGGCGGCGGCACGTCCGAGGGGCGGTCGGTGCCGAATGCGTTGCTCATGGTTCCTCCTGATCGCATTTCCATGCGTTTGCATCAACCTACCACGACCGGGGCAATCCGGCCAGCCGGCACGGCCAGCGCGGCCAGGCTGGCACGGCCAGCGCCCGCGTGTACGGTCGCCCGCATGCCGAAGCTCCCTGACCAGACCGGACGCAGGATCGTCGTCACCGGCTCCAACAGCGGCACCGGGAAGGAAGCCGCGACCCGTCTCGCCGCCGCCGGCGCCAGTGTCGTGGTCGCGGTCCGCAGCACGGAGAAGGGCGACGCCGCCGCGGCCGAGATCCGCGCCGCCCACCCGCAGGCCGACGTCGAGGTGCGCGAACTCGACCTGGCGGACCTGGCGAGCGTGCGCCGCTTCGCCGCGGGCATCGTCGACGAGGACCGACCGATCGACGTCCTGGTCAACAACGCCGGCGTCATGGCGCCACCGCAGCGGTTCGAGACGGTCGACGGCTTCGAGCTCCAGTTCGGCACGAACTTCCTCGGCCCGTTCGCGCTGACGAACCTGCTGCTGCCGTCGCTGCTCCGCGCCGAGGCGCCGCGGGTCACGACGATGTCGAGCCTCGCGGCGATCCCCGGTCGGATCCGGTTCGGCGACCTGCAGTGGGAACGCGGCTACAACGGCTGGCGCGCCTACGGCCAGTCGAAGCTCGCCGACCTGCTCCTCGCGCTGCACCTGCACCGGCTGACCGTCGAGGCGGACCGCACCCTGGTCAGCACCGCGGCGCACCCCGGCTACACGCGCACCAACCTGCAGTCGGCGGGCCGCTCACTCGGCCGTGCGAAGCCGGTGCGGTCGAGCAACCGTGCGCTCCCCTTCACGCAGGCGGTCGAGCAGGGCACGGAGCCGCTGCTCTACGCCGCGGTCGGCCCGAACGCGGTCGGCGGCGCGTACTACGGCCCAGCCGGCCCCTTCGGCCTGACCGGACCGACGACCGCCGTCTCGATCCCCGGCTCGGCGCGGAGCGCGGACCTCGCCCGCTCGCTCTGGGCCGTCGCCGAGGACCTCACCGGGACGCGTCCGCCCCTCTGAGCGCGGGGCGTGGCTCGCACGGTGCGCGGGCGCGGGGCGTGGCCGGGAGGCCCGTGGCACGTCCGGCGCGCCGCTCGTGTCAGGCGCGATGCAGCTCCACGGACCCGTCCAGCCGACCGGGTTCGGTCAGGCGGGCGTGCTGGAGGACCGTGCGCTCCGCGCCGATCGCCGCGGCGACGATCGACAGCGTGGTCATGTGCCCCTCGGCCTCGTGGGCGTCGCGGAGGATCGCGTCGGGGTGGTCGCTCGGCAGCGCAGCGGACTCGGCCAGGACGCCGAACCACCCGCCCCAGCCGTCCCCGGCGTCGTCGCCGGCGTCCACCGAGCGGAGTTCGTCGAACGGCCCGAGCACCGGCGGACCGACCGGGGCGTCGACCGCGCGGAAGGCCTCCAGCCAGCGGCCGATGCGCGGCGACGACGGGTCGTCCGGTTCACCGTGCGTCACCATGTGCACACCCGGGCCGAGCTCGGTCGTGCGGACCCGCGTGCCGTCCCAGGTCAAGACCGCTGCGCCGTCGGCGGTCGCCCGCACCAGGTTGAACGCGCGGGTGGTCGGCAGGGTGCCGTCGTCTCCGGGCAACAGGCCGTCGGCGACGGCGTCGACCGGCACCACGCCACGGGTCGTCCACGTCCCGTCGGCGGTCGGCACCGGCTCGCCGCGGTTCAGCACGACCGCGAGTCCGGCGCGGTCCGAGGCCGCCAGCCACGCACCGCCGGCAGCACGGTCGCGGACACCGCGGACCCCGGGGTCGCGGTCCGGCCACCACGCCGCCGGCGGGTCCCAGGGCCGCTCGGGCGACTCGTCCCGCAGGGCGAGCACGGTGACGGGCCACACGGACCCGGGGTCGACGCGGACGACGACGGTGCACATGCCGTCGATCCTCGCACGTGCCCCCGGTAGCGTGAGCGACGTGAACGCAGCAGCAGAGCGCACCCTGACCGTCATCGTGGGGATCACCGGGGGCATCGCCGCCTACAAGGCCGTCGGCGTGGTCCGCGACCTCGTCAAGCGCGGACACGAGGTGCACGTGGTCCCGACCGAGGGGGCGCTGCGCTTCGTGGGCCTGCCGACGCTCGAGGCGCTCAGCCGCAACCCCGTCACCACGAGTGTCTGGGACGACGTCTCCGAGGTCCGCCACGTCGCCCTCGGTCGTCGCGCGGACCTGGTCGTGGTGGCCCCGGCGACCGCGGACTCCCTGGCGCGGATGGCGAACGGCCTGGCGAGCGACCTGCTCGGCACGACGCTGCTCGCCACCGACGCGCCCGTCGTCGTCGCACCGGCGATGCACCCGCAGATGTGGGAGCACCCCGCGACCCGGGCCAACGTCGCCGTCCTGCGTGAGCGCGGCGTGCACCTGGTCGGACCGGTGGTGGGCGCACTGACGGGCGACGACGCGGGCATCGGCCGGATGGCGGAACCCGAGGACATCGTCACGGCAGCGCTCGCCGTGCTGGACGGACCGGACGCGGCGGGCCGACGCACCGGCACCGACCGGGTGCCGACGTCCGGCGCCCGGGCACGTGGTGAACAGGGCGACCTGTCCGGCGTTCGGGTGGTCGTCAGCGCGGGCGGCACCCGCGAACCGTTCGACCCGGTGCGCTTCGTCGGCAACCGGTCCAGCGGTCGCCAGGGCCTGGCGATCGCCGCCGACGCCGCAGCCCGCGGCGCCGTCGTCACCGTCGTCGCCGCGAACGTCGAGGCCGGCCTGACCGCAGGGATCGACGCGACCGTCGTGCCGGTGGGGTCCGCGCTCGAACTCGCCGAGGCCGTGCACGCAGCGGCGGCCGAGGCAGACGTCGTCGTGATGACCGCAGCCGTCGCCGACTACCGGCCGGCCGAGGTGCTCGCCGAGAAGCTGAAGAAGGACGCACAGGGCGAGCGGATGACGCTCGAACTCGTGCGCAACCCCGACGTGCTCGCCGACCTGGTGGCCGCGCGGCGCACCGGGCAGGTCATCGTCGGGTTCGCCGCCGAGACCGAGCCCGACCGCGCCGCCCGCATCGAGCTCGGACGGGCGAAGATCGCCCGCAAGCCCGCCGACCTGCTCGTCGTGAACCACGTCGGCTGGTCGGCCGGGTTCGAGCGCGAGGAGAACGCCATCGAGGTCCTGGTGCCGGGCGGCGAGGTCGTCCGCGAGACCTCGGGCACGAAGGCCGAGGTGGCGGCGGCGGTCCTCGACCTCGTCGCGACCGCACTGACCTGATTCCGAGGACCGGCGAGCACGATGGGGCGATGCGACGACGTGAGCGGATCAGACGTGCCACCCGGACCGCCGGCCTCCTCGCCGTGCTCCTCGGCGGAGCCGGCGTCACCCACTTCGCACGGCCGCGGCACTACGACCGGATCGTGCCGGACGCCCTGCCGCCCCGGCTGACGACGGTCGTGTCGGGCGTGGCCGAGCTCGGGATCGCCGCGGGACTCGCGTTCCCGGCGACACGACGGGCCTCGGGGTGGGCCGCGGCAGCCCTGTTCGCGGCCGTGTTCCCGGCCAACGTGAAGATGGCGAACGACCTGCTCGACAGCCCGCGGTCGACCCGGGCGATGCGGCTCGTCTCGGTGCTGCGACTCCCACTGCAGGCCCCGCTCGTCCTGTGGGCCGTGCGCGTCGGCCGGCACGCGCCGAAGCGGTGAGCCAGCCGTCCTGGACGCGTGCGGCCGTGCCGCTGCTGCACCGCCCGGTGACCCAGCACGCGTGGGACGACATCGTCTTCGCGCACTGGCGGCACGACCCCGACGCCCTGACCCGACTCGTCCCACGGGGAACGCGGCCCGACGTGGTCGACGGCAGCGCCTGGGTCGGACTGACGGCGTACGTCTTCCGCGAGACCCGGGTGCCGCCGTTCCCCTCCGCCGGACGCCTCGGCCGCATGACCGAGGTCACCGTCGAGGTCCTGACCGTGGACGACCAGGGCCGTCGCGGTGTCGCCTACCGCACCGTGGACACCGCGAACGTGCCCGCGATCGTGGCCGCACACGCGCTGCTCGGGGTGCCGTACACCTTCGCGCACGCCCGGTCCCGCCGCCGTGGCGAGGTCCTTGCGCACCGGTCGGTCCGGCACCCGGCACGTGCCCTGCACCCGGTGCGCTGGGCACGGTCGCTGCGGCAGGAACGGCCATCGGGCACGACCAGGCCCCGGCACGCGGCCTCGATCCGGGTCACCGCCGGCGACCTCGTCGACACGCCGCTCGCCGCCGAGCTCACCACCCGGGCCGGGATCCACGCCCGGTACCTGGCGCAGACGCTGTTCTGGCAGCGGCAGCACCCACCGCTGACGGTCCGGTCGGCGCGCCTCGACCGACTCGAGGGCGACCTGCCGGACGCCGTCGGCATGCCGGGGCTGTTCGACCGGGCACCGGACTCCCTGCTCGTCGTCGACGGCACCACGGTGCGGTACGCCTGGGGCGGGGTCGTCCGGTGAGCGACCACACGACCGGCGACCCCACCGGGTACGACCTCGACCGCTTCCTGCGGGCGCAGGACGGCGTGCTCGACGACGCCCTCGCCGAACTGCGGCGCGGGCGGAAGACCTCCCACTGGATGTGGTTCGTCTTCCCGCAGCTCGCCGGCCTCGGGCGGAGCGCCACCGCGGAGCACTTCGGCGTGCGTGGGCTCGCCGAGGCGCGTGCGTACCTGGCGCACCCGGTGCTCGGCGAACGGCTGCGGACCGCCGCCACCGTCGTCACGGACGCGCCGGCGCCCTCGGCAGAGGCGCTCCTGGGCGGGACGGACGCCCTGAAGCTCCGGTCCTCGATGACGCTGTTCGGCCGGGCGGCCACCGGTGCCGAGCCCTTCGCAGCGGTGCTCGACCGCTGGTTCGACGGCGAGGAGGACCCGGTCACCGTCGGCCTGCTGGACGCCGGCGACCGACCACCCGGGGACACGCGCTGAACCGAGCGGAACGCCGGTCTCATATCAGGTACGGTGATCGGTGCGCGTGCACCGACCGCGCCCCGATCGAAGGAGAACGCATGCCGGTCCCCCGCAGCGCCCCGACCGAGCACCAGCTGCTCCGCGACACCGTCCGCCACAAGATCCACGACGCGATCATGGACGGCACCCTCGTCCCCGGCGAGCGGCTCAACGACGACGAGCTGATCGCCTGGCTCGGTGTCTCCCGCACCCCGATCCGCGAGGCGCTGAGCCAGCTCTCCCGCGCCGGCCTGATCGAGATGGCGCCGAACCGGTACACGCGCGTCACGACGCCGGACCCCGCCGAGGTCATCGAGGCGATGCAGACCCTCGGGGTGCTGTTCGGCGGTGTCGTCCGCCTCGCGGTGCCGCGTCTCGGCGCCGGTGCGCGCAAGAAGATCCTGGCGCAGCTCGACAAGACGATCGCCGAGCTCGAGTCGCACGACGTGCCGGCCGTCAACCACGACGCGCTCGACGTGTTCGCGCTCTACGTCGCCGAGTGCGGGAACGAGAACCTGCAGCGTGTGTGCCGCGACACCATGGACGGCCTGGCCTTCCGCCTGCGCCTGCCGAACCTCGACGACCTCGTCGACTGGGACCGCATGACCGAGGACTTCCGCCGGCTGCGCGGCGCGACCGAGTCCGGCGACAACGTCGCCGCCGAGCTCGCGACCGAGGCGATCCACCAGCTGCCGGGCGAGAAGCGCTGAGTCCGGCTGTACCGACGTACAGGAACCCGCCCGTCTCGCCAGCGCGAGGCGGGCGGATCACGTTCCCCGGGCCTCCCGGACACCCCGTCCAGGCCCGTGACCGACCCGCACGACGCTCCCAGACTGGGCGTCCGGCGAGCCGATAGCATCGCTGGCGACCACCCGATCGCCCACCCGGAGCAGCACATGAGTCCTCGATCGACGGACCGTACCGAGGTCGCCGCGCGTCTGGCCGCGGCGGTCGGACGGATCAACCGGCGAGCACGGACGGACTCGGCCTCGCTGGGGTACGGGATCGTGTCCGCACTCGCCACCATCCAGCGCGAAGGACCCCTGCGTCCGGGCGACCTGTCGCGGATCGAGGTGGTCACGAAGCCCACGATGACCCGCATCCTGACCGAGCTCGAGCAGCGGGGGTTCATCGAGCGCGAAGCCGATCCCCGAGACGGCCGCGCCTTCATGGTCTCGGCCACCGCCGAGGGCATCGAGGCGGTCGAACGTGCGCGGTCCGACCGCACCGGCATCGTCGCCGAGCTCATCGCGGAGCTCGGCGAGTCCGACGTCGCGGCGATCGCCGGGGCCCTCGACGCCCTCGAACGCGTCGCCCAGGGCGACCGGGTTCAGGAACCTCACACGTTCTAGGCCCGAGCGGGCCGTTACCGAACCGTTACCAACAGGTGGACGGACGGTTCTGCCAGCGATCCTGGACGCGTCACCCAGTTGGGCGAGTCATCGTGTCGGCTTCGCCCGACGACGGCCTCCCCAGGGCCGGTCGCGGCGGACGGACGGGCCCCACACCACCGTCCGGTCCTCCCCGGTTCGCCGGACTCCCCCACCGACGCTCGTCCCGACGAACGTCACGCCCCCAGACCGCCACCGGCGCGTCCGGGCGCCCGGAGTCCCGCACCACGAACCGCCCGACCACCGGAACCGATGCCAGGACGTACCCCCGACCTCCCCACCACCACCGCCTCGACCCGACGTGAGGCCCTGGACTCCCCCAGCCGGCGCATGCGCCGAGCCCTGCACCACCGGGCGCTCCGCCACCGTGCGACCCTCGTCGTCGGCGGCGCCGCGGTGCTCGCCGTCGCCGGCGGCGCCCTCACGATCGGCACGCAGCCCGCCATCGGCGAAGCCCTCGGCATGCCGACCGGCACCGCGAGCGCGTCCGCGACGGCCCAGCCGGCCCTGCACGGCACCGCCCTCGACCGTGCCCAGGCGGCGGCGACCATCTCGACCGCGAAGACCGTGCTGGCCACGGCGAACGACAAGACCGACACGGCGTCGCTCGAGCAGCACGTCCATGCGCTGCGCGACTACCCGGAGCTGTCCGGCGCCGCGCTCACGACGCGCATCTCGTCGACCGTCGAGTCGACCGCACACGTCGCTCAGGCCAGCGCGACGCAGGACAAGCGGGACGTGGACGCGAAGGCAGCAGCAGCCGCGAAGGCCGCCGCCGAGCAGCGGCGCGCAGCAGCCGCCGCCGAAGCCGCCCGCGCCCTCGCGGCCGGCAACACCGTCGCCGGCGCCAAGGCGACGGCCACCTCGCTGGCGTCCTCCGAGTACGGCTGGGGCGCCGACCAGTTCCAGTGCCTCGACAACCTGTGGACTAAGGAGTCCGGCTGGGACTACCAGGCCGTCAACGCCAACGGCGGGGCGACCGGCATCCCGCAGGCACTGCCCGGTTCGAAGATGGCGACCATCGGCTCGGACTGGCGGACCAACGCCACGACCCAGATCAAGTGGGGCCTGCAGTACATCAGCGCCGCGTACGGCACCCCGTGCTCGGCGTGGGCGCACTCGCAGGCGAACAACTTCTACTGAGCAGCGACTGCACCTGATCGTCGCTGAACGGCCCCGGGTTCCGCCCGGGGCCGTTCGTCCTGTAGGCATACCGGGTGACGACGATCGGACTGCGCCGGATGGCGCCCCGCGACCCCGCCGAGGGCCACCGCGCCGCGAGCCCCCTGGAACTGCTGTTCGACCTGGTGTTCGTCGTCGCGGTCGGGTTCGCCGCCACCAACCTGCACGAGATCGAGGCCGAGGGGCACGTCAGCTCCGCGGTGGTGGCCTACGCGATGGTGTTCTTCGCCATCTGGTGGGCGTGGCTGAACTTCAGCTGGTTCGCGACGTCGTTCGACACCGACGACTGGCTGTACCGCGTCACGACGTTCGTGCAGATGGCCGGCGTGCTCGTGCTCGCCGCCGGGGTGCACGCCGCCATGACCGAGGGCGACTTCACGGTCCCGGTGATCGGCTACGTGGTGATGCGCCTGGCGATGGTGGCGCAGTGGCTCCGCGTCGCCGTGTCGTCCCCGCGGTACCGCCGCACCGCACTCCGGTACGCCGTGGGCATCGTCGTCGTGCAGGTGCTCTGGGTCGGCATGCTCGCGCTGCCGGAGGGATCGACGGCGTGGGCGTTCCCCGTCCTCGTCCTGCTCGAGGTGCTCGTCCCGCCGATCGCCGAGGGCACGGGCGAGACGACGCCGTGGCACACGCACCACATCGCCGAGCGGTACGCGCTGTTCACCCTCATCGTGCTCGGCGAAGGACTCGTCGCCTCGGCGAACGCGGTCATCGACGGCATCGCCGACGCCGACCACCTCGCGTCGCTGCTCGTGCTGGCGGCCGCCGGGCTCGTCATCGTCGCCGGACTGTGGTGGATCTACTTCTCACGCGAACAGCACGACCACATCCGGAACCTGCCGAGCGCCCTCGTGTTCGGCTACGGCCACTACTTCGTGTTCGCCGCCGCCGGGGCGCTGCCGGCCGGGATCGAGGTCGCGGTCAGCGCGGACGCCGGCGAGGCCGAGCTGTCGCACGCCACGGTCGCGGCGACCGTGGCCGTCCCGGTCGCGCTGTTCGTGCTCGCGATCTGGGCGCTCGCACTCCGTCCGTCGCTGTCCGCCGGGTGGAACGCGACCGTGGTCGTGCTGGCCGTCGCGGTCCTCGCGACGATCACGGTGCCGGACGTCTCACTCGTCGCCACCGCGGTGCTCGTCGCGGGGATCGTCGTGGTGCTCGAGGTCGCCGAGCGGCGGCCGGGGACGCGCCGCGTTCGGTGACGAGCTGAGCGACGGGTGCTCGTCGTGCGCCAGGTGCTCGCGCACGAACGCGATGACCGCGGCCGCACGCGACCCCGGCTCCGCGTAGAGGGTCGTCAGGGTCAGACCCCGCCGCCCCGGGATGCCGAGGTCCTCGCACTCGAACTCGAGCAGCCCGAACGGCGGGATCACCTCGTACGCCGGACCGGTCGTGAACACCCGGGTCTCGTGCGACGCCCAGGCCGCGGCGAAGTCGGGGTCGCGGACCGAGAGCCGTCCCACGATGTCGACGAGGCGGGAGTCGGCGGGGTCGGCGCGCATCCGGAAGACCGCCACCATCTCGCGGGCCCGCCGGGACCACTCCGGGTAGATCGACCGGTCCATCGCGGTGAACATCTGGACGAGCCGGTTCGCCCCCGGCCGCATGCTCTCGCTGAGCGCCGCCGCCAGCGGGTTGGCCGCGACGACGCCGATCACCTCGTCCGCGACGAAGGCCGGTGCGTCGTGACGGGCGACGAGCCGTCGGAGCTCCGGGTCGTCCGGGGTCCTGGTGCGCGGGTCCGGCGGTGGTGGAGCCGGTTCGGACAGCCGGAGCAGGTACGTCCGGCCGGTGTCGTCCAGTGCGAGTGCCCGCGCGAGGGCGAGGAGTACCTGTGTGGACGGCTGGTGGTCACGCCCTTGTTCGAGTCGCAGGTAGTACTCGGCGCTGATGCCGGCGGCGGCGGCGACCTCCTCGCGACGCAACCCGGGCACGCGGCGGTTCGGGTCCGGGGCGAGGCCGACGGCCTCCGGCGGGGTGGCGTCGCGCCGAGCCCGGAGGTAGTCGCCGACGAGCGTTGCCCTGCTGACCACGTCCGCCTCCCGTCACCGTGTCGTCCATCGAGCCTAGCGAGCGGCGCCGCCCGGCCGGCCGTGGAGCCGAGCCGGGTCGAGTCGGATGGCGCTACCCGTGGGCTCGGGCTCGTCCGTACCGTCGACGCAGACCTCGACGGCGCCGTCCCGGTGCCGCACCACGCCGAGAGGAACGACCATGACCGACAAGAAGCCCCGCGAAGAAGCGATCGAGAAGCTCGAGGAGGCCCGCGAAGCGGAGAAACGACAGGCTGAGCAGGCCGAGCAGCGTCACCTCGAGTAGGCCGGCGCCGTGACGACACCGCACCGGTCCCCCACGCCCCGCCGGGTCGCCATCGTCGGCGGATCGCTCGGCGGCTTGTTCGCCGCGACCCTGCTCGAGCAGGACGGCCACGACGTCACCGTCTTCGAACGGTCGACACGTGGTCTCGCGCGCCGCGGCGCCGGGCTCGTCGCCCAGCAGGATCTGTACGACGTGCTCCGACGGCTCGGTCTGGACCGGGCCGCGGAGGTCGGGGTCGTCGCACGGGAACGCATCACCCTCGACCGGTCCGGCCGGGTCGTCCAGCGCGACCCGACCCCGCAGACGCAGGTGTCGTGGGACCACCTGTGGGTGACGCTGCGCGAACGGCTCGACGACCACCAGTACCTGCTCGACCACCGCGTCGAACGGGTGGACGCCGACGACGACCACGCCGAGCTCGTCTGCTCCGACGGCGTGGTCCGTCGGTTCGACCTGGTCGTCGGCGCGGACGGCGCGAACTCGGTCGTCCGACGGTTCGTCGCGCCCGTGCAGTCCACCGCACGGTACGTCGGGTACAGCACCTGGCGCGGACTCGTGCCGGAGACGGCGATGCTCGACGGCGCCGGGGACGTGCTGCTGGAACGGTTCGGGTTCTTCAACGGGCCCAGGTCGCACATGCTCGGGTACCTGGTGCCGGGGCCGGACGGCGAGACCCGCGTCGGCTCCCGCCGCTACAACTGGGTCTGGTACCGGCCGATCACGCCGCCGCAGCTCGAACGCGTCATGCGTGCCTCGGGTCGCCGGGCGGACGACCTGTCCCTCGCGCCCGGCGACCTGCCGGAGTCCCTGCGCGACGAGTTGCGGGCCGACGCCGTCGCGGAGCTCCCGCCGCCCTTCGCCGACGCGGTCCTCGCCGAACCGGAGCCGTTCCTGCAGGGCATCGTCGACTACGTCGCCCCCAGGATGACGGCGCACCGGGTCGTCCTGACCGGCGACGCCGCCGCGGTCGTGCGACCCCACACCGCGATGGGCGCCGCGAAGGCCGCCGGCGACGCACTGGCGCTGAGCGACGCGCTCCGTCGGTGGCCGCTGGACGCCGCGCTCGCGACGTACGACAGCGACCGGCTGGAGGTCGCCCGGGCGATCGCGCAGTACGGGGTGCGGCTGGGGCGCTCGCTGCCGTTCGCGCACCAGAACTGAACGGAGTCCGGGGCGATGACCTCCGCACCACGCACGTCGACCACCGAACGTCGCGCACCCCCGTCCGGTCCCGGCGTGCACGTCGCGCTGGTCCTGCTCGCCGTCGCCTCGGGGGCGGCCGACGCCTTCGCCTTCCTGCAGCTCGGTGGGATCTTCACCGCCAACATGACGGGCAACCTGGTGCTGGCCGGGATGTTCACGCGCCCCGGCTGGCCCGCGACCGTGGCCGGTGCGGCCACCGCCGTGGTCGTCTTCGCCGCGGCGACCTGGTGGGGTTTCCGGGCGTCGCCACCACCCCGCGCCGGGGTCCGGTACCCACGGCGCTCGATCGGTGTGCTGGCCGCCACCGCGATCGCCGCCCAGAGCGCCCTGGTCGGCGTGTGGGCAGCCGTGTCGGGCGTGCTCGGTGGGACCGTCGACCTGGCGTGGAGCTGTCTCCTCGTGGCGCTGTCGGCCGCGGCCCTCGGCGTCCAGACCGTCCTCGCCAAGCGCCTGTCCGGCGCCTCCGGCCTCACGACGACGTTCGTCACGGGGACGCTCACCAGCTTGATGGAGGGGATCGCCGAGCACCGGCAGGGGTCCCGGCTCGTGCAGGCCGCCGTCGTCGTGGCGTTGGTGGCGGGTGCCGTCGCCGGCACGGCGCTCGCGCACGTGGCGCCGCCAGTGGCGCCGTTCCTGCCGCTGGTGCTCGTGGCCGTCGCGACCGTCGTGCTGCTGCGTCCACCGCGTCGGTGACGCCGCATCCCGGCGCGTGGTCGGCCCCGCTCCGCCGCACCGCGTCCTGCAGGCGGCCCGGATCGGACGGGAGGCCCGTGGCGGGCCCGCCACGGGCCTCCCGTCCGGTCGCCGAACCGGTCATCTGACCGACTCGCGACAGCACGTCGGCGTCGGAAGATCAGATCCTCACCGATCACGGAAGGCAGCACCATGTCGGAACCGCTTGACGAGGCCGTCGCGAAGATGACCGCCGCGATCGAGAACGAACTCGTCGTCCGCGACTTCCTGGAGAACTTCCGGGCGCGCGAGGTCGAGCAGCTCGTGCCGTTCCTGGACGCGGACGTCGTCTACCAGCCGAGCACCTGCGGAAGCGTCCGTGGACGCGCGGAGGTGCTCCGCCTGTGCCAGGCCATCCTCGAGGCGTTCGAGCTCTTCGAGATCATCCCGAACCGGGTCGTCGCGAGCGGGTCCGTCGTCCTGCTCGACCAGACGCTCCGGGTCCGGTTCCCCGGCGAGGACGAGCGAGCGTTGATGAGCTTCGCGTGCTTCGAGGTGCACGACTTCCAGATCACCAGCTGGCGACAGCTGCAGGGGTGACGACTCAGAGCGCCCGGCGGAGCAGCACGGCAGCCTCCGGCGTGTTCACGCGGAACGTGAAGGACTCCTCCACGTAGAGGGCGACGTCGACACCGTCGTGGTGGAGGTAGCCGAGCGCGAGGTCCTGGCCGACGGTGAGCGCGAAGTCCCCACCGCGCAGGCTGACGAGCAGGGACTCGTCGATGCCGGGCGTGCGCTCGACGTCCGCACCGGTGATGCCCTCGAGCTGGCGCCGGAGCGAGGCGCCGGCGTCGTCGGTCTCCACGATGTCCGCCCAGTCGACCGGGCTGCACGCCAGGGCGTACGGCCCGCCGACGCCGACGTCCCGCAGCGCGGCGACGGCCGCGGTCACCGCGGCACGGAACGACTCCGGTGTGCCGTCGTGCGACTGCGTGTGCTGAGTGGAGGCCGCGCCGGCGCCGGTGATGCCGCCCTCCGGCCACCCGCGCAGGGTCGACCGGTTCTCGTGCGCGGCCAGCCGCAGGACGGCCTGGTCCAGGTCGGAGAGGTCGACGTCGGTCGCACCGCGCGAGAAGTCGACCATCTCCTCGAGCTTCACGGTGAACGGGGCGCGGACCTCGCAGAGCGGCAGGACCTTCCGGCGACGTGCGTCGAGTCCGTCGGGCGTCCCGCCGGTCACCGTCTCGGTCCGGCCGAGGTCGACCGCGGAGCGCTGCCAGCCGTGGGGGCCGTCGAAGTCGACGATGCGACGGGCCGAGAGCGCCGGGACCAACCGGTCGCGGGCCTCGCCGTCGAGCATCGCCCACGCGTCGGCGCCGAACGGTGCGAGTTCTCGGAGGAGGTGGTTCATGGGGTGGGTCCTTCCGTGCGTCGGAGTGAACCGATGCCGAGACCGGGGTCCGGTGCATCGGGCGGGGTCGGTGGGCTCGGCTCGGGTGGTGCGCTCGGGTCGGATGGGGCTCGCGCCAGGTCGGCGAGGCCCAGCAGCCGGTCGCGGGACGGTGCGAAGAACGTCGCGCCGGTGACCGCGCGGGAGAAGTCGAGGAGCCGGTCGTGGGTCCCCGGCGGATCGCCGATGAACATCCGGTCGAGCATCCGCTCGAGGACCCACAGCTGCCCGCTGTACCCGATGAAGTACGTGCCGTACTCGCCGCTGCCGGGCCGGCCGAAGGGCATGTTGTCGCGCAGGACGTCGTGCTCGACCCCCTCGTCGTCGACGATCGTGGCGAGCGTCTTGTGCGACGGCCGGGCCTCGGTGGCGCTGTCGCGCTCGACGTTGTCCGACTTCGACCGACCGATGATCCGCTCCTGCTCGTCCGTCCCGAGGGCGTTCCACGCGTCGAGGTCGTGCAGGTACTTCTGGACGACGACGTAGCTGCCGCCGGCCCACTGCGGGTCGTCGTCCCCGACCAGCGCGGAGGCAGCGAGGTCCTGGGCCACCGGGTTGGCGGTGCCGTCCACGAAGCCGAGCAGGTCGCGCGTGTCGAAGTAGCGGAACCCGGCGACCTCGTCGACGACCCGCACGTGCTCCCCCAGCGCGGCGAGCAGCAGGCGCTCGAACTCGAAGCAGACGTCCGTGCGCTCACCACGGATGTGGAAGAGCAGGTCGCCGCCGGTCGACGGGGCGTGGTGGACGGCACCGGACACCGGCCGGAACGGGTGCAGCTCGGCCGGTCGCGCGAACGGCGAGAAGCGGTCCCAGGCCGTCGCACCGAACCCGACGACGCACGACAGGTGCGCGCCGAGGTCGCGGAACCCCACGGTCTTGAGCAGGCCGTCGAGGTCACCGAGGACGTCCCGCACAGCGGCGAGGTCGTCGTCGTCGGGGCCGATCGCCAGGGTCAGGAAGACCGCCGACCGGGACAGCGGGGCATCGACGCTCTGCGCGTCGATCGGCACACGACCGCCGGACGCGCCCGTCATCGGTGCACCGGCTGTGGTGCGGCGACCGGCGCAGCGATCGCCGCGGCCCACCGGTTGGCCCTGGTCGGTTCCACCGGTCTCGGCGCGTCGGGGAAGGTCATCTGCCCAGGGTCTCCGGTCGACGCGTCGTCCCGCCTGAGTCGGATGACCCGCTCTGCGAGGGCCCCGGCGGGGGATGCCGGCAGCGTCGTGGGGTGATGTGCCGTGCCTCGCCGTCCCGTTAGCGTCCGGGAGTGCCGACGCGGTCCGCTCCGGGCCGGTGCGGTCCACTCCGGGCCGGCACGGTCCACTCCGGGCCGGCACGGACCACTCCGGGCCGTGGGGACGGCCGAACGACGAGCGAGGAACGACGATGAGCATCAGCATCTCGAACGCGCGACCGGTGCACGGGACCGTGCACGACGACGACGTCCTGCGACGGGCGGTCCACACGTCGTCGAGCACGAACGACCGCTTCGTGGTCGTCGAAGGACCGCGCGGCTCCGGCAAGTCCCACGCGCTCGCCGGCATCGCCGCCGCAGCCCGCGCGGACGGCCACGCCGTCGTCGAGCTGCGGTCGTCCGACGGAGATCCGGTCATCGCGTCGAACTCCCTGGAGCCGTGGCTGAGGCTCGTCCAGGACGTCGGAGCGCCCGCGTCGACGCGGTCGCCGGCGACGCGGCGGAGCTTCGTCCTCGTCGACGACTTCCACACGCTCGTCGACACCGCCAGGTCCGTGCTCCGGACGGTGCTCGCCGGACTCGTGCGCGAGAGCGACACCGTCTGCGTCGTCGCCGTCGACGACCGCCAGTGCGTCCCCGGTTGGGTGGACCTGCAGTACGTCCCCCTGCGCCCGCTCGGGGACGCCGACGCCGAGGAGCTGCTGCGCCGGGACCGGGTCGACCTCCCCACGTCGCGCGCCGGGTTGCTGCTGCGGCTGGCCGACGGCAACCCCGCCCTGCTGCACGCGGTGGGGCGGGCGTGGTCGGCCGGGTCCGCAGCGGAGCGCACCACGCCGTTCCCGACGTCCTACCCGCGGCTCGGTGCGTCCGGCGACGCCGTCCGGGCGTTGGACGGCCTCTCCGAGCGCGCTCGATCGACAGCGCTCGCGATCGCGGTGGCGTCCGTCGAGTTCCCCGAGGACCACCCGACGTGGGACGACCAGGGGGCGCTGCTGCTCGACGAGCGTCTGCGCGAACTGGTCGTCGAGGGACGGGCCGGCCTCGGGTTCCGCGACCCGTTCGTCCGGCTGCACCTGCTGTCGACCGCCACCGCCGCCGAGCTCCGACGAGTCCGGTCGCTGGTCGCGGCGTCGGCTGCCGTCCCGGAACGGCTCCGGGTCTTCGCCGAAGCCGCTGCGTCGCCCGCGCACGACGACGGCCTCGTCCCGCGACTCCTCGCACTGGTCGACGAGTCGCTCCGGTTGCGCCGTTCGGACGACGCGGCCACGGCGCTCGTCGAAGCAGCGCGCCTGACCTCGTCCGACGCGGACCGCGCGCAGTTCGGTGCCCGCGCCGCGACGATCGCCGCCTTCACCGGCGACTTCGCACTGGTCGACGCCGAGGCCGAGCGGGTCGCGTCGGACGACGAGCCGGCCCACCCCGCCCTGGTCGGGGCGCTCGAGTTCGTCCGAGCCGCGCGGACGGGCGACGTTCGAGCCGGGCGGCGCGCGGTGCTCGCCGCCCTGGACCGCTCGACCCGGCCCGACGAGGACGACGTGCTCGTCGCGACGCTGCACGTGCTCTGCTACCTGCGCGGGGACGGGTCCTGGTGGGACGAGGCGCTCGCGGTCACCGCCGACCGCGACGTCGACCCGGTCCTGCGGGTCGTCGAGGACTGCCTCGACGACGAGCCGGCCGGCGAGGACCGGGCGGCCCTCTACCGCGCCGCTCGGGTGTCGATGGCGGATGCCCAGCCGTGGAAGGCCGTGGCGCTGCACGTCGCGTGGTCGCTCCTCGACGCGACGGACCCGCGCCGCGAGGTCCTCGACGCCGTGCTCTCGCGCAGTGCGGACGCCGGTCTGCTCCGGTACTTCGGATCGTGCCGTGCAGCCGTCGCCGCGTACCAGGCCGGCCGGTTCACCACGGCGAGCGCAGCCCTCGACGGCGTCCGTCGGTCGGCCGAGGAGTGGGGCGCCGACACGTTCGTCGCGCTGACCGACGCCCTGCAGGCGCTCATCCACTCGCTGCAGGGCGAGCCGGAGCAGGCGACGACGAAGGCGGACCGCGCCGCCCGGTGGGCCCTGCAGCACGGCGCTCCACTCGTGGCACGCGCGGCCGACCACGCCCGATCGTCCCTCGACGTCGCGATGGGTCGCTTCGAGGAGGCCCACGCGCGGTCCACGACACGGCCGGCACCGGCCGGTCGGTGGTTGGAGAACAGCTACGGACCGATCGGGTTGCTCGACGCGGTCGAGTCGGCGGCCCGGCTCCGGCTGACCGACCACGGGCGCTCGCTCGTGTCCGCGGCCGAACGCACCGTCGGCTCCGGGGCGACGCCGCGCAGGTCCATGGTCCTCAAGGCGGCGAGGGCGGTCCTCGACGCCGACGCCGACGCACGGGTGCTGTTCGAGGACGCCCTGGCCGACGTCGACACCGAGGTCGCGCCGTTCGAGGTGGCTCGAGTGCGCCTGGCCTACGGCGAGTGGCTCCGGCGCAGCATGCACGCGCTCGAGGCCCGCACGCAGTTCCGGCTCGCGGCGAGCACGTTCGAGGTGCTCGGCGCCGGGCAGTGGCAGGCCAGGGCCGAGCGCGAGCTGCGGGTCGCCGGCGGCACCGGTGCACCGTCCGTGCCCCTCGAGTCGACCGGCCTCAGCGAGCAGGAACGCCGCGTGGCGTCACTGGCGGCAGCGGGGCTGACGAACAAGCAGATCGCCAACCAGCTGTTCCTGTCGCCCCGCACCGTCAGCGGACACCTCTACCGGCTGTTCCCGAAGCTGGGCGTGACCACACGAGCCGGTCTCCGGGACGCACTGCTGGGCCTCGAGGCGCCCCGGTCGGACGCCCTCCGGTAGTCCACCCGCTCAGCGTCCCTGGTGCAGCATCCGCGTCGCGGAGACGAGGACGGCAACCAGGACGAGCCCAGCGAACACGACGAGGACCGTCACCGGCGGGACGACGACGAGCGCGGCACCGACGAGCAGCACGGGGACGCACAGCCCGGCGTACGCGATGAGGAACACCGCGGCGAGGACCTCGCCCCGGGTCGACGGTTCGCTCGTCGACCCCGCTCGCGCGAGTGCGCACCGGAAGAGCAGTCCGACGCCGCCGCCGGCGACGACTCCCCCGAGCGCGAAGAGGGGCAAGGACCTGAGGACCGCACCGACGGCCAGCAGGACGAGCCCCGTCGGCAGGAGCACCAGCACCGTCCGGAGCTGCCGGTCGATCGGCGTCCTGCGGAACAGCACCTGCGCGACGCACGCCGCGGCGAAGACCGAGAACGACACGGCGCCGGCGACCAACCGGTCGGTCTCGTGGAGCGAGACCACCAGGAACGTGGGCGCGAGCGACGTGAACAGTCCGAAGACCGCGAAGGCCGAGAAGGCCGCCGCGCCCGCGGCGACGAAGGTCGCACGGGCCGACGGCGGGACGGAGATCCGCTGCGGTCGGTACGGACGGTGCTCGGCCGGCCGGGTGGCGGTCTCCGGGACCATGGCGAGCGCGATCGCCGACGCCACGAAGACGACCAGGAACACCAGGTGCGGCAGCAGCAGCGGCGCGGGCAGGAACTCCGCGAAGAGTCCACCGATGAGCGGTCCGGGCCCCAGCCCGCCCAGGTTCGCGACGCCGGACACGGTCACGGCGTTCGCCGGGTCCTCGTCCGGTCGGGCGCGGGACCGCAGCTCGCTGATGTGCGCGGTCGCCGTCGCGGTCAGGAGGCCGACGCCGACACCGTTGACGAACCGGGCGACGACGAGGCCGGGGAGTTCCGGCCACAGTGCGAACACGACCGCGGAAGCGGCCTCCACCCCGACGGCGATCAGGATCATCCGCCGACGACCGAGCACGTCGCTGAGGTGCCCGGCGAAGTAGAGGGCCGCGACCACGCCGACGGCGTACGCCGCGAACACGAAGGTCACGACGACGGACGGGAAGCCGTCGGCAGCCTCGTACAGCCCGTAGAGCGGCGTGGGGACGGTCGAGTACGCCATCACCGCGGTGAAGGCGACGGCGACGATCCAGAACCCGACGCCGTGGTGGAGCAGCGGGAGCGGCTTGAACGCGGAACCATCTCGGACGGTCGTCATACGTCGAGGATCCCGAGCGGCGGTCGTGGCCCCAAGCGTCAATCGGCTCGAACCGGACGCCGTGGTCCTGCGAGGGACACCCTCGGCACCGGCGACCGTCGATGCGGTCCGCCCGCCCCTCCAGGACCCACGATCCGTCCCCGTGACGCGCTCCCCCGCGGGTGGCAGGGGTCCGACGACCCCCGCTGGGGTAGTCACAGGGCCAGTCGGGCGGCGTCGATCCGTTCGTAGACTCCTGCCACCCGACGAGAGCTGGTGACCACCGTGTTGACGAACGAGGAGTACCTCCCGCGGACGGGCACACCCCGCTCGTCGGTGCTCGTCGCACCCGACGTCGACCGGCCGATCCGCGGGAGGGTGGCCGAGCGGACCGTCGTCGGCGAGGCACTGGCCCGGCTCGACGACGGTGCCGGCGCGGTGCTGATCGTCCGGGGACCCTCCGGCATCGGCAAGACCCGCCTGCTCGAGGACACCGTCGCGCGGGCGACGGCGGCCGGGCTCCGCGTGGCCGAGGCGAGCACCGACCGGGATGCCCGTCTGATCCCGCTCACCCCGGTCATGGACGCGTTCGGCACCGGACCGCGTCCGATCTCCGACCACTCCCGGTTCGGGTCGATCGCGCGCGACCAGGAGTCCCGGTACTGGCTCCTGCAGCAGTTGCAGGACGACATCGAGCGGGCCGCCGCGTCGAGCGGGGTCGTCGTGGTCATCGACGACCTGCAGTGGTGCGACACCACGACGTTGGCCGTCCTGCGGTCGCTGTCCCGTCGCCTCGCGGACCTGCCCGTCCTCTGGGTCCTCGCGGTGCGTGCCGAGGACCTCGACCCCTCGGTCGTGTCGACCGTGGACGACCTGGCGGCGACCGGTCGGGTCGTCGACCTCGAACCGCTGAGCGACGACGCGACGGCGGCGATGATCGGCGACCTGTTCGGGGTGGCCCCCGACGACACCGTGCTCCGGGCCGCACGACGGACGGAGAACACGCCGCTGCTCGTGGTCGAGCTGGTCCGCGGGCTCCTCGACGAGGAGCTCGTGGAGTTCGCCGACGGCCGGGCGACGATGCCGGGGCCGACGTTGCCCGCGACCTTCGGGGCCTCCGTCCGCGAGACCGTCCGTCGCCTGTCGAAGCCGACGCAGCAGATCGTGCAGGTCGGCGCGGTCCTCGGGCGCTCGTTCGACGTCCGGTCGCTGGCCGCGCTCCTGGACCAGCCCGTGCACCGGCTCCTGCCCGGACTGCAGGAAGCGATCGATGCCGGCGTGCTCGTCGACGGTGGCGAGCAGCTCGCGTTCCGGCACGACGTCCTCCGCGAGGCAGCGGAGTCGATGATCCCGCTGGCCGTCCGCGACGCCCTGGTCCGGCAGGCTGCCGAGGAGCTCCTTCGGCAGGGCGTCGAGCCGCTGTCCGTGGCCACGCGGATCGCCGACGTCGCGAGGCCGGGCGACGTCGACGCGGCCGAGCTGCTCCGCACCGTCGCGATCGACCTGGCCGAGACGGACGCGGCACAGGCGAGTGCGTTCGCCCTCCGCGCGGTCGACATCGCCCGCGACACCGCGATCCTGCCGGGCATCGTCCTCGACGTCCTCCCGCTGCTCTGGCACAGCGGCCGGGTGACCGAGGCGAGGGCGCTGACGGCGCGCCTCGACGGCCGTCTGGGCCCGGAGGACGAGGGACGACTGCGACTCACCACGGCGCGGTTGCAGACGGAGAGCTCGGCGGCGGACGCGCTCCGCTCGGTCGAGACGGCGCTGGAGCTCCCGGGCCTCAGCGACGGCCTGCGGTCGCGGCTGCTCGCACTCCGCGCGCTCAACCTCGCGCACGTCGGACGCCACGAGGACCTCCGGGTCGCGCTCGACGGCAGCCCGGACGGCCCGGGCTCCGACCAGACGGCACTCGCGACGTTCGAGGCAAGTGCCTCGGTCCTCGCGTTCAACCAGGGCCGCTTCGCCGACGCCGGTCGGCTCATCGCCGCCGCGATGAGCCGGATGGCGGGCGCCGAGCAGCCGTCGACGACCTGGTTGCCGGAGGGGCTCTGGGCCGCCTTCCTCGCGAACTCGCTCGGGGACACGGACCGCGCCGACCGCATCGCCGAGGCGAACGCCATCGAGACGCGCAGCAACCACCTCGCGCGCGCGACGGCGTCCTGGATGATGCTCCGGACACGGGTGCTGTTCGACCAGGGCGACCTGGAGGGCGCGAGGACCCTGGCCGAGGCCGTGCTCGACCTCGCCCAGGACCTGGAGCTGGGCGGGTTCGCGGCGCTGACCGCCGGGTCCGTCCTGTTCCGCATCGCGCTCGTGCAGGCCGACCGCGGCGGGACGGAACGGTACCGGCACTTCGCGGAGTCGCTGTGCGCCGATCCGACCTTCGAACGGGCGGGTTCGTGGCTGCTCGCGCTGGAGGCCGAGTCCGTCGGTGCGATCGACGACGCGGTGGCGTTCACCGAACCCGCGTGGCGCACGCTGGACGCTCCGGTGTCCTCGATGTCGAGCCCCGCCGACTTCGCCGACGACGTCCACCTGGCGCGCATCGCCCTGCGCAGCGGCCGGCACGACCGGGCCGAGCGGGTCGAACGCACCGCACGACGCCGATCGGAGGCCAACCCCGAGAACGACCTCTGCGCGGGGACCTGGCTGCACGTGCGCGGGCTCGTCACCGGGTCGGCCGACAGCCTCCGGGCGGCGGTCGCCCGGCTGCGCGGCGTCCCCAGACGGCTCGTGCTCGCCGCGGCGCTCGAGGACCTCGGTCGGCTCGTGCACGACGAGGGTGCCGCGGGGGCCGGGCCGCCAGCCGCGGCGAGCGCCGCGACGACCGCCGCAGCCGTCGCCGAGGCGAGCGAGGCCTGGCAGGAGTCGGCTCGGTTGTTCCACGACGCCGCGGCGAACCGCGATGCCGAGCGGGTCCGCCGTCGGCTCCGCGAGGTCGGCGTCGTCTACCGCACGAGCGCGCCGGACCGGACCGTGACCGGTCTGACGGCACGCGAGTCGCAGGTCGTCGAACGGGTCGCGGCGGGGTTGACGACGCAGCAGATCGCGTCGGACCTGTTCATCTCGACGCACACCGTGGTCAGCCACGTCCGGCACGTCTACACGAAGTGGGGTGTCTCCTCACGCCGCGAGCTCGCTGCACGGTTCACGGCGCACCGCGCGGGGTGACCCCATCGGTCGCGAACCCTGCGCCGAGCCTGGGGAACGACAGCCGCACCCCGGTCGAGAGCCCGAGTTCGACCCGCCCGCTGAACCCCTCGAAGTCCACCAGGGCACCGCCGTGCCGGTGCGACGCGTCGAGGAAGGCGAGGTGGTGCACGGCGTCCTCCCCGCCGCCGACCGGGCCGGGTGTCCGGAACCCGACCAGGCTCCCGGTGACCGACCGGTGCTCGGAGACGCGCGCTGTCGTCCCCAGCGTGCGCACCCGGGCGAACGCGCCCTCGGCCCGCACGCCGACCGCGAAGTCTTCCGACGGCAACGCCGCGTCGACCTGCGCCTGGAGCGCCGCCCGCGAACCTGCCGCACGGACCGGCACCGCCAGGTCCGGTGAGAACGTCGAGACCACCGCGAACGGGATCGGGTCCGCCGGGTCCGCCTCGACCGCCGTGCCGTCCGGCCGCAGTGCGAAGCACCGCCGGTCGATGACGACGACCGCCGTCCCCGCACCGTCGGCCGCCCCGAGGCCGAGGGTGCCGTTCCGGAGCACGTCCGCGACCGTGACCGTCGACGGTCCGCCTCGCGACAGGAGCGTCCGCGCCGGCGATGCGTCCCAGCCGACGTGGTGCTCCGCCGTCCGACCGCCCGCAGGGCTCCCGGCCGCCCAGGAGCGGCCGATCGCTGCACGGGCCCAGACGAGCAGCGTCTCGACGGCCGGCACCGCCTCATCCATCGTCGTCCACGTCGTGCTCCTCCGCCCGATCCGTCGTCCCGACCGTACGGTGGGGGCGGACGGGCCGACCAGCGCCGTTTGACTCCTCCCCGGCGCGTCAGGGCAGGATCGGGTCGAACGACTCTCGCGTTCCGACACGGATCAGGGCATGGTGCAGGGATGAGCGACCTCGCGAAGATGATCACGGTGTCCGTGCCGCCGTCCGGTAGCGGGTGCGTCGAGTGCGACGCGTCGGGCTCCTGGTGGGTGCACCTGCGACGGTGCGCCGCCTGCGGACACGTCGGGTGCTGCGACGACTCGCTGAACCGGCACGCGACGGCGCACTTCGCCACCACGGGTCACGAGGTCATGCAGTCGTTCGAACCGGGCGAGGACTGGTTCTGGGACTTCGTGTCGCAGGACTTCGTGGACGGCCCGCGTCTGGCCGACCCGCAGGCGCACCCGAGCACCCAGTCGGTCCCCGGACCCGCCGAACGGCTGCCGTCCGACTGGATGCAGCAGCTCGCCGACCGCGGCTGACGCCCGGAGCCGTCGGCCGCGCCTCAGCTCCGCGCGTCGCGTGCGTCGCGTGCATCGCGCGCGTCCAGGGCCTCCGACCGGGCGATGAGCTCGTGCACCGTCCCGTACGCGTGCACCTGGTACGCCAGGTGCGCCACGGCCAGCACCACGGACGACCCGATCCCCCAGACGATCGACGCCGGGTCGTCGGCTCCGAGCTGGTCGACGAGGATCGCGATCCCCGCGCCCGCCACGATGGAGTTCACCACGGCGACCGCGGAGGACATCGTGAACAGCAACCGGTACCACGACGGGGCCCGCCCGATGTCGAGGAGCTCGTTCGCCGCGTGCCGTCCCCGGGGCATCGTGAAGTACGTGTCCGCCTCGGGCAGGAGCCGGCCGTAGTACCGACGGATGCGCTGCATCGCAGCGAGCGCCGCGACGTCCTCCAGCGCCGTCTCCACGAGCCGTTCGTAGGTGAAGACGCCGAGCAGGACGATCACCGGGATGATCGCCCCGAGGAACCCGAGCGCGAACGGCGTGTGGGCGAGGAAGCCGAACGCCACGAGCGAGCTGGAGAGCGTCGTGAGGTACAGCGACGACCGGCTGCTGGACTCGCTCACGGTGATGCTCCGGGCACTCTCCAGCACGAACTGCTCGGTCAGCAGCGCGTTGAAGAACGCGGTCGGCCGGTCCAGGTGGGTGACCGACTCGGACGCGGTCGGCAGCTGCGGGGGTTCGACGTCGTCGGGCATCGGCGGGTCTCCTCGTCGTTCAGTCGGATGCTGCGAGGTGGCGGTGCACGAAGGTGACGGCCATCGCGCCCTCTCCGACCGCCGCCGCGACGCGTTTCACGGACCCCGCGCGCACGTCGCCGGCGGCGAACGAGCCGGGGACGTTGGTCTCGAGGTAGTACGGACGCCGGCGCAGCGGCCAGTCCCGGAGCGACTGCGGGACCACGTCCAGGTCGGGACCGGTGACGAGGTAGCCGAGGCGGTCGCGGACCATCGGAGTGTCCGCCGCCCACGTCGTGTCGGGTTCGCCGCCGATGCAGATGAAGAGGCGCGTGGCGGCGAGCTCCGTGGTCGTGCCGTCGCCCGCGGTGACCTCGATCGAGGACAACCGGGTGTCCCCGACCAGGCCGGTCACCCGGGTGTCGGTCCGGACCGACACGTTCGGCGCGGCCTCGATCCGGGCGCTCAGGTACTCGGACATGGTCGCGGACAACGAGGACCCCCGGACCAGCATGGTGACGTGCGCGGCGGACCGGGAGAGGTTCATGGCGGCCTGCCCCGCCGAGTTCGCGCCGCCGACCACGAAGACCTGTTCGCCCACGCACCCGTCGGCCTCGCTCGTGCCGGCTCCGTAGTAGACGCCGCGGCCGAGCAGGTCGCGCTCCCGCGGCAGCCCCAGCCGTCGCCACTCAACCCCGGTCGCGCAGATGTTCGCCCGGGCGACGACGTGGCCGCCGTCGGCGAGGTCGGCGTGGATGCGGCCGTCGTGGAAGACGCCGTGCACGCCCTCGCGCATGACGAGGACCTCTGCGCCGAACCGGACGGCCTGTTCGCGGGCCCGCTCGGCGAGTTCCGCGCCGGCGACGCCCTCCGGGAAGCCGAGGTAGTTCTCGATGAGGCTGCTGGACCCCGCCTGCCCGCCGACGGCGTCCCGCTCCAGCAGGACGACGTCCAGGCCCTCGGACGCCGCGTAGACGGCGGCGGACAGCCCGGCGGGACCGGCACCGTAGATCGACAGGTCGTACTCCGCCCGACGGGGCGCGTGGACCCAGCCGAGTCGGTCGGCGATCTCCCGCACCGTCGGCGCTGCGAGCCGGGTGCCGTCGGGGAACACCACGACCGGCAGCCGGGCGGCGTCGAGCGGAGCACCGGCGACCGACACCGCGTGCGCGTCGTCCCGCAGCGGCACCCAGTCGAAGTGCACGACGGACCGCGACAGGAAGTCCCGCACGGCGTACGCGTCGGCGTCGAACTCGCGGCCGTACACACGGACGCGTCGGGACGGCACCCGGTCGGCGGGTTCGACGTGGGGCTCCATGGATCCTCCCGGTGCGGTGGGACGAGGAACGGCCGCCAGCTGGGCGCCGACGGGCGTCCCGGTGACCTGACAGCACGGTACGGACTGCGACGGCGTCGCACCTGGCCCTGTCAGGGTCCGGCCGTGCCCCGGTCCGGCGTCGTCCGGCCGTGACCGGCCCCGGGATCGCGCTCCGGGCCACCCCGGCGTGCCGCCGTCGATCACCAGTGGTCCTCGAAGGGCCACCCTGGGCGGCTGCCGCGCCGCTAGCGTGACGGTATGAGCCGCAACGGTGCCGGAGGCGTCGCGCCCCGCGGTGTCCGCGAGCTGGTGGCCGCGATCGGGTGCCTGCCGGCGGTGGTGACCGACCGCCACCTCACCGTCGTGGTGTCGAACCCGCTCGCTCGCGCCCTGAGCGGGGCGTTCCACCCGTCCGTGAACATCGCGCGCTACACGTTCCTCGACTCGGTCACGGACGACGAGTCACCGGAGTGGCTGGACGCGTCGGGACAGATCGCGGCAATGCTCCGGGACTCGCTGGAACAGCACGAGGAGGACGACGGCTTCCGACGGCTCGTCGGTGAGCTGTCGTCGCAGAGCGTCTCCTTCGCCAGGGCCTGGGCGCACGACGCCCGACGCCCGGCCCGGAGCGCGGCCGTGCGGTTCGTGCAGCCGTTCGTCGGTCCGATCACGATGGTGTTCCAGGAGCTGCTGATCCCGGACGACTTCGCACTGCGGATGCTGCTGTGGCGGCCCGCCGACGACCCGACGGAACGTGATGCGTTCGCGCGCCTGGTGGAGTACGCGGCCGGAGAGCGCTGACGATCCAGGAGGACCCACCGTGGCTACGCGACGCCGACCGCCGGGGTCGCGGGGTCGATCGACCGCGGTGGCGCCTCGACCATGTACGCGAGCACCGCGGCCCCGCGGGACCCGGCCGGGGCGTAGAGGGTGTTGAGCGTCAACCCCTCGCGACCGGGGATGACGAGTCCCTCCCACTCGAACTCGAGGACGCCGAAGGGCTCGACGTGCTCGAAGCAGGTACCCGACGTGTAGACGTGCACGTCGTGCCGGGCCCACATCGCGGCGAACTCGGGATCACGGATCGACAGTCGACCCACGATCTCCTGGGTGCGGGGGTCCTCGAGGTCGGCCCGCATCCGGAACACCGCGACCATCTCCGCCGCCCGGCGGTACCACTCCGGGTAGGTGGCGCGGTCGACGACGGTGAACATCCGCAGCAGCCGGTTCGCACCGCTCCGCATGCTCGGGCTGAGGGCGGCGGCGAGGGCCGTACCGGCGACGACGTCCATCCGGTCGTCGACGACGAACGCCGGCACGTCGTTGCGCCGCGCCAGGAGTCGCTGCACCGCGGGGTCGTCCGCTGCTGGTCGGGTGGGACGCGGTGTCCGCACGGCGGGACGCGCGAGTCGGCGGAGGTGGGTGAGGGCGTGCTCGTCGAGGCCCAGGGCCCGACCGAGACAGACGATCACCTGCTCCGAGGGCTGGTGGTCACGGCCCTGCTCGAGCCGGAGGTAGTACTCGGCGCTGATCCCGGCGAGGGCCGCGACCTCTTCCCGCCGCAGTCCGCTGACCCGGCGGTTCGCTTCTCGCGGAAGCCCGACGTCCTCGGGCTGGGTGACGTCACGACGGGCGCGGAGGTACTCACCGACGCGCGATGCACCGGACGTGGTCGCAGCACGCCGCGGGGCCGGAAGCCGCTGCTGGCCGGGCTGTGTGGACGACATCGCACCTCCGGACGCTCGGGCGATCAGTGCCCGGTCACGGCCGATCGCTTGCGTCGATCGTCCCGCGCCCCCGTGGACACCTCGGCGTGGTGTTCGCGCTCTGCACAGACGGCCTGCGTGGATTGCACAGCCGCCGCCCGGAACTCGCGGGGCGTGACGCCATGGTGCGCTCGGAACGCACGGCTGAACGACGACGCCGAACCGAAGCCCGCGCGCCGCCCGATGGCGTCGAGGCCGACGTGCTCGGCCAGATCCCCGTCGCGCAGCATCGCGGCGGCATTCGCCAGACGGGTCTCGGCGATGAGGCGGCCGGGTCCGGGTGCGTCGTGCTCGAACGCCTTCTGCAGGGTGCGCGGCGAGACCTGCATGGCGTTCGCCAGCGACTCGACGGTGAGGGTCGGGTCGCCGGAGTACAGGTCGATGTGGCGTCGTGCACGGGTCCGGAGCGCCAACCGGGCGGCGTCGGGCGGCACCTGCCGGACGGTCGCGTCGATGGCGAAGCCGTTCGCGAGTGCGATGAGCGCCTGCGCCGCGGCGGCCTCGCTGGCGGTGTCGTGGCCGTTCCCCAGGTCGGAACGCAGCACGTTCGTGGCGACCGAGGCGATCATCACCGGGACGCCCGAGGTCAGGGGGAAGACGCCGTCGGTCAGGGCGTCGAGCTCGCTGCCGCGCAGGTGCAGCGACGACCGGTCCATCCGCACCGACACCGCCGAGAACCCGGGACTGACGCTGAACTCCTGGATCCGCTGCATGCGGTCCACGCTGAGCGTGCCCGCGTCGTTCACCGTCTCGCTCGACGACCGACGGACGCGGATCCGACCGGACACGATGAAGGCCCATACGACGGCGTCGCCCGGGTCCACGTACCCGAACTCGTCGGGGTCACCGGGCGCGGGGGCACGGGTCTTCGTCACGCTGACCGAACCGAGCGAACGGCTCTCGACGGTCGAGACGCTCCGGCCGGGGAACCGGCCGTCCTCGCGACGCGCGAACGGGAGGTACATGCTCGGCCTCCCGTCCTCACCCGCCATTCTCGTCCACATCGGGGCGTGAGCGGCGACCGCGTGTCGGACGGGAGGCCCTTCACGGTGCCGCCACGGGCCTCCCGTCCGTCAGTGAGCCGGGTTCACCCCACCCGCGCGACCCGCACGTCGACCCGCGTGAGTGCCAGGCCGTGCGCCGACGCCGCCGCGAGGGCGACGTCGTGCACCGCACGGGCCACCTCCGGCGCGGGCCGGTACCCATCGGTGCCGATGACGACGCGCAGGACGCCGTCGTCCACGACGACGCGTGCGGGGGTCGCGCTGGACGCGATGCCCCGGACGGCGCTGACGGTGCTCGCCACGGTCGGGCGCGCACGGTAGAGGTCGGTGACGCCGGGGACGCCGATCACGGCCTGTTCGACCGCGGCGAGGGTGTCGTCGTCGGAGCTCATCGGGTCTCCTCGGTGTCGGTGTTGGTGTCGGGATCCGGTTCGAGCAGGTCGCGCACCACCACGTCGACGGCCTCGACGAGCAGGTCGGTCTGCTCGGCCAGCGCCTGGGCGACACCGGTCCGGACCAGGTCCGCCGTCGCGACGATCGACGGGCCGGAGACGATCGCGACCTCGACGACCACGCGGATCGGTGCGGCGAGTTCGGTGACGTCGCCGTCGAGCCGGCACCGAGCGACGAGCACGCCCGGCACACCGTCGCCGGTCCGGCGGATCAGCGATCGGATCGCGCCCTCGGTCATCACCGGGCGCTCCGACTCGGACTGCGGGCGGAGGGGCACGTCGCGTCCGGAGCGGGACTCCAGGGAGATGTTGGCGAGCACGCCGCCGATCCACGACTCGTCGGCCGGGGCCTCGTCGCGGGCCGCGGCCTCGAGCGATCCGAGCGACGCGTGCCGCACCCGCAGGATCGCCGCCAGGGCGTTCTGGCACGCGGGTGAGCCGTCGATGCTCGGGTCCGGCGGCTGCATCCCGGCGTCCAGGTAGTCGGCGAGCTCGTCGATGGAGTGGCCGTCGAGGTCGTCGGGTTCGAGTGCGTCGAGGTCGCTCATCGCCATCCCTCCATGAGTCGGATCATGTTCTTCCTCGCTCGGGACAGGAGTCCGCGGACCGTCGACGGAGGCAGGTCGAGTTCGGCGGCGATGTCGTCGTAGCTGTACTCGAGCACCTCCTTCATGATCCAGCAGCGTCGTTGGGCTTCGGGCAGTTCGGCGAGCGCCGTCTCCGCCGCTTCCTCGCGGGAGCGGGCCTCGGCGACCCGGTCCGGGGCGTCGGCAGCGGGTGCGGCGACCTCGAGTTCGGTGACGTCGTCGTGGAACCGTCGGGCCCGGATGCGGTCCAGGCACTTCCGGCTGAGGATCCGCATCAGCCAGGACTTCACCTTGGCGTGGTCCTCGAGACGGTCCAGACGGTCCCAGGCGGTGATGAAGGTCTCCTGCACGACGTCGTCGAGTTCGTCGGTCGACCCCAGGGTCCGACGGGCGTAGGCGCGCAGGAGCGGTGTGTAGCGGCGGATCAGGACCTCGAAGGCCCGGACGTCGCCATCGGACGACCGGCCGGCGAGGACCGCGTCGTCGAGCTCGGCGAGGGACTGGTGGTGCACGCTTTCCTTCTACTGGTGGTGGATGGTGTTCCGCTGGACGCGCTTCCGGACGGGGACGACGCGCAGCGGCCCGACCGGTCGGGCGCTGAGCGAGCGGATCCGCACCAGCGCCAGACCGTGGGTCGGTGCGTGCCTGCCGTGCGACGTCAGGCGGACGGCAACGATGTCGTCGTCGAGCATGGGAACTCCTCGGTCGGACCATCGGGCATGGTCCCTCACCGGTGTGACGCACCGGACCGGCGGTTCGTCACACCTGCCGACGGACTTACGCCAGAGTTGGAGGCATGTCGCTCGTCACCGCCGTCTGCCGCGTCGACCGTCTGCTCCCCGATTCCGGCACGATCGGCGTCACCGCCATCGACAAGCGTCCGGTCGCGGGGAAGGTCCGGGTCCGGCCGCTGGGGCTCTACGCCGACGTCCAGGCCGACCGGAAGCACCACGGCGGTGAGGACCAGGCCGTGTACGCCTACGCGGACGAGGACGCCGAGTACTTCGCCGCGTCGCTGGGGCGCGAGATCCCGCCGGGCCTCTTCGGCGAGAACCTGCGGACCACGGGCGTCGACGTCACCGGGGCCGTCACGGGCGAGCGGTGGCGCATCGGCGAGACGCTGGAGCTCGAGGTGACGATCCCGCGGATCCCGTGCGGCACGTTCGCGCGGCGGATGGGCGTCGACAAGTGGGTCCGGCGCTTCACCGAGGAAGGGCGGCCGGGCGCGTACCTGCGGGTCGTGAAGTCCGGTCCGGTGGCAGCGGGCGACCCGGTCGTGGTGACCCACCGGCCGGCGCACGGGGTGACGATCGGCGAGGTCTTCGCGGGTCTCACGCCCGAGCGCGCCCGTGCCGTGCTCGAGTCCGGCGAGCGGCTGGCGCCGAAGGTGGTCCGGGACGTCTCGAAGGCGCTCGCCCGCTCCTGATCAGCCGCCCGCTCGGTCTCCGCCGCGTGTCGGGTCGAGGGGCCGCTTCGCTCGGGGCAGCCCGGCGACGACCAGGTCGTAGGCGTTCGCGACGAGGTCCTCGACCAGGGTCTCGTCGATGCCGTCCCCGGGCGCGAGCGTGATCCAGTGCCGCTTGTTCATGTGCCACCCCGGTGTGATCTCGGTGTGGTCGCGGACGAGGGCGGCGCCATGCGGTGGTGCGCACTTCAGGTTGACGATGGGCACACCCCGGAGCTCGCTCGTCATCACGAACATCTTGTCGACGACCTTGTAGACGACGGCGCCCTCGCCGAAGGGTTCGGTCTCGAACACCGCGGGCAGGGCCATCGCGGTGCGACTCGCGGTCTCGTGCAGCTGCGCGCCGTCCATGCACCCAGCATGCCCGAGACGCCCGACACCGCGACGGACGGGGCGGACCTGTTCGGGGGCATGTCGTGAGCGTCGTTCACATCGTAGGATCAGCTCGCCGCGTACCCGACGCGGCGGTCGCTCCGGCGATCACCCACTCCTTCCAGGGGGAACCCGTGCGCATCATCCGTACCCTCGGCATCGCCGCCGCCACCGCCGTCCTCGCCACCACCGTCGTCGTCGGTGGGGCCTCCACCGCGCAGGCGGCACCGAAGACCTACGCCAACTGCACCGCGGTGCACAAGGTGTACTCGGGCGGCATCGCGAAGAAGTCGGTCACGAAGAACAAGGTCACTTCGAATGGCAAGGTGACCTACCGCGCCCTCAAGGGGACGGTGAAGAAGGACGACGCCCTGTACAAGGCGAACAAGAAGATGGACCGCGACGCCGACGGCATCGCCTGCGAGAAGAGCTGACGCGCTGACGCGCCGAAGCACTGGCCCTCGGACGCCCCGTCACCGCGACGGGGCGTTCAGAGCGTCGGCACGCCCTCGTGCCCGGACCTCGGACGGGCGGTCCCGGCGACCCCGGTGACGACCGAGCCGGCAGGGACGTCCTTCGTCACCACGGTGTTCGCGCCCACGACGGAGTCCTGCCCGATGGTGATCGCCCCGATCAGCGAGGATCCCGCGCCGAGCACGACCCGGTCGCCCACCACCGGGTGCCGTCGGGCCCCCGGGCCGTGGTCCCCGCCGCGCCCGCCGAGGGTCACCCCGTGGAACAGCACGACGTCGTCCCCGATCACCGCGGTCGCCCCGATCACGACGCCCATGCCGTGGTCGATGAAGAACCGCCGACCGATGCGGGCGCCGGGGTGGATCTCGATGCCGGTCACGGACCGTGCCGCCTGGCCGATGACCCGTGCGACGAACCGCGATCCGGGCAGCCCGCTGGCCGTCCAGAGCCGGTGCGTCAGACGGTAGGTCCAGATGGCGTGCAGCCCGGAGTAGACGATCGCGTTCTCGAGGTCACCACGGGCGGCGGGGTCGCCGCGGCGTGCTGCGGCCAGGTCCTCCCGGACCGTCCGCAGCACGCCTCGTCGGACGGGACGGCTCACGCAGTGAGTCCCTCGAAGAGCACCGTCGACAGGTAGCGCTCCCCGGTGTCGCAGACGATCGCGACGATGCGCTTGCCGGCGTTCTCGGGCCGGGCGGCGATCTCGATCGCGGCGTGGATGATCGCACCGGAGGAGATGCCGGCGAGGATGCCCTCGTCGGTCGCGAGCGCCCGCGCCACACTCAGGGCGTCGTCGAGCTCGACGTCGAACACCTCGTCGATGACGGACTGGTCGAGGACCTCGGGGATGAAGTTCGCGCCGATGCCCGCGATCTTGTGCGGTCCGGCCTTGCCCTCGGTCAGGAGCGGGGAGTCCTTCGGCTCGACCGCGACGATGTGCACGCCGGGCACGCGCTCCTTGAGCACCTGACCGACACCGGTGATCGTGCCACCGGTCCCGACACCCGCGACGAACACGTCGACGTGCTCCTCGGTGTCGCGCAGGATCTCCTCCGCCGTGGTCTTCCGGTGGATCGCGGCGTTCGCGGCGGTCTCGAACTGGTGGGCGAGGATCGCGCCGGGGGTCTCGTCGACGATCGCGGCAGCTCGCTCGACCGCGCCCTTCATGCCCTCGGGACCCGGGGTGAGCACGATCTCGGCACCGTAGGCGCGCATCACCGCGCGACGCTCGACGCTCATCGTCTCCGGCATCGTGATGACCACCTTGTAACCGCGGGCCGCGCCGACGAGCGCGAGGGCGATGCCGGTGTTGCCCGACGACCCCTCGACGATGGTGCCGCCCGGCTGGAGGTCGCCGGACTGCTCGGCCGCGTCGATGATCGCGACGCCGAGGCGGTCCTTCACGCTGGCGCCGGGGTTGTAGAACTCGAGCTTCGCGAGCACCTCGGCGCCGCCCGCCTTCGGCAGCCGGTTCAGCTTGACGAGCGGGGTGTTGCCGAACGCCTGCGAGATGTTGTCGTAGATGGTGCCGCTCATCTGGTCCGTCCTCTTCGGGTCAGGTCGCGTCCCACATCCTGGAGGCGCGGTGTGCGCCCGATCCTAGCGACCGGACCCGGCGTGCTCCTGTCCACTGCCGCGCGCCCGCCCACCAGACCGGCCGCCGCGCTCCCCCACCTCCGGCTGAGCGTCCTCCGTCGGCCGCAGCGCTCGTCGGAGTTGCGCCTCCGAAGGCAGCGCTCGCTGGATCTCCGCAGGCAGGAACTCGTACGACGAGATGCCGACAGGCGCGCTCGACGTACCGAGCGAGTAGCGGACGACCGCGTCGTTCTTGCCTGCGACCAGCAACAGACCGACCGTCGCCGCGTGAGTGTCGCGACGCAGTCTGTCGTCGACGAGGGCAACGTAGAACGAGAGCTGCCCGATGTTGTCCGGCCGGAACTCCCCGGTCTTGAGTTCCACGACGACGTACCGGAGCTGCTCGACGTGGAAGAAGAGGAGATCGACGAAGAAGTCGTTGCCGTCGACGTCGAAGTGCACCTGTCGCCCGACGAATGCGAAACCCGTGCCGAACTCGCGGAGGGTTTCCTCGATCCGCTGCACCAGTGCGCGCTCGAGCTTTCGCTCGTCGAGGTCGCCGTCGACGGCGAGGAAGTCGAGCACGTACGGGTCCCGGGTCATCTGCCGAGCCAGATCGGCACCGTCTTCGTCCAGGAGACGACTGAAGTTCGTTGGCGGAGTCCCGCTGCGCTCCAGGACACGGGTTCGCAGGTTGTGCACGAGCGCGCTGCGCGACCAGCTGCCCTGAACCGCAGCTACTGCGTACCGAGCCCGGCGATCAGGCTCCGCCACTGGGAGCACGGATGTGCCCCCACGGCAATTGGTCCACAAGCTGTGGACCAATTGATGCTTCCTCAGGCCAGGCCGCCGCGAACTGCCGCATGTACTTGAGGTTCGTCGCCGACAGCCCCTTCATCGACGGGAACTCGCTTCGTAGATCGTCGGCGAGCCGGTTCAGGACACCGCTCCCCCACTGCCCGCTCTTCGACCGCTCAAGCAGGACCGTGCCGATCGACCAGTACAGGTGCACCAGTTGCGCGTTCGCTGCCAGCTGCACGCGATGCCGCGTCGTAGTCACCTGTTCGCGGATCACTCGAAACGTGTGTTCGTACTCGGCCGGGAGCGTCGATCCATCAGTCATCCGCCGATCGTGGGGGCTGCTGGCACGCGCCGTCCACGAATCGGTATGGACGTCACGTGTGAGGGCACATGGCCAGGGTCAGCGCACGAACGCCGTCCGCGCGAACCGCTCGTCGGTCGCTTCGAGTACCCGCAGCACGTTGCCCCCGGCGAGCGCACGCAGGTCGCTCGCTCCCCACCCGCGCCGCTGCAGCTCGGCCGCGAGCACCGGGTACCGCGACACGTCGCGCAGGTCCGGCGGCAGCACGGGGGTGCCGTCGTAGTCGCCACCGAGGCCGATGTGCGCCGCACCGGCGACGTCACGGGCGTGCTCGACGTGGTCCGCCACGTCCGACACGGTCACGAGCGGTGGCTCCCCCACCGAGCCGGCGTCCTCCCAGTCCGCCCAGGCGCGCGAGACGAACTTCGGCACGAACGTGATCATCACCAGCCCTCCGTTGTCCGACAGCCGGGCCAGCACGTCGTCCGGCACGTTCCGCGGGTGGTCGTCGACGGCCACGGTGGACGAGTGGCTGAAGACGACGGGCTGCGTGGCGACGTCGAGGGTGTCCCGCATCGTCGCGGGGGCGGTGTGCGACAGGTCGACGAGCATGCCGATGCGCTCCATCTCGGCGACCACCTGGCGGCCGCGGTCGGTCAGCCCGCCGTGCGGACGCGATCCCGTCGCCGAGTCGGCCCACGGGGTGTCGTCGTTGTGCGTGAGGGTCATGTAGCGGACGCCGAGTCGGGCGAAGTCGCGCAGCACCCCCAGGTCGTCCCCGATGGAGTGGCCGCCCTCGGCGCCGAGCAGCGACGCGATCCGGCCGGACTCGACGGCTGCCAGCACCTCGGACGCCGTCCGAGCCAGGACGAGCGAGTCCGGGTACCGCTCGATGATCCGGTGCGCCAGGTCGATCTGCTGCAGCGTGGTCCGCACCGGGTCCGGCTCGTCGGCGGGGACGAAGACCGACCAGAACTGCCCGACGACCCCACCGGCGCGGAGCTTCGGCAGGTCGGTGTGCAGCGAGTCGACCTCGGTGTCGATGCCCTCGACCCCGGAGTCGTGCGTCTCGCGGCGCTCCCACGGCAGGTCGTTGTGGCCGTCGATGACCGGGAACGGGATCGCGTCGAACGTCATGTCCCCGACGCTACCGCGCACCCGCTCGTGGCTAGGCTCGGCTCGTGGACCCCGTGACCCTCCGGACCGATCGCCTGGTGCTGTCCGTGCCGCTCCCCGCCGACACCGAGGACGTCATCGCGTACGCGAACGATCCCGACGTCGTCGCGTACACACCGGTACCGGTGCCGTACGGCCACGCCGAAGCGCACCACTGGATCACCGACGTCGTGCGCGCGGGCTGGTCCACGGACTCCCGCTACGAGTTCGGCATCCGGCGGGCCGAAGACCTCCGACTGCTCGGGACGATCGGACTGTTCGGGTTCGTCGACGGCGCGGCCGAGGTCGGCTACGCCGTGCACCCGGACGGTCGCGGCCACGGCTTCGTGACCGAGGCCGCAGCCGCCGTCCTGGCGTGGGCGTTCGCGTCGTCTCCCGACGGACTCGGGCTCGTCCGCGTGCAGTGGCGGGCGATCGCGACGAACGCCCCGTCCGCGGCGATCGCGCAGCGGCTCGGGTTCCGCTACGAGGGACGGCTCCGGTCCGGCGTGTTCCACCGCGGACGACGCCACGACCAGCTCATCGCGGCTGTTCTGCGCGATGACGACCGCTCGACGCCGACGGTCTGGCCAGCCTCGTGACGGTGTCGTTCCGGGTCGTCACCGAACTCGCTGCCCCGCCCGAGCGCGCGTTCGCGCTGTCGCTCGACATCGGCGCGCACGAGCGGTCGATGGCAGCGACCGACGAACGCGCCGTCGCCGGCACGACGTCCGGCGCGATCGGCCTGGGCGAGTCCGTCACCTGGCGCGCGCGGCACTTCGGGATCGTCTGGCGGATGACGAGTCGGATCACCAGCCTGGAGGCTCCGAACCGGTTCGTCGACGAACAGGTGCATGGGCCGTTCGCCCGCTTCCACCACGAGCACCGGTTCGAGCCGTCGGCCGGCGGCACGCGCATGGTCGACACCATCACGTTCCGCGCACCGTTCGGCCCGCTCGGTCGGCTGGCCGAGGTCGTCGCCCTCGAGCGCTACCTGCCGCGGCTCATCCGGGAGCGGAACACGTCGCTCGCCACCGAGCTGCACGCCGACGGCCGCGACGGCCGCGACGGCCACGATGGTCAGGGCGCCGCGAGCTCCCCCAGCGCGTCGTAGGCACTCGCCACCGCGTCGACCCGCGCGCGGCCAGCCGGCCCCGAGGCTTCGTACACGTCGTTCGCGATGGCCGCGACGACCGCGAACAGGGCCGCCATCGAGTCGAACGCCGCCGGTGAGTCGACCGGGCACAGGATCGCGGTGTTCGCCGGTGCCGCGATGACGGCGGCGGTCGGGTCGCCCAGCACGACGACGTCCGCGCCGGTCGACACGCAGTGCCGCACGATCCGGTCGACCCCCGCGGTGTGGCGGCGCACGGTCACCAGGACGACGAGGTCACGACGGTCGAGGTCGGCGACCTCTTCTCCGAGCCGCTGCCCCGGCGCCGGACCGACCCGGACGTCGGAGCGGACCTGCGCGAGCTGCGCGCGGAGCTGCAGCGCCACCGGGTAGGCGCCACGCTCCCCGAACACGAGCACACGGCGGGCACGGACGATGCGCCGCGCGAGTCGCGGACGATCGGCGCGGGCCAGCGAGGCGAAGGCGGCGTCGAGGTTGCGCGCCTCGACCGCGCGCTGGTCGACGTGGGCGGCGTCCTCCGCCACCCACGGCAGGCCGGAGCCGCGTGCGGACATCAGGTTCTGCCGGACCTCGGCCGCGTCCTGGAACCCGAGCGACCGGACGAGCCGGGACACCGTCGCCTTCGACGTGCCCGACTCGGCGGCGAGCTCGGCCGAGGTGCCGACGAGCAGGAGTTCCGGGTCGTGCCGGACCATCGCGGCGACGCGTCGTTCGGCGGGCGAGAGCTGCTCCCAGACGGAGTCGATGCGGGCGCGGACATCGGGTCCGGCGGTGCTCATGCCCGGGCCACCCGGTCCACCGCGACGGCGAGCGCGTCCAGCCCGAGCGCGATGTCGGGCGTCGAGACGAACTCGTCCGGGTGGTGGCTGATGCCGTCGGGGTTGCGGAGGAACAGCATCGCGACGTCGGTGACGAGCCCGAGCGACATGGCGTCGTGTCCGGCCCGCGAGAACAACTCCATCGGGGCGGTCTCGCCGGTGGACTCGATGCCGGCGCGGACGGCGTCCATCAGCCGCGGCGCGCAGAACACCGCCGGCGCCCGGTGCACCTCGGTCGGCGTGACACTGACCCCGCGCCGTTCGCCGATCAGCGAGAACGCCTTCGTGAGCTCGTCCCACACCGCGTCACGGCCGTCGTCGAACTCGCCGCGCAGGTCCACCGAGAACCGCGCGAGCCCGGGGACCACGTTCACCGCGCCGGGTTCGACGGTCATCGTGCCGACGGTGCCGACGTGGTGCGACGCGCGGCATATCCGCTCGACGGCGAGGGCCGCCTCGGCCGCGGCGAGCAGGGCGTCGTGGCGACGCTCGTACGGGGTGCCGCCGGCGTGCCGGGCCTCACCGACGGCCTCGACCGAGAACCGTCGGGCGCTCGCGATGCTCGTGACCACGCCGAGTGCCTGGCCGGCCTGCTCGAGGTACGGGCCCTGCTCGATGTGCGCCTCGAGGTACCCGGCGAGCGTCGTCGGGTCCGCCGCGGCGTCACCGACGCGGGACGGGTCGAGCCCGAACCGGGTGAAGGCCTCGCGCAGGGTGACGCCGTCGCCGTCCGCCAGGTCCCACCAGGACTCGTCCCACAACCCGGCGACGGCGGACGACCCGAGCAGGGCCTTGCCGAACCGGGTCCCCTCCTCGTCGGAGAACGCGATCACCTCGAGCGCGACGGGCAGCGGTCCCGCAGCCGTCAGCCGAGCGGCGGTGCGGACGGCCATCAGGACCCCGACGATGCCGTCGTACCGGCCGGCGTCCACCACGGTGTCCAGGTGCGAGCCGAGCAGCAGCACGGGGGCGTCGGGCGTCGCGCCGTCGATCCGTCCGTGCAGGTTGCCGGCGGCGTCCTGCCAGGTGCTGAGTCCGGCGTCCTGCATCCACCCGGCGACGATCGCGTTGACGCGCGCGTGCTCGGGCGACAGGTACACGCGGGTGATCCGGCCGGTCTCCTCGGTCACCAGGGCGAGCTCGTCGCACCACCGCGCCACGAGCTCGGCGTCCGCGGTGCCGAGCGCGGTGGCGCTCACGACCGGGGCCGCGTTCATGCCGGCACCCCGACCGGCGCACCGGAGACGGTGCTGTCACGGTAGAGGTCAAGGGCGGCGTCGACCCCACCACCGTGCGGGACGGCGTGCCCGGCCCGGCGGAGTGCGTGTTCGAGGGCGGCGAGCGTCGTCACCACGGTGTCCTTGCGGGCGTTGTAGCCCATGGTGCCGATGCGCCAGACCTTGCCGTGCAGCGGTCCGAACGAGGTTCCGATCTCGATGCCGTGGTCGTCGAGCATCGAACCACGGACCTGGTCGCCGACCACGTCGGACGGGATCTCCACCGCGACGACGTTGTGCATCTTGTGCGCGACGTCACCGAACACCCCGAGTCCGAGCGCCTGCACGCCCTGCAGCATCGCGCGCCCCGCGAGCTCGTGGCGTGCGATCGCCTGCTCGACCCCTTCGTCGAGCAGGATGCGGGCGCACTCGTTGGCGGCGTAGAGCATCGAGGCGGCCTCGGTGTGGTGGTTCAGCCGCCGCGGACCCCAGTAGTCCAGGATCATCGCGAGGTCGAGGTAGTTCGAGCGGATCGGCTCGTCGGCGACGTCGTCACCGGGTTCGCGGATGCCGGCCTCGACGCTGCGGCGCTCGTCGAGCACCGCGGTCGCCCGCGGCGAGACGGTGACCGGCGCGCTGCCGGAGGGGCCGCCGAGGCACTTCTGCAGTCCGGCGCTGACGGCGTCGATGCCCCAGGCGTCGACCTCGAGCGGGTTGCCGCCGACGGTCGCCGTCGCGTCGGTGTAGAACAGCACGCCGTGCCGCTCGCAGATCGTGCCCAGTTCGTCGAGCGGCTGGTTCATCGTCGTGGACGTGTCGCCCTGCACGATCGCCAGCACCTTCGGCCGGACGCGGACGATGGCGTCCTCGATCGCAGACGGCGTGAACACCTGACCCCACGCGGTCTCGATCGTGTGGACCTCGGCCCCGGCACGGCCGGCGATCTCGGCGAGCAGGTGCCCGAACCGGCCGAACACCGGCACGAGCACGCGGTCACCCGGCGCGAGGAGCGACACCAGCACCGCCTCGATCCCGGCGCGCGAGGTGCCGTCGACGAGCACGGTGGCCTCGTTCGCGGTGCCGAACACACCGCGGTACAGCTCCTGGGTGTCGTTCATGGCGGAGGTCATCCACGGGTCGTACTGCCCGACGAGCGGGGTCGACAGGGCACGGAGCACGCGCGGGTCGGCGGTGATCGGGCCGGGGCCCATCAGGAGGCGGGCTGGCGGGTTCACGGGGTGCATGGCGGGTCCTTCCGTTCCGGAAACGAGCGTACCGGAACGATCGTTACAGACGTGTTTCGGTGACGGCAGCGGTCTCGGGGACGCGGCCCGGACGGTCGACGAGCTGCCCCTCGACGGCGGTGACGCCGGATGCGGTGGACGCCACCACGTGCCCGCGCAACCAGGTCTCGGTGACGCGACCCCGGGCCTCCAGGCCGGCGAACGCGGACACCGGGTTGCGGTGGGCGAGGCCGGCCACGTCGATGACCGCCGTGGCGGACGGGTCGAACACGGCGAAGTGGGCGAGCGCACCGGGGGCGATGACCCCGCGGTCGGCGAAGCCGACGAGCGCTGCCGGACCGGTGGTGAACAGCGGCAGCAGCGCCTCGAGCGGGACGCCGCGACGGAGGGCCTCGGTCCAGACGGCGCGGAACCCGACCTGCAGACCGGCGATCCCGCCCCAGGCGAGGCCCCAGTCGTCGACCTTGAGGTCGGCGGTCGACGGCGAGTGGTCCGACACGATCATGTCGATCGTGCCGTCGAGCACGCCCGCCCACAGGGCGTCCCGGTTCGCGTCGTCGCGGATCGGCGGGCAGCACTTGTACTCCGTCGCGCCGTCCGGGATCGTCCCGGACTCGAACGACAGGTAGTGCGGGCAGGTCTCGACCGTGATCCGGACGCCGTCGTCCTTCGCGGCGCGGATCATCGGGATCGCGCCGGCATCGGACAGGTGCAGGACGTGCACCCGGGCGCCGGTGGCCCGCGCGCCGTCGATGACCCGGGCGATCGCGGACCGCTCCGCGTCGACCGGGCGGGTGGCGAGGAAGTCCTCGTAGTGACCGCCGAGCGCGTCGTGGTCGACGAGGAACTCCGGATCCTCGGCGTGCACGATGAGCAGGGCGTCGATCCGGGCGACCTCCTCGATCGCGGCGCGCAGCTGGTCGGCGTCGAGGTGCGGGAACTCGTCGACCCCGGACGGCGCGGTGAAGCACTTGAACCCGAAGACGCCGGCGTCGTGCAGTGCGCCGAGCGAGCCGGCGTTGTCCGGCACGGCTCCGCCCCAGAACCCGACGTCGACGGCGACCCGCCCCTCGGCACTCGCGCGCTTCACGGCGAGCGCTTCGATCGTCGTCGTCGCGGGGATCGAGTTGAGCGGCATGTCGATGATCGTCGTGACCCCGCCGAGCGCAGCGGCCCGCGTCGCGGACGCGAACCCCTCCCACTCGGTGCGGCCGGGTTCGTTGACGTGCACGTGCGTGTCGACGAGGCCGGGCAGCAGGACCTGGCCGTCCGGTACGGTGCGGTCCTCGCGCGTCCGGACCACGGCGTCGGCCGGCAGGACGTCGTCGACGCGACCGTCGCGCACGACGACCGCCGCGGAGCGGAACGCTCCGTCGATCCACGCGCGGTCCGCGCGCAGGACGAGGTCCGCGACGGTGTCGGTGTCGGTATCGGCGTCGGTCCGGGCGTCGACCGGGAGGCCCGTCATGCGCCCGCCCCGACCGTCGCGCCCGCCGCAGGCCGGCGTTCGAAGCCCGCCAGCAGCCCCGACATCGCCTTCGTCGGCGGGGTGGCGTACTCGCCGTGCTTGCCCGTCGAGAGCCCGAGCCGCACGAGCGACTCGGCGAGCACGGTCGCCGCGGCGACGCCGTCGACGACCGGCGCGCCGATCGCCCGCGAGACCTCGGCACAGAAGTCCGCCATCCCCGCGCAGCCGAGCACGACGGCGTCGGCTCCGCCGGCGATGACGGCCCGGCACCCCTCGATCACCAGGGCGCGCGCACCGGAGGCGGGGTCGTCGAGTTCGAGCACCGCCACCTCGCATGCCCGGATCTCGGTGACGAGCGGGGCGAAGCCGTAGCGCTCGGCGAGCTCGTGGGCCCGTCCCGTCGTCCGGGCCAGGGTCGTCACGACGCCGAACCGGCGCCCGAGCATCGCCGCTGCGTGGAAGCCCGCCTCCGCGATCCCGATGACCGGCCCGGCGGCGAGCTCCCGCGCGGCGTCGAGGCCCGGGTCACCGAAGCAGGCGACGACGTACGCGTCCACGCCGTCCTGCTCCCCGAGCGCGATCTGCTCGAGGAGCCCCGGCACCGCGAGCGCCTCTTCGTAGTGGCTCTCGATCGACGCCGGGCCCATCGTGGGGTTCACCGCCTCGACGACGGTGCCCGGCCCGGCGACCGCGGTCGCGGCGACGCCGATCGAGCGGGTCATCGAGGCGGTGGTGTTCGGGTTGACGACGCGGATGCGCATCGGGGTCCTTCCGGTGGTGCGGGTGTCGCTGGTGGGTCGCTGTCGCTGGGGCGTCTCAGGCTCGTCCGACGGCGGCGCCGTCGTCGACCGTCGGGTCGTCCGCAGCGAGTTCCGGCATGCTCGGCCGGACCCGCTCGAGGGCCCAGAAGACCACGAGTCCCAGGCCGCAGCCGATGAACCAGCTGTAGTTGTTCAGCCCGGGCAGGATCCCGAGGGCTGGCGGCAGGACCGCGCTGGCGACCGAGACCACACCGGTGACGACGAGGGTGCCGATGGCGTTGGGGTTGAAGCCGCCGCGGTACCAGTACCGGGCCGAGGTGTCCTTCGTGTACATGTCGTCGACGGCGATCCGCTGCTTCCCGACGATGTAGTACCCGGCGATCAGGATGCCGAACAGCGGTCCGATCAGGGCACCGAGCACGCCGAGCGTGTACAGGATCGCCTGGTCGTTGCCGTACCAGTTCCAGGGGGTGAGCAGCACGGAGCCGACCGCGGCGATCATGCCACCGGCTCGCCACGAGATCGTGCGCGGCGCGACGTTCGAGAAGTCGAACGCGGGGCTGATGAAGTTCGCGACGATGTTGATGCCGACCGTCGCGGTGACGAAGGTCAGACCGCCGAGCAGGATCGCGAACGGGGCGCCGATCGCCTGCACCGTCTCGATCGGGTCGGTGATGAGCTTGCCGAACACCGGCACCGTCGCACTCGCGCACAGCACGGTGAGCACCGAGAAGAACAGGAAGTTGATCGGCAGGCCCCAGAAGTTGCCGCGCTTGACCGACCGGAACGACCTGCCGTAGCGCGAGAAGTCACCGAAGTTGAGCATCGGGCCGGAGAAGTAGCTGACCACCAGGGCGACCGCGGACAGCATGACCGGGATGGACGCACCGAAGGACAGCGGCTCCCCCACCGACAGCGTGAACGAGATGTTGCCGATGCCAGCCTGGCTGACGAGGTAGATCGCCAGCGCGATCATCACGACGTACACCGCCGGGCCCGCCCAGTCGATGAACTTCTTGATGGCCTCCATGCCCATCCAGAACAGGGCGCCCTGCGCGACCCACAGGATCGCGTACGAGATCCAGCCGAGCGCCGACAGCCCCAGGAACGAGTGCTCGAGCAGCCCGGCCGAGGCGGGGATGAACTTCAGGAAGATGATGTTGAGCGACTGCGCGGCCAGGAACGTCTGCACGCCGTACCAGGCCATCGCGATGAGGCCACGGATGATCGCCGGGACGTTCGCGCCGAGCACCCCGAACACCGCTCGGTTGATCACCGGGTACGGCACCCCGGTGCGCTGGGAGGGCTTGGCGACGAGGTTGGCGAAGACCTGGACGATCAGGATGCCGACCACCAGGGCGATGAGCACCTGCCAGCTCGCGATGCCGAGCGCGAAGAGCGAGCCGGCGGTGACGTAGCCGCCGACCGAGTGCACGTCGGACATCCAGAACGCGAAGAAGTTGTAGCTCGTCCAGCTCTGCTTGCGCAGCGGGGCGAGGTCCTCGTTCGTGAGCGCCGGGTCGTACCCGGGCTTGACGACGCCGGCACCTGCGGGTGCGGCGGTCGTGGTGGGGGCGTGGGGCGCTGCGACGGGTGTCGCGAGATCGGTAGCCATGGCGTCCTCCGAGGGAGTGGGGTGCGGAGGCGGTGATCGCCTCCACCACAGAAGCTAGGGAGCCTCTTCGCGCCCGCCGTTTCCCTCGTGTAACGGTCGTGTGTCGTGGACGCGGTCCTGAAACGCTCGTTCCGAACCAGAACGTGCACAGGTGTGTGCACGATGATGGCCGCATGCCTGACACCATCCGCTACGTCGCGATCGGCGACAGCTTCTCGGAGGGCCTCGGCGACGCCGGTGTCGTACCGTTCCCCGGCTGGACCGGCCGACTCGCGAGCGGCATGGCCCGAGCGCACGACGCCGACGTCCGGTACGCCAACCTCGCCGTCCGCGGGCGCCTGCTCGCCGGGGTCCTCGACGACCAGCTCGACGCCGCGCTGGCGCTCGACCCCGCGCCGACGCTCGTCACCTTCTGCGCCGGCGGCAACGACCTGCTGCGGCCGCGGTTCGACGCCCGTGCCCTCGTCGCCCCGCTCGAGGAAGCGGTCAGGACGATCCTGGACCGCGGCGTCCACCTGGCGCTGCTCAGCCCGGCCGACCCGAGCGCCCGGCTCCCGCTGGGACACCTCATCAACGCGCGCGGCGACGCCTGGGCCGATGCCCTCGCCGACCTCGCCCGCCGGTACGACCTGCCCTTCGTCGACGTGTCCCGCGATCCCCACCTGCGCCGCGCGGAGTTCTGGTCCGAGGACCGGCTGCACATGAACGACACCGGCCACCAGCGCGTCGCCGACCTCGCCCTGCACGCGATCGGGGACGGCCCCCTGCCCGCCGAGCCGGTGTCGGAGCCGACCGGCCGGGCCCGGCTCGCCGAGGAACTCCGCTACTACCGCGAGCACGTCCTGCCCTGGGTGCAGCGCCGCATCACCCGGCGGTCGTCGGGCGACGGCAGGTCGGCAACCTACCCGGAGTGGACCGCGGTCGGCTGATCACGCAGGATCACGGCGGTTCTCCGCACGCTCGCCGCAGTCCGCTTGTCGCCACCCGGCGCACCGGTTCTACTCGGATGGATCACGTCCGAGCCGAACTCAGGGGAGACGGCACCATGACCACTGCGCCACGCCCATCCGGCACCACCGCGACACGCACCCCGACCGTCAGCACCCCGACGGGCACCCCCAGCACCGCGCACGGCATCGACCACATCGGCCTCACCGTGCCCGACATCGACCAGGCGACCGACTTCTTCGTCCTCGGACTCGACGCGGTCCCGCTCTACGACCGGTTCCTCCGGAGCGAACCGCTCCGCGGCGAACCGGACGTGCAGCGCCGGCTCGGCATCCCGAAGACGATGGCCCAGGGCGCGCTGCGGATGCTCGCGCTGCCCAACGGCCCGGGCCTCGAGCTCTTCGAGTACCACGGTCCCGATCAACGCCCGGCAGCCCGGGCGAGCGACATCGGCTGGCAGCACGTCGCGTTCTACGTCGACGACATCGACCACGCGCTGTCGCACCTCGAGACCGCCGGGGGTCAGCGCTACGCCGACCCACGGGACCTGGGCGGCAACGAGGGTGGGTACGGCAACCGGTTCGTCTACGTCGGGACCCCGTGGGGGTCGACGATCGAGCTGATCACCTACCCGAGCAGGCAGTCGTACGAGGATCACGCCCCGCGACGCAAGTGGCGCGTCTGAGGGTCAGCGCACCGAGCCCGTCGCGATGTACGTCCGCGTCGGCTTGCCGGTGAGGGCGTGCGGGAACTCGACCCCGTCCGCCCGGAACCCGCCGGCTTCGTAGAGCCGCAACGCCCGCTCGTTGCCGGCGAGCGCGTGCAGCACCACCGCGGGGTGTCCCGCAGCCGTCGCCGCGTCGACCGACGCAGCCAGGAGCGCGCGGCCGACACCCCGCGCCTGCACGTCCGGACGGACGGCGAGCAGGGACAGGTACGCGGCGTCGGACGGGTCGGTCGACCGGCCGGTCCCCGGAGCCGTCACGAGCGCGAACCCGTCGATCGTGCCGGCCGCTCCCGCAGCGACGACCAAGGCGACCCGCGGCACGGCGAACTTCGACGCTGCGCGGGCTCGCACGGCACCGGACTCCGGCACGCCGTCCCGCGCCGCGACCGCTGCGACCCACAGGTCGACGCAGGCCGACACCTCGTCCGGGGCCGCTGGACGCACGGACACGGACGGTTCGATCACCCGATCAGCCTACGACCGCGCTGCTGCCGATCCTGAACGACGCCCCACGGTGCTCGTCGGGCAGCCGGTCCCCGCGGCCGTGCAGCTTGTGCCGCAGCGACCCGGGCTCGTAGCCGGTCGGGTACGCGCCGCGGGCCCGGAGTTCCGGGATGACGAACTCGATGACGTCCTCCCACGTGCCCGGCGTCACCGCGTACGCCAGGTTGAACCCGTCGACGTCGGTCAGCTCCTGGATCTCCTGCAGCCGGTCGGCGATGGTCGCTCCCCCGCCGACCGCGACCGGACCGAGTCCACCGATCGCCGTGTGCCGGGCGAGGTCGCGGATCGTCCACGAACTGCCGTCCTCACCCGTCGCCGCCGCGATGTTCGCCGCCGCCGACTGGATCGCGTTCGACTCGACGTCACCGAGGGGCTCGTCGAGGTCCCACTGCGACAGGTCGACGCCCATCCACCCGGAGTTGAGCACCAGCGCGCCGAGCTCCGACGCGTACGACAGGTAGTCCTCGTACTTCGCCTGTGCCAGCTCGTCGGTGGCGTCCGTGATCACGGTGAGCAGTGTGTAGACGCGGGCGGCGTACCGGTCGCGACCAGCTGCCTCCAGGGCGTCACGGACCTTCGCGACGGTCGACGCGAGCTGCTCGACGGTCGGGGCGCCCACGAAGACCGCCTCGGCGTTCTCGGCCGCGAAGCGGATGCCGCGCGGCGACGCGCCCGCTTGGTAGATGACGGGCGACCGCTGCACCGACGGCTCGGACAGGTGGATGCCCGGCACGTCGAAGTGCGTGCCGTGGTGCTCGATCGGGTGCACCTTCGCCGGGTCGGTGAAGACGCCGGACTCGCGGTCGGCGACGACCGCGTCGTCCTCCCACGAGCCCTCCCACAGCTTGTAGAGGACCTCGAGGTACTCGTCGGCCACGTCGTACCGGTCGTCGTGCGACAGCTGGTCGGTCTGCCCCATGTTGCGCGCGGCACTCGGCAGGTACCCGGTGACGACGTTCCAACCGACCCGCCCCTTGGTCAGGTGGTCGAGGGTGGAGATGCGCCGGGCGAACGGGTACGGGTGCTCGTACGCCGTCCCCGCCGTGATGCCGAAGCCCAGGTGCTCGGTCACCGAGGCCATCGCCGACACCAGCAGGATCGGGTCGTTCACGGGCACCTGCGAGCCGGTGCGGAGCGCAGCCTCGTTCGAGTCGCCGTAGACGTCGTACGTCCCCAGGACGTCGGCGATGAAGATGCCGTCGAACGCGCCGCCCTCGAGCGTCTTCGCCAGGTCGGTCCAGTAGGTCAGGTCGCGGTAGTCCCGCGATCGGTCACGCGGGTGCCGCCACAGTCCGGAGGACTGGTGCGCGACGCAGTTCATGTCGAACGCGTTGAAGCGGATCTGCCGGGGCTCGCTGCTGCTGGTCACGCCTGGCGACGCTACGTGCGGCTCCTGCTTCCGTCATGCATCGTGACGAAGCGTGACGGCCCGCAGCTGTCGACGGCCGGCTGTCGACGCGCTGGTGTTGTGCGGCGGTGCGCCGGCCGCGACTCAGGCGCGGTCGTGCAGCGTGACCTGGTAGCCGTCCGGGTCGGCGAACGTGAACGTGCGGCCGAAGGGGCCGTCGATCGGCGCCGAGACGATCGTGTGACCGTCGGCCGCGAGTGCGTCGTGGATGGCCTGCACGTCGGTGGCGTGGAGCCAGATCGCCGCCCCGATGCCCGGTTGCGCGACCGCGTCGAGGTCGGTGCCGGGGACGATGTCCCGCAGCGCGAAGGCGATGGGCGTCGTCTCGAAGACGACGGCGTGCGGCGGGCCGGCCTGCGAGCGGACGAGACCGAGGTACTGCTCGTAGAACGCCTGCGACGCCGCCAGGTCGCGGGTCTGCAGGGAGATGAAGTCGGGGCCGGAGACGGGCATGTGGTGCTCCTTCGTGTTGTGTCAGTCTTCTGACACGAGACAATCTATGTCAGACTACTGACATGAGTCAAGACGGCAGCAACAACGCCAGGGACGCCAGCGACGTCATCGACGTCATCGACCTCGAGACGTCCCTCGGGTACCTGCTGAAGGAGGCCGCAAGCGCGCTCCGCACCGCGATGGAGGGGGTGCTGCGCCCGCTCGGCATGACGATGACGCACTACTCGTGCCTCGAACTCCTGGCGCAGCGGCCCGGGCTGTCGAACTCCGAGCTCGCGCGCGGCGCGTTCGTCACCCGGCAGTCGATGAACGTGCTGCTGCAGGCGCTGGAACGGGACGGCTTCGTGACGCGGGCCACCGAGGCGCCGGTCGGCAAGGCGCTCCCGACACGACTGACGGCGAGCGGCCGCACGAGCCTCGAGCGAGCGAGTGCAGCCGTCCGCGGTGTCGAGGTCCGCATGCTCGGCGGGCTGTCCGACGAGCAGCAGACAGCGGCGCGGGGGGCATTGCGCAGCATGGTGCGCGCACTTCGTACCACCTCGTGACCGTTCGTAGAATCTGGTTTTGTATATGTTGAACGCCAATTCCGCATGTCAGCGTGTCGGTTTTTGAAATATATGTATGCACGTCAGGCTGTCGTCGTCATCCATCAGAGGAGAGATCATGACGACTGCACTTCATTCCGTCCTGCGCTTCGGGCTCACAGCGGCCGCCACCGCGGCGTTCCTCTCGGCGGGCATCGCCGCTCCCGCGCACGCCGCGACCGACGCGGCGCTTCCACCGAACGACGCCCGGCTGCAGGAGATCTCGGAGCGCTACGAGGTGGGCGACGAGCTCTCCCCTGAGGACGAGCGGTTCATCAAGTCGATCGGTACCGCGGTCGCAGCGCCCGGGACCCGCGGCGCGGCAGCGAACTGCTTCAACACCGTGAGGACCGGCGGCGTGAACGGCCGAGGACGCGCACAGGGCTGCCACGGATCGGTCATCGGCAACGGCATCACGAACAGTTGGCGTACCGGCTACACAGCGACCGGGAACTCACAGGTCCGGAAGCTCCGCGCCGCCGAGCACATCCGCGCCTACGGGCTCGTCGGGTCCGGTGGGTTCGGCGTGGTGTACTCGAGGGACGTGTCGTCGGGGATCCTGAACACGCGTTCGCACCAGTTCTCGAGGTCGGCGACGTTCAAGGCGCTCGCTGCGTACGTGACCGTCCAGTACGACGCGACCTTCTGGACGTCCCGCGGTTCCTTCAGCGTCGTCGGCGGGTGACAGCGTGCACGAGGACTTCACCGGCCTGTCCCTGTCGAGCCTCTGGCTCAGCGTCGCGATGCTCGCCGGCGGATTCGCCCGGACCCGGAACCGATCGGCGTGGACCTGGTTCGTCCTCACGCTGCTGTTCGGTCCCCTCGCGGTGCTGCTACTCGTCACGTGGCCGGCACGTCCGCCGAGCCGCATCGACCTCGCGCGGACCGATGCGTCCGCACGGACACCGGACACAGGGGGTTCCGAGGAGTAGCCCTGACGCAGAAGCGCGAAGGACCAGATCCTCTCAGGGAAGGGCGGACACCCATGGCGCTGCAGGACGACGACGTCACCCACGTCGGCGGGGACCGACGACTGCGGACCGCGCTGCTGATCGTCGGCATCGTGGCGGTCCTCGTCGGCGTCGCATCGCTCGTGCTCCCACACGCGACACTGTTCGCGGTCGCATGGGTGTTCGGCGTCTACCTGCTGGTGTCCGGACTGTCCATGATCGTCCGTGCGTTCGCCCGCGGGATCGGCACCGGCCGCCGCATCGGCCTGGTCGTCCTCGGTGCACTGATCCTGGCCGGCGGCATCGTCGCGCTCGTCGCCCCGCCGGTCGGGGTGCGGTGGATCGCGTTCGTGATCGGTTTCGCATGGCTGCTCGAGGGCATCACACTGCTCTACGCCCCGACACCGACGAACCGTGCGCTGACCATCGGTGCCGCGGTGCTCAGCATCGTCATCGGCGTGCTCGTGATCAACCTGCCGTCCATCGGAGCAGCGCTCGCCGTCGTCGCGATCGCGGGCTTCCTGATCCTGTTCGGCATCGTGCAGATCGCACTCGGGATCACCCTCGGACGCGCTGACCGTTCCGAGCCGCCCGCCGGTCGAGCAGCCTGACCGCTGACTCGTAGGCTCGACGGGTGGACGTCGCACTGCGGGACAGCATCTCCGAGGACATCGAGTGGCTCGTGGAACTGCGTGCGCAGGTCCTCCGCGTCGACCTGGAGCGTCTCGGCCGCTTCGACGCGGTCCGGGTCCGGCAACGGATGCGGGATGCCTTCGCGCCCGAGCACACCCGTGTCGTCGTGGTGGACGGCCGCGATGTCGGCTCGATCGCCACACGGATCGACGACCACACCCGCTGGGTCGAGCACTTCTACCTCGCACCCGAGGTACAGGGGCGTGGCGTCGGATCGACCGTGCTCCGGAGCATCCTGTCCGAAGCCCACCCGGGTGCGACGCGACTGAACGTCCTGCAGGGCAGCGCCGCGCGGCGGCTCTACGAGCGGCACGGGTTCGTCGTCGACACCGAGGACGACGTCGACGTCTTCATGACCCTGCGCGGTCCTGACCGAGCACGGTACGGAGCATCCTGAGCTGCTCGTCGACCACGTCGGCCATCCGGCGCTCAGCGGGGCCCGTGAGCCACGCTTCGAGTGCCAGGTGGAAGAGCATCACGGTCGTCTCCGCGATCACAGCGGATTCGGGCCGGTCGAGGCCCCGGGCGACGAACGCCGCACGGACCGCGTCGGTGAGGTCAGCGCGCTTCCGGGCGTCGCGCTCCCGCAGTGAGGGCTCGGACAGCACCAGCCGCCGCACCGCACCGACCTGGTCGTGATGCCCCTCGAACCGCCCGTCGGCGACCCGGCGGAGACCGTGCACGACGATGTCGAGCGGGTCGATCCCTGCCGGTGCGGCCTCGATGGCGGCTCGGGCGAGGTCGGGGATCTCGTCGCCGGCGAAGATCACCTCGCGCTTGTCGGCGAAGTACCGGAAGAAGGTCCGGGTGGTGAGCCCCGCACGTGCGGTGATCTGCGGCACGGTCGTCGCCGAGTAGCCCTGCTCGGCGAAGAGCTCGAAGGCCGCTCGCTCGAGTCGCCCTCGGGCATCCGGAGACCAACGCATGGGTCCACAGTAGTGGTGATGACACGCCGTGTCATGATTGAATGGTCGATGACACGTCGTGTCATGACCCACTTCGAGCAAGGGATCCGGACACCATGTCGTCAACGGACAACGCAGCACTCTGGACCACGTCGACCGGGCGGTTCGCCGTCGGCCCCGCGCCGGTCCCCCAGCCCGGCCCCGGCGAACTCGTCGTCCGGGCTGAAGCCGTCGCCGTGAACCCGGTCGACGCCGTCGGGGGACTCTTCCGACACCTGGTGTTCCCGAAGCTCCGGTTCCCGGCGGTGCTCGGGTCGGACGTCGCCGGCACCGTCGTCGCGACCGGCGCCGGCGTCGAGCGTTTCCGCGTGGGCGACCGGGTCGTCGGGCACGCAGCGGGGCAGGAGCAGCACCGGAACAGCTCCGCCGAAGGAGCCTTCCAGCACCAGGTCCTGCTGCTCGAACGTGTGACGACCCCGGTGCCGGACGACCTGCCCGTCGAGCAGGCAGCGGTCATGCCGCTCGCCGTCTCGACCGCAGCGGCCGGGCTCTTCGAACCGGACCAGCTCGCGCTGTCACTCCCGACGGCCGACACGTCCGAGCGCCCGGGGGTCGTCCTGGTGTGGGGCGCGTCGACGAGTGTCGGCGCCAACGCCGTCCAGCTCGCCCGAGCCGCCGGGTACGCCGTGATCGGCACCGCGTCGCCGAAGAACCACGGGTTCGTGCAGTCCCTCGGTGCCGAGGCCGTGTTCGACTACCGCGACGACGGTGCCGCACGCCGCGTCCTCGTCGCACTCGCCGACCGCGAGCTCGCCGGTACCCTCGCCTTCGGCCAGGGCTCGCTGACCCGCACGCTCCCGATCGTCCGGGCAGCCACCGGGTCCGGCCGACTCGCATCGGCGTACCCGACGCCGGTGACGACGATCCGTGCGCGGCTCGAGCGTCGACACGGCGTCCACATCACCGCGATCTGGGGCGGCCGCCCGACCGAATCGGAGGTCGGCCCCGCGATCTACCGCGACTTCCTGCCCGAGGCACTCCGCACCGGTCGGTACCAGGCGACGCCGACCGCATCCGTCGTCGGATCCGGACTCGCCGCGATCCCCGATGCCCTCGCCGAGCTCCGCGCCGGTGTCTCCGCCCGGAAGCTCGTCGTCACGCTCCCCTGAGCGGCTTCTCGTACCAGCGGTCCGAGTACGGGTCCGCGTTGAACGGGGCGACCCGGACGAACCCGAGCCGTTCGTAGAGTGCACAGGCCTCGACGAGCTCGGCGCGGGTGTCCAGGCGCAACGACGTGATTCCGCGCGCCCGGCAGCGGCCCTCGACGTGACGCAACAGCGCCGAACCGACACCTCGGCCGCGGTACTCCGGCAGGGTGAAGACCTTCGTCAGCTCGCCGACGGCACCCACGAAGCGCACGCCGGCGCAGGCGATCGCCGCTCCCCCGTCGACGGCGACGACGAGCAGCCCGGAGTCCCCCTGCAGGTCGTCGAACGGCTCGTCGAGCATCGCGCGGTCGACCTCGGCCGACGTCGCCGCCCGCCCGTACCACCTCGACGCGACCTCGGTCAGGTAGGCCCGCACGATCGCGTCGGCCCGGCCTGCGCCGGGTCGCTCAGTCTCGAAGATCACCGCGCCCCTCCGATCGGCACACCGTGCAAGCCATCCCGGGCCCGGTCGGCGACCAGCTGCGGACGGGAGGCGCGGGGCGGGCCCGCACCGGGCCTCCCGGTCGGCCGGTGATCGCGGTCGCGAGCCGCACCCGGCTCAGCGGGACGCGGTCGCCTCGCGCGCGGCGGCTTCCGCCGCGACCCAGGCGAGCATGCCGCACTTGACGCGCATGACGAACTTGGAGACGCCGTGGAAGGCGACGAGGTCCTCGAGGACGTCCTCGTCGGGCTCACCGACGCCGCGTGAACGCATCATGGTGCGGAACTCCTCGGTCAGTGCGAGGAACTCGGGCACCGTTCGGCCGACGGCCATGTCGGTGAGGACCGATGCCGAGGCCATCGAGATCGAGCACCCGTCACCCTGCCAGGCGAGCCCGGCGATGCGGTCGGTGCCGGGATCGAGCCGCAGGCTGACCGTGATCTCGTCGCCGCACGTGGGGTTCCGCTCGAAGTGCGAGGCGTCCGCGTCCGTCATCACACCGTCGCCGTGCCGCGCCTTGGCGTGGTCGAGGATGACCTGCTGGTACAGGCTGTCGAGGGCGTTCACGCGGTCGCTCCGAAGTAGTCGCGGATCTCGGCGACGGCTGCGAGGAACCGGTCGACGTCGTGCTCGGTCGTGTACACGTAGGTGCTGGCACGGCTGGTGGCGACCAGGCCGAGGCGGCGGTGCAGCGGCTGCGCGCAGTGGTGCCCCGAGCGGACGGCGATGCCCTGCGCGTCGAGGTACTGCGACACGTCGTGGGCGTGCACCCCGTCGACGTCGAACGACACCAGGCCCGATCGCGGGACGCCGACCGGCGGACCGACCACGCGGATGCCCGGTACGGCGGCCAGACCGTCGAGCATCCGGCGGGCGAGGTGCTCCTCGTGCGCGCGGACCCGCTCCATGCCGATGCCCTGCAGGTAGCGGACCGCCTCGGCCAGGGCGACGGCCTGCGACACGGGCTGCGTGCCGGCCTCGAACCGCTCGGGTGCCGGCATGAACTCCGACGCCTGCATGGTCACGGTGGTGATCATGGAACCGCCGGTGCGGAACGGCGGCAGTGCGTTCAGCAGTTCGCTGCGACCCCAGAGCACGCCGATGCCGTTCGGACCGAGCATCTTGTGGCCGGAGAACGCGGCGAAGTCGACGCCGAGCTGTTGCACGTCGAGCGGCCGGTGCGGTGCGGACTGGCAGGCGTCGAGGACGACCAGGGCACCGCGGGCGTGGGCGAGACCGACGATCTGCTCGACCGGCGCGACCATGCCGGTGACGTTCGAGACGTGGGCGAACGCGACGACCTTCGTGCGGTCGGTGATCAGGGCGGCGGCGTCCTCCGCGGTCCAGGTGCCGTCGTCGGCGACCGGGACCCAGCGGAGCGTCGCACCGGTCAGGGCGGCGAGCTCCTGCCACGGCACGAGGTTCGCGTGGTGCTCGGCCTCGGTCACCAGGATCTCGTCACCGGGCCCGATGCGGAAGCGAGCGGCGTCGACTCCGCCGCGGCCCCGGCTGGCGTTCGCGATGCCGTACGCGACGAGGTTGAGGGCGTCGGTGGCGTTCGCGGTCCACACGACCTCGCTCGGCCCGGCAGCGCCGATGAAGTCGGCGACGGTTGCGCGGGCGTCCTCGTAGGCGTCGGTGCTCAGCGCCGCGAGCGTGTGCGCCCCGCGGTGGACGGCGGCGTTGTCGTGCTCGAGGAACCGACGTTCGGCGTCGAGGACCTGGGTCGGCCGTTCGGCCGTCGCCCCGGAGTCCAGGTACGCCAGCGGTTGCCCGTTCACGTCCTGCGCGAGGATCGGGAAGTCGGACTTGATCGTCTCGACCTCGGCCTCGGTGAGCGGCTGGTTCGGCGCCACGACTGTCACGTCTCGTCCTCCTGGTGTTGCTGTCCGGAGCAACCCGTCAATGGTGGCCGTTGTTCCCGACGGCGTCCAGTCGGCACGGGAACGGCCCAGGACCACGCCGGGTCCTGGGCCGTCGCACCGTACGAGCTACTCGTTGCCGATCTTCTCGTCCGCAGCGTCGCGGGCACCGTCGATCTTGTCGTCGTACTTGCCGCCGGTGGCCTTCTTGACCGCGTCGGCGACGCCACCGAGGACCTTGTCGCTGATGTCCTCGGCCTTCTCGCTCTTCAGGGCGTCCTGGACCTTGCCGTCCTTCAGGAAGTCCTGGGCCTTCTTCGTGATGTCGTCGAACCCCGCCATGACCTGCTCCTCAGCTCGGTGCGGAGCCCGTCGCTCCGTCATGCCGCAGATGGTAGGCCGCGGAGCCGCCGTCCGTGCCGGACCGTGACGGAGTGTTCAGACCATCTGCGCGCTGCGTCGCCGTGCCAGGACGTAGCCGACCGCGACCGCCCCGGACACCGCGAGGAGTGAGGGGATGAGGATGTCGGTGCCCTCCTGCGTGAACTCGACCACCAGGACGAGCGCGGTGAACGGGGCCCGCATCGTGGTCGCCAGGAACGCCGCGGCGCCGACGAACGCGAACGCTGCCAGGCCCGGACCGTCGGCCGGCCAGAGCAGGAGCCATGCGCCGCCCAGACCGCCGCCGATCGCCGACCCGATCGCGATCGAGGGCGTCAGGGTGCCACCGACCGCGCCGGCACCGATGGTGGCCGAGGTGGTGATGGTGCGGACGATGCCGAGCAGCAGGAGCAGCACGATGGGCGCCAGTCCGGCGACGGTGCCGTCGTCCAGCGAGGCGTTCATCGCGACGAGGCCCAGTGCCCGTCCGTTGCCGAGGATCTCGGGGAACGGCACGGCGATGAGCCCGACCATCGCGAACACCACCGGCAGCACGACGAGTAGGTGCCACCCCTTGGGGGCGATGCCCTGCAGCCGGTTGGTGAGCTTCACGAACCCGACGCCGGCAAGGCCGAGGACCGGTCCGACGACGATCGCCCAGACGAGCAGCGATGGCGACATGTGCATGGCCGGCACGTGGTAGAGCACCTCGTCCGGGATCACGAGCCGGGCGACGAACGCGGCGACGGCACTCGTGGCGAACGCGGGCAGGGCCGTGGCGAAGCTGATCTCGCCGAGCAGGACCTCCACGGCGAACAGCGCCCCACCGAGCGGCACGTCGTACACCGCCGCGAGACCCGCCGCTGCTCCGCATGCGACCAGGATCTTCGTCTCGCGCGGGGTCAGCCCCGCACGACGGGTGACGAGCTGGGAGAGCCAGGCGCCGACCTCGCGCGGGGCGACCTCCTTGCCGATCGAGGCACCGAGACCGACCGCCAGGATCTGGACGCCGGCGTTCGCCAGGGTCGCGAGCGCGGGCATCCGCTTGCCGTCGACCGCGGCGGTGACCGACACGATCGGGTGGCCCCAGCGCCGGAGCGCCCACCAGGCGAAGCCCGTCAGGACACCGGCGGCCACGAGCGCGAGGAACCGGTTCAGCGCCGAGGGCGCGTCCGCCGCCTCGAGGTGCCCGCCGAAACCGTAGCCGAAGGCCACGAACTGGATGAGCTGCAGGGCGAGCCACACGGCGATGCCGGCGATGCCCCCGGAGACGCCCACCAGGGCGGTGACGACTGCGAGCTTGAGCGCCCAGACGGGGGTCGCGTGTCCGGAGCGCGGCATGTCGAAAACCCTAGCGGCTCCGATCACCGGCACCGGGCCTCCCGGTCGTCCTGCCTGCCGTCAGAACCAGCGCTTGACCTTGAACACCACCCACAGGATCGCGGCGAACAGGATCATCCCGACGATCGACAGCGGGTACCCCCACGTCCACGTCAGCTCCGGCATGTGGGTGAAGTTCATGCCGTAGATCGCCGCGATGAGGGTCGGGGCGAACAGGATCGCCGCCCAGCCGGAGATCCGCTTCGTGTCGTCGTTCTGCTTCTGCGCGGCCAGGGTGGAGTCGACCGTCAGTGCGTTCTGCAGCAGCTGCCGGAACGTGTCCAGCCGTTCCACCGTGCGGATGGCGTGGTCGAGGACGTCGCGGAACCGGCGCTGCATCTCGATCGGCAGGTGGTACTTCTCGGCACCGCGGTGCAGGTTCTCGATGATGTGGATGAGCGGTCGGGCCGCGCGCTGGAAGTCGACGACCTCGCCGAACAGCTCGTAGACGCGGCGGGAGACCCCTGCCTCGCCGGCGAACAGCTGGTCCTCGATCTGGTTGATGTCCTCCTCCAGCCCGTCGATGACGGGCACGTAGCCGTCGACGATCGTGTCCATCAGCGCCCAGAGCTGCGCCTGCGGTCCGACCGTCACCAGTCCGGGCTTGCCGCTCATCCGCTGCAGCGCACGCGGCACGGTCGACCTGCCACGGGGGTCGGCCTTCACCACGACGAGGAAGAAGTCCTCGCCGACGAACGCGTGCACCTCGCCGAACGCCACCTCTTCCTGCCCGTCGTTGTACAGCGCGGGCTTGAGCACCACGAAGAGCGTCGAACCGTACCGCTCGAGCTTCGGTCGCTGGTGCCCCTCGGCGGAGTCCTCGACCGCGAGCTCGTGCAGGCCGAGGGCCACCGCGACGTCACCGAGCTCCTGGGCGTCCGGTTGGTACAGCACGATGCACGCGCTCGCGCCCTGCTCGTCGAGCATGCGGAAGGTGTCGTCCAGCGACGGACTCGCCATCGGGGCGATCCGGTCGACGTACACGGTGTTCATCTCGACGCTCACGCGACCACCGTACGCAGGTGGCGCGGGAGAGGCGGACGGCCGCGCCCGTCCCCCGCTGGCTGAACGCACGCTGCGCACCCGGCCCGGCCGCGCGCCTACGGTGCAGTTCATCAGCATGCTGACGAAAGGGACGGTCATGAAGAAGATCTGGAAGCGCATCGCGGTCGCCGTGAGCGCCGTCGTCGCGGTGGTCGGGGCCTTCGTCGGGTCCGGCGCGGCCGGTGGGACACCGATCCAGGACGCCGCCGGTGGGGCGCTGTCCGCCTCGTCGACGGCGATCGCGCCGGACGGCCCCGCGTTCTCGATCTGGAGCGTCGTCTACGTCGGCCTCATCGCCTACGCGATCCGGCAGCTCTTCCGCACGTCGGACGACGCCCGGCACGCGACACTGGCGGTACCGGCGATCCTGTCGCTGCTGCTCAACGCGGCGTGGATCCTGTCGGTGCAGTTCGGGTTCCTGTGGGCGAGCGAGCCGATCATCGTCGCCCTGCTCGCGGTGCTGGTCTGGACCTTCACGATCCTGCGGCGGACGAAGCCCTCGGGGATCGTCGAGGCGATCATCACCGACGGTACGTTCGGGCTCTACCTCGGGTGGGTGTGCGTCGCGACGGCGGCGAACACGGCTGCGGTGCTGACGGCAGCGGGCTTCCGGGGCTTCGACCTCGGGCAGGACGTCTGGGGCGTGCTGGTCGCCGCGGTGGCCGGGCTCGTCGGGCTGCTGCTGGCGGTGTGGGGTCGGGGCCGCCTGGCGCCGATGCTCTCGCTGGCCTGGGGTCTGGCGTGGGTCGCGGTCGCGCGGCTCGACGGCCCGCTGGTGTCGACGCCGACCGCCGTCGCCGCGGTGGTCGCAGCCGCCGCCGTCGTGGTGGTGACGGTGGTGGTGCGAGCGCGTGCGGGCTGGTCCGGCGCGCGCGGGCTGGCCCGAGTCTCGGCCTGAGCGGGCCTGTTCGCCGCGGTCTTCCCCGGCAAAGCGACACTTCTCGCGGCGCCGAGCCGGTCCGTGCCGCGAAAGCGACAGTCTGCCGCGGATGTTCCGCGGCAGACTGTCGCTTTCGCGTTTCGCGTTCCGCGGCCCGCGCCCGGCGCCCGGCGCCCGGCGCCCGGCTTCCGGCGCCCGGCGCCCTACCGCGCGGACGCCACCAACCCGTGCGCAGCCGCCACGGCCTCGTTCGTGACCTGGCCGGCGTGCACGTTCAGGCCGAGGGCGAGCGACGGGTCGGCGGCCAGCGCGGCCTCCCACCCGCGGTCGGCGATCGCCACGGCGTACGGCAGCGTCGCGTTCGTCAGCGAGATCGTCGAGGTGCGCGGCACGGCACCGGGCATGTTCGCCACGCAGTAGTACACGGTGTCGTGCACCGCGAAGGTCGGGTCGTCGTGGGTGGTCGGGTGGGAGCCCTCGAAGCAGCCGCCCTGGTCGATCGCGATGTCGACGAGCACCGATCCCGGCCGCATGTCCGCGACCATGGCGTCGGTGACGAGCTTCGGCGCGGACGCCCCGGGGATGAGCACGGAGCCGATCACCAGGTCCGCGTCCCGGAGCTCCGAGGCGATGGCGTGCGCGGAGGACCGCAGGGTGGTGATGCGGCCGTCGAACCGGGCGTCGAGTGCGCGCAGTCGGGGCAGGCTGATGTCGAACACGGTGACGTCGGCCCCCATGCCGAGCGCCATCGTCGCGGCGTGCTCACCCGCGACACCGCCGCCGATCACGACGACGCGACCCTTCGGCGTGCCGGGCACCCCACCGAGCAGCAGTCCGCGGCCGCCGTTCGTGCGCATCAGGTGGTAGGCGCCGACCTGGGCGGACAGCCGTCCGGCGACCTCGGACATCGGCGACAGCAGCGGCAGGGAGCGGTCCGGCAGCTGCACGGTCTCGTAGGCGATCGCGGTGGCCCCTGAGCCGATGAGCGCATCGGTCAGGGGGCGGTCGGCCGCCAGATGCAGATAGGTGAAGAGCACCTGACCCGGCCGGATGAGCGGGTACTCGGACGCCACCGGCTCCTTCACCTTGAGGATCAGGTCCGCGCGCGCCCAGACCTCGTCCGCGGTGTCGACGATCTCGGCGCCGGCGGTCCGGTACTCGTCGTCGGGGAACGCCGATCCGGTGCCGGCCCCCGCCTGCACCAGGACCTGGTGGCCGTGCAGCGTCAGCTCAGCGACACCCGCCGGGGTGGCCGCCACGCGGTACTCGTTGTTCTTGATCTCGGTGGGGACGCCGATGCGCATCGCAGACTCCTTCGTGGGTGGTGCTCTCGTCCACACCATTCAGCGCCGGATTCGTTGCGCTGAGGTTACGGCCGAACATCCGGATCATCCGCTGCGAATCCGTGCGATGGAATTCGGAACGTCGTGCTCAGAAGACCTTCCCCGGGTTGAGGATGCCCGCCGGGTCGAACACCCGCCGGATCCCCCGCTGCAGGTCGAGCACGTCGTCGCCGAGCTCGTCACCGATCCACCGACGCTTCAGCACCCCCACCCCGTGCTCGCCGGTCAGGGTCCCGCCCAGCTCGATCGCCGCACGGAACACCGCGTCGGCGGCGTCCCAGACGTGGGCAGGCACCTCGTCGCCGTCGAAGACGAAGTTCGGGTGCAGGTTGCCGTCGCCGGCGTGCGCCACGGTGGGAATCGCGAGACCGTACTGCCGACCGATCGCCTCGACGCGTGCGAACATCTCGGCGAGCCGGCTGCGCGGCACCGCGACGTCCTCGATGAGCACCCGACCGCGCGCCTCCATCGCGGCGTGGAACGACCGGCGGATGGTGAGCAGGCGCTCGCGTTCCGCCGCCGACCCGGCCAGGTGCACGGTCCCGCCCTCGGCCTGGAGGCGCGGCACGGCTCCCAGCGCCGCCTCGGTCGCGCCCGCGCCGTCGAACTCCACGAGCAGGAAGACCCCGCCCGCCGAACCGCTCCCCACCGTCTCGGACAACACCTCCGGCCCCAGGTACGCCGCGATCCCCTCGAGGGCGAGCGCGTCCAGCAACTCGACCGTCGACGGCCGCTCCGGTCCCGCCACGACGGCCGCCGCCGCGGCCGCGGCCTGCTGCACCGTCGGGTAGACGGCCCCGAGCGTCGCCGGCTCCCCCGCCGGGACCGGCACGAGTCGGACGGTCGCGCCGACGATGACACCGAGCGTGCCCTCGGACCCGACGAGCAACGCCGTCAGGTCGAGACCGGTCACCCCCTTCACGGTGCGGTGGCCGGTCGACACGAGCCGACCGTCGGCGAGCACGACGTCGAGTCCGAGCACGGCCTCGCGCGTGACGCCGTACTTGACGCACCGCAGGCCCCCGGCGTTCGTGGCGATGTTGCCGCCGATGCTCGCGATCGCCGCACTCGCCGGGTCCGGCGCGAAGCGCAGCCCGTGCTCGACGACAGCGGCGTTCAGCGCACCGTTCAGCACCCCGGGTTCGACGACGGCGAGCTCGTCCTCCACCGACACCTCGACGATGCGGTCCATCCGCGCGACGCTGAGTACCACCGTGCCCTCGGTGCCGTTCGCGCCGCCGGCCAGTCCGGTGCCGGCGCCACGCGGGACGACGGGCACACCCAGCGCCGAGCAGGTGCGGAGCGTCGCCTGCACGTGCTCGACGGTCCGGGCCTCGACGACGGCGACCGGCCCGCCCGGTGCGATCCAGCCGGACTTGTCGGTCCGCGCGGCGTCGAGCACGCCCGGGTCGGTCCGGACGACGGCGCCGTCCGGGTCGTGCAGGGCGGCGCGGAGCGCGGTGACGACGGTGTCCATGTCGTCACGCTACCGCCGCGGGCTCGACTCCCCCGGCTCGGCACCCACGGCGGTCAGCGTGCGCGGAGCGACTCGCTCGGCAGCTCGCCGAAGCGGGTGCGGTACGTCGCCGAGAACCGCCCGAGGTGCCCGAAGCCCCACGACCGGGCGATGTCGGCGACCGTGGTCTCGTCGCGCGCACCCCCGAGCAGGTCCGCCCGCGCACCGTCGAGTCGCACCCCGCGCAGCAGGTCGCCGGGGGTCTGGTCGAGGTGTCGTCGCAGCGACTGCTGCAGTCCGCGTGGGCTGAGCCCCGCGGCCGCGGCGATCTCCGGCGTGCCGATCGGCTCACGGGCGTGATCGTGCACGAAGTCGAGCGCCCGGCGGAGTCGGCCGTGCTCCGGGCCGCCGCCGGACACGGTCGACCGCCACCGGTCGCGCCGCGGGAAGGCGCGGACGGCGGCGGTCGCGAACGCCTCGGCGATGTCGCGCTGCGCGATCGGGTCGAGGTCGTGGTCGACGTCGAGCCACGTCGACGAGTGCGCCCGGACCACGTCCTGCCAGACGGCCAGACCCGCAGCCGTCGGGCGCTGCATCGACTCGAACGCGAAGTCGTCGTCGCCGACCAGCGCCCGGACGAAGTCGCGGTCCAGGTGCACGAGGTTCAACGCGATGTCGCGGTGGTGCAGGGAGTACGGCTCGGCGAACGGCAGCACGACGGGGACGCCCGCTTCGAGCGCCCAGGTCTCGCCACCGCAGGTGATCCGGCTCGAGCCGCTCCGCATCCAGGCCACCAGGAACTCGTCGTCGACCTGGCTCTCACTGCGCAGGTCGACCATGAACCGTGACGAGCGCAACGACATCCGGTCGTCGCCGACGCCGGCGAAGTCCCAGTGCGCGGTCGGGCGGGTGCGCCGGACCGCGGGCGCCCGGAAGTCGTAGTCGCGCCCGAAGAACGCGAGCGCCTGGTCGACGTCGCTGCCGACCACCCGACGGGAGTACCGGCTGCTCGGTCGTTCGAGGGAAAGCACCATGTCCGAGAACCTACGAGCGACCACCGACAAACCTGCGTCACATCCTGACTCAGGGCTGCAGGATCGCCTGCCCGACGCTCTCGTCCAGGATCAGGTCCGTGACCAGCCCGGAGGCCAGTGCGCCCCGCAACGACGCCGCCTTCGACCGGCCCGCGACGACGCACACCCGACGCGGAGCGCGCTTGATGGTGTCGAGGTCCGGGCCGCCCGCGCGCGCGTTCACCCCGATGTCCCGCCACGACCCGTCGGCCCGGTAGAACACGGTCGAGACGTCGCCGACGACCTGGGCCTTCGTGAGCTCGTCGCGGTCCGCGGGGTCGAGGTAGCCGCCGGAGTAGACGTGCGACGGCACCGGGGCCTGCGGGGCGCCGACACCGAACACCACCAGGTCCATCCGTTCGTGCAGGTCGAGCACACGGCGGATCGAGCGCTCGCGGAACAGCGCCTCCTTCGTGGCGGGGTCGTCGAAGAACGCCGGCACCGGGAACTGCTGGACGAACGCGCCGTACGCCTCGCCGAACCGCCGCAGGATCTCCGAGGCGTAGACGATGCCCGTGGTCCGGGTGTTCGCGGCGCCGTTGATCTGCACGATGGTCGACCCGTGCGTGGTCTTCGGCACCAGGTACCGGCTGACCGCGCTCACCGTCGAGCCCCATGAGATCCCGATGACCATGTTCGACTCGACGTACTGCGTCAGGATCCGGGCGGCGGAGAGGGCGACCCGCTCCAGGCGGTCGACGTCGCTCGTGTGGTCCGGCACCGGGACCACGTGCGCGTGCACGCCGAACCGCGAGCGGATGCTGCGGCTCAGGGCAGCGGCCTGGTCCAGGGGCGAGCGGATCTGGATGTCGACGAGTCCGGTGTCCCTGGCGTACTTCAGCAGGCGCGACACCGAGGAGCGCGAGGTCGCGAGCTCGTCGGCGATGGCGTCCATCGTCAGGTCCTGCAGGTAGTACAGGTGTGCGGCGCGCAGCGCCTGCTGCGTGCGCATGGGCTGAGCCGCATCGCTCATGGTGCTCCGATCTGTCGAACGCAACCATGCACGGACGTGCACGGCCTCTGCAACCCCTGTCGCGCCTCCCGGTCCCCCGATCGGGGCGCACGACACGTGTGCTGCACGTTCGTGCACGTGAGTTGCCCGACCTCCCAAACCGGCGCACGATCGATCCTGACCACGAGAACAGACGAAGGAAGCGACGAACCATGTCGAAGAAGACACAGCCCCGGAACACGGTGACCGCCCTCACCGAGCGCCCGAACGCGCAGGTCCTCGTCGTCGGCGGCGGCATCAACGGCATCGCCACGTTCCGCGACCTCGCGCTGCAGGGCGTCGACGTCGCCCTCGTCGAGCGCGGTGACTACGCCTCCGGCGCGTCCGCGGCGTCGAGCCACATGATCCACGGCGGCATCCGCTACCTGGAGAACGGCGAGTTCCGCCTGGTGCGCGAGAGCGTGCAAGAGCGCAACGGCCTGATCCGCATCGCCCCGCACTACGTCAAGCCGCTGCAGACGACGATGCCGATCTTCTCGACGTTCTCGGGCATCATGAACGCCCCGCTGCGCATGCTGACGCACAAGCAGCGCTCCACCAAGGAGCGCGGCGCGATGCTCATCAAGATCGGCATGACGATCTACGACTCCTTCTCGCGCGACGGCGGCTCCGTCCCGAAGCACGTCTTCCGCACCAAGAAGGCCGCGCTCGAGGACATGCCGGCCCTCAACAAGGACCTGAAGTACACGGGCACCTACTACGACGCGAGCGTGCACGAGCCCGAGCGCCTGGCGCTCGACGTCCTGAAGGACGGCATCGCCGCGGGCACCGGGACCGGCTCCGCCGCCACCGCCCGCGCCACCAACTACGTCGAGGCCGCCGGCACCCGCGACGGCGGCGTGCTCCTGCGCGACCGCGAGACCGGTTCGGAGTTCGTGTTCACCGCCGACGTCGTCATCAACGCATCCGGCCCCTGGACCGACCTGACGAACGAGGCGTTCGGCGGCGAGACGAAGTTCATGGGCGGCACGAAGGGCTCGCACATCGTCGTCCAGAACGACGAGCTGCTCGAGGCCACCAAGGGCCGCGAGCTGTTCTTCGAGAACGACGACGGACGCATCGTCCTCATCTACCCGCTCAAGGGCCGGGTCCTCATCGGCACGACCGACATCGACGCCGACCCGTCGAAGCCGGTCACGACGACCGACGAGGAGATCGACTACTTCTTCGGGCTCGTGAAGCACGTGTTCCCGCAGATCGACGTCACCCGCGACCACATCGTCTACAGCTACTCCGGCATCCGCCCGCTCCCCCGTCACGAGGACACCGCCCCCGGCTTCGTGTCGCGTGACTACCGGATCGTGGACACGCAGATCGCCGGGCTGCCGAAGTCGACCGTGCTGTCGCTCGTCGGTGGCAAGTGGACGACGTTCCGCGCCCTCGCCGCACACCTGTCGACCGAGGCCACCACGAAGCTCGGCATGACCCGCACGGTCGACACCACCGGCATGCCGATCGGCGGTGGCAAGGAGTTCCCGACCACCGACGCGCAGCGCGCCCTGTGGATCACCTCGCACCGTGACGGCCTGGACGAGTCCCTGGTCGAGGGCCTGCTCGAGCGGTACGGCACCCGTGCCGCCGAGGTCGTGGACGTCCTGACCGACGGCCCCGTCGAGGCGCTCGAGTCCGACCCGTCGCTCACCCGCGCCGAGGTCGCGTACTTCGCCGAGCACGAGCAGGCCGTCCACCTGGTCGACGTCGTCCTGCGCCGCACGAACCTGGCGTTCGTCGGCGGCGTCACGATCGACCTGCTCGACGAGCTGGCCGACGTGCTCGCCGGAGCGCTCGACTGGACGCCCGAGGAGCGCGCGGACGAGGTCCAGCGCACGCTCGACGTGCTGCGCGAGGCGCACCGCGTGATCGTGCCGCTGACGTCGGCGTCGCAGCTCGCGTAGTCGACGCGACCACGAGACGGACGGGAGGCCCGGTACCAGCTGGTACCGGGCCTCCCGTCCGTTGTTGGTCGCGTCTGCGAGCCGCTGGTCGCGTCAGAAACGCTCGCCGGTGGGGTCGAGCGCGGTGCGGTCGATGAGCTGGTCGCCGCCGACCGGCTCACCCTCCCAGTCGACCAGGTGCCAGCCGTCGGCGAAGGACCCCTCGAGCTCGACGATGCCGGTGTTCTCCAGGTGGCGCTTGGTGCCGAAGTGGTCCGGGGTGTTGTCGGCGGCCGCGCTCGCCCAGGTGCGGATCGCCGCACCGTGGCTCACCGCCGCCGCCACGCCGACGCCGGTGGCCTCGATCTGCCGCACGGCGTCGTCGTACCGCTCGAAGAACTCGATCCCGCTCTCCGCGCCGGGCATCCGGGTCGTGCGGTCTCCGCCGGACCAGCCGTGCACGGTGGAGATGTAGGTCTGCACGGACACCGTGTCGCGCTTTCCCTGGGTGTCGCCGGCCTCGATCTCACGGAGTCCGGGGAGCACGACGGGCTCGAGCCCGAGCGACGCCGCCAAGGGTGCCGCGGTGATCTGCGTCCGGACCATGGTCGAGGCGAAGAGCCGCTCGATCCCCCGGTCGGCCAGGGCCGCGGGCAGGGCGTCCGCCTGCTGCTGGCCGAGCTCGGTCAGGCCAGGCCCGGGCACCACGGCGTCGAGCACGCCGTTCACGTTCGCGGGGGTCTGGCCGTGGCGGATGAGCAGCAGTCGCATGGATCCACCCTACGGACCACCGCCGACGTCAGCCCTGCCGGGTGTTCCACCGCGGGTTCTGCTTGTTGATGACGTAGACGCGACCCCGACGCCGGACGACCTGCGAGCCGGGGATCTTCTTGAGTGCCTTGAGCGAGTTGCGGACCTTCATGGTTCTCCTCCGTCGGCGCCCTCTTGTTGAGAACGGTTTTCAGGTAGGGTACCCGACATGCGTGTTGCTGCCATCACCCTCGTCACCGCCCTCCACGAGGTCGACGCCGACCGCGTCGCCGCCCGGATCGCCACGGGGCACCGGATGCACGTCGACGGGAGCGCGTTCGCGGCGGCCCGCGCGGTCGCCGAGCGGGCCGACCACCTCGACCGCGTGTGCGGCCCCGACGCCGACCACGGCCTCGTCGTCACCCTGCAGCCCGGCTCCGACGCCCGCGCCGTGGGCATGCTGCTCGCGAACGCCGCACGCTCGGAGACCGGTGACGACCGGGTGCTCCGACACGTCGTCGGGGTGCTGCGCGCCGACGACGTCGCGCACCTGCTGTGGTCCGACGTCGACGACGCGTTCGTGGCCGCCGACCGGGTCGCATCGCTCGTCGAGTACGCGACCGTCATCGCGCTCGACCGTCTCGCGCCGCTCCCCCTCCGCCGCCGTCGTGCCCTGGTCGCGCTGCTGCACCGCCTCGCGCCGCAGGCCGTCGTCGTGGCGCTGCCCGCACTCCGGACCGCACGCGACCTGCCCGCCTCGAACGGCGGGGCCGCACGGGTCCTGGCATCCGGCGCCGGCTGGATGCGGGCACTGTCGAGCGGCGCGGACACCGGACGGGACGCCCGCGACGACCTGGTCGCGATGCGCTACCGGGAACCGCTGCCGTTCCACCCCGGACGACTTGCGTCCGTCATCGCCGAGGACCTGTCCGCCGGGGTGAACGGCCGCGTGCTGCGGTCGCGCGGGTTCTTCCGCCTGGCGTCCCGGCCGGACCACGTCGGCTCGTGGTCGAGCTTCGGGGCCATGCTCGCGCTCGACCCCACCGCGAACCCGTCGTGGGACGCCGACGCCCCGATCGGGCAGGCGCTGTGGTTCGTCGGCGAGCGGCTCGACGTGCACGCGATCGAACGGGCCCTCGACGGCGCGCTCCTCACGCCATCGGAGCTGCTCGCCGGGCCGGACCTCTGGCGCGGGTGGGCCGACCCGTTCCCCGTGTGGCCGGCGGTGGACCCGGCGTCCGAGCACCGGCACGAGTGAGGCCGCCGCGCGCCCGGACCCCGAACGACATCCTCGACGTCGTGCGACGACCACGATGTCGTTCCTGCTCCGACACAACAGTGCGCGTCGGCAACGAACGACGAGGTCGATGTCGTACGACATCGACCTCGTCGTTCCGGGTCGACCGCGCGCCCCCGGCGTCAGCGCGCCGGCACGGCCTCGGCGTCGCGGGCAGCCCGGGCGGCGGCGTCCTGCGCGGCGAACGGCAGGTCCCCCAGGTCCAGGTGCGGGTTGGTGTCCTGCGTGAGCACCAGCTCCTTCGCCTCGGCCTCGGTCTCGACCGCGGGCATCGAGCCGGGCAGCGGGCGACGCGAGGACTCCTTCATGCAGAAGACACCGATCGCACCGACGACGCTCATCGCCATCAGGAAGTACGCCGGGGCGAGTTCGTCGCCGGTCACGGTCAGCAGCGCCTGCACGATCAGGGGCGTCGTCCCGCCGAACACCGCGATGGCGATGTTGTAGGCGAAGCCCATGCCGCCGTACCGCGTCGAGGTGGGGAACAGCGCCGGCAGTGAGGCCGCCTGGTTCGACACCCACAGCGCCGTCATCAGCGCGAGCAGCCCGAGCCCGGCGAGCGTCGACCACTGCGCGCCGTGCCCGATCAGCATGAACGCCGGCACGACGAGCACCACGGTCGTCGCCGCACCGATCCACATCACGACGCGTCGGCCCAGCTTGTCGGACAGCTTGCCCGTCAGCGGCAGCATCACCGCGAGCAGCAGGAGGACCGGGATCGTCAGCAGCGTGCCGTCGAGGGCGGAGTACCCGAGCGAGTCGGTCAGGTACGTCGGCATGTACGAGGTCAGGGCGTACCCGACGGTGTTCGAGGCCGCGACGAGCATGATCGCGATGACGATCGGTCGCCAGTGGTCGCGCACCATCACGAGCACGTTCGCCGGACGCTCACCGTCGAAGGACGCACGGGTCTCGGACGCAGCCTCCTGCGCCGCCTGGGTCGCCTGGAACACCGGCGACTCCTCGATGCGCAGGCGGAACCAGATCGCCACGACGCCGATCACGCCGGCCGCCAGGAACGGGAACCGCCAGCCGTAGGCGACCATCGCGTCCTCGCCGAGGGTGATCTGCAGCACCGAGACGACGGTCGCACCGAGCGCGAAGCCCAGGTAGCTGCCGAAGTCCAGGATGCTCGCGAAGAACCCGCGGCGCCGGTCCGGTGCGTACTCGGTCACGAAGGTCGTCGCACCGGCGTACTCACCACCGGTCGAGAAGCCCTGCGCCAGCTTCAGCACGACCAGCACGACGGGGGCGAACACGCCGATCGTCGCGTAGGCGGGCAGCGCGCCGATGAGGAACGTCGACGCCGCCATCATGATGAGCGTCGTCGCGAGCACCTTCTGGCGCCCGATGCGGTCGCCGAGCCGGCCGAAGACGATGCCGCCGAGCGGGCGGGCGATGTAGGTCGCCGCGAAGACACCGAGGCTGAACAGGATCTGCACGGCGGGCTCGGCCGTCGGCAGGAAGACCTTCCCCATCGTGACCGCCAGGTAGCCGTAGACACCGACGTCGTACCACTCCATCGTGTTGCCGACGACCATGCCGCTGACCGCGCGGCGCATCATGCTCTTGTCGACCACGGTGACGTCGCTCTCGCGCAGACGTCGGCGCGGCCGGGTGTGGGTACTGCTGGGGTCGGAACCCATGCATCGCTCCTCGGGGGGATCGGTGGGCCGACGGGTACCGGCCCAGAACAGCGAGCGACGTTACCGAGCAACCGAAATGTCATTGGCCGGTGATTCCCAGGCAACGGCGTGTCACCCGAACGGGGGTGGGGCTCGATCCGCATGCGGCTGCGGATCCGCGAGGCTGAGTAACGAGGACACAACATCGGCGCATGGCGATCGAACCCGAGACGAAGAGCTGGACCTGGGTCATCGAGGGCACCTGCCCCGAGTGCGGCTACGACGGCACGACGGTGTCGATCCGCGACGTGCCGGGGATCATCGACGCGAACACCACCGCGTGGCCGACCGAACTCGGACGGGATGACGTGCGCGAGCGTCCCGACGACCACACCTGGTCGGCACTCGAGTACGGCGCCCACGTGCGCGACGTGCACCGGAAGATGACCGAGCGGCTCGCACTGATGCTCGCCGAGGACGCCCCGACGTTCCCGAACTGGGACCAGGACGCCACGGCGGTCGAGGAGCACTACGGCGAGCAGGACCCGGCCGTGGTCGCTCGCGAACTCGGCGAGGCCGCACACCGGGCAGCCCGGGCGTTCGACGAGGTCCGCGACGACCAGCTCGAGCGCACGGGCCTGCGGTCCGACGGCAGCGCCTTCACCGTCGCGACGCTCGCCACCTACTACGCGCACGACCCCGTCCACCACCTGTGGGACGTGCGGCGCACGCACTAGACGCGGGAACCACCGGCCTGGAGGCGCGGTGCGGCCCCGCCCCGCGCCTCCCGTCCGCCTGCAGTCGCCCCGCAACCGGGCGTACCTGCCCGAACCGGGCGTACCTGCCACGAAGAAACGGCCAGGTATGCCCGGAAGCACCATCCATCGCACGCGTGATGGGAAGGATCAGGCGCCGAGCCAGACCGCTCAGGCGAGCGCGTCGAGCAGGGCGCGGGCCGTCGCGGCGTCCGACACCAGCTCGTTGACGAGTCCCCCGCGCACCGCGCCGACGATGCTGCCGACCTTGGCACTGCCGACGGCGACGCCGACGGCGTGCGGCACACCGGACAGGACCTCGCGCGACGTCCGCACCATCCGGTCGCTGCCGGGGAACTCGATGGGCGAGCCGTCGGCCGCGTAGAAGTTGAGGCAGACGTCGCCTGCGGCGTGGTCGAACGCGGCATCCTCGACGGGGACACCCCGCGCCAGGGCGTCACGCGTCGGCGTCGGCGCACCGATGCCGAGGATCGCGCCCTTCGCCCGCCCCCAGAGCCCGACGACGTGCTGGAACGCCGGGTCCTCGTCGAGCGAGGAGCGCATCGCGGGCGACGGCAGGGCCTGCGCGAACAGGAACGCGGGGATCGCCCCGGAGTGCTCGGCGGCGGTCCGGGTGATCTCGTTCGTCTGGAACCACGGCATCGGGTCGGCCTGGCCGCCGACCGTCGGGACGAGCTGCACACCGGGCAGGCTCGGCATGCCCGCGTGCGCGACGTCGTACACGGTGCGGCCCGACGACATCAGGACGGCGTCGCCGGGGACGAGCCCCATGCCCTCGACCGCAGCGGCGAGGGGTGCTGCGAGGTCGGCTCCGAGCGTGGCGGTGTGGGTGACGGCGGCCAGGTGCACGGCGCGGATCCCGAGCACGACCTGCAGCCGTTCGGCGAGCGCGACGGTCTCGTCCTGGAACGGGTCGACGACCTCGATGCGGACGAGTCCGGCCTTGCGCGCCTCGGCGACGAGCCGGCTGACCGTGGGCCGTGAGACCCCGAGGCGCGAGGCGATCTCGACCTGGGTGGCGTCCTCGAGGTAGTACATCCGCGCCGCCTGGTAGACGGTGTCGAGCGGGAAACGGGTCCGGGCACCCTCGGCGGCGGGGATCTCGGCGGACATGGGGCGATCGTAGCCCTGGCGCGCGTCAGCGGATCGTGAACCCGCCGTCCACCCGGAGGTCGGCCCCGTTCACCATCGCGCTCGACTCCCCCGCCAGGAACAGCACCGCGGCGGCGATCTCGTCCGGGGTGGCGAACCGGCCGGTGGGGATCTCGTCCTGGTGCCGGATCCCGTTCTCGTTCGCCCACGCGGCCCGGCCGAGGTCGGTGAGGACGACGGTGGGCGACACGGTGTTCACGGTGACGCCCCGGCCGCCCCACTCGAGCGCGAGCACGCGGGTGAGTCCGATGACGCCGGCCTTCGAGGCGCAGTAGGCGGCGTGCCCGTCGATGCCGACGTGCGCCGCCTGCGAGGCGATGTTGACGACGCGGCCGTACCCGGCGGCGAGCATGTGCCGACCGACGGCCTGGGCGACGCGGAACGTCCCGGTCAGGTTGACGTCGATCGTCCTCGACCAGGTCTCGGCGGACAGTTCGTCCGCCGGAGCGAGTGCGGCGATCCCGGCGCAGTTGACGAGGACGTCGACGCGTCCGAAGCGTGCGATGACCTCGGCGACGGTGCGCGCCACGGAGGTCTCGTCCGTCACGTCGCAGCCGAACCCGGCATGGAGGCCCGTGGCCGCGCCCGGCAGGTCGGCTCCCGCCGCCGTGGCGCCGTCCGCGCGGACGTCGACGATCGCGACCCGCGCACCCCGTGCGGCGAGCGCCCGGGCGATGGCGTTCCCGATGCCGGAGGCGCCGCCCGTCACCACCGCCGTCCGTCCGGCGAAGTCGTTGGTGAAGTCGATCGTGTCCGGCCCCGGTCGGAGGGCTGCGACGAAGTCGGTCGGGGTGCTGGTGGTCATGGGCGCTCCTTTGCGTTCGGTCGGAACCTACCAGAAATTGTGTTCTGGACAAACGTTCTGCGAGGTGTACAGTCATCGCCGAAGCCATCCAACGAAGGAGCAGCGCATGTCGACGACGACCGAGCACGCGGCCACGACCGCCACCACGACCATCCCCACGACGATGCGAGCCGTCGTCGTCCACGGGCCCGGCGACTACCGGCTCGAGGAACGCCCCGTGCCGACGCCCGGCCCCGGCGAACTCCTGCTCCGCACCGACGCCGTCGGCATCTGCGCGAGCGACCTGAAGTGCTACCACGGCGCCGCGAAGTTCTGGGGTGACGAGAACCGCGCCGCCTGGGCCGAGACCGACCGCATTCCCGGGCACGAGTTCGTCGGGACGATCGTCTCCGGCGACGACGACACCCTGGCGAAGCGGAAGGTCTCGCTCGGCGACCGCATCGCGTGCGAGCAGATCGTGCCGTGCTGGGAGTGCCGGTACTGCCTCGAGGGCGCGTACTGGATGTGCAACGTCCACGACATGTTCGGGTTCAAGGGCCACGACGGCGCGATGGCCGAGTACGTCCTCGTCCCCGCCAAGGCACTGACCCACCTGGTGTCGAGTGCCCTGCCCGGTCAGGTCGCCGCGTTCGCCGAGCCCCTGTCCTGTGCGTTCCACGCCGTCGAGCGCGGGGACATCAAGTTCGGCGACACCGTCGTGATCGCCGGCGCCGGACCGATCGGCCTCTCCGCCATCGCCGGTGCGCGGCAGAAGAACCCGCTCCGGATCATCGCCCTCGACGTGGTCGACGCGAAGCTCGAACTGGCCCGCAAGGTCGGCGCGGACCTGACGATCAACATCGCCGAGGAGGACGCGGTCGCCCGGGTCAAGGAGCTCACCGACGGCTACGGTGCCGACGTCTACATCGAGGCGACCGGCCACCCGTCCGCGGTCCCGCAGGGGCTCAACCTGCTGCGGAAGCTCGGCACCTTCGTCGAGTACTCGGTGTTCAAGGACGACGTCTCCGTCGACTGGTCGATCATCTCGGACGACAAGGAGCTCGACGTCCGCGGCGCCCACCTCGGTCCGCACACCTGGCCGGCGGCGATCAAGCTGCTCGAGGCCGAGACCCTGCCGATGTCGGAGATCTGCACGCACCAGTTCCCGCTCGAGCGGTTCCAGGAGGCCCTCGACCTGGTCGGCGACTCCGCCGGCGCGAGCGTCAAGGTCTCGATCATCCCGTCCCTGCAGGCCTGAGCCCGCCCACCCCAGGAGTCAGCAAGCATGTCAACGACGACACAGCGCGCCACCGGTGCGCCCACGACCCCTCGCGCAGAGGGCCGCCTCGACCGGATGGGCATCCCCCGTCCGCTCGCCCTCGGGTTCGTCGCCGTCCTGGTCTTCATGACCGGGAACGGCGTCGAGTCGAACTTCATCACCCCGCACATGGTCGCGGTCCTCGGCAGCCCCGAGGCCACCGTCGCGACGATCGTCACCTTCTACAGCCTCGCCGCGCTGATCGGCAGCTACGTCTCCGGCGCCCTCTCCGACCTGATCGGGCCGCGCCGGGTGATGATCCTCGGGTTCGCCGTCTGGGTCGTCTTCGAGGTGCTGTTCCTCCTCGCGCTGAACATCGGCAGCGTGCCGTTCGCCGCCGTCGCCTACGCCGTCCGGGGCTTCGGCTACCCGCTCTTCGCCTTCGCGTTCCTGGTCTGGGTGAACATCACCACCCCGGTCGAGCGGAACGGTTCGGCCGTCGGCTGGTTCTACGTCGCGTTCACGGGCGGCCTGCCGACGCTCGGCTCGCTCTTCGCGATCGGTGCCATCCCGGTGTTCGGCGGCGGCACGATCGGCGAGACGGGCGCGATGGTCGCCTCGATCGGCCTCGTCGTGATCGGCTTCCTCATCATGCTGTTCGGCGTGCGCCTGCCGAACGGGTTCTCCCGCATCGCCCCGGCCGGCGAGAGCGCCTGGCAGGTGCTGACGAGCGGCATCCGCCTGACCGTCACCCGGCCGAAGATCCTGATGGGCTTCCTGGTCCGCCTGATCAACACCGCGCCCGAGTTCGGCATGTTCGTCGTCCTGCCCGCCGTCATCGCGAACGAGCGCGGGTGGGGCCAGAGCCGCTGGCTGCTCATGACGGTCTGCGTCTACGCCACGAACATCCTCGTGAACGCCCTGTTCGGCTGGGTCGGCGACAAGATCGGCTGGCAGCGCACCGTCAAGTGGTTCGGCATCGTCGGGTCCGCCCTCGGCCTCATCGCCTGGTGGTACGTCCCGCAGCTCGTCCCCGCCGGGTCCGACTGGGGCTACGTGCTCTCCGTCGTCGCCGGCTGCGTGTTCGGCTGCCTGCTCGCCGGCTTCGTGCCGATGGGCGCGATCATGCCGGCGCTCGCCCCCGAGCACAAGGGCGCCGCGATGGCGATGTACACGACGGCGGCCGGTGGCGCGGCGTTCCTCGGCACCGGCGTGGTCGCGGCGGTGTTCGCGCTCGGCGGTGGCGGTGAGGCCGCGACCTGGACCTTCGTCGGCCTGTACGCCTGCGCGTTCGTGATGATCCACTTCCTCAAGGTGCCCCAGGGCGCCCGTACCTCCCACTGAAGGACTCCAGCATGACCACGATCCACGACGCCCCCGACGAGTTCGCCGAGGACCAGCTCGCCGGCTGGCTCGCGCTCTACGCCGACCGCGTCCGCGGCGTCCACGGCGGCGTCGTCACCCTGCCCACCGAGGGCGCGGAACCCCAGGTCGCGGTGGTCGTCGGCGGCGGTTCCGGCCACTACCCGGCGTTCTGCGGGATCGTCGGCCCGGGGTTCGCCACCGGCGCCGTCGTCGGCAACGTCTTCACCTCGCCGTCGACCGCGCAGGTCTACTCGGTCGCCAAGGCAGCGGACCAGGGGAAGGGTGTCGTGCTGTCCTTCGGCAACTACGCCGGCGACACCATGAACTTCGGACTCGCGGCCGAGCGCCTGCGTGCCGAGGGCATCGACACCCGCATCGTCGTCGTCACCGACGACATCGCGAGCGCCGACGAGGAGTCGAAGCGCCGCGGCATCGCCGGGGACTTCTCGGTCTTCAAGGCGATGGGCGCGGCCGCCGCAGCGGGTGCCGACCTCGACGAGGTCGAACGGCTCGGCACCGCTTCGAACGCGGCGACCCGCACCATCGGCGTCGCGTTCTCCGGGTGCACCATGCCCGGTGCGACCGAGCCGCTCTTCACCGTGCCCGACGGCCACCTCGGCCTCGGGCTCGGCATCCACGGGGAGCCCGGCATCGAGGACGTCCCACTCCTGCGTGCGACCGAACTCGCCGACCTGCTCGTGTCACGACTCCTCGCCGACCGACCGGCCGGCGCGCGGACCCGGGTCGCCCCGATCCTCAACGGCCTCGGCGACACGAAGTACGAGGAGCTCTTCCTGCTCTGGGGCCGCGTGCTCCCGCTGCTGCAGGAGGCCGGCCTCGAGGTCGTCGAACCCGAGGTCGGAGAACTCGTCACGAGCCTCGACATGGGTGGCTGCTCGCTGACCCTGCAGTGGCTCGACGACGAGCTCGAACCCCTGTGGCGTGCGGACACCTACACGCCCGCGTACCGCAAGGCGGCGGCGCCGATCGCGGCGTTGCTGCCGGCCGCCGCAGTGGACGACGCCGAGGACGAGGCGACGGCCGTGCCGGACGCGAGCAGTGCCTCCCGGCAGGCCGCGCAGACGGCACGCGACGCGATCGACGCGATCGACGCGCTCCTGCGGGAGCACGAGGAAGAACTCGGCCGCATCGACGCGGTCGCCGGCGACGGCGACCACGGACGCGGCATGGTGAAGGGGATCGGTGCGGCCCGCAAGGCCGTCGGCAGGGTCGGCCAGGAGGCGGGGGTCGCCTTCGTCCTCGGACGCGCCGGTGACGCGTGGGCCGAGTTCGCGGGCGGCACCTCGGGAGTCCTGTGGGGTGCGGCACTCGAGGCCTTCGGTCGGTCGCTGCGCGACGACCGCTCCGCGTACGAGGCGTCCGACGTCGTCGAGGCCGCGCAGGCCTTCGCCGACTCGATCGTGCACCTGGGTGGGGCGTCCCGTGGGGACAAGACGCTGCTCGACGCACTGCTGCCGTTCGTGGACGAGCTGCGGAGCGGCGTCGACGCTGGCCGTCCACTCACCGTGGCGTGGCAGGCTGCCGCCCAGGTCGCGGTGACGGAAGCCGCTGCGACCGCAGACCTCACACCGAAGGTCGGGCGTGCCCGACCGCTGGCGGAGAAGAGCCTGGGGACACCCGACGCGGGTGCCACCTCGATGGGGATGATCCTCACGCGGATCGGCGAGGTCCTCGCCGCCCGTGCTGACAAGGAAGGAACACACGCATGACGTACCGTCTCGTGATCGGGTCCGACGACGCCGGGTTCGACTACAAGGAGATCATCAAGGCCGACCTGCTCGCCGACGACCGGGTGTCGGACGTCACCGACGTCGGCGTCGACGCGGACGGCCACACCGCGTACCCGCACGTCGCCGTCGACGCCGCGCGCCTGGTCGCGAACGGCGAGGCCGACCGCGCGATCCTGATCTGCGGCACCGGACTCGGGGTGGCGATCAGCGCCAACAAGGTGCCGGGCATCCGTGCCGTCACCGCGCACGACTCGTACAGCGTGGAGCGCTCGATCCTGTCGAACGACGCCCAGGTGCTCTGCATGGGCCAGCGCGTCGTCGGCGTCGAGCTCGCCCGCCGGCTGGCGAAGGAGTGGCTCGGCTACGAGTTCGACCGCTCCAGTGCCAGTGCTTCGAAGGTCCAGGCGATCTGCGAGTACGACGGCAGCGCGCCCGCCGGCGTCGACGCGCCGGCGTAGGCGCGGCGCGGGCGCGAGCGCACTCCCGCGGAACCAGGTTCCGGACACAGCACCGTGCACCTGCGCGGTGCTGTGTCCGTTGCGCGGGGTCGAACGGTCAGCTGCGCGCGGCCAAGCGGTGCACGACGGCCTTCGTCGCCTCGTACAGCTCGCGGTAGTCGTGGTACCCGGGCTCGTACGCAGCCGTCGCGACGGGGTCCGGCTCGATGACCGTCGCCGGCGGGTTCCACTGCCGGATGTCGACGTCGGCCACGAGCGCTGCCGCCAGGAACGCCGACCCGTACGACGCTCCCACGGTCACCGACGGCACCGTCTGCCGCAGCCCGGTCACGTCGCTCACGATCGTCGGCCAGAGCCGTCCGAGCAGCCCGCCGCCGGCCCCGACGAGCTCACGGACCTCGACCCCGGCGGCACGCAGCACCTCGATGTTGTGCCGGACCGCGTAGGCCGTCGCCTCGAGCGTCGCCCGGTAGACGTCGCCACGCGTGTGCCGCACGGTCAGTCCCGCGATCACCCCGCGCGCGTCCGGATCGGCGATGGGCGTCCGCTCCCCCGCGAAGTACGGCAGCATCAACAGCCCGTTCGCGCCGATCCCGGCACACCGTGCCTCCTCGAGCATGGTCGCCCACTCGCCGTCGACCAGCCGTCGCAGCCAGTCGGTGATCGCCCCGGAGGTCGCCATCCCTCCCGACACGCTCGGCTGCCCCGGGTGCGTCCCGACCGTCGTCCACATCCCCGGCACCGGCGTCGGCTCGGTGGTCGGCACGATCATGAACATGGTGGTGCCGTACTGCAGGAACATCCGACCCGGCACGGACTCGCCGACGCTCACGCCCTCCGCCCACGCGTCGATGGTGCCGGCCGTCACGGGGATGCCGACCGGGAGGCCCGTGGCCGCGGCCGCCTCGCGCGTCACCACGCCCGCCTGGTCACCGGACCACAGCAGCCGCGGCATGGGCAGGCCGGGCGCGAGCCGCTCGCACCACTCGGGGATCCACGCGTTCTCGTGCACGTCGTAGAGCGGCGTGGTCTGGCTGGCCGAGTGGTGGTCGAGGACGTACTCCCCGGTGAGCAGCTCCACCACGCGCGACGCCGGCATCGTGAAGCGGACGGCACGCGCCCACACCTCGGGCTCGTGCCGGGCGACCCACGCGAGCTTCGCCCCGGCGGCCTGCGTGCTCAGCCCGGAGCCGCAGCGCGCACGGACCGCGTCCTCGCCACCGAGTTCCGCGGTCAGCTCGTCCAGCAGGTCGGCGGTCCGGGTGTCGACGCCGTACAGGACCGCCGGGCGCAACGGCTCGCCGACCGCGTCGGTGAGCAGCACGCACGGACCGATGCCGCTCACCCCGACCGCCTGCACGTCAGCCTCGGGGGCGAGTGCGAGGAGCTCGTGCGTCAGTGTCGTGAACTCGTCCCACCACACGGCGGCGTCCATCTCGACCAGCCCCTGGGCAGGGCGGTCGACGTCGTGCTTGCGACCCACCTCGGCGATCACGGTGCCGTCGAACCGCGCCAGCAGCGCCTTCGTGCTCGACGTCCCGATGTCCAGACCGAGCACCGCCCGCATGCCGCCTCCTTCGCCGCCACACGACCGCCGTCGGTCGTGTCCCGAGTCTACGAACGATCGCGATCCGTCGACGCCCAGCTGCCTGTCGGGGGCCGGACGTACCTTACTCACGACTCCGATGCACCACGAGGGGAACCCGATGAAGAAGTCAGCCTGGCTGCCAGCAGTCATCGCGCCGGTGGTCGTCGCCGGCGCCGTCGCCGCTCCGATGATCGCGAACGCCGCGAACGACCCGATCGCGGGGACGAACCCGACCGCGGCGGACGTCATCGCCAGCATCGCGAAGTCGTCGGACGCGCAGTACTCCGGCAAGCTCACGCAGTCGAGCGACCTCGGACTCCCCGAGCTGCCGACCGGCTCCGGCGGATCCTCGCTCGAGGGCGACGCCTCGGACGTGCTCGGCCTGCTCACCTCGTCGCACACCGCCCGTGTCTACGTCGACGGTGCCAGCAAGCAGCGCGTCCAGCTGACGCAGCAGCTCGCCGAGCAGGACCTGGTCCGCAACGGGTCCGAGGTCTGGACCTGGGACTCGAAGGAGCGCACCGCCACGCACGTGACGCTCCCCTCCGACTCGGCGAAGGGCCCGCAGGACGGCACCGCCACGCCGACCGACATCGCGGAGCAGGCCGTCGACGCCATCACCCCGACCACCACGGTCTCGAAGCCGACCGAGGTCAGCGTCGCAGGGCACGACGCCTGGCAGATCACCCTGACGCCGAAGTCCTCCGACACCCTGGTCGGCACCGTCCGACTGGCGGTCGACCAGCAGACCGGGCTCCCGCTCCGTGCGACGATCCAGGCCGCCGGGCAGGACGACCCCGCGGTGCAGGTCGGGTTCACCAGCCTCGACTACGGCGCCCCGGCCGCGCGGCTCTTCGACTTCACGCCGCCGTCGAACGCGAAGGTCACCGAGAAGGACCGGTCCGACGCCGAGCACGACGCGCACGCGAAGGGCGACCACGCTCGCGGTGCGCACGACGGCGACGAGCCGACGTTCACCGGCGAGGGCTGGGGCACGATCGCCGAGCTCCCCACCGGCACCGTGGACCAGTCGTCCCTCGGCGACGAGGCCTCGGGTCTGCTCGGCCAGCTCACGAAGGCGGTCGACGGCGGCCGTGCCGTCCAGACCTCGCTCGTGTCGGTGTACCTGACCGACGACGGCCGGGTCCTCGCCGGCGCCGTGCCGGTGTCGTCGCTGGTCGCCGCCGCGAAGTGAGCGCACCGGAACCCGCGCGCACGACGGTCCCCACCGCCGTGGACGCGACCCGCCCGACCCCGGACACCGACCTCGCCATCCGCACCACGGGCCTCCAGAAGGTCTTCCGCAAGCAGCACGCGGTCGACGGGATCGACCTGTCGGTGCCGCGCGGCGCGGTGTTCGGGTTCCTCGGACCGAACGGGTCCGGCAAGACGACCACGATCCGGATGCTCCTCGGACTGTCGAGCGCGACGGGTGGCACGATCGAGGTGCTCGGCCAGCCGATGCCGAAGGCGCTGCACCAGGTGCTGCCACGCGTCGGCGCCCTGGTCGAGGGGCCGGCCTTCTACCCGTACCTGTCCGGACGGGCGAACCTGCAGCGCTTCGACGCGGCGGACCCCACGTCGGACCCGCGCACTCGGAAGGACCGCGTCGCGCATGCCCTCGACCGTGTCGGCCTGACCCACGCCGCCGACAAGAAGGCGCACGCGTACTCGCTCGGCATGAAGCAGCGGCTGGGCCTGGCGAACGCCCTGCTCTCCCCGCGGGACCTGCTGGTGCTCGACGAGCCGACCAACGGCCTCGACCCGCAGGGCACCCGCGAGGTCCGCAACCTCATCCGTTCCCTGGCGGACGACGGCACGACCGTGTTCGTGTCGAGCCACCTCCTCGCCGAGATCGAACAGGTCTGCACCCACGCAGCGGTGATGCGCACCGGCAAGCTCGTCGCGCAGGGCGAGCTCGACGAACTGCGCTCCGCCGGAGCCCGCACCGTGACCGTCCGCACACCCGACGTCGGGCAGGCGGGCAGCGTGCTGACGCGGCTCGGGCTCGCGCCCCGGCACGACGGCGGCGCCGACGTCCTGGTGGCGGACCTGCCGCACGAGCTCTTGCCGGAGACCATCACCGCCGAGCTCGTCCGCGCCGACGTCCGCGTCCGTGGGCTGACGGTCGGCGGCGGCACGCTCGAGGACCTGTTCGTCGCACTCACCGGAGAGGGCTTCGATGTCGCTGCCTGACACTGCAGGCTCGCTGCCCGAGACCGCTCGTCCGTCGGCGGACACCGCCGCGCCGGCTCAGCGCCGGCAGCGCCCCTTCGCCCTGCTCGGCTCCGAACTCGCGCTGGTGTTCCGACGTCGGCGCACCTGGGCGATGCTCGGTGCGCTCGCCCTGGTGCCGATCCTCATCGCGGTCGCCGTGAAGCTCACGACCGACGGTGACGACGGTGGCCCGGCGTTCCTCGGCGACATCACCAACAACGGCCTGTTCGTGGCGTTCACCGCGCTGACCGTGTCGATCCCGCTCTTCCTGCCGCTCACCGTCGGCGTGGTCGCCGGCGACACCGTCGCAGGGGAAGCCAGCCACGGCACCATCCGCTACCTGCTCGTCGCGCCGACCGGCAGGGTGCGGTTCATCCTCGTGAAGTTCGCCGGGGCGGTGGCGTTCTGCCTGGCGGCCACGCTGCTGGTGGTGCTCGTCGGTGCCGCGATCGGTGCCGTGCTGTTCCCGATCGGCCCGGTCACGCTGCTGTCCGGCACCCAGGTCGGCGGAGCGTCCTACGCCGGACGGGCGCTCCTGCTCGCCCTGTACGTGGCGATGTCGATGCTCGGGCTGGTGGCGATCGGCATGTTCGCCTCGACGCTGACGAACGTGCCGGTCGGCGCGATGGCCGCGACGGTCGTGCTGGCCGGGGCCTCGCAGGTCCTCGACCAGCTGCCCCAGCTCGACTGGCTGCACCCGTACCTGTTCTCGCACCAGTGGCTGGGGTTCGGTGACCTGCTGCGCGACCCGATCTCGTTCGACTCGTTCGGGTCGAACGCGGTGCTGCAGCTCGGCTACGTCGTCGTGTTCGGTGCGCTGGCGTACAGCCGGTTCGCCTCGAAGGACATCCTGAGCTGAGCCCGACCGCCGGGCCCGACCGCCGGGCCCGACCGCCGGGCCCGACCGCGTCAGCTCGCAGGTGTCGCCGATCCGCCCGCCATCGTCTCCGTCTCGGAGCCGCGCGCATCCGCGTAGCGGTCCCGCAGGTCGCGGGCCTTCTCGGAGCGGTACCAGTCGAGCCGCGCTCCGGTCTCGACGGTCTGCATGCCGATGACGACCTTGCCGCGCGACTTCATCTCGGCCAGGTCCTCGTACGCCTCGACGATGTACTCGAACGGGTAGAAGCCCGAGATGAGCACCTGGAAGCGGCGTTCCTGCAGGGCCTTCGCCAAGAGGGTCAGGAGCTCCCGGGTCTCCTCGTCCTCTGCCGGGGCGCGCAGGAACCGGAGCTCGATGTCGCGGCGGTCGTCCGACGACACGAAACGCTCCGCCCCGACGCCGAGGCGATCCGCCAGGAGCTCGGCGTTGCTCTCCCCGTGGTTGTCGATGAAGGCGGTGATCGGTCGGCCGTCCGCGATCGCTCGGATGCGCTCTTCCTCGCCCTCCCCGTACACGACCGGCAGCGTCCCGATCTGCCGCAGGTAGTCGTGGTTGCGCGCGCTGCCGAGGGTGATCACGGTCGCGCCGGCGTCGTGCGCCAGCTGACTCTCGATGTGCCCGACACCGCCCGCTGCCGCGGTGATGACGACGGTGTCCTCCGGGCCGAGGCGCAGCGATCGCACCACCGACACCGCCGTGCACCCGGCGAGGTACAGACCACCGGCGACCTCCCACCCGACGTACTCCGGCTTCTTGATGACCGCTCCGCGCGGCACCGCGATCCAGTTCGCGTGCGATCCACCCTGCGGCGCGTGCCCCATGACCTCGTCGCCGACCCGCAGGTCCTTCACGCCGTCGCCACGCGCCCGGACGATGCCGGCGAAGTCGACGCCCTGCCGTGCCGGGAACTCGAGCTCGATGTGGTCCCGGAGCTTCCCCTCGCGCAGGAACCGCTCGATGTGGTTCAACCCGGCGGCGACGATCTCGACGACGATCTCGCCGGGGCCGGCCGTCGGCTTGTCCTGGGGGACGAGCTCGACGACGCTGAAGTCGCCGTACCGGTCGTACTGGACTGCCTTGCCGTTCCGCATGGGTGCTCCTTCGCTGGCGTGTGCGTCCGGCCTACTCGGTTTCCCCGCGTGCAGCCCGAGCAGGCGGGGTACCGGCAGTGGACGGTTCCGACGAGCGGACGGGAGGCCCGTGGCGGCGTCGCCACGGGCCTCCCGTCCGTCAGCCACGCACGTCCAGTGCGCGTCGCGCGCGCAGCGCAGGTGGCGCTCAGTGCTTGCCGGCGGCCGCGATGACGGATGCGACGGTCTCTGCGTCGAGGTGGAAGGCGAGCGGGTCGGCGTCGGGGCGCGGGACGCGCAGCGGCGTCGACCAGACGGAGCCGTCCTCGGCGACGTCGACGACGAGGGCGCCGCTGTCGACGTACGCCGATTCCTCGTCGTACGCGCTGGTGACGTCCGTGTCGTTCGCGACCCCGGGGGCGACCAGGACCGGGACGCCGGCCAGCGAACCGGCGAAGTGGTGGTGGTAGTGCCCGCCCAGGACGACGCGCACGTCGGAGCCCCGGACCACGTCGGCGAGTGCCTCGGGGTTCTGCAGGCGCAGCGCCTCGTGCAGCGCGGTCGGGGCCGGCAGGGGCGGGTGGTGCAGGACGACGATCGTGCCGTGCGGGGCGTGGTCGCCGGCGAGCGCGGTGCGGAGCCGTTCCAGGCTCGCTTTGCTGACCTCGCCGTAGCCCGCACCCGGCACGCTGGTGTCGACGGTGACGATCCGGCGGCCCGCGACGAGGGACTGCCCCCACACCGGCACGGTCGGCGGGTGGTACTCCATCGTGTGCATCACCGGGCGGCCGCCCTCACCGAGGACGTGGCCGTTGGACAGGACCTGGCGGAAGCCCTCGCGCAGATCGTGGTTGCCCGGCACCGCGACCAGGGCGGCTCCGTGCCGCTCCGCCCATCCGCCGACCCGTTCGAGGACGGCGGCGTAGGACTCGGGGCTGCCGTCCTCGGAGACGTCGCCCGAGACGACGACGAGACCGATGCCGGGCACCCCGTCGACGCGGGCGAGCACGCTCTCGAGGGCCGCGGTTGTGTCGACGGAGCCCTGGTGCAGGGCGCCGTCGCCGGTCAGGTGGGTGTCGGAGAGGTGGAGGACGCGGAGGGTTCCGGCTGCGGGCGGCTGCATGGCTCCACGCTAGCCACGGGGGCGATGGGCGGGCTGGGCGGTTCGTCGGTTCGTCGTGAGCACCGGCGGTCAGTCCGGCAGCACCGCGTCCGGGATGTCCCGCAGGAAGATCTCGATCGTCTTCGGACCGATCCCCTTGAGCGCGGCGAGTCGCTCGCGCAGGTCCTTCCGCGACGCCGCGGTCTTCACCAGGTGCGACACGGAGCCCTCGTCGGCGTCGAGCGTGTGCATCGTCTCGTGCAGGGCATCGGTCATCTGGTAGTCGAACCGCGCGTAGCCGCCCTCGTCCAGAACCCTCCGCAGCTACTCGCGTCCGGCGCCCGCGAACTTCCCCGGGCTGGTGAACCCGTGGTCGATGAGGACGCGGTAGGTCGCCGCCGCCTGCTCCTGCCGGATGGGCCGGCCGAAGAGCATGCTCGCGAGGAACCACCGGTAGAGCTGTTGGGGCTTGCCGTCGGACAGGTCGATCCCGAGGTCCGCGGCGTGGGTCACGTCGGCCATGGACCGGACGCTACCCGTGGTGTTCAGCCGTCGGTGCGCCGCGGCCCCCAGAGCAGCGCGCCGACGACGAGCCACCCGACGAACGACAGGATCGTGACGAGCTCGACGACCACGATGAACGGCAGGTCGATCGAGACACCGGCGCCCGCGATGTAGGCGTAGCTGTAGGTCTGTGACGAGACGGCGCTGACGATCCACCGCACGACGACGATCACGGTTCCGACCACCGCGAGGGCACCGAGGGCGAACTGGAACGGGTTTCGGCCACGCAGGAATCGCATCCCGCCACCGTAGGGCCGCGGACCGACGGCGTACGACTCCCCGTTCGAGGTGTCCAGCGCTCCTCACTCGGCGGCGGCGGCCAGCTGGTCCTCTAGGTTGAAAACCTCAGGCAGCACCCGCGCGGTCTGGTCCGCCCGACCCGTGGCACCGTCGAACAGGTCCTGCATGTGCGCCTCCCACGCGGCTGCGACCTCGGACGCCGCGAGCGACGCGTCGGCATCGGTCACCGAGTCGGTCTCGTAGTAGCCGATCAGCAGGCCGTCGTCGTCGAGGAACAGGGAGTAGTTCCGCCGTCCGGCCGCCTCGATCGCCCGGAGCATCGCCGGCCAGACCGCGGCGTGCCGCTCGCGGTAGGCGTCCAGGTGCTCGGCCTGCACCTGGAGTCGGAAGCAGACCCGCGTCACCGGTCGGCCTCGGCGCGCCGACGCTGCTCGGCCTCCCGGACGGCTCGTTCGTCGGCGGTGCGCACGGTGCCGGTGACGGTGGTCACGGTGCCGTACCGCTCGGCCTCGATGGCCTCGAGCGTCCTGCCCTGCGTGCGCGGCGCCCAGATCGTGCCGACCAGGAACGACATGGCGAGCAGCCCGAGGATGAGCCCGCCGAGTGCGCGGAGCCCGATGTCCGACAGGAGCAGCGGGAACCAGATGCTCAGCAGTCCCACCATGACCCGCGCGGCGAGGAAGAGCACCCCCTGCGCACTGGCCCGGTACCGGGTGGCGAAGAGCTCGCTCGTCCAGAGGCCGTAGAACGCCTGCGCACCGATGCCCGACGACACACCCCACGTGATCGCGAAGAACAGCAGCGTCCCCAGGTTCGCCGGTGCGTAGATCAGGACGGCCCAGGCGACGATCGCGAGCACCGCGCCGAGGGCGAACAGCAGCCGTCGACTGACCCGGTCGCCGTAGCGCATGAAGCCGAAGTACGTCGCGGCGACGGTGCACCCCCACACCAGGATCTGCAGGCCGTACTGCTCGGTGACGCTCGTGACCCCGGTGGCCGAGTACACCCGCGGCTGGAAGATGCCGGCCTGCCCGGCGACGGTGTTCCAGAGCGCGTAGACGCCGAACAGGAACAGCATCGCGGTCAGGTTCCTGCGCCGACTGAACAGCTGGGTGATCCCGTGGAAGAAGTTCGCCGTGCCGGTCGCGGCGCGTTCGTCCTTCCAGATCGCCGACTCGGGCAGCCCGCGGCGGAGCCACCAGACCACGGCGGCGACGACGAACAGGTGCGCGAAGATGAGCCGGCTGCCGAGCAGTCCGAGTGGTGCGGCGGCGATGGCCAGCGCGAACCCGACCATCGGGCCGATCGACCAGGCGAGCTGCGCGGTGCCGACGTGGGCGGCCCGCTTGTCCGCTGGTGCCTGCTCGGCGATGTAGGTCCAGCTCGCGGGGACGCCGGCGCCGACCGCGATGCCGGTCAGGATGAAGCCGACCAGCAGCATGCCGTAGCTGCCGGCGAACACCGCGAGCAGGATGCCGAGCATGTAGAGCAGCAGGTCGTAGGTGTAGATGAACTTCCGGCCGTAGCGGTCGCACAGGGGCCCGCCGATGATGGCGCCGGCGGCAGCGCCGAACGCGTTGGCGGACAGGCTCGCCAGGAGGCCGACCTCGAGGTCGCCGACGTGGAACTGCGCCTGCCACAGGCTGAGGCTCGTGGCGATCGCGATGATCGACCCCGACTCGATGTAGTTCGACATGGCGACCGAGACGGTCGCCTTCCAGCCCGTGGTGCTCCGGGCTCCGATGCGGACCGCCATTGGTCCTCCGTTCGCGTGTTCGTCGGTGAATCGTTTCAACGGGACAGCGAGACGATAGTGCGACCCGGCGGGCGTTGGCAAGTCCGCACCGTGCGCGCTTTGCGCGTGCGCGCGCGGCGCGCCCGCGTCCGCACGGTGCGCGGTCGCTCACTCGGTGCGAGGTTGCCCGCTCTGTGCGGCGCTGCAAGCGCGCACCGAGCGGCCAACCTCGCACGTGGCGGCGCAGCACGCACGGTGCACGCCGGACCGGCGCACGCACGGGGCGCGGCCGCACCCACAATCCAGCACCGTGCGGTGGACCTGCCCACCTACCGGACGGGAGGCCCGGTTCCAGCCCGCACCGCGCCTCCCGTCCGCCGTTTTCCACAGATCACGGCGCGGGCCGACCGCGCGGACCGCCCCGATGCCAGGATGGCCACATGGCGGTGAGTGTGCGAGAGGTGGCAGCGCTCGCCGGCGTGTCCCTGGGGACGGTGTCGAACGTCCTGAACCGCCCCGACAAGGTGGCCCCGACCACGGTGGACCGGGTGCAGTCGGCCATCGCCACACTCGGGTTCGTCCGCAACGACTCCGCACGGCAACTCCGGGCCGGCCGCAGCTCCACCGTCGGCCTGATCGTGCTCGACGGCGGCAACCCGTTCTTCACCGACGTCGCCCGCGGCGCCGAAGACGCTGCGATGGACAAGGGGCTGGCGGTCCTCATCGGCAACTCCGACGAGTCCACCGACCGCGAACGCACCTACGTCGACCTGTTCGAGGAACGCCGGGTCGCGGGTCTGCTCATCTCCCCCGCCGGCGACGACCTGTCCCGACTCGCCCGTCTGCGCGACCAGGGCACCGCGGTGGTGCTCGTCGACCGCCGCGCCGACGACGAGCACTTCGCCTCGGTCTCCGTCGACGACGTCGCGGGCGGCCGCATCGCGGTCGAGCACCTCGCTGCCACCGGGCGGACGCGCATCGCGTTCGTCGGCGGCCCGTCCAGCATCCGCCAGGTGGCCGACCGGCACGCCGGGGCACTGTCGGCGGCTCGGGCAGCGGGCATCGAGCTCGAGGTCCTGCCGACCGCGTCGCTCTCCGTGCTCGAAGGGCGCCGTGTCGGCGAAGCACTCCAGGCACGTCCGCGTGCCGAACGGCCGGACGCGGTCTTCGCGGCGAACGACCTGCTGGCGGTGGGCCTCGAACAGGCGTTCATCATGCGGGGCACGATCGCGGTGCCGGAGGAGATCGCGATCGTAGGCTACGACGACATCGCCTTCGCCGAAGCAGCCGTCGTCCCGTTGACCTCGGTGCGCCAGCCGGCACAGGACCTCGGGCGTCAGGCGATCGAGCTGCTGACGAAGCAGGTTGAGCTCGGGCAGGACATCGACCTCGAGCACGTGGAGTTCACGCCGGAGCTCGTGGTCCGGCAGTCCTCCGTCGCCGACGCGTAGCCGAGCCCCAGCGCGGAGCGACCGCCGCTGCGGCCTACGATCGGAGCATGGTGCATGTCCCCCGGCGTGACGGCCCGCCGAGCGTGCACCACGTCGCCGCTCGCGCGGGCGTCTCGCTCGCGACGGTCTCGAACGTCCTGAACCACCCCGAGCGGGTGGCCGAATCCACCGCCGCTCGTGTGCACGACGCGATCGCCGAACTCGGGTACACGCCGAACCGCAACGCCCGGGTGCTCGCCTCCGGCAGCAGCCGTTCGATCGGACTCGTCGTGATGTCGCTCCGGAACTCGCTGTTCAGCGACATGGTGAACGGGGCGCAGCTCGCGGCCCGGAAGCGGGGGTTCACGCTCCTGATCGCGAGCAGCGAGGACGACCTGCAGGCGCAGGGCGAACACCTCGCGTACCTCGAGAGCGCTCGGGTGTCGGGCATCCTGCTCGCCTCGATGACCGAGTCGCGCGACCAGGTCGAACTCACCCGCCGGCACGGTCGTCCGGTCGTCTACGTCAACTTCGCGCCGACGACGGTCGATGCCTGCTCCGTCGTCGTCGACAACGAACAGGCGGGGTTCCTCGCCGCCGAGCACCTGATCGCCCGCGGGTGCCGACACATCGGCTTCGTGAGCGCCCGCGCCGAGCTGCAGCCGGTCGCACTCCGCCGCGCCGGTGTGCTCCGGGCGATCGCGGGCCACCCCGGGGTGGAACTCGTCGACATCGACGCCGGTGACATCGACCCGCCCGGCGGCACGCACGCCGGATCCCGGATCGCCGCGATGCCGGCGGACGAACGCCCCGACGGCGTCCTGGGCGTCACGGACCTGCTCGCGATGGCGGTCGTCTCGGAGCTCCGAGCTGCCGGCATCCGCGTGCCGGAGGACATCCCGGTGTCGGGGTGCGACCACAACTCGGTGGCGTGGGGCGGCGCCGTGCCGCTGACCTCGGTCACGATGCACGGTGCGGAGATGGGCGCGGCCGCCGTCGAGCTCCTGCTCGAGGAGCTCACCGATCCGATGCACGTCCACCGCGCGGTCGTGCTCGGCAGTGAGCTCGTCCCCCGCGAGAGCACGCTCGGCCGCGCCGGTGCAGCAGCCGCGCGCACGGCGACACCGAGCGACCCGCGCCGCACCGAGGCCTGAGCGCCCGAAAGCGACAGTCCCGCGGCTCGGGACACCGTCTGGCCCGGCAACGCGACAGATCCACGCGAACAGTTCGCGGCACGGTGTCGCTTTCGCGGATGGGGTGGGTTGCGGTGCGCGGCGTGCGCGTTCCCGTAACGAAATCGGCGCAGTGATTGACACGCTTCAATCGACGTGGTTCCATCCTGATTGAAACGTTCTAAACAGCAGCAACCGGAGCCCACGACGACGCGGGATCCGGGTCCGTTTCACCCGGGGTACCCCGCCCCGGGCCTTACGAGGAGGTAAGGAATGTCAGCTCGTTCCCTGACCACGAGGACGCTCACCAAGCGCGCGGTCGTCAAACGGCTTGTCGCCATCGGCGGCGCGACGGTCCTGATCGGCGGGCTCGCGGCGTGTTCGTCCGGCGGCTCCGCCGACGAAGGCGGCGGCAAGGTCCAGATCACCTACCAGGCCGACAACTCGCCCGCGACGGCCGCCACCGCGAAGCCGCTCATCGAGGCGTTCGAGAAGGCCAACCCCGACATCACCGTCAAGTTCGACACCCGCCCGCAGGGCACCGACGGCGACAACCTGGTCAAGACCCAGCTGTCGACCGGCGAGATGGCCGACGTCTTCAACTACAACTCCGGTTCGCTCATGCAGGCCCTCAACCCGGACAACACCCTGGTGGACCTGTCCGACGAGAGCTGGACGAAGGACGTCGACGAGCAGTTCACCAAGGTCGTCAGCACCGACAAGGGCCTCTACGGTGCGCCGTTCGGCACGAGCTTCGGTGGCGGCGTCATGTACAACAAGAAGGTCTACGCCGACCTCGGGCTCAGCGTCCCCACGACCTGGGACGAGTTCATCAGCAACAGCGAGAAGATCAAGGACGCCGGCAAGGTCGCCCCGATCATCCAGACGTACGGCGACACCTGGACCAGCCAGCTGTTCGTGCTCGGCGACTTCGCGAACATCACGGCGCAGGACGAGGACTGGGCGGACAACTACACCGCCAACAAGGAGTCCTACGCCGAGGAACCCGCTCTCGCCGGCTTCGACCACCTGGCCGAGGGCAAGGACAAGGACCTCTACAACGAGGACTACGCCTCGGCCACACAGGCGAACGGTCTGAAGATGCTCGCCGACGGCACCGGGGCGCAGTACCCGATGCTGACGAACGCGATCTCGGCCCTGCAGCAGGACAGCCCCGACGCGGTCAAGGACATCGGAGCGTTCGCGCTGCCGGCCGAGGACGCCGACGACACGAACCTGACCATCTGGGAACCGAACGGCCTGTACATCCCGAAGACCACCGAGGGCGACGAGCTCGCCGCGGCGAAGAAGTTCATCGCCTTCGCGAACTCGGCCGACGGCTGCAAGGTGCAGAACGACACCGGCACGCCCGGTGGTCCGTACGTCATCTCGACCTGCTCACTGCCGGACGACGTGCCCCCGATGATCGACGACCTGCAGAAGTACCTCGACGACGGCAAGGCGAGCCCGGCGCTCGAGTTCCTGTCGCCGATCAAGGGCCCGAACCTCGAGAAGATCTGCGTGCAGGTCGGCTCCGGCATCACGAACGCCGCCAAGGGTGCTGACCAGTACGACGACGACGTCGTCCAGCAGGCACAGCAGCTCGGCATCAAGGGCTGGTGACACGGTGACCGCGACCCTCACGACGGCACTCGAGCCGGCGAAGACCCGAGCGGGCTCCGGCGGGGCCGGACCCGCGCGCAAGCGGATGCGCTCGTTCTACCCCGCGTGGTTCTTCATCCCCGCGATCGCGCTGTACGTCGTGTTCTTCGCGGTCCCCACCTTCGCCGGGTTCTACTTCTCCCTCACCCGCTGGACGCTGTTCGACCAGACCTTCATCGGGTTCGACAACTTCGTCCGCTTCTTCCAGGACCCGCAGCTCGTCTCCGGGTTCGTGCACACGTTCCAGTACGGCTTCGTGACGAGCGCGGCGAAGGTGGTCATCGGACTCGCCCTCGCCCTGCTCCTCACGTCGCCCGTGCTGGGGCGCGGCTACCTGCGGGCGGTCGTGTTCTTCCCGGTGCTCGTGTCGACGATCGGCATCGGCATCACGTTCAAGGCGCTGATGGACCCGTTCCACGGGATCATCAACGGCGTGCTCGGTTCGGTCGGCCTCCCCACTCCGGGGTGGCTGACCGACCCGGCCCTCGCCCTGTGGAGCGTCGCCGCGGTGGACGTCTGGAAGGGCGTCGGCATCGCGACGCTCATCTTCATCGCCGGCATCGTGGCGATCCCGCAGGAGTACTTCGAGGCCGCACGGGTCGACGGCGCGAGCGCCTGGTCGATCTTCCGGAACATCACCCTGCCGCTGTCGCGTCCCGCGATGGGCACCGTCATCATCCTGTCGCTGATCGGCGGGCTGCGGTCCTTCGACCTGATCTGGGCGATGACCGGCGGTGGGCCAGGGTTCACCAGTGACGTCATCGCGAGCGTCATCTACAAGCAGTACCAGGCCGGGTTCTACGGCCTGTCGACCGCCGGCAACGTGGTCCTGTTCGTGGTCGTGACAGCGATCATGGTCCCGATCTCGTGGCTCCTGAACCGCAAGGAGGCGGAACTGTGACCACGCTCACCAGCCCCCGCGTCAGCACCCCGACGCGGTCCCGCCACCCGGGCCGGACCCGCCGGTGGATCATCGGCACGATCGCCATCGTCGTGAGCTTCGTGGTCTTCCTGGTGCCGTTCGTCTTCGTCCTGCTGCAGGCCGCGAAGAACCCGGCCGAGGCGAACCAGCTCGGCTTCAGCCTGCCGACCGAGTGGCAGCTCTGGCAGAACCTGCAGGCCGTGTTCGGCTCCGGCGACGGCGTGATCGTCCGCGCGTTCCTGAACAGCGCGGTCCTGACCGTCGGCAGCGTGGCCGTGATGGTCGTGTTCTCCGCGATGGTCGGCTACGTGCTGCAGCGTCGTCCGAGCAAGTGGAACGGCGTGATCAACTTCTTCGTCCTGGCGGGCCTCATCGTGCCGCCGGCGATCGTGCCGACGATCTGGGTGCTGCAGGGGCTGAACCTGTTCAAGACCATGGGCGGGATGATCCTCATCGAGGCGACCTTCGGCCTGTCGTTCTGCATCCTGCTGTTCCGGGCGTTCGTCGCGACGATCCCGAAGGAGCTCGACGAGGCAGCCGTCCTCGACGGTGCCGGCCCGGTCCGGCTGTTCTTCGGTGTCGTGCTGCCGCTGCTCAAGCCGGTGATCATCACGGTCGTGCTCGTGCAGTCCGTCACGGTGTTCAACGACTTCACGAACCCGCTGTACTTCCTGCCGGGGTCCGAGAACGCCACGGTGCAGCAGACGCTCTACGCGTTCCAGAGCCAGTCGGTCAGCCAGCTCAACCTGCTGTTCACCGACGTCCTGCTCATCACGATCCCGCCGCTCATCCTGTACATCTTCTTCAACCGCCAGATCGTCGCCGGCATGACCAGCGGCGCCGTCAAGGGCTGACCGCCCACCCCGGCCAGGAGGCGCGACCCGCCTCCGCCGGGTCGACCCACCCCGGCAGACGGCCGGGCCCACGACCCCGCCCCGGTCGACGACGACCGGTTGCGTGAAAGGACACACCACATGACCGCCTGGACAGCTCCGTTCATCACGAGCGACGCCGACCTCGGGAGCGCACCGATCCTGCGCCGGGAGTTCACCCTCGACGACGGCCACGGCGCAGTCACCGGGGCGACCCTCGACGTCAGCGCCCTCGGCGTCGTCGAGGCGTGGCTCGGTGGCGAACGCGTCTCCGACCACCTGCTCGAACCGGGGTGGACGAGCTACGAGTGGCGCATCCGCGTCGTCTCGCACGACGTCACGGCCCACCTGACCGACACGGCCGCCGGCAGCGCCGCCGTGCTCGCGCTCGTGCTCGGCAAGGGGTGGGCCGCCGGTCGGCTCGCCTGGGGTGGTGGCGGCGGCTGGTACGCCGACGAGCCCGCCGGGTTCGCCGAACTCCGCATCACCTTCGCCGACGGCTACGAACAGCTCGTCGCCACCGACACCGACTGGCAGGCCCTGTCCAGCGCGATCACCGCCGACCAGCTCTACGACGGCGAGGACATCGACGCCCGGCTGCGCGACGGGTCGTTCCTGACGCCCGGCGAGGTCACGACACCGAGCGTCGACGGACACGGAGGACGCACCAGCGCCGTGCGCACCGTCGACATCGGCGAGCGCGAACTCGTCGCCGACACCGTGCCGCCGGTCCGGCCGCTCGCCGAGATCGCACCCGTCGAGGTCTGGACGAGTCCGTCCGGCGCGACGCTGATCGACTTCGGGGTCAACCTGGTCGGCTGGCTCCGTGTCGTCGCTTCCGGTCCCGCCGGCACGGTGCTGACCCTCAAGCACGCCGAGGTGCTCGAACACGACGAACTCGGCACCCGGCCGCTGCGCACCGCGAAGGCGACGGACCACTTCACCCTGAGCGGCAGCGGCGCGGACGGTTCCGGCGCCCCGGACGTGTTCGAGCCCCGCTTCACATTCCACGGCTTCCGGTACGCCCAGGTCGACGGGTGGACCGGCACGCTCGACGAACTCCGCACAGCGGTCACCGCGGTGCAGGTCGGCTCCGACCTGACCCGCACGGGCACGTTCGCGTCCAGCCACGAACTGCTCAACACGTTCCACGACAACGTCGTCCGGGGCATGCAGGGCAACTTCCTGAGCGTCCCGACCGACTGCCCGCAGCGCGACGAGCGCCTCGGTTGGACGGGCGACATCGCCGCGTTCGCACCGACGGCGTCGTACCTGTTCGACACCCGCGCGTTCCTGGGCGACTGGCTGCGTGACGTGTGGCTCGAGCAGCAGCACGCCGACGGTGTCATCCCGTTCGTGGTGCCGGACGTGCTGAAGTACTCACCCGCCGAGGACTTCGGCACCCCGGACGCCACCGCCATCTGGTCGGACGCCGGCGTGTGGGTGCCGTGGACCCTGTACCAGGCGTACGGCGACACCGCGGTGCTCGAGGAGCAGCTCGACTCGATGACGGCGCACCTCCGCCGGATCAAGGGCCACCTGTCACCCGAGGGTCTGTGGGACACCGTCTTCCAGTTCGGCGACTGGCTCGACCCGGACGCCCCACCGGAGGACGCCGCCAAGGCGAAGGCCGACCCGGGCGTCGTCGCGACGGCGTGCGCGTACCGCAGCGCGACCCTGGTGGCGCAGGCGGCGCGGTTGACGGGCCACGAGGCGGAGGCGGCGGAAGCCGAGGAGCTCGCCACGGGCCTCCAGGCCGCGTTCCGGCAGCACTACGTGACCGACGGTCGCATCCGGAGCGACTGCACCACCGTCTACGCGCTCGCGATCGTGTTCGGCATCCTCGACGAGGACGACGAGCGCCGGGCGGGCGACCGCCTCGCGGAGCTGGCCGAGCAGTCCGGGTACCGGATCTCGACGGGCTTCGCGGGCACGCCGTTCATCACCGACGCGCTGACGCAGACCGGCCACCTCGACGACGCGTACCGGCTGCTGCTGCAGACGGAGTGCCCGTCGTGGCTGTACCCGGTGACGATGGGTGCGACGACGGTGTGGGAACGCTGGGACTCGATGCTGCCGGACGGCACCATCAACCCGGGTGAGATGACCTCGTTCAACCACTACGCGCTCGGGGCGGTGGCGGACTGGATGCACCGGGTGGTGGGCGGTCTGTCGGCGCTCGAGCCGGGGTACTCCTCCGTGCTGATCGCGCCGCAGCCGGGCGGTGGGCTGACGTGGGCGTCGACCTCGCTCGATTCGGTGCACGGGCACATCGCGGTGCGGTGGGAGCTCGTCGACGGTGAGCTCCTGGTGCGGGCCGAGGTGCCCGAGGGGGTCACCGCGGTGGTGCGCCTGCCGGGTGCCGCGGAGCAGCGGCTCGGCGGCGGGACGCACGAGCTGCGCGCGCCTGCTGCCGTCCCCGCCGCGTAGGGCGGGGAGCGGATGGTGGGCCGGTCACGGTGGGTGCGCGGGACGCCTGACGGCGCTCGCCCGGTGTCGCGCCCCCGGGCGGCCTTCGCGCCCCGACTCTTCGGGGCGCGAAGGCCGCAACGGGGCGCGCAGCCCGCCACCGCAGTCCGCCCCCTCGCTTCGCGAGCAACCCGCTCGTCCCGTGCCTGCCCTGCGCTTACCCAGCGCTCGTCCCGCGCCCGTCCCGCGCCCATCCCGCATCGCGCCCCCGTGCGCGCATCGCGCCCGCGCCCGTCCCGCATCGCGCCCCCGTGCGGTCATCGCGCCCCGACTCTCCGGGGCGCGATGACCGCAACGGGGCGCGCGACGCAACACACCCCACACGGTTGCGGCACAACGCAGCAACCCGTACTGTATGAAACGATTCAATCGCACACGAGGAAGTGACACGATGACATCGACACCGACCTTCGCCGGCATCGCCGACCAGCTCGCACGACAGCAGATCGAGCTGCCCAGCTGGGCCTTCGGCAACTCCGGCACCCGCTTCAAGGTGTTCAGCACGCCCGGCACCCCGCGCGACCCCTACGAGAAGATCGCCGACGCCGCCAAGGTGCACGAGTACACGGGCCTCGCCCCGACCGTGGCACTGCACATCCCCTGGGACCTCGTCGACGACTTCAGCGACCTCAAGCGCCACGCGGAAGAGCACGGCGTCGCGCTCGGGACGATCAACTCGAACACGTTCCAGGACGACGACTACAAGTTCGGCGCCCTCACCCACACGGACGCGAGCATCCGGCAGAAGGCGATCGACCACCACCTGCGCTGCATCGACGTGATGGACGCCACGGGCAGCCGCGACCTGAAGATCTGGCTCGCCGAGGGGTCGAACTACCCCGGCCAGGCCGACATGCGTGAACGCCAGGACCGCCTGCACGAGTCGCTCAGCACGATCTACGACCGCCTCGGTGCCGACCAGCGGCTGGTGCTCGAGTACAAGTTCTTCGAGCCGTCGTTCTACCACACCGACGTGCCGGACTGGGGCACGAGCTACGTGCAGACGTCGGCGCTCGGCGACAAGGCGATGGTCTGCCTCGACACCGGCCACCACGCTCCCGGCACGAACATCGAGTTCATCGTGATGCAGCTCCTGCGCCTCGGCAAGCTCGGCAGCTTCGACTTCAACTCGCGCTTCTACGCCGACGACGACCTGATCGTGGGTGCCGCTGACCCGTTCCAGCTGTTCCGCATCCTGGTCGAGGTCATCCGTGGCGGCGGCTACGACAACCCCGACGTCGCGTTCATGCTCGACCAGTGCCACAACATCGAGGACAAGATCCCCGGGCAGATCCGCTCCGTGCTCAACGTGCAGGAGATGACGGCCCGCGCGCTGCTCCTCGACCGCGTCGCCCTGACGGCCGCGCAGGAGGCGCACGACGTCCTCGGCGCGAACGAGGTCTTCATGGACGCGTACCAGACCGACGTCCGAGCAGACCTCGCGGCCTGGCGCGAGTCCCGCGGCCTGCCGGCGAACCCGATGCGCGCGTACCTGGAGTCGGGCTACCAGCAGTCGATCGCCGAGGACCGCGTCGGCGGCGTCCAGGCCGGCTGGGGCGCGTAGACACATGACACACACACTGGAGGCACGGGTGGACCCCGCAACGCAGCGCACCGATGCAGACGAGACGATCAGGGCGCTCATCGCGCGTTCGAACGCGCTCGGCTCGGATCCGCGGATCACGAACTACGCGGGCGGCAACACCTCGGCGAAGGGCACCGCGACCGACCCGGTGACCGGCGAACCGGTCGAGCTGCTCTGGGTGAAGGGCTCCGGGGGCGACCTCGGCACCCTCACCCCGGCGGGCCTCGCAGTCCTGCGCGTCGACCGCGTCCGTGCGCTCCAGGCGGTCTACCCCGGAGTCGAGCGCGAGGACGAGATGGTCGCCGCGTTCGACTACACGCTGCACGGCAAGGGTGGTGCCGCCCCGTCCATCGACACGGCGATGCACGCCCTGGTCGACGCCGCGCACGTCGACCACCTGCACCCGGACGCCGGCATCGCGATCGCCACGGCGGCGGACGGTCCGGCCCTGACGGCGACGATCTTCGGCGACAAGGTGGTGTGGGTGCCGTGGCGCCGCCCGGGGTTCCAGCTCGGGCTCGACATCGCGGCCGTCAAGCGGGACCACCCGCAGGCGATCGGGACGATCCTGGGCGGCCACGGCATCACGGCCTGGGGCGACACGAGCGACGAGGCGCACGGCAACTCGCGCTGGATCATCGACACCGCCGAGCAGTACATCGCGGAGCACGGGAAGGCCGACCCGTTCGGAGAGCCCCGAGCAGGCTTCGAGGCGCTGCCGACCGACGAACGCCACGCACGCGCCGCCGCCCTCGCCCCGACCATCCGCGGCATCGCCGGCCACGACAAGCCGGTGGTGGGTCACTTCACCGACAGCGACGTCGTCCTCGACTTCCTGGCGGCCTCGCGCGCCGAGGAGCTCGCCGCGCTCGGCACCAGCTGCCCGGACCACTTCCTGCGCACCAAGGTCAAGCCGCTCATCCTCGACCTGCCGGCCACGGCCACCGTCGAGGAGCAGAGCACCCGCCTGCACGAACTCCACGAGCAGTACCGCGCGGACTACCAGGCGTACTACGACCGCCACGCCGACGCGACGAGCCCCGCCATCCGCGGTGCCGACCCGCTCATCGTGCTGGTCCCCGGCGTCGGGATGTTCTCGTACGGCAAGGACGCCCAGACCGCCCGCGTCGCCGGCGAGTTCTACGTCAACGCGATCAACGTCATGCGCGGCGCCGAGTCGCTCAGCACCTACGCCCCCATCGACGAGGCCGAGAAGTTCCGGATCGAGTACTGGGCCCTCGAAGAGGCGAAGCTGCAGCGCATGCCCGCCCCCAAGAAGCTCGCCACTCGCATCGCCCTGGTCACCGGCGCCGCGAGCGGCATCGGCAAGGCGATCGCGAAGCGCCTGGCCGCCGAGGGCGCCGCGGTCGTCATCGCCGACCTCGACCTGGCGAAGGCGCAGGCAGCCGCCGCCGAGATCGGGAACACCGACCAGGCGATCGGCGTCGCGGCGAACGTCACCGACGCCGCCGCGATCGACCAGGCGGTCCAGCAGACACTCCTGCACTTCGGCGGCCTCGACCTCGTCGTCAACAACGCGGGGCTGTCGCTCAGCAAGAGCCTGCTCGACACCACCGAACAGGACTGGGACCTGCAGCACGACGTCATGGCGAAGGGCTCGTTCCTGGTGTCCAAGGCAGCGGCGAAGGTCCTCATCGAGCAGGGCCTCGGCGGCGACATCGTCTACATCTCGTCGAAGAACTCGGTGTTCGCCGGCCCGAACAACATCGCCTACTCGGCGACGAAGGCCGACCAGGCGCACCAGGTCCGACTCCTCGCGGCCGAACTCGGCGAGCACGGCGTCCGCGTCAACGGGATCAACCCCGACGGCGTCGTCCGCGGCTCGGGGATCTTCGCGAGCGGCTGGGGTGCGAACCGCGCGAAGACCTACGGCATCGAGGAACAGGACCTCGGCGCGTTCTACGCCCAGCGCACGATCCTCAAGCGCGAGGTCGTGCCCGAGAACGTCGCGAACGCCGTCTACGCCATCTGCACCGACGACTTCTCGCACACGACCGGACTGCACGTGCCCGTCGACGCCGGCGTCGCCGCGGCGTTCCTGCGCTGATGGCCGACAAGCTGATGTCCGACAAGGGGTAGCGACATGACGAACAGCGGCACCGTCGCCGCCGTCGACCTCGGGGCGACGAGCGGCCGGGTGATCCTCGGCCACGTCGACACCGCCGGCGTCCGGATGGAGCACGTCGCCCGGTTCCCGAACGGTCCCGTCACCCTGCACGAGCACGATCGCGAGGCCCTGCACTGGGACGTCGTGGAGCTGTACCGGCAGGTGACCGACGGCCTCCGTCAGGCGTTCGCCGCGCAGCCCGAGATCGTCAGCATCGGCATCGACTCGTGGGCGGTCGACTACGGACTGCTCCGCGACGGCCGGCTGCTCGGGCTGCCCTCGCACTACCGCGACGAGCGGCACGAGGGCGGCGTCGAGGCAGTGCACGAGCGGCTGGACGCAGCCGAGCTGTACGCCCGGAGCGGTCTGCAGCACCTGCCCTTCAACACGGTGTTCCAGTTCGCCGCCGACCCGTCCCTGCAGCTCGCGCAGCGCGCGCTGCTCATCCCCGACCTGCTCGGCTACTGGCTCACCGGTGTCGAGGCGGCCGAGCGCACCAACGCGTCGACGACCGGGGCACTGAACGCGACCACCCGCGGGTGGGATCCGGCGCTGCGGGCTGCTGCGGGCCTCCCGGCCGGCCTCCTGCCCACCCTGCGCGACCCGGGCGACCGACTCGGGCACCTGCTGCCCGCCGTCGCCGACCTGGTCGGCGGCACCACGCCCGTCACGCTCGTCGGCTCGCACGACACCGCGTCGGCCGTCGTCGCGGTCCCCGCGACCGAACCGGACTTCGCGTACATCTCGTCGGGCACCTGGTCACTCGTCGGCGTCGAGCTCGACGCACCCGTCCTGTCGGACGCGGCGCGCGACGCGAACTGCACCAACGAGGGCGGGGTCGACGGCCGCGTCCGCTTCCTCAAGAACGTGTCCGGACTGTGGTTGCTGTCCGAGAGCGTCCGCACCTGGGAGCGTGGTGGCGCTTCGCTCGACCTGGAGGCCCTGCTCGCCTCCGCCGCGGCCGTCACCGCCCCGGTCCCCGTCTTCGACCCCGCGGACGAGTCGTTCACGGCGCCCGGCGACATGCCCGCGCGCATCGCCGCGTGGTGCGGCGCGCACGGACTGAGCGCGCCCGCGTCGCGGGCGGAGTTCGTGCGGTCGATCCTCGAGTCGCTGGCCACCGCGTACGCGGACACCCTCACGACGATCGGTGCCATCACGGGCAAAGACGTCCGACAGGTGCACATCGTCGGTGGCGGATCGCAGAACCGGCTGCTCTGCCAGCTGACGGCCGACCGCACCGGGTTGCCCGTCCTGGCCGGGCCTGTCGAGGCGACAGCGCTCGGCAACATCCTCGTGCAGGCGCGGGCCGCCGGACTCGGTGGCCTGGGCGGAGCGTCGCTCGAGGCCCTGCGCGCGACGATCGCCCGCACCGTCGAGCCCGTCCGGTACACCCCTCGGCCCGATCACACCTCCCCACAATCCACTCCGAGAGGTAGGATGTCTGTATGACCTCGATCGACGACCAGCACCGAGTCGACCCCGCGACCGGGGCTCCGGCAGCGACCCCCGGGGCACCGTCGACCCGGCGGACACCGATCAAGCGGCAGCTGCCGACGGTGCGGGACCTCGCACCGCTCATGCAGTTCAAGAAGCCGTCGCTGCCGGGTCGGCGACAGCGGCTCGAGTCGGCGCTGACGATCTGGGACCTGCGCGACATCGCCGCCCGCCGCACGCCGAAGGCCGCGTTCGACTACACCGAGGGCGCCGCCGAGGCCGAGATCTCGCTCGCCCGCGCCCGCCAGGCGTTCGAGGACATCGAGTTCACCCCCGCGATCCTGCGCGACGTCTCGTCCGTGGACACCTCGCGCTCGGTGTTGGGTGCGCCGGTCGCGTACCCGTTCGGCATCGCCCCCACCGGGTTCACGCGCATGATGCAGACCGAGGGCGAGCGTGCCGGCGCCCGGGCAGCCGGACGCGCGGGCATCCCGTTCTCGCTCTCCACCATGGGCACCACCGCCATCGAGGACGTCCGCGACGCCAACCCGAACGGCCGCAACTGGTTCCAGCTGTACATGTGGAAGGACCGCGAGAAGTCGATGGCGCTGGTCTCCCGCGCCGAGAAGGCCGGGTTCGACACGTTGCTCGTCACCGTGGACGTGCCCGTCGCCGGCGCGCGCCTGCGGGACAAGCGGAACGGGTTCTCGATCCCGCCGCAGCTGAGCGCCCGGACCGTACTGAACGCCATCCCGCGACCGTGGTGGTGGTTCGACTTCCTGACCACCGAGCCGCTGGCCTTCGCGTCGCTCGACCGGTGGTCCGGCACCGTCGGGGAGCTCCTCGACCACATGTTCGACCCCACCGTCACCTACGAGGACCTCGCCTGGATCCGCGACCAGTGGAAGGGCAAGGTCGTCGTCAAGGGCGTGCAGTCCCTAGCCGACGCCCGTCGTCTGGCGGACATGGGCGTCGACGGGATCACGCTGTCGAACCACGGCGGTCGCCAGCTCGACCGGGCCCCCGTGCCGTTCCACCTGCTGCCCTCCGTGGTCAAGGAGGTCGGCATGGACACCGAGGTGCACCTCGACACCGGCATCATGTCCGGCGCGGACATCGTCGCCGCCGTGGCGCTCGGTGCGAGGTTCACCATGGTCGGCCGGGCGTACCTGTACGGGCTGATGGCGGGCGGCGAGGCCGGCGTCGACCGGATGATCCAGATCCTGTCGGAGCAGATCGAGCGCACGATGCGGCTGCTCGGGGTCACGTCGCTCGACGAGCTCGAGCCCGGGCACGTGACGCAGCTGCAGCGGTTGCAGCCGGTACCGCGCGGCTGAGGCGGCGGGCTGCGGGCTGCGGGCTGCCCACCCTTCACCGCGCGTTCGACTGCCGATTCGGGCGATTACCCCCGAACGGGGCACAAATGATGCAAGATGTCCGTGGACGCGTCACCGAACCCCTCGGCATCCTGCCCCCTGGCGCGCCGTCCCCTCCCCGCATCCTGCGCCCGAGCACCACGAGGAGCCCGACATCTCGACCCGAAGCACGTGCACGCCCATGCGCGGCACGACCCCCGCGACCACCACGCCCATCACCTCCACCACCGAACGGCACACCCGATGAGCCGCCGTCGCGCGATCCTGGCGGCCGCGACCGCCGGTTGTCTGGCGCTCGGAGTCCCCACCGCCTCCGCCGCCTCCGCCGACAGCTGGTGGGGCTGGGGCGGACACCGCCACGGACACCACGCCCCGGTGACCCCGACCCCCACCCCGTCGGACACCGCGACCCCGGCCCCGTCAGACGACGAGGAGTCGGACACGACGCCGACGGAGACGCCCGCGCCGACCGCCGAGGCCGCGCCGATCGAGGACACCACCCCGACCGCGGAACCCGAGGCAGCAGTTCCGTCGGACGAGCCTTCGTCCGACGGAGAGGCCGAGGGCTCGGCTGAACCGCAGGACGAGGTCGCCGAGACTCCTGACGCAGCCGCCGCGCCGGACGCCTCGTTCGTCGAGGACTTCACCACCGACGCCGTCACCGGCCTCGTCTCGCGGCTCTACCCGCAGTCGTGGCAGCCCTACCCCGACGGCACCTCCGGCATCTACGCGCCGAGCAAGACCGTCTCGGTGCACGACGGCGTGATGGACGTCGCCCTCGGCACCGGAGCGGGGGCGGCCGGCACGTTCGGCTCCTCCGCCGGAGCCTGGGACCACGTCGGCGGCTCGTTCTCCGTCCGCGCCAAGGCGACCGGTGGCGACGGCAACGGCGCGGCCTTCATGCTGTGGCCGACGTCGGGCACCTGGTCCGACGGCGAGATCGACTTCCCCGAGGGCAACTTCGAGGACAGCCCTTCGGCCTTCCACCACTCGATGACCCCGGGCAAGGAAGCCGACCGCGTCCAGATCGGCACCGGCGTCTCGTGGCGCGACTGGCACACCTACACGGTGGACTGGGTGCCCGGCGAGTCGGTCACCTACAGCGTCGACGGCAAGGTCCTCGACACCGTCACCCACGACGTACCGACGACCCCGCACCGCTTCATGTTCCAGGTCGGCAACTGGGGCGACCAGGGCAACCTGCTCATCGACTGGGTCTCCACCACGGAGTGAGCGCTCGGCCCACCCAGTGAGCAGAAGACGTCGGGTTCCCACCAGGGACCCGACGTCTTCTGCTCACTGGGACCGCGCTCGCAGGGTGACCGACAGGCCGACGGAGGCCGACTTCAGTCCTCGGCCTGGTAACGAACTGCGCCATCGGTGGACCGGTACGGGATCGAGAAGCTCGAGCAGATCACGCCGTTCTCGTAGTCGTCCTTGACCGTGTCCATGAAGGCGTACGCCTCGTCGTCCGTGGCGAAGACGCCGAGGACCGTGTTGTCCGGTGACTCGTCGTGTTGGACGATCCAGACCTCCCCGCCGGCGAAGGGCTTCGGGCGTCGGAAGAAGCGTGGCCCCGGGCTCCGTCTACTCACGATGGAGATTGTAGGTGCGCGCTGTCCGTTGGCCGCTCCGGTACGGGGTGCTCCACCAGCCCTCAGCGCCTGAGGAACTCGGCGACGAGCGTGGCAGCTGCGATGACGCCTCCGAGAACAAATCCACAGCCGGCGAATCGCGTGAGTTCCGGAGTGAACTGGCCTCCCCAGAACTCCCCTTGCACTCTCCGCGCGAAGCGGGCGATCGGCTTCGGGAAGAGGATGAGGATACAGCCCCATGTGACGCCGAGCACTGCCAGCCCGACCAAGAACACGCCCACCTCGCTGAGCGTAGTGCGGTCGCGCAGCGCAAGCGATGGGAGTAGTCCCTGAACCCAAGATCGGCCTGCGGGACACCTCGTACGACCGCCGGGATCATGAGTGGGTACCGCGCCCTGGTTTCAGACGATTCGCCTGGTCGAGCGGATTCCGACTCAGTCCCGTCACCCGTGCGTCAGCGCGGGCGCCGCCACGTGATCACGTACCGCCACAGCGGGTGTCGGCGGTACTCGGAGCCCATCAGGACTGCATCCGCGGTGTGTTGGACCTGGGCGTACGAATGCGGTGGTGGCCAGCACGTCGGCGCGGAGTGCTCCCAGTAGCCGCGCCGCCATGAGGACCAACGATGCTGCGCGACACCAGCCAACCCGAGCACGTGATCACGCAGCCGGGTGGGCTTCGCGAGTCCGACGACCACCAGGGTGCCGCCTGGCGCCGTGAGGTCTGCGAGGCGAGCGAGCCCGGCTGACAGGTCCGGCAGGTGGTGCACCGTCGCGACCGAGGCCACCACGTCGAACTGCTGACCGAAGTCGTGTCCCATCACGTCACCGCACAGCCACTGGATCCCGGTGTCGGCGTTCGCGGCGCGGGCGGCGCGCAGGACGTCCGCATCCAAGTCGATCGCCGTGACGTCGAACCCCGCGTCGTGCAGGTCACGGGCGAGCAGACCGTTGCCGGTCCCGACGTCCAGGGCGGTGTGCGCCCCCTCCGGCACGGCATCGAGCACCCGGGCGTGGAAGTGCGTGTTGTGGTTCCAGCGCCGCTCCGGACTCGGGACGTGCCGGGTCACGGGCTGCTGGACTGCGGGACGGTCCAGCTCCCGCGCAGGGTGGTCAGCAGGTGGTCGATGTTCCGCAGTGCTCGTCGGGTCTCCCAGACGGAGTACGCGCACATCCCCGTGAACAGCACCAGCAGCAACCACCACCACGGGCTGATCACGAGTGCTGCCCAGACCGAGAACGCTGCGAACAACACGCCCGCGATCGGGACGACCACCCGGTTGTTGCGGTACCGCCACCGGGTCGAGTCGAGTTCGCGTGCCCACACCACGGGATCGGCAGACTCCGGCAGGACGCCGGTCCGGACGGCGCGCTGGATGCCCACCGCCGTCTCCGTGCCGCCTGCTCGACGTCGTCGGATCGCGATCGCGATGCCGAACCCCGCGGTCGCGATCGTTGCGTACGCGATCGCACCGATCGCCCGCTCGAAAGGCGCGAAGTCATCGGAGCCGGTGAGGAGGCCCGTCGCGAACCACACCGACCACAGCACCACGAACAGCATCGGCAGCAGCGCCGGCAGCGGCAGTCGTCGGAAGCGGTCCACGGTGTCCCCTCGTCGTGTTCGAGTCGTCCTCGGTTCTTCCACGATGCCGACCGCATCCGGGAGTCCGCTGGGTACTCGGGCTGCTACTGGCCGCTGCGCTCCCGCCGGCGGACCACGAGCGTGCCGACGCCCTGCACGACGAAGAACAGGCCGCTCGCGATGACCAGCACCGCCGTCAGGAGCCCGGCAACCGTCGCACCGTCCAACACGGGCGGCGCGACGCCCACGGCGACGAAGATCCCGCCCATCACGATGACCACGACCGGGTTCGGGGCGATGAAGAACCGGCGGCCACCGTTCGCCTCGGCGATGGCACGGTCGCGAGCCTGCGGGACGGCGTCCGGCGACCGACCCGCGATCCGGTCTGCACGGCGCCGCAGCGCTCGGAGGACGAGCCACACGACGAGGCCGATCACGATGCCACCGAGGAGCGCGGCCCACTCGGCCAGGCCGAGGAAACCGAGGACGACCCGCGCGAGGAAGCCGGCCACGATGCCGACGACCATCGCCGTGGTGGTCCGGTCGGTTCGACCGTCGACGCCCGTCACGTAGCCGGGGCGGCGGGCGTAGGGATCGTGCTCGTCGGCGGGTCTCTCGTCGACACGTTCGGTTGCCATGGGTCGAACCTACCGATCGCCGGACGGCTCGTGACCAACGCCTAGGGTGGGCGGGTGATGGACGACGGGCGCGCACGGGCGGCACTGGCGAGGGTCGCAGCGACCGGATGGGGCGACGCCGAGCCTCCCGTCGAACCCGGCGGCACGACCACCCCGCGGCACGCTGCCGTCCTGATGCTCTTCGGCGCACTCGACCGCACGCCGAGCGACCGCCCCGCCGTCGCCGCCGACGTCCCCCGCGACCTCGACGTCCTGTTGCTCGCTCGCGCCACGACCCTGCGCGCGCACCCGGGCGAGGTCGCGTTCCCCGGCGGGCGGATCGATCCGGGCGACGCCGACGCGGTCGCCGCCGCCCTCCGTGAAGCACGCGAGGAGACCGGGCTCGACCCGACGGGCGTCGAGGTCCTCGGCACGCTGCCCGCGGTGCCACTGGCGTTCTCGAACCACCTGGTCCGCCCGGTGCTGGGCTGGTGGCGCGAGCCGTCCCCGATCCGGGTCGTCGACGAGCGCGAGTCGGCCGCGGTCTTCCGGGTGCCGGTGGCGGACCTGCTCGCCCCGGCGAACCGCGGGGTCACGGTGATCAGACGCGGTGGTCAGGAGTGGCGCGGGCCGGGCTTCACGGTCGATGCGGAGGACAGCGAGCACCCCGACGACGACGGTCACCTGGTGTGGGGGTTCACCGCGATGTTGCTGGATGCGCTGTTCGACCGGCTCGGGTGGACCGAGGACTGGGACCGGACGCGGGAGCTTCCCCTCGACCGTCGGCACTGACGACAGCAGGGTCGACCAGCGGGAACGACAGCGGATCAGCACGGACGGCGTCCACCGCGTGGGCGACGGCCCCGATGACGACGACGTCGCCACCGAGCGTGGACGCCACCAGGTCGGGCACGGGGTCGAAGTGCCAGCCGTCGAGCAGCGCACGCGCCCGGTCGATGACGGCGACCGCAGGCTGGGCGATCGCACCGGCGACCACCACGCGGTCGATGTCGAGCAGGCTCGCGAGCAGGACGCAGACACGGGCCAGCCGGTCGCCGAGGCGGTCGACGATCGCCAGCGCCACGGCGTCGCCGTCCTGCGCCGCTCGGAACACGGCGGAGGCGCCGTCGTCCACGGCGAGCGGGCTGCCCGGCCGCACGTCGCCCGCCGCGACGGCCTCGGCGACCAGCGTCCGCGCCGTCGCGCCGATGCCGTCCGACGACCCGACGCCCTGGACGATGTCGAGCACGCGCATCTCCCCTGCACCGCCGTGGGCACCGCGCAGCAGCACACCGTCGACCACGAGGCCGCTGCCGAACCGCTCGCCGGAGAGCAGTGCGGCGAACGACGCATCGCCCGACGACGGCCGCTCGGCGAGCGCGGCGAGGTTCGCGTCGTTCTCGACGACGACGCGACCGTGCGGGACGGCGTCGGCGAAGCCCGGGTTCATCCGGTCCCAGAAGCCGCCGTCATCCGGCGATGCGCCGCCGGCGTCGACCGGCGCGGGGATGCCGACGACGGTGACCAGGATGCGGGAGCGGTCGACGCCGGCGGCGGCGAGCGCGTCGTCCACGGTGTCGGCGAGGACCGCGAGCCGGACGGGGACCTCGAGCCCCGACTCGCCGAGCGCCCCCTCGGCGCGACCGAGCACGGTGCCGCGCAGGTCGGCGACGAAGGCGGTGATCCGGTGTTGCCCGGCGTCCACGCCGACGACGACCCCGGCGGCGGTGTCGAGTTCGTAGCGCCGAGCGGGCCGCCCGATCCGGTACTCCCCGGCGGCACGGGCGTCGTCGAGCTCGTGGAGCCAGCCGAGCCGGACGAGTTCCTCGCACGCGGCCAGGACGGTCGAGCGGGTCAGGCCGGTGGCGTCGATGGCCTCGGTCGCGGTGAAGGCGCCGGCGTCGAAGGCGTGCGCGAGCAGTGTCTCGGCGCTCGTTCGGCGGGGTGGCGGCATGCCGTGACCTTATCGCGCCACGAGTTCCTTGCGTAATTAGATTTTGTCGCTAGATTTAGTCTCGCGGTCGACATCGGAGCCGATCGCAGGACGGAACGGCAGGGCTGCCGGGTCCGGACGGACGGAGACGACGTGCAACCACACGCCACGACCAGGACGGCAGCATCGGTGAGCCGACGCTCGTTCCTGCTCGGAGCCGGCGGCATCGCCAGCGGGCTCGCGCTCGCGGGGTGCGCCCCGATCGGGTCCTCGAGCGCCAAGCCGGAGACCATCACGTTCTACGTGTCGAAGCCCGAGGTCATCGGCTACTTCGACGGCGTCATCGCGCAGTTCCACGACAGCCAGTCGAAGGTGCGGGTCGTCCGCGACTCGACCTCGAGCATGTCCGCGAACTTCGTCCGGAACCGTCCGCCGGACCTCGGGTGCTGGAACTACAACTTCTCGGTCGTGCCGTTCGTCGAGCACGGGGCACTGACGGACCTGTCCGACCTGCCCCAAACCGACACGATCAACCCCGACCTGTGGCCGCTCATGGAGCAGACCGCCGACTACCCGGGCCGCAAGAGCGCCCTGCCGTACTCCGTGACCGCCGCCTCGGTGATCTACAACAAGGCGCTGTTCGCCGAGCAGGGGCTCGAGGTCCCGACGACCTGGAGCGAGTTCGCCGACCTCTGCGAGCGCCTGACGAGGGCCGGGATCGCCCCGATCTACGGCACGTTCAAGGACAACTGGACGATCGCGCAGGGCATGTTCGACTACACGATCGGCGGCGCGATCGACACCCCGAAGACGTTCGACGCGCTGCGACGCGAGGGCACGAAGGTCGGCAAGGACTCGTCGGTGTCGTTCGAGAAGGACCTCCGGACGCCGATGGAACGCATGGTCCAGCTGCGCGAGTGGCACCAGGACGGCGCGGCCAGCCGTGGGTACGGCGACGGCAACCTCGCCTTCGCGCAGGGCAAGGCCGCGATGTACCTGCAGGGACCGTGGGCCCTGGGCGAGATCGCGAAGACGAACAAGGACATGGACCTCGGCACCTTCCCGCTGCCCGTCACCGACGACGCCGCGGACAACAAGGTGCGGGTGAACGTGGACCTGGCGCTCTGGATCCCGGAGGCGTCGCGCAAGCAGGAGGCGGCTCGCGAGTTCCTGTCGTTCCTGATGCAGTCGAAGGTCAACGACAAGTACAACGCCGACAACAACGGCTTCGGTGTCCGCAAGGACGCTCCCCCGGCGTCGAACCCGGCGCTGACCGGCATGCAGTCGTACTACGACGACGCCGCCTTCTACCTCGGTGCGTCGCAGCTCATCCCCGCCGAGATCCCGGTCGCGAACTACGCGCAGTCGATCGCCTTCGGCGGCGACCCGCAGCGCCAGCTCCGCACCCTCGACGCCGACTGGGCGCGCCTCGCGCTCCGCACGGCCGCGTAAGGAGACGTCCCATGGCAACCACGACCACCGAAGCCATCACGACGGCGGACCGCCGCCGACGGGGCGGAGCCGCACCGGGCCTCCAGTCCGTCACCCACAAGCGGAAGCGGATCGAACCGCTCTTCCTCGCCTTCCTGCTCCCCACCCTGCTGCTCTTCACGCTCGCCATCACGCTGCCGGCCGTGATGGGCATCGTGCTGAGCTTCACGAACTCCGTCGGGTTCGGTGAGTTCCGCTTCATCGGGCTCACGAACTACGTCGCGGTGTTCTCCGACCCCGCGATCCTGCAGGCGTACCTGTTCACCCTCGGGTTCTCGCTCGTCACCGTGATCGTCGTCAACGCGGTCGCGTTCCTGCTCGCCATCGCCCTGACCTCGAAGATCCGCGGCAAGATCGCCCTCCGCGCGGTGTTCGTGCTGCCGATGGTGATCTCCGGCATCGTCATCGCGTACGTGTTCTCGTTCCTGTTCGCGAACAGCCTGCCGGCGTTCGCCACCGCGATCGGATTCGGGCCGCTCGAGCAGAGCATCCTGGCGAACCCCGACCTGGCGTGGGTCGCGATCGTGATCGTCACCGCGTGGCAGGCGATCCCGTCGACCCTCCTCATCTACATCGCCGGGGTGCTGTCCATCCCCGGCGAGGTCTACGAGGCCGCTGCCCTCGACGGCGCGAGTGCCTGGCGCCAGCTGATCTCGATCACCGCGCCGCTGACGGCCGGCTACATCCTGATCAACCTGGTGATCGGGTTCAAGAACTTCCTGAACTCGTACGACATCATCGTCGGCCTGACCGACGGCGGCCCCGGCACCTCGACCACGAGCGTCGCGATGTCGATCTTCAAGGGCTTCAACGGCGGCGACTACGCCTACCAGATGGCCAACGCCACGATCTTCTTCATCATCGCGGTCGTCATCGCCGTGATCCAGCTGCGGGCGACCCGCGGGAAGGCAGCGCTCTGATGACCATCCAGACACCCCTCCGTCCGGGAACGACGAAGACGGGCAGCATCCGATCGGTCGACGCCGACCGGACCGCGGGCCGCCGCGGCGGCACCGCCAACTGGCCCGTCACCGTCGTCCTCGTGCTCTGCGCGCTGTCGATCCTGGTGCCGCTCTACGTCACCCTGACGATGGCGTTCAAAACGACGAGCCAGGCAGTCGACGGCAACGCGTTCTCGCTGCCCGCGCCCTTCAGCGTCGACGGCTTCGTGCAGGCGTGGGAGCTCACCGACTTCCCGCGAGCGTTCGGCGTCTCGGTGCTCGTCGCCGCGATCACCGTCGTCGGCACGATCCTGCTCGCCTCGTTCACGGCGTTCGCGATCGCCAGGAACTGGGACCGTCGGCTGTTCCGCTGGTCGTTCTTCTACCTGCTCGCCGCCATGTTCCTGCCGTTCCCGGTGCTGGCACTGTCGCAGGTGAAGCTCACCGGCCTCGCGCACCTGGACAACCCGTTCGGCGTCGCGCTGCTGCACGTCATGTTCCAGCTGTCGTTCAGCGTGCTGCTCTTCACCGCGTTCCTACGGTCGATCCCGGCCGAGCTGGAGGAGAGCGCCCGCATCGACGGCGCGAGCACCGGCCAGGTGTTCTGGCGGCTCGTGTTCCCGCTGCTGGCACCGATGAGCGCCACCGTCGGCATCTTCGCGTTCCTGGCGTCGTGGAACGACTTCGTGATGCCGTCGCTGATCACCTCGGACCCGGCGCTGCAGACCCTGCCGGTGCTGCAGCAGATGTTCCAGACGCAGTTCAGCAACAACTACAACGTGTCGTTCGCCTCGTACCTGATGGCGATGGCGCCGGCGATCATCGTCTACCTCGTCACCCAGCGATGGGTGATGGCCGGTGTGACCCAGGGCGCCATCAAGTGACCGACCCGGCCGAGACGGCCACCCCGACCAGCCACCCCGAGAGGAACCCCGTGACCGATACCCTCGCCCAGCACGCCACCACCACGACCGACGAGACCTGGTGGCGCCAGGCCAGCGTCTACCAGATCTACCCGCGCTCCTTCGCGGACGCGAACGGCGACGGCATCGGTGACCTGCCCGGCATGACCGAGCGCGTCCCGTACCTGGCCTCGCTCGGTGTCGAGGCCGTCTGGCTCAGCCCCTTCTACCCGTCCGCGCTGGCCGACGGCGGCTACGACGTCGACGACTACCGCGACGTCGACCCGAAGCTCGGCACGCTCGACGACTTCGACCGGATGGTCGAGGCACTGCACGCCGCCGGCATCCGGGTGATCGTCGACGTGGTCCCGAACCACACGAGCGACCGGCACGAGTGGTTCCGCGAGGCGCTCGCCGCGCCGAAGGGCTCCCCGGCCCGTGACCGGTACGTGTTCCGCGACGGCACCGGGCCCTCCGGCGAACGGGCTCCGGCCGACTGGATCTCGATCTTCGGCGGCCCGGCCTGGACCGCGGTCGGCGACGGCCAGTGGTACCTGCACTCCTTCGCCAAGGAGCAGCCCGACCTGAACTGGGCGAACCGCGAGGTCCGCGACGACTTCCTGCACACCCTGCGGTTCTGGTCGGACCGCGGCGTCGACGGCTTCCGCATCGACGTCGCGCACGGGCTCGCGAAGGACCTGCCCACCGGCACCCTGCCGACCTGGGCGGAGCTCGCCGAGATCCCGAAGGACGGCTCGCACCCGCTGTGGGACCGCGACGACGTGCACGAGATCTACGCCGAGTGGCGGACGGTGTTCAACGAGTACACCCCCGCCCGGACCGCGGTCGCCGAGGCCTGGGTCGCCGCCGACCGCCGCGCTCGGTACGCGAGCGCCGACGGACTCGGACAGGCGTTCAACTTCGACCTGCTCGAGGCCGACTTCGACGCCGGCCAGTTCCGCACGATCATCGAGTTCAACCTCGGCCTGGCCGAGCAGTCCGGCTCCTCGACCACCTGGGTCTTCTCGAACCACGACGTCGTCCGCCACGCCACCCGGTACGCGCTGCCGGCGCGGAACGGCTCCACCGACAAGCAGGGTGGCGCGTGGCTGCTGGCCGGCGGTTCGCAGGACGACCTCGATCGCTCGCTCGGGCTGCGCCGCGCGCAGGCCGCGACCCTGCTCGAGCTCGCGCTGCCCGGCTCCGCCTACCTGTACCAGGGCGAGGAACTCGGCCTGCACGAGGTCGGCGACATCCCCGACGCCGACCGTCAGGACCCCGCGTTCTTCCGCAACCCGGGTGTCGACGTCGGACGTGACGGCTGCCGTGTGCCGATCCCGTGGACCCGGTCCGGGCCGTCGTTCGGCTTCGGCGCCGGCACCGCGCACCTGCCGCAGCCGGCGTGGTTCGCGGACGCGAGCGTCGAGGCCGAGGACACCGATCCCGGCTCGACCCTGAACCTGTACCGGAAGGCCCTCGGACTGCGCGGCCAGCTGCAGTCCGAGGAACACCTGGAGTGGCTCGAGACCGGCCGCGACGACGTGCTCGCCTTCCGACGCCCGAACGGCTGGACGAGCGTGACGGTGTTCGGTGACGAGCCCTACGAACTCCCCGCCGGCGAGCTGCTGCTCGCCTCGGCGCCGGTGGCAGACGGCGCCCTGACGGGCGTGGGGACGGCCTGGTTGCGTTCCTGACGCAGGGTGCGCGTCGTGGACGCGACTAGGTGACGGACGGGAGGCCCGTGGCGGGTTCGCCACGGGCCTCCCGTCCGTCGTGCGGTCACCGTCTCGGGCCGCGACCGGCGGCCGGGACGTCAGCCTGTCCCGGTAAGGTCGCCGCATGAGCGGGGCGACCATCAGCGTGCAGGACTTCGTCATGCGGTTCGGGGACCGGAACGTGGTCGACGGACTGTCGTTCGACGTCGCCGCGGGTGAGACGTTCGGCCTGCTCGGCAGCAACGGCTCCGGCAAGACCACGACGATCCGCGCCCTGCTCGGCATCACCACCCCGACCGCCGGCACCCTGACCATCGACGGCCAGCCGTACCGGCCCGCCACCGGCGGCATCGGGTACCTGCCCGAAGAGCGCGGGCTCTACCGGAAGGAATCCGTCATCGACGTGATGTCCTACTTCGGACGGCTCCGCGGGCTGCGCGGCCCCGAGGCCACGGCCTGGAGCATGGACTACCTGGCCCGCGTGGGCCTGGCCGACCGCGCCAAGCTCCGCGTCGACAAGCTCTCCGGCGGCCAGCAGCAGAAGGTGCAGCTCGGCATCACGATCATGGACCGGCCGCGGCTGCTCATCCTCGACGAACCCACGAAGGGCCTCGACCCCGTCAACCGTCGACTGCTGCTCGACCTGGTCGACGAGCGCAAGGCCGACGGCGCGACCGTCATCCTCGTGACCCACCACATGGACGAGGTCGAGCGGCTCTGCGACCGGATCCTGCTGCTCAAGGACGGCACGGCCGCGGCCTACGGGTCCATCCCCGACGTGCAGGACGCCTTCGGCGGCGCCGTCGCCCGGGTCGGCCTCGACGGACCGGTCCCCCGCTCGCCGCTGTACAAGCTCGCGCGGCACGAGGGGCACGTCGCCTACCTCGTGCCGACGTCCGCCGCCGCGCCGGACGGCGCCGACATCCTCGCGGCGCTGGTGTCGGACGGTGTCCGCGTCACCGCGTTCGAGATGCGCCGGATCCCACTCGACGAGATCTTCGTGCAGGTCTACGGCCACGACGCGCTCGCCACGGCCTCGGTGGACGGGGCCGCCGCATGAGCCGGCTCGGCACCGTCGTCCGGTTCGAGTTCGTCCGCGCGGTCAAGAAGCCCGCGTTCTGGATCGGCACGCTCGCGCTGCCGGTCGTCATCGTCATCGTGTCCCTGCTCGTCGGCATCGGACAGGCAGCCGGCACCGACTCGGTGGTCTCCGGCTCGTCGGCCACGAAGACCCCGTTCCGCTACCTCGACCACTCCGGGCTGGTGTCCGAGTCCGTGGCCGCGAAGTGGGGCGGGTCGCCGTCCACCGACGCCGGTGCCGACCGCGCCGCAGTGCGCTCCGGCGCCCTCGACGCGTTCATCGAGTTCCCCGCGTCGCCGTCGACCACCGCGATCCAGGTCGACGCCGCCGACCGCGGGCTGTTCGCGAACGGCGGCTACTCGTCGCTCGCCGAGCGGGTGCTCGAGCAGAGCGTCGCCGCGACCGTCGACGACCCCGAGACGGTCGAGCTCCTGCGCTCCCCACCGGCCACCGACGTCACGACCTACGCCGAGGGGCGGGTCGCGCCGGGCTGGCTGTCGATCGTGCCGCCGTTCCTGTACGTCGCCGCCTTCTTCGGGCTCGTCATCCTGCTCGCCGCACGCATGGTGACCGTCGTGGTCGAGGAGAAGGAGAACCGCATCTCCGAGATGATCCTGACCGCCGTCACCGCCGGCGACCTGATCCGCGGCAAGGTGATCGCGATGCTGCTCGTCGGGTTCGTGCAGGTCGGGGTGTTCGTCGTCCCCGGGCTGGTGGGGATGCTCGCCGTCCTGCCGCTCGTCGCCTCGCAGCTGGGCGGCCTGACGATCGACCCGTGGCGGATGCTCGTCGGTGCCCTGCTGCTCGTCGGCGGCGTCCTGCTGGCGTCCGGGTTGTTCGTCGCCGTCGGTGCCGCGGTGCCGTCGATCAAGGACGCCTCGGCGCTGCAGTCGGCGGCGATCTTCGCCCTGATCATCCCGCTCTACGCGGCGTTCTTCGTGATGACCACCCCGTCGTCGCCCGTCGCCGCGTTCTTCACGTACTTCCCGACGTTCACGCCCGTCACCGCCATGGTCCGGAACGCCGTCGGCTCACTGAGCGTCACCGAGTCGGTGGTCTGCATCGTCGAGGTGTTCGTCGCCGCCGGGCTGCTGCTGTGGTTCGCCGAGTACCTGTTCCGGCACTCGGTCGCGCAGTACGGGTCGAAGGTGACGCTGCGGCAGATCGTGTCCTGGCGGCGGTCGGTCTCCCGCTAGGGACGACTCTGGGGTTCCCGCTCGGGCTCGCGTGCGGTCTGCTGCTGCGCTGCCGGTCGCTCGCGCTGCGGCGTCTCGCGCTCGGGGACGTCGGCATCGAGGTCCCACGACGGCAGCTCGTGCTGCTTCCAGCCCTGTCGGAGCGTCCGGACCGAGCGGTCGAACTCCACCATGACGTCGATGTGCGGCCGGACGAGCATCTGGATCTGCAGCCCCTCGTACACCGCGAGCAGCTGCGTCGCCGCCTGGTACGCCGGGATCGCCGATTCCTCGGCGCCGCTGTCGAAGTCGCGTTGCAGACCGTTGCTGAGCTGCTCGACGTACTCGTCGAAGCGCTTGCGGAACAGCTCGGCGAACCCGGACTCCGAGCTCGCGACGGTGATCACGCCCGCCAGGACGCGGACGAGGCCCGGGTCGGCGACGTCCTCGGCCAGGGTCAACCGGACGTGGTCGATCGTGCACGCCGGCGGGGTCTTCCGACGAGTGCCCCGCAGCTGCGTCCACCGGTCGTACGTCACCAGCAGCAACGCCTCCCACGCGGGGAACAGGCGCTCCACGGTCTCGAGCGGGATGCCCGCGACCTCGGCCACGACCGACGCGTCGACCGCGTCGAAGGAGTGCAGTCGGTAGGCGCGGATCGCTCCGCGGACGGTGCGCTCGGCGAGGGACTCATCATCCTCGACGCGTTCGCCGTGCAGGGGTTCCATCGGACCATCCCATCGTGTGCGGTACCCCATTGTCTCGTCCCAGACCGGGGGCCGTCACATCCGCGCCGGGTCGTCGTGGACCGGTTCGGTGTGGGCGGGCCGTTCAGCCGACCGTGACCGGCGCTGCCGGGGGCTTGACCCGCTGGTTCATCCAGACGAAGAAACCGGTCAGCGTGAAGGCGCCGTAGAAGACGTACATGAGACCCGACGCGTAGTACCCGGCCGAGAACAGCAGCGGGACGCCGACCAGGTCGACCGCGACCCAGATGAGCCAGAACTCCACCCAGCCCTTCGCCATGCCGTAGGTGGCGAGCAGCGAACCGACGAAGATCCACGCGTCGCTCCACACCGGTTCGTACGACCCGAGGGCGCGGAACACCGGGGTGAGCAGCGCGGTCCCACCGACCATGCCGACGACCAGCAGGGCCCGGGTCCGCCACGAGGCCCAGTGCGGTTCGATCACGGTGGCGGTGTCGTCGGGGCGGTGCGTCCAGCGGTACCAGCCGTAGATGCTCACGATGATGAACATGACCTGGCGGCCGGCCTGACCGAGCAGGTTGACGGGGTTCGGGGTGTCGAACAGTGCACCCATGAAGACGGTGAACAGGAGCGCGTTGCCGATCAGCCCGATCGGCCACGCCCAGACCTTGCGGCGCATCCCGCCGAGCGCGCTGAGCAGCCCGAAGACGTTGCCGATCACCTCGCGCCAGAGCACCGTCTGGTCGCCGATGACGATCTGCGCGTCGAACAGCCAGCGCACGATGCCCATGGGTCCCTCCTCGTTTCCGGTCGGTGCAACGGTCGGGGGACGCCCGACATTCCGATCAGGATCGGGGTACAACCCTGTCCTCCACAGGGAGGACAAAAATCACCCCCGTTCTGGGTGCATGCAAAAGCATGTTCCGACTTGTCCGCACTTTGGGGGACGAGTAGCGTCGTCACCAGAGCGAGTCCAGCCCGCCCGAGCAGCAGATCTGCGCTCCGGAGCCCGGCGACCACTCTCGGCACCGGTCAGCCGCGACCCCTCACCCGCGAGGTCGATGACACCGTCCCACCAGCTCGACGACCCGAACCCGCGAGCCGGTGGTGCTCAGCGCGCCCCGAAGCGCAGAACGGACCACTCCCATGCACAAGATCGTCACCGGCACCATCGCCGGCGCGGCCGGCATCGCCCTCCTCCTCGGCGGAGCAGGCACCTTCGCCCTCTGGAACGCCAGCGCCTCGAGCGCCGCGTCCTCGGTGAGCTCCGGCACACTGACCCTCACCGCGAACAACGACGGTGCCTGGACCGACATCACGAACGGCCGCTCGACCGCGATCAACCCCACCACCGCCCTGATGGTGCCGGGCAACACGTTCCAGTTCACGCAGACGCTGAACATCGGCGCGACCGGCCAGGACCTCAAGGCGAACCTGACCTACGCCAGCCAGTCGATCACCGGCGACTCCGCGCTCCTCGCCGCGACGCAGAAGACCCTCGCCGTGACGTCGTCGAGCGCCACCGTCGTGCAGTCCACGTCGAACGCGAACACCTTCGTCGTCTCGCCGTCGGCGTCCACCTCGACCGTCAAGGTCGTCTTCACGATCACGCTGCCGTCCTCGGCGACCACCGGACAGAACGGGTCGATCAACGTCGGCGCGCTGGCCTTCACCCTCACGCAGACCGCGATCGGTTCCTGATCCACCGATCGCACTGACGCGAGCCGCGACCGGCCCCTGATCCGCCGGTCGCGGCCCGCCCGGGCCCTTGGGCCCGTCTGGGCCCCTTGTGGCCCGTCTGGGCCCCTTGTGGTCCGCACCAGCAGAGGCTCACGAGCACCAGGGGACGCACATGACCGGGACACCGAGGACGACGGGCCGCCACCGCGCAGCACGACGCCACCGGTGGATCCTGCCCGTCGCGCTCGCCCTGGTTGTCGCGGTCGCCACGGCGCTCCTCGGCGTCGGCGGGACCTACGCCCTCTGGAACGGCACCGCCAGCACCGCTGCCACCACCGTGAAGTCCGCGACGGCGACGATCACCGTCGGCACCCTGTCGACGATGAACACCACCGTCCTCGGACCGGGGACCGGCGTCACCGGCACCTTCGCTGTGAAGAACACCGGTTCGATCCCGCTGTCGATGCGGGTCGCCACGACGTCCACGAAGGTCGCCTCCGCGACGAACGCCTCGTCGGCGGCCGTGCTCGGCGAACTGACGCTCCGGTTGACCAACGTGTCATCGGCTGCGGCCTGCACCGCCGGGCTGTCCGGCGCGAGCGGCCGTCTCGCAGCCTTCGACACCGGCAGCAGCTCGTTCACGCTGCAGCCCGGTGCGAGCTCCGTCGGCTGTGTCGAGCTGGTCCTCGACGCCGACGCGCCGCAGAGCGTCTCCGGCGCCGTCACCGACTTCACCCTCACCGTCACGGGAACGCAGGTCTCCGCATGAACCGCCGACTCCGGCTCGTCGTCGCCGTGCTGCTCACCGCCGTGTTCGTCGGCGGCGGATCGAGCGCCGCCTGGGCACTGTGGAGCGCGTCCGGCACCACGGCCTCGAGCGTCACCATCGGCAAGCTCTCCGCCTCGATCGCCGGCACGAGCGCGCTGACCACCACCTTCTCGTCCACGGTGACGTCGGTCACGAAGCCGATCACGCTCACCGATTCGGGCACGATCGCCGGCACCGCGACGACCACCGTGTCCGTCGTCTCCGGCAGCTCGACGGCGCTCGCCCAGGCCGTCACCGTCGTCGCGTGGCCCGTCGCCGCGACCGCGGCGTGCACGACGAGTGCCGCGGTCGGCAGCGGATCGGTCACGGGCACCTGGGCATCGCTGCCGAGCATGACGTCCAAGCTCGCCGCCGGTGCCTCGGCCATCTGGTGCACCCGCAGCACCCTCAAGTCGTCGGCGCCGGCGTCCGCCACGGCCACCGTGAACGTGAACCTCACCGTGGCGAGCGGCAGCTGGACCTCGGGCGTCGTGCAGGGCGGCTTCACCCTGACCATCCCGGCGACGGCCGCGGACACCGGTCCCGCACTGGTCTGCACGGACCACGACGGCTGGTACGTCGAGGTGCGCTGGGACGCCGCGGACCGACCGAAGGACACCTGGTACGGCGCCTTCGTCGGCACCACCGCGGTCGGCCAGAAGGCGCAGGACTACTCGGCGTTCATCACCATCGCCCCGAACGACGTCCCGGCGAGCGCCGGCACCTCCGGGACGCTCACCGTGACCGTCAAGGTCCTCGACAGCGCCGGCAACCCGACCTCGACCGTCGCCGGCAGCGGCCCGGTCACGCTCTTCACCCAGAACAACGGCGCGGCGATCCGGTGTGGCGCATGACCCGCGCGACCGCCCGTCCCGAACGTGCCGAGCGCTCCGGCGCGCGCGCCGTCGTGCACGCCGTCGTCCTCGGCGTGAGCACCGGACTGCTCCTGCTCGTCGCGGCCCTCGCCGTCGTGCTCATCGTGGTGCCCAAGGCCACCGGCTCGATGCCGCTGACGGTCTTGACCCAGTCAATGGAGCCAACGCTGCCCCCGGGCACCCTGCTCGTCGTCCGTCCCACCGCCGTCGACGACATCGAGGTGGGCGACGTCGTCACCTACCAGATCGTCTCCGGCCAGCCGGCCGTCATCAGCCACCGCGTGGTCTCGGTGTCCTCGGCGTCGAACGGTGAACGCACGTTCGTCCTCAAGGGCGACAACAACGCGAAGGCCGACCCGCACCCCGTCACCGCCGCGCAGATCCGGGGCGTGGTCTGGTACAGCATCCCCGAGATCGGTGTCGTCAACCAGCTCGTCAACGGGTCGCGGACCTGGCTCATCCCGACCGTCGCCGGGGTCCTGCTGGCGTACGGCGGTGTGATGATCGCGATCGGCACCGTGACCGCTGCGCGCCGCCGACGGTCGACGGCCGGGCACGGGCGACGTGCGACGACCGGTCACGGGCGCCGCAGCGCATCGCACCGGGGCTCGGGGCAGGCCCCGGTCTAGGCTCGGTGGACGTGACCGACGGAGTGCAGCGAGCGCGCGAACTGCTCGACGACGCCGCACGTCGGCTCCGCGCCGCCGGGGTGCCGGACGAAGCGCTCGGCGAGTACGTGCAGCCGAAGGCGGTCCTCGGCATCCGCCGCGAAGCGACCATGCGGCCCCTCGGTCGCGTGTGGCGCGTCGGTGCGCTGCTGATCGGGTCGTCGCTCGAGTCCGGCGGCCGGGTCTGGGCCACCGGGGCGATCACCCGGGTCACCGATCCGGGCCGGGCGCAGTTCCAGTCGGTCTCCGCCGAGGTCCGTCGGGCCTATCGCGCGGCTGCGGCGAAAGGGCACTTCGCGGCCGGCGACACCGTCAACCACGGCGCCACGGCGATCGCGCTGGACAGGACGCTCGTCGGCTCGACCGGGGTGCTCTTCGTCGAGGACGACGTGCCGCTCGTCCGCTGGTCACCGGCCGCGGGTTCCGCCGTCCCGCTCGCCGACTACCTGGCCGATCGCGTCGGGTTGCTCGTCGAACCGCCACGGGGTGCGACCGACTGACCCGCTATCGTGACGGCATGGACGGACAGCAGCCCCGCGAACGAAGCAACCCCTGGTGGGCGGTGCTGCTCGTCTTCATGTTCGGGGGCGTGCTGTCGCTGGTTGCCGGCCGGATGCTGCCCTGGCAGGACCAGGATCGCCAGGACCCCGACTACTGACTGGCCCCCGGATGGGAGGACGCGTGCAGTGAGTACTGCTCGGTACGGTGAGCACACCCGTGACCGGCATCGGTCGCATCCACCCGAAGGATCCCCGTGCTCTCACGCTCCGCGCGGCCACGTCGCCGTGCCCGGTTCTCGGCAGCGGCCCTCGCCGCCGCCCTCGTCGCTGGTCTCACCCTCGTCGCTGCGCCCGCCGCGCAGGCTGCCCCTGCCAACGGAACGCTCGACCGCTCGAGCGAGTCGCAGTACGGCGCCATCTTGGCCGACTCCACGACAGGCCAGACCTTCGTCGCCGGACGGTCGGGACAGCTCACCGGTGCGGACCTCAACTGGTACCAGGACAACACCGTGTACTACACGGACGGCGCAACCACCGGAACGGTCTCGGTGTACGCGGGTGGTGCCCGGAACGAGAGTCCGCTCGCGACCGGCACGATCTCGCTGGAGCAGGGATGGCAGACGGTGGAGTTCCAGGACCCGCCGACGATCACGGCCGGTTCCACCTACTTCCTCAGCGTGCCGGGGGGCGCGATCTGGTTCGACGATGCCCCGGCGCCCGGTGAGGGCATGACGTACTCCGGGTACGACTACAGGGGTTCGTACTCACTGAACTACCGCACCTACGTCCTGTCGATCACAGCCCCGGACCCCTTCACCGCGACCGCCGGCGACGGCACCGCCGCGCTGTCTTGGTCCGCCCCGACCCCGCCCGCGGACACCACGTTGACCGGCTACGAGACCGAGTACGCCGTCAGCGGCTCCGGTTCGTGGAGCACGCCAGCCGCGACGACGTCAACGACCGCAACGGTCACCGGCCTGACGGACGGCACGACCTACGACTTCCGCGTCCGCGCGACGACCGACCGCGGCCCCGGCGCGTGGAGCACCACCGCGACGGCGACGCCCATCGGCGACTTCACCGGTGGGACACTCACCATCGACGACGCGGCCCCGGCAGTGGGCAAGCCCGTGACCGCGAAGTCGGACGGCTGGACCCCGGCCCCGACCCTCACCTGGTCGTGGACCGTCGGTAGCGCCCAGGTCAGCACGGCTCCGACCTACACGCCGACCCCGGACGACCTCGGCAAGGCCGTGCAGGTCACCGTGACCGCGAACGCCGTCGGCCGGCACACCGCCACGAAGACCGCGGACCTCGGCACCGTCGCCGCCGGCACGATCGCCCCGGGCGCCGTCCGGATCGCCGACGCACAGGACGCCACGGTCGGCTCGTCCGCACAGGCCGGCACGGTCCTCACCGCGTCGCTCCCGGCGGTGGCCCCCACCGACTCCGCGGTCACGTACCAGTGGTACCGCGACAGCACGAACGTGAAGATCCCCGGCGCCACCGCAGCCCAGTACACGGTCACCGGCCGTGACGCCGTCGGCGGCCACGCGGTCTTCGTCATCGCCTCGGTCACCGCGCGCGGGTACACCGCGACGACGGCCACCTCGGATGCCGTCATCGCGGACTACGGCACGCAGACCGGCACGGTCACCACCGGCGCGGCCACCGTCGCCGAGTCCGTCACCGCGACGACCAGCGGCTGGACCCCGTCCGGCGCGACGGTCTCGCTGCAGTGGTTCGACGGCGAGCGGGCCATCACCGGCGCGACCTCCGCCACCTACACGCCGACCGCTGCACAGGCCGGGCACGCCCTGCACGTCGTCGCGACCGGCACCGCCGAGGGCTACGACCGGTACTCCGTCGCCAGCACACCGGTCGTCGTGGGCGACGGTACGCAGGACGGCACCGTCGGCATCGACGGCACCGCCGCGGTCGGCACCGCGCTCACCGCCACGGACGCCGGCTGGCTCGCGGGCACGTCCTTCGACCGCCAGTGGACCCGCGACGGCGTCGCCATCGACGGCGCGACCGGCGCCACCTACACGCCGACGGCCGACGACGTCGACGCCGTGATCGGCGTCACGGTGACCGGGCACCTCGACGGGTACACGGACCGCACGGTCGACGCATCCGCCGCGACCGCCGTGGTCGCGGGTACGCAGCACGCCGCCGTCGCGATCGAGGCCACCGGCACCGCACAGGTCGGAGCCGAGCTCACAGCGCGCAGCACCGGCTGGGCCCCGGGCACCGAGCTCTCCTACCGCTGGCTCCGCGACGGCACCGCCGTCGCGGGCGCGACGGACCGCGCCTACACCCCCGTCGAAGCCGACCTCGGTCACGTCATCAGCGTCGAGGTCACCGGCACCCTCGCTGGATGGGACACGCTCACCGTGACCTCCGACGGCACGGTGCCGGTCGCCGGGATCCCCGCGACGGTCACCCCGGAGAGCACCCTGCCGACGACGACCGTCGCCGGCGAGCGGTTCCGCTACCACGTCGACATCGAGGGCTCCCCCGCGCCGACCGTCACCTTCGACGGCGAGCTGCCGGCAGGGCTGACGTTCGACCCGGAGACCGGTGACATCACCGGGATCCCCACGAAGGCCGGCCAGTCGGTCATCCGGATCACCGCGGACAACGGCGTCGGGTTCCCCGCCGTCTCGACCGTCACGATCGACGTCACCCCTGGCGCTCTCGACGCTCTCACCCTGGACACGGCGGGGACGGGTGACGACGACGGCACGATCACGGCCCAGCAGGGGACGACGATCCGCGTCGCCGCGACCGGGACCGACGCGTACGGCAACGAACTCGCGACGCCCGGCGACGTGGTGCTCACGAGCAGCGTCGCCTCGGACGAGATCCACGGCGACACCGTCACGTTCCACCACGCCTCGCCGCACGTCATCACGGCGACGGTCGGCTCGGTCAGCGCGTCGCTGACCGTCGAGGTCAGCCCGACCGCGGTCGTCACGCCGCCGACGACGGCGCCGACGGCGCCTGCGACGACGGAGCCCACCGCGGCTCCCACGTCGCAGGCCACCGCGCCTCCCACCGCGGCACCGGTCGCGGACCAGGGTGACCGCGCCGCCACGGCCCCGACCGCGGACGAACTCGCCTACACGGGTGCCGACGGCACCGGCCCGATGGCCCTCGCGGCGTTGCTCGCCGTACTACTCGGCTTCGCCGTCCGCACGGGCGTCCGCCGGAGCCGCCAGCGGTCCTGACGCGACCACACGACGGACTGGAGGCCGTGCTCACGTGGTGAGCACGGCCTCCAGTCCGTAGTCAGGTGCGCTTTCGCGTCCGCAGCGCCGGCGCACGCACGCGACCCTCGTCACCAGAACGGGAGGGTGCGGGAGCGGTCGGCGTGCACGACACTGTGATCGACATGATTGCCTCGCCTGTGCACGACCACCTTCGCCGCCGCCGATGGAGCAGCAGCATCGGGCTGACGCTCGTGATCGTGGTGTCGCTCACCGCCTGCTCCGGGCGTGCGACGCCGGTCGACGACGTCGAGGCTGCTTCTGCCTGGATGGAGAACGTCCAGGATCGGTGGGCCGAACAGCCCGGTGAACTCGGCGCCGGTGCCGGGACCAACGACGCATCCAGTCGGCTGTCCCTGGGCGTCGCAGACGGGGGCGAGCGCCCACACGTCCGCGTGTCCGTCGCCTGCCAGGGACACGGAACCGTCCGCATGGCCGTCTGGGGCGGTCGCATCGCCGACGGCGCCGACACCGGCAGCGAGCTCGCGGCGCGCTCGGTCCAGTGCGGCCACGACGAAGACCTCTACGTCGTGACGTCGGCCGACTCGATCACCATCGGGCCGACGGCAGGGGACTCGACCGTCAGCTGGTACGCCGCCGCCTACGCCGAACGCGCAGCGCAGACGCACTGAGCGGGTCTACTGGACGGCGTCCCACCCTGCGGGCATCTGCGGAGCGGACCATTTCGGGTCCGGCACCCACCGCGACCAGTCGGTCTCGAACGGGAACGAGCCCGTGTGCACGGCCGCGGTGGCATCCTCGCCGGTGCGTTCGATCATCGTTCGGTCCGTTTCCGTGACCAGGCCCTCGTCCGTGTAGAAGGCGAGTTCGTCTTCGTCCTTGTACCGGACCGACCAGCGACCCGCACCGTCTCGGGTTGCGACGACGTCGAGGGTCCAGTCCTGGCTGTCGAAGCCGATGGACGTACGCACCCAGGGCAGCTCGAGGTTGACGTACCAGTCCGGCAGCCACTGCGTCCCGTCGTGCCAGCGCCACACCGACCACGCTGCGCCCTTCGGGTGCACGCGGACCACGGTCGCTCCGAACCAGCGGTCCTCGACGTAGGAACCGTTCCAGTCCGAGGGGAGGACGAGCCGCGCGTTCGGTCCGCTGCCGGTACCGGCCCGGCGACGGACGGCGGAACCGAGCGGGCTCGCGACCACCGCGACGTCGTCGTCGTCCACGAGGACTCGACCCGCGACGGCGAAGGCGACGGTCCGACCGTGCGAGCCGAGCGTGTGCAGACTGCGGAGGACCACGGATTCACCGGCACGGAACGGTTCGCTCCGCACGTCGTTCGCAACATCGTCGTGCATCCGGCGATGCTCTCACAGGAGTTCTCGGTCACCGCACCCCGCATCACGATCCGGGGACGAGCCCCGTGCGCTCCCCCACGCTCTGTCAGGATACCGCTCATGGGGGACCGCAGAACGACCGCATCGGTGACCGGGGCGCTGCTCGCGCTGATCCTGCTGACGGGCTGCGCGGTGCAGAGCGGCCCGGCTTCCGGTGTGTCGTCGACGAGCGGCGCGCAGGCCGGTACCACGACCGGAGAGCCGACGGGCGCCGCGGGAACGTACGCTGCGTCCGGGGACGGCGCCGGCCCGGGCGGCGACAGCCCGCCGCAGTACGGGATCAACAAGCGGCACCATGACCGCACCGACCTGAGCGCGGAGTCGGCGGCAGCGCTCGACGTCGCACGTGCTCAGGTGGAGCGGGAGCTCGCTGCGCAGTCGACCCCGGTCCTGCAGCCGGCGGTCGAGGAGATCCTCGACGGCGTCGGGGCGCCGGACCGCTGGATCGTGACGACGCAGAGCGGTGAGAAGGTGCTGTTCGAGGCACAGATCGAGATGTCCGGTTGCCTCATCGGCGAGGTCCAGCGGGACGGCACGGCCGAGGTCACGACGGCCGGGTGGGTCCTCGACGGCGGATGCCACGCCCTCGACGGGCACTGAACGGTCCGACCGGCACCGAGCGCTCCGACCGGCACCGAGCGGTCCGACCGGCGCGGCGGGGTCCGACGGGCGCTGCGCCCCGACAGAACCTAATCTGGTCGGATGCTCTCCCGACGCGACGCCGCCGTTCGACTCGACATCACCCTCGAGATGGCGACCCACCACGGAATCCCCTCGCGTCTCAGCGAAGCCGAACTCGACGCGATCGAACAGGATCCGCCGGCGTGGCTCGTGCAGTCGCGGGCGAACCGCACGGGTGCCAAGAAGGTCTGGGTCCGCCTCGAGTGCGTCGTCTGCGCGTTCGCCGAAGAAGCGCGGCCGAAGAAGTGGTGGCCCGAGTGGGACTACCTGATGTGCGACTACCACGAGCCGTACCAGGCGCCGGAACCGACCGCCGGGCTCACCCGACGAGAGGTCGAGGGCATCGGTAGCCGGTTCATCGCCCTCGTCGACGAGCGTCCCTGACTGACAAGCCCACCCCGCCCCTTGGGTACGGTCCACCCATGCCCACCGAACGTCGTCGCCTGGTCCTGCCCGGCCAGTACGGTCCTGCGTTCGACGACGGCGGCCCGGCCCTCGTCGTCGAGGCACGCGAGTTCTTCACCGCCCGCCCCGTCCACCGGGCGAAGGCCCACCTCTGGCTGAGCGCCCTGCGCCACCGCGTCCGCGAACTCGGTGACCGTGCCGACCACGTCCAGGTCGACACCCTCCGCGAAGCACTGACGGGCCGCGACGACCTCGAGGTGATCGACCCGCCGTCCCGCACCCTCCGCGCGCAGGTCCGGCACTGGGGCCGGGACACCGTGATCCTGCCGAGCCGCGGGTTCGTCACCGACGAGGACGAGTTCGCGGAGTGGGCGGCCCAGGGCACGGGTCGGTTCCGCATGGAGGACCACTACGAGCGTGTCCGGCGCCGCGAGGGCTGGTTGCTGCGCGACGGCAAGCCGATCGGCGGGAAGTTCAGCCTCGACGACCAGAACCGCGAGCCGCCGCCGAAAGGTGCGACGACCCTCGGGCTGCCGGAGCCGTGGTGGCCGGACGAGGACGACATCGACGACCAAGTCCGGCACGACCTGGACCGGTGGGAGCGGGACGGCACCGCCCGGTTCGTCGGCCGCGACGACACCCGTCGGTTCGCGGTGACGGCGGACGAAGCCCAGCGTGCGCTCGACGACTTCGTCGCGGTGCGCCTCGGCGACTTCGGTCCGTTCGAGGACGCCACGTTGACGAACGACTGGACGATGGCGCACTCGCTCCTCAGCGTGCCGATGAACCTCGGGGTGCTCGATCCGCGTCAGGCGATCGACGCCGCCCTCGAAGCGCACCGCACCGAGGCCGCACCGCTCGCCAGCGTCGAGGGCTTCGTCCGTCAGGTCGCCGGCTGGCGCGACTACGTCTGGCACCTCTACTGGTGGTTCGGCGACGACTACGGCGCATCGGAGAACGCCCTCGGCGCGCACGGACGGCTGCCCGGCTGGTGGCAGGACCTCGACGCGTCCGAGGTCGAGGCCGTCTGCGTGCGGACCGCGATCGAGGGCCTGCACGACCACGGCTGGCTGCACCACATCCAGCGCCTCATGGTGCTCGGCAACTGGGCGTTGCAGCGCGGCTACGACCCGGTGCACCTGACGGAGTGGTTCACGGACGTGTTCGTCGACGGCACCGACTGGGTGATGCCCGCGAACATCATTGGCATGTCCCAGCACGCCGACGGCGGAATGGTCGCCACCAAGCCGTACACGTCGGGCGGCCGCTACATCGACCGGATGTCGGACCACTGCGGGGGCTGCCGGTTCGACCCGACGAAGCGGGTCGGCGACGACGCGTGCCCGTTCACGGCCGGGTACTGGGCGTTCCTGTCGCGCGTCGAACCGGCGCTCCGCGACAACCACCGGATGGCCCGTCCGCTGCAGCAGATGCGGTCGCTGGTGGACCTCGACGAGGTCGTCGCGCAGGAGGCTCGTCGCACCACGCCGTGACGTCACCCGGTCCCGATAGGGTCGTGAGCGTGAGCAACGAGGCATTCGACGACCGCTACGAGCTGCGCGAGTTCGCGCCCGGGACGGATGACGAGGGGGCGCCGAACGCCGAGACGGCTGCGTGGATGCAGGCCGTCGGCCTCGGCTTCCACGAAGCCGATCCGGACGCCGAGGGCGCGGCGCGCATGGCGTCCCACTTCATCGCCGACGAAGAGACCTTCCTGGGCGTCTACGTCCGGAAGCCCTTCCCCGGTTCCGTCGACGAGACCTGGCCCGCAGGCACCTTCACGTGGTTCCGCAAGGCGCTGAGCTGGGGCGACGGGTCGTCCGTCGACACGCAGGCCATCTCCGCGGTCACGGTCCGGCCCACGGAGCGTCGCCGCGGCATCCTGCGCCGCATGATGACGCACGCGCTCGAGCGCGGTGTCGCCGAGGGCTACGCCGTGGCGTCGCTGACCGCGTCCGAGGGCACGATCTACCGCCGCTTCGGCTTCGGCAGCGCGATCCGCGAGCGCGCGGTGCGCGTGCGTCGCGAACGCGCACTCCCCCTCCTCGCCCCGACGTCGGGCTCGGTGTCCGTCGTCACGCCGCAGTGGCTCGCCGACGGCCCCGGCAAGGCGGTCTTCGAGCGCTTCCACACCCGCACGCCCGGCTCGATGATCCGCAACGCTGGCACCTGGCCGATCGTCTTCGGGCTGCTCGGCAACGACGGCCAGAAGGCGAAGGACGTCCGTGCGGCGGTGCACCGTGCCGACGGCTCCGACGAGGTCGACGGCTACGTCACCTGGCGTGTCAAGGAGGACCGGGGTTCCGACACCGCACTCGAGATCGTCGACCTGGTCTACGCGAACGACCAGGCGTACACGGCGCTGTGGGAGTTTCTGCTGTCGATCGACCTGAACGACGTCGTGAAGTACAACCGCTCGCGGCTCGACGACCCGATCGTCGCGGCCCTCGGCGACAACCGTGCCTACGACGTCGATCACGAAGAGGACCACGTCTGGCTGCGCGTCCTCGACGTGGCCGCGGTGCTCGAGTCGCGGCCGTTCGCCGTCGACGGCTCGCTGACACTCGCGGTCACCGATGCGCTCGGCCACACGACCGGCACGTACCGGCTGGACGTCCAGGAGGCCCGTGGCAGCGTCACCCGCATCGCCGACGACGCCGACGCGGCCGGTTCCGACGTCCAGCTCGACGTGGCAGAGCTCGGTGCGCTGCTCATCGGGTCGGTCTCGCCCGTCACCCTGGCGGCCGCCGGCCTGGTCCGCGCTGCGGATCCTGCGTCGATCGAGCTGCTGCGCGCGATGCTGCTCCCGCCTCGGACCCCGCACGGCATCACCTACTTCTGATGGACGTCCAGGACCTGAGCGACGAGGTCGAGGCCGTCTCCGCGTTCTACGCCGAGCGGCACGGCATCGACCGCACCGACGAGTGGTTCGTCCTGAAGCTCGGCGAAGAGGTGGGCGAACTCACGCAGGCGTTCCTCGCGCGCTCGGGTCAGGCTCGGCGCAAGGGCCGCACGGACGACGAGATCGAGCAGGGTTTCCGGGACGAGATCGCGGGCGTCCTCGCGCAGGTCCTGCTCATCGCGCGGCACTTCGACGTCCCGCTCGATGCCGCTGTTCGTGAGAAGTGGGCGAAGTGGCACCCCGATCGGCTGGCGGCGGAAGGTTGAGCAGGGTCACGGAGCCGCTGGCACGTGCACGGCAGGTGGTGTCGGTGGTGGCGAGCCGGACACTGCGCCCAGCGCTCGTCGATCGCGTTCAGCTCGACGAGCGGACCATGTCCGCGGTCAGCGCGTTCGACTGGCTGGATGCGGACGGACCCGATGTGGCGCTGCTCGGCCGTACAGCGCAGGATCTGCAGCGTCTGCAGGCGCCGGCCGCGCTCCTGGAGTTCGACCGGATCCACCGGATGCCCGTGGAGGACGACGAGCGGCTCCCGCTGTCGACGCGCATCGTCGAGTTGGTGTTCGAGCGACTCGGATCGTCACGCCCCGTCAGCGAGGCGGTGCTGAACGCCGCCATCGCGATGTTCTGCGAGGACGTCGCGATCGTCCGACGTGACGCAGTCGACCTCGGTGTGGTCAATCGGGCCGACGACGGCTCGTCCTACCGGTACGTGGCGGCGGGGTTCCGCACGGCGTAGCCTCCGCGCCATGAGCGACGACGCGGTGGTCGAGTGGCTGCTCGACTCGGACCCGGCAGTCCGGTGGCAGGTCGAGCGCGATCTGACCGGTGCGCCGCCGTCGGTGTGGCAGCAGACCCGGGGACGAGTCGCGACCGAGGGCCTCGGGGCCGCGATGCTCGCACGCCAAGCCCCCGACGGGCAGTGGGCCGGCGGCGCGTACTTTCCGACGGACTTCGACTTCGACGGTCCCGAGGCGGACGAGCCCGGACAGCCCTACACGGCGACGACCTGGTCGCTGAACGCCCTGCGCGACTGGGGGCTCGATCCGGCGGTCCTCGGGGACACGACTGCACGCCTCGCGACGAACAGCCGCTGGGAGTACGAGGACCTGCTCTACTGGAGCGGCGAGGTCGACTGCTGCATCAACGCGTTCACCCTGGCGAACGGTGCGTGGCTCGGTGCCGACGTCGGTCAGCTGGCGGCGTGGTTCCTCGATCACCAGCTGGACGACGGCGGGTGGAACTGCGAGTGGATCGAGGGGTCGACCGTGTCGTCGTTCCACTCGACCCTCAACGTCATCGACGGGCTCCTACAGCACGAGCAGCTGACCGGCGGCACCCACCCCCGCGCGGCGGAGCTCCGTGCGGCTCGACACCGCGGCGCCGAGTACCTGCTCGAGCGTCGACTGCTGTTCCGGAAGCACGACGGCGAACTCGTCGGGCCGTGGGCGACCCGGTTCGCGTACCCGCTGCGCTGGATCTACTCGGCGCTGCGGGTGACCGACCACCTGCGGGCTGCCGCGCTGCAGGACGGCACCGCGCCGGACCCCCGGGCAGCCGAGGCGGTCGAGATCGTCCGCGCCGCCGGGAACGCCGACGGGACGTGGACGCAGGGCGCTCGGCCGCCGGGTCGGCAGTGGTTCGAGGTCGACGTCCCCGAGGGCGAGCCGTCGAAGTGGCTCACGCTGTACGGCACCCGCGTGCTGCGCTGGTGGGACGCAGCCTGAGCTACGCCCTGCGCCGCACCCGCGGGTCGACGAACGCGTAGACCACGTCGACGATCACGTTCGCGGTGACGATCAACAGCGCCGAGAACAGCGTGAAGCCGACGACGACCTGCAGGTCGAGCGTGTGCACGGCATCGATCAGCAGCGCGCCCAGGCCCTGCATGGAGAACACCTTCTCGGTGATGACCGCACCGCCGAGCAGCGACCCGAGGTCGAGCCCGAACAGCGTCACCACCGGCAGGATCGCGGTGCGGAGTCCGTGCCGCACGACGACCTGGCGCTCCCGCAGGCCCTTGGCCCGAGCGGTCCGTACGAAGTCCTGCGACATCGACTCGAGCATCTCGCCTCGGGTCAGTCGGGCGTAGATCGCGGCGCTGATGAACGCGAGCACGCACCACGGCAGGATCAGGTGCGTGAACCAGCCGACGGGGTCGTCGGCGAACGCGACGTACCCGCTCGTCGGCAGGATCCCGAGCACGAACCCGAACAGCAGGATGCCGAGCAGCCCGATCAGGTACGCGGGCGAGGAGACCCCGGCGACGGCGACGGTCATCACGGCCCGGTCGACGAAGGTGCCACGGCGGAGCGCCGAGACCGTGCCGCCGAACACCCCGGCGACGAGCCAGAGCACGGCGGCACCGACGGCGATCGACGCGGTGACGGGCAGGCGGGACAGGATCAGTTCGGTGACGCTCTCGTGCAGCTGGAACGAGTACCCGAAGCACGGTGCGGCGCAGGTGATCACGGACGCGCCGCTGCCGAACGTGCGGCCGGTGAAGATCCCCGCCAGGTACGCGCCGAACTGCACCAGCCAGGGCTTGTCCGTCCCCAGGAACGCCTGGACCTCGCGGAGCCGGTCCGGCGTGCAGGGCTTGTCGCAGATCGCGCGCGCGGGGTTCGTCGGCAGCAGCATGAACAGCGCGTAGGTGATCGCCGCGACGACGAGCAGCACGACGGCGGCACCGAGGATGCGGATCGCGATGAAGCGGAAGGTGCTCATCGGCGTGCTCCCCTCGGGTCGAGTGCGTCCCGCAGGGCGTCGCCGAGCACGTTGAACGCGAGGGTGATGAGGAACAGGGCCACTCCGGGGAACACGAGGTACATGGGGTCGGTCTGCACCCAGCCGACGGCGTCGCCGATGCTGCGGCCCCACGACGGCGTCGGCGGCGTCACACCGACGGCCAGGAACGACAGGGCAGCCTCGGCGCCGATCATCGACGGGATCGAGATCGTCGCGTAGACGGTGATCGTCGCCGCCAGGTTCGGCAGCAGCTGCGTGCGGATGACGTGCCACCGGCCGGCGCCCATCGCCGTGGAGGCGACGACGTAGTTCCGGCTCACGAGTGACAGCGTCTGACCGCGGACCACTCGGGCCACGGACGGCCAGCCGAAGAAGCCGATGACGAGCACGACCAGGACGGGCTTCGGGAACGACGTCGGCACGATTGCGGTCAGGGCGATCATGAAGACGAGCGAGGGGAAGCCGAAGATGACGTCGACCACGCGGGAGAGCACACGGTCGTACCAGCCGCCGAAGAAGCCGGTGGTGACGCCGACGAGCACGCCGATCACGATCGACACCAGGGTCGCGGCGAGCCCGATGCCGAGCGACGTCCGGGCGCCGTAAGTCACGATCGCGAACAGGTCGCGTCCGGTCAGCGGCTCGACGCCGAACCAGTGCTCGCCGCTGATCCCGCCGCCGAAGCCCTTGGGCGCGCCGAACGAGTTGAGCGCGTCGATGTCGTACCCGTACGGGTCCTGCCCGGAGACGGCACTGATGAGCGGCGCCGCGACGGCGACCACGAGGAACACCACGATGACGGCGGCCGACGTCACGGCCCAGCGGTCCTGCCGGACCCGGCGCACCACGGCGCGGAAGCCGGTCGCGCGTCCGGACGACGCCACGGGGCGCTCGACGACGTTGGCGGTCACGAGGCCACTCCTTCCCAGGCGCGCCACGCTTCGCGGCGCGCCGCCTGTCGCACGGGATCGGCGACGGGCGCCGCTGCGAGCAGCATGCGCGTGTAGTCCTGCTGCGGGTCGTCGAGGACGGCGTCCGTGGTCCCCCGTTCGACCACGCGACCGTCGTGCAGGACGACGACTTCGTCGGCGAGCTGTCGGACGACGGCCAGGTCGTGGCTGATGAGGAGCATGCCGAACCCGAACTCGTCCTGCAGCTGTGCGAGCAGGTCGAGCACGGCCGCCTGCACGGTCACGTCGAGAGCCGAGGTGGGCTCGTCGGCGATGACGAGCGCCGGACGGAGCGCCAGGGCCCGCGCGACGGCGACCCGCTGGCGCTGTCCACCGGAGAGCTGGTGCGGGAACCGCTCGGCCCATGAGGGGTCGAGCTGCACGGCGGTCAGCAGGTCACGGACGCGTTCCGCACGGTCGGCAGCCGAGGCCGTCCCGTGCACGAGGAGCGGTTCGGCGATGCTCCAGCCGATGGTCTGCCGCGGGTTGAGCGACGACGCCGGGTCCTGGAAGACGATGCCGACGCGGCTGCGGAGCTCGCGGAGCCGTCGGCCCTTGGCGGTCCGCAGGTCGCTGCCGTCGACCTCGACCGAGCCGGCGACGACGGGCACCAGCCCCGCCAGGGCGCGTCCGATGGTCGACTTGCCCGACCCGGACTCCCCCACCAGGCCGACGGTCTCGCCGGCCCGCAGGTCCAGCTCGATGCCCGAGACGGTCGGTTCGCCGCGGCGCGAGTACCGCACGGCGACGTCGCGCAGGCGCGCGACGAGCGGAGGGGAGGCGTGGCTCGCCCCCGCGACACTCGCTTCCGCTGGTCCGAGACTCGCGTCTGACGACACGGCTCGGGTCCCGGGGGCCGCGTCCTGTCGTCCAGGCCGAGTCTCGGGGTCCGCAGCCGGCGTGGCGGACGCGGGACGGGCCTCCAGGGACGGCACGGCGGCGAGGAGCTCGCGCGTGTAGTCGGCGGACGGGTGCGCGAAGACCTCGGCGACCGTCCCGTGCTCGACGGGGTCGCCGCGCCGCATCACCAGGAGTTCGTCCGCGACGTCCGCGACCACGCCCATGTCGTGCGTGATGAGCAGGACGGCGAGGGAGCGCTCGCGACCGAGCCGGCGGAGGAGGTCGAGGATCCCGGCCTGCACCGTGACGTCCAGCGCGGTCGTCGGCTCGTCGGCGATCAGCGCGACCGGGTCCCCGGCCAGGGCCATCGCGATCATCGCGCGCTGCAGCTGTCCGCCGGACAGTTCGTGCGGGTACGCCGTGCGGATCCGCTCGGGGTCGGTGAGGCCCGCGGCACGCAGCAGCTCGTCGATGCGCGTGGACACCGCCGCACGGTCGAGGTCCGTCGGGTGCGCCCGGATCGCCTCGGCGACCTGCGTGCCGATGGACAGCACCGGCGTGAACGAGTTCATCGGTTCCTGGAAGACGACGCCGATACCGGCGCCGCGAACGGCACGGAGCGTGTCGTCGGAGGCGCCGACGAGTTCCTCGCCGCGGAACTGGACGCTGCCGGAGACCCGCGCTTCGGGCGGCAGCAGACCGAGCACGCTCATGGCGCTGACGGACTTGCCGGAGCCGGACTCGCCCACGAGCGCGAGCACGCGTCCGGGGGTCAGGGTGAAGGAGACGTCACGGACGACGGGCTCCGCGTCGCCGAACGCGACGCGGAGCCCCTCGACCTCGAGCAGCGGCGAACTCACTTCGCGAGCGAGACCTTGAGGTAGTTCGGGTACGCTGGGAAGTCCGCGATCTGGAAGTTCTGCACGTTCGAACCGGCCAGGAACGACTGCTTCGCGTAGATCAGCGGCACCGACGGGGAGTCGGCCATGATCTTCTGGTCGGCCTCGGCCCAGAGCTTCTGCGCGTCCTGCTGGTCGACCGTCGCGCTGGCCTTCTTGATCAGCGCGTCGACCTCGGGGTTGCTGTACTTCGACACGTTGTAGCCGCCGCCACCGATCTGCGACGAGTCGTACAGCGGCTGCAGGTTGGCGTTCGCGCTCGGGAAGTCCGGCTGCCAGCTCGAGAGCGACAGGTCGAAGTCCGTCCCGTTCGTGGTGGCCTGCGTGAAGGAGTCGTAGTCGAGCGGCTTCAGCGTCACCGTGATGCCGGCACGCTTCAGGCCGGACTGCAGCGCCTGCGCCTGTGCGAGGTAGGTCGGGTCGTTCTGCGTCACCAGCGTGAGCTTGAGGTTGCTGACACCGGCGTCCTTCAGCAGCGACTTCGCCTTGTCGACGTCGCCCGTGGCGCCCGTCTTGTACAGGTCGTAGTCCTCGCGCCCGGCGATGCCCGGGGTGATCAGCGTCGACGCGTACGACCCGGCGATCGCGCCACCGGCCGCGATCCGGAACGACTTCTTGTCGACGGCGTACTGCAGCGCCTGGCGGACCTTGAGGTCCTTCAGCGCGCCCTTCTGGGTGTTGATCGCCATGTACGAGATCGGACCGGCCTTGGACGTGGCGAGACGGTCCTGCGCTGCGGGGTTGCTGCGCACCTGGTTCAGCTCGGCCGCGCCGAGGTAGATGGCGCCGAAGGAGTCCTTCGCGTCGCCGTTGTCGGCGATGAGCGTCTGCGTGATCGTGGAGGCGTCCTGGCTCTCCTTGAACACGATCTTCGAGGGGCCGGCGGTGCGGACCTCGTCGGTCTTGGCGCTCCAGGCCTTGTTGCGCACGAGGGTGACCTGCGTGCCCTGCGTGTTCGACTGCACCTGGTAGGGACCGGACGCGACCGGCTTCAGGTCGTAGGCGCCGGTGTCCTTGCCGTCGCCCTCGGGGACCGGCGTGAACGCGGGCATCGAGGCGAGCCACGGCCAGTCGCCGTAGGCGTCGTTCAACTTGAAGACGATGGTCTTGTCGTCCGGGGTCTCGATGCTGTCGAGGGACTTGCCGTCGAACGGGCCCTTGTAGCTGTCACCGCCGACCAGGAGCGACTTGTGGTAGCTCAGGCCGCCGGAGAGCGTGGGGGCGAACGAGCGCTCGATCCCCCACTTGATGTCCTTCGTGGTGATGGGCGTTCCGTCCTGGAACTCGAGCCCGTCCTTGAGCGTGTAGGTCCACGTCTTGCCACCGTCGCTGGACTTCCCGGTGTCCGTCGCCAGGTCCGGGACGACCTTCGCGGTCTTGCCCGGCTCGACGTCCCACGTGGTCAGACGCCGTGCGACGAGGCCGAGGGACGTGATGCCCAGGCTCTGGCTCGTCGCCGGGTCGAGGTGGAACGAGGTCTGCGGCGTCAGGATGTTGAGCGTGCCGCCCTTTGCCGTGCCGCTCGTCGCGTCGTCCGAGGAGCTGCCACCCGAGCAGCCGGTCAGGACCAGGGCTGCTGCTGCGGCGACGGCCGCGGTGATCGTCAGGCGGTTCGGGCGTCTCATGACGGTGGGGCTCCTCGTGGGAAGGGTGGTGGCGACCGTGCGGCAGTCGCTGCGGTTCCGCGGATCGGGTCACCGGGCGGCGTCCATCCTGACACCGCTGCGGTCACCCGTCCGAATTCCACGTGCGAAGGACGTCGCACGACGAAACAATCCAAGTCCCGTGCGACGTCCGACTATTCCCGATGGATCTGCACCGAGTCCACCCCGAGGGCGAGGGTCAGCGGTCGAACAGGCCCCCGAGGAAGTCGTTGCCGAGGTTCGACGCCTGCTCGCCGAGGCCGGATGCCTGCTCGCCGAGGCCCCCGAGGAGCTGCTCGCCTTCGCCCGCGATCCCCTCGAAGCCACCGCCGAGGTCGGCTCCGAGGTCTCCGAGCCCGAGGTCGCCGATGCCCGAGGCGATGCCGTCGAAGTCGACGCCGAGGTTCGCGGCCTCCGCCAGCACGGGGCCGGCGGCGGCGCTCAGCACCGCTCCCCCAGCGACGGCGACGCCGAGGCCGCCGAGCGCCATCGCGCCGGCGCCGACAGCGGCACCACCGGCGAAGGCGCCACCACGACCGCGTCCGCTGCCGTTGCTCGAGCCGCCGAGGACGCGTCGGATCAGACCCGGACGTCGGACCTCACCGCGCGTCATCGCGCGCGCCATGCCGCCTGCCGAGTCGTCGCGCAGGTGCTCGTGCGGCGGCAGTTCGGAGTTCAGGCGGTTGCGCACCTGCTGCCGCTGCGCCGGGGTGAGCCGGGCGAACGCGTCGTGGTGGACCTGCTCGAGCTGGTCCGGCGACGAGGTGCGGAGCAGGTAGTCGTACTTCGCCAGGGCGACCTTGTCGGAGTCGGCCGGGCCCTGCTGCTGCTGGCCGTACTGCTGCGGCGGCTGACCGTACTGCGGCTGTGGTGCCTGCCCGTACTGCTGCTGGCCGTACTGCTGCGGCGGCTGACCGTACTGCGGGTGTGGTGCCTGCCCGTACTGCTGCTGGCCGTACTGCTGCGGCTGCTGGCCGTACTGCTGCTGGGGCCGCTGCTGCTGGCTCCGGTCGTCGCCGGTCAGCCGGTCCGCGGCGCCGCGGACGACGTCACGCCAGTCGGTCCCGCCACCGCGCTGCGCTCCGTTGCCGGGCGCACCGTCCCCCTGCCCACGCTTCTGGAGCTGCTTGTCGATGACCTTCGAGGCCATGCCGAGGATGCGGTTGAAGTTCGCCATGCCTCGACCTTTGTGGATGCACATGTGCGCTCCCAGCGACGAACCGGCGGGTCGCCCGCACGTCCGGTGGGCATCCCCTGTGAGCTGCGCACGAAGCGAGCGGCACGCCCCGTCAGGACAGGACGCGCGCCAGGTACGCGTTGCGGAACCGCCCCGTGGGGTCGACGTCCCGGGCGACCGCGGCGAAGTCCGACAGCCGCGGGTACGCCTCGTGCAGACGCTCGACGCCCACGCCGGACACCTTCCCCCAGTGCGGCCGTGGGTCGAAGGGCGTGAGCGCCTCCTCGATCCGCGACACCGCGGCCGCCACGGCAGCGGCGTCCCGGCGGAACGTGAAGTGGATGCCGACCGACTGCCGACCGGACGACGGCGCGAGCCACGCGGTGTCGGGTGCGATCGTGCGGATCTCGGCGGCGATGAGGATCGGCGCGAACACCGGTTCGAGCGGACGGAGCGCCTCGAGCGCCGCAACGGCCGAGGCCGCGGGGATCAGGTACTCGGCCTGGATCTCGGCGCCCGTCGACGGGGTGAACGTGGACCGGAAGTGCGGCAGCCGCTCGGCCCACGGCCCGGAGACGCCGCCCTGCTCGGTGACGCCGGCCGGGTCGTTCTCCCCCGGGTGCACGGGGCCGGTGGCGGGCCGCGCGCCGAGGGCGACGAGGTCGACGGTCGGTGCGGGTTCGTCGGTGCGGTGCTTCACCCAGACCTGCCGGGCGCCGCGGTCGTCGAACGACGTGAACATCGACACCGAGTACGCGTCGGACATCACCTGGTCGAACTGCGCGGCGACGGCGTCCCACGGCAGGTCGAGGTGCACCGTCGTGGCGACCTCGAAGGTCGGCTCGATCGCGAGCTCCACGGCGGTGACGACGCCGAGCGCGCCGATGGCCACCCGGTGGGCGTCGAGGGCGCCGTCCGGCGAGGACGCATCGACGTGCGCGAGCTCGCCGGAGGCGCGCACCACGTCGAGTCCGACCACCGCCTGCGCGAGCGATGGGTTGCGGACGCCGGAGCCGTGCGTGCCCGTGGCGACGGCCCCGGCCGTGGAGATGTGCGGCAGGGACGCGAGGTTCCCGAGTGCCCAGCCACGGGCCTCCAGACCGGCCGCGACCTGACTGTGCGTCATGCCGGCGGCGACGCGGACCACGCGCCGCGACGTGTCGATGTCGAGCACCGGCGGCAGGTCCTGCAGCGACACCTGCACGGCGTCGGTGTCGGCGATGGTGTTGAACGAGTGTCGCGAGCCGAGCGCCGTCAGGCGCGGCGTCGACGCGACGAGCCGCCGGAGCTCGTCCGTCGACGTCGGGCGCGCCAGCGCCGAGGCGCGGTAGGTGACGTTGCCCGCCCAGTTCGTCCACGTGCGCTCGGCCGCGATCACGTCGTCCATCGTGGGGTCCTGACTCCTCAGAAGCCGCGGTCGAGACGGTGCCACGTCTGCTGGAGACGCAACTCGTCGCGGAACCCGCGGGCGGTGGTGTGCTCGTCGATGACCAGGAACTCGGTGCCGACCATGGTGGCGAGGTCCTCGACGACCTGCAGACCGACGGCCGTCGTCATGACGGTGTGGTGGGCGGCGCCGGCGGTGAGCCAGGCCTCTGCGGCGACGGGGAAGGACGGGCGCGGCTCCCAGACGGCACGGCCGACCGGCAACTTCGGCAACGCCGAAGTCGGGGGCACCACGTCGACGACGTTCGCGGTCAGGCGGAAGCCGTCGCGGGTGTCGGAGAGCGCCACGACGACGGCCTCGCCGGAGTCGGCGGTGAAGACCAGGCGCACCGGGTCGTCCTTGCCGCCGATGCCGAGCGGGTGGATCTCGAGCGTCGGCTTCGTGGTGGTGAGCGTCGGGGAGACCTCGAGCATGTGGGCGCCGAGGATCTTCTCGGCACCCGGGGTGAGGTCGTAGGTGTAGTCCTCCATCAGGCTCGCACCGCCGGGCAGGCCGGCACCGGCGACGTTCATCGCGCGGACCAGGACCGCCGTCTTCCAGTCGCCCTCGGCACCGAAGCCGTAGCCGTCGGCCATCAGGCGCTGCACGGCCAGGCCCGGCAGCTGCTTGAGCGAGCCGAGGTCCTCGAAGTTCGTGGTGAACGCGGCGCTGCCGTTCTGCGCGAGCAGGGTGCGGAGGCCGATCTCGATGGCGGCGCCGTCGCGGAGCGCGGCGTGCCGTTCGCCGCCGTCGCTGCGGAGTGACGGGTCGACGTCGTAGGCCGCTTCGTACTGCGCCACGAGCGCGTCCACCGCTGCCGTGTCCGCTGCAGCAGCGTCCACCGCTGCCGCGAGCTCGTTGACGGCCCAGGTGTTCACCTGCACGCCGAGCTCGATCTCCGCCTCGGTCTTGTCGCCCTCGGTGACGGCGACGTAGCGCATGTTGTCGCCGAAGCGCGTCAGCTTCAGCTCGCGGACGGCTGCAGCACCGGCTGCGGCACGGGTCCAGTTCGACACGCGCTGCTGCACGCGCGGGTCCGAGACGTGCCCGACGGCGGTGGCGTGCCGGACGCCGAGGCGCGCCAGGGCGTAGCCGAACTCACGGTCGCCGTGCGCGGCCTGGTTGAGGTTCATGAAGTCGAAGTCGATGTCCGCCCAGGGCAGCGTGACGTTCGCCTGCGTGTGCAGGTGCAGCAGCGGCTTCGTCAGCGCCTGCAGGCCGCCGATCCACATCTTCGCGGGACTGAACGTGTGCATCCAGGTCGTGACACCGATGACCTTGTCGTCGGCGCTCGCCTCGATCAGGGCGCGGCGGATGCCGTCGGCGTCCTTCAGGACGGGCTTCCAGACGAGCTTCACCGGCACGTGCTGCGCCAGCTCCGCGTGCACGGCACGGGACTGCGACTCCACCTGGCGCAGGGTCTCCTCGCCGTACAGCCCCTGGGAACCGGTGAGGAACCAGACCTCGTAGCCGTCGAGCGTGGCCTGGGGGTCGACGATGGTGTCCGGCGTCGTGGTGTCCGGCGTCGTGGTGTCCTGCGTCGTGGTGTCCTGCGTCATCGCATGGCTCCTTCGGGGTTCTGTCCGTAGACGTTCTGGTAGCGATCGAAGAGTCGATCGATGTCTGCTTCGGCGATCGGGACGACGTCTCCGCCCTGCTTCGCGATGTGCACCGTCCGGGCGACGTCCTCGCACATCACGGCCGCCTTGACGGCGTCCTTCGCGTCCTTGCCGATGGTGAAGACGCCGTGGTTCTGCATCAGGACCGCGCGGCTCCGGTGTCCGCTGAGGGTCTCCACGATGCCGTGGCCGATCGAGTCGTCGCCGATGATCGCGAACGGGCCGACGGGGATCGGGCCGCCGAACTCGTCGGCCATCGCGGTGATCACGCACGGGATGGGTTCCGCTCGTGCGGCCCACGCCGTCGCGTACGTCGAGTGGGTGTGGACGACGCCGCCGACCTCGGGCATGTTCCGGTACACGTGGGCGTGCGCGGCGGTGTCGGAGGACGGGCCGTGCTCGTTGCCCCACCCGTCGGCCGGCTGGCCGTCGAGGGTGCAGACGACCTGGTTCTCCGGGGTCAGGTCGTCGCTCGAGACGCCGCTCGGCTTGATGACGAAGAGGTCGGTGCCGGGCACGCGTTCGGAGACGTTGCCGCCGGTCCAGATCACCAGGCCGTAGCGGACGAGTTCGCCGTGCAGGCGGGCGACGCGCTCGCGGGTGGCCGCGACGGCCCGCTGGGTGTCCTGGTCGGTTGCGCTGGTCATCTGGTCACTTCCTGCTCTGCCGGGAGGCGCGGCTCGGCTCCCGCCGTCCCCTCGCCCCGGGTCGTGGTCGCGCCGGCGCCGGGGGCGGCTGCCGCACCGGTTCCGGTCGCGTCTGGTCGGGTCGCCGCTGCCGCCACGGCCTGGACGGGTAGGGCAGCGCGGTACCGGCCGAGGTACGTCTGGAAGCCCTCGACGTCGCGCGGCTCAGGCTCGGCCACGTGCACGGCGTCCCCGCCGAACACGGTGTCCGACAGGTAGTCGGCGAGCTGCTGGTCGGTGTGCTCGAGGTAGGCGGCCAGCACGGCGATGCCCCACGCCCCGCCCTCGCCCGCGGTCTCCTCGAGGGCGATCGGCACCCGTAGTGCGGCGGCGAGCAGTCGCTGCGGGGCACCGGGCGTGCGGAAGAGCCCACCGTGCGCGGTCATCCGGTCGACCTGCACCTGTTCGCCGTGCAGCACGTCCATGCCGATCGCCAGGGTGGCGAACGCGCCGTGCACCTCGGAGCGGACCAGGTTGCCCAGGGTGAAGCGGGCGTCGGGGGTGCGGAGCAGCAGGGGTCGGCCGTCCTCGACGTGGGTGACGGGTTCGCCGGCCAGGTAGTTGAAGGAGAGCAGGCCGCCGGCGTCGGGGTCGGCCTGTTCGGCTTCGTCCAGGAGGACCCGGAACACGTCATCCGTCGGCATCGGACTGCCCGATGCCTCGGCGAAGCGTCCGAACACCCGCGCCCAGCTCGCGATCTCGCTCGCGCCGTTGTTGCAGTGCACCATCGCGACGGCGTCGCCGGACGGGGTGGTCACGACGTCGAGCTCCTCGTGCGGGGTGCTGAGCGGGTGCTCGAGGACCACCATCGCGAAGATGCTCGTGCCGACGCTGACGTTGCCGGTGCGCGGGGCGACGGCGTTCGTCGCGACCATACCGGTGCCGGCATCGCCCTCGGGCGGGCACAGGGGTGCGCCGGGGCTGAGCGAGCCGGTGGGATCGAGCCACGCGGCGCCCTCGGGGGTGAGGGCTCCGGCTTCCTCGCCCGCGACGAGCACCTCGGGCAGGACCGCACGGAGGTCGGGGACGTGCTCGCCGAGCAGTTCCTGCGTCGTGGCGAGCATCTGCCCGTCCCAGTCGCGGGAGCCGGGCTCGCCCGGGCCGCTGTCGACGGGGCCGCTCTCGATCGGGAAGACACCGGAGGCGTCCCCGACCCCGAGCACGTTCCGACCGGTGAGTCGTCGGTGGACGTAGCCCGCGAGGGTCGTGATGCCCGCGACCTCGGCCACGTGCGGCTCGTCGTCGAGCACCGCCTGGTACAGGTGTGCGATCGACCAGCGGAGCGGGACGTTGAAGGACAGGACTTCGCTGAGCCGTTCGGCTGCGGGTCCGGTCGAGGTGTTGCGCCAGGTCCGGAACGGCACGAGCAGCTCGCCCGCGGCGTCGAACGCCAGGTAGCCGTGCATCATCGCGCTCACACCGACGGCGCGGAAGGTGGTCGGACGCACGCCGAACTGCGCTTCGACGTCGGCGACGAGCGCGGCGTACGCGGCTCGGAGGCCGGTCTCGACGGCGTCGAGCGAGTAGGTCCAGCGGCCGTCGACGAACTCGTTCTCCCACTCGTGGGACCCGGCGGCGATGGGCACGAGGTCCTCGTCCACCAGACACGCCTTGATGCGGGTGGAGCCGAGCTCGATCCCGAGTGTCGTGCGGCCGTTCGCGACCTGCTGGGTGGGGTCGTCGCCCATGCGTTCCTCCAGAACTCCGTCGTCCTCCGTGAGCGCTCACATCCTGGCACGTGAGCGCTCACTCTCGCAATGCCCGGGCGCGCCGCCCCGCTCACGTCCGCCGAGGTTCCACAACACCCCGCCCGGTGAACCCATCCGCGGAGAAGACTCGCCCGACCCCCTCCCGCCGAGGTTCCACAACACGCCGCCCGCGCACCGCCCAGGTTCCACCGACGACTCGGATCCGCGCCCAGATGCCGAGATTTCGGAACCTCGGGGTCCGGGCGGGCGGCGGCCGCGGGGGGCGCGCGGCGGCGGGCTACGGGCCGGCGGTGCTCTCGCGGATGACGAGGGCCGGGGCGACCGACGCCGAGGCCGCCGCACCGCCGTCGATCAGGCCGAGCAACGCCTGCCCCGCCACACGCCCGAGCTCCTCGAGCCGCAGGTCCACTGTGGTCAACGGCGGCCGCGAGGCGAGCGCCATCACGTCCCAGTCGTCGAAGCCCGTGACGGCGACGTCTCCGGGCACCGATCGTCCGAGCTCCCGCAGCCGATCGCACACGCCGCGGGCGATCTGGTCACTGCCGCACACGATCGCATCGACGTCAGGCGACTGCCGAGCCAGCACGTCGACGGCCTGGCGCCCCCACCGTTCCGACCATTCGCCGAACAGCGGCGGCGTGACGAGCCGCGACCCGAGCACTGAGGCCGCTCCCGCCACCCGGCGTTCAGCGGAACGGTGCCGTGAGGGCCCGGTGACGACGGCGACGCGTGACCGGCCGAGGGTGAGCACGTGGGCGGCGACGGCCGCACTGCCGGCCTCGTCGTCGAGTGTGATCGAGACGTCGTCGGCCGAGGTCGACGGGGTGAAGGCGTAGACCACGGGGATGGACACGTTGATCGGCGGCCGGGCGTCGGCCGACCGACCGGTCACGATGATGCCGTCGACCCCGCGGGCCGCGAGTGAGCGCAGGTAGTGGGCCTCGCGGACGTGGTCGTCGCGGGTGTCGCACAGCAGGACGGCCATCTGCCCGGCGGACAGGGCGTCCTCGGCGCCGAGCAGCACCGGGATCGAGAACCGACCGAAGGAGTCGGTGGTGATCATGCCGACCGTGTAGGTGCGGCCCGACGACAGTGCGCGGGCCCGGGCATCACCGACGAACCCGAGCTTCTCGGCGGCGTCCTTGACCCGCGCCCGCGTGGAGTCGCGGAGCTGCCCGGTGCCGTTGAGCGCCTTCGACGCCGTGCCGATCGACACCCCGGCGAGCGCGGCGACGTCGGTGATGCGGACGGGCTGCGCGCCGCGGTCGACACCGGTGCGTTCGAGCGTCACGGCAACTCCTTTCCGGATCGGGAGACGTGTCGATGAGCATACGCATCGAATCGGCTGGGATGCTTGCGCACACCGTGTCGATGTCGTAGCGTCCCCGCCAGAAACCGTTTTCCGAAACGGATCACGTCACATCGCAAGGAGGCGACATGACCACCACGCTCGCGACCGACAGCCGTGCACACACCGCGACCCCGGTCCTCCCCACCGCTGCCGCGCACCTGACGCTCCGGCCCCTGCCGACGGGCGACGCCCGGATCACCGGCGGGTTCTGGGCACTCCGGCAGGAGCGCAACGGCCGTGACGCGGTCCGCGGCGGGTACGCCCTGCTCGAGACCGCCGGCAACTTCCGGAACCTGCGCATCGCCGCGGGGCTCGAGGAGGGCGAGGCCACCGGGCCGATCTTCATGGACTCCGACGTGACGAAGTGGCTCGAGGCGGTGGCGTGGGAGTACGGCCGGGCCCCGTCCGAGGACCTGCTCGACCTGCAGCGCGAGGTCACCGCCCTGTACGCCCAGGCGCAGGCCGACGACGGCTACCTCGACTCGGTGCAGCAGATCCGTGGGAAGGGCGAGCGGTACACGGACCTCAAGTGGAGCCACGAGATGTACTGCGCCGGGCACCTTTACCAGGCGGCCGTGGCGCAGCACCGCGCGACGGGCGACACCGGCCTGCTCGAGGTCGCGATCAAGAACGCCGACCACCTGGTCCGCACGTTCGGCGACGGCACCGCACCCGACGGCACACCGAAGACCCGCGACGTCGACGGCCACCCCGTCGTCGAGATGGGCCTGGTCGAGCTGTACCGCGAGACCGGGAACCGCGACTACCTCGACCTGGCGCACTGGTTCGTCGACGCTCGCGGCACGGGCATCATCGAGCGCGCCGGTGGCGAGCCGACGTACTTCTCCGACCGGGTGCCGAGCCGGCAGGCCACGACCGTCGAGGGCCACGCCGTCCGCGCCGTGTACCTGGCCGCGGGTGCGGTGGACGTCGCGATCGAGACCGGTGACACCGAGCTCCTGGCCGCGAGCGAGACGCAGTTCGCGGACATGATGGCGACGAAGGCCTTCATCACCGGCGGCCTCGGTGCGCGCTGGGACTGGGAGGCGTTCGGCGACCCCTACGAGCTGCCCACCGACCGCGGCTACGCCGAGACCTGTGCGGCCATCGGCGGTGTCCAGTGGGCCTGGCGCCTGCTGCTCGCCACCGGCAAGCCGGTCTACGCCGACGCGATCGAGCGCCTGCTGTACAACGCCTTCCTGGCCGGGGTGAGCCTGGCGGGCACCGAGTACTTCTACGTGAACCCCCTGCAGCAGCGGGACCACGCGCACCAGGACGAGAACCGCTCCCCCGCACACGGGCGCCGCGGCTGGTTCGACTGCGCCTGCTGCCCGCCGAACATCATGCGCACCTTCGCGAGCCTGGACGGCTACCTGGCGACGGCGACCGACGGCGGCCTGCAGGTCCACCAGTACGCGACCGCGGACCTCGGCCCGGTGTCGGTCGAGACCGGCTACCCGCACGACGGCCGCGTGGTCGTCACCGTCACCGAGGACGGCCCGCTCGCCCTCGGCCTGCGGATCCCGGTCTGGTCGGACACGACGACGGTGCAGGGTCCGGACGGCACCGCGCACCCGGAGCCGGGAACGCTGCACGTCGTCGACCGGCACTGGACCGCCGGCGACACCGTCGAGCTCGTCTTCGACACGACGCCGCACCGGTACGTCGCCGACTCCCGCATCGACGCCGCCCGCGGTCAGGTCGCCATCGAGCGCGGCCCCCTCGTGTACGCCGTGGAGCAGGCGGACCAGCAGGGCTTCACGGTCGACGACCTGACGGTCGACGCGGTCGCCCCGATCACCGAGGAACGTCGCGACGACCTGCTCGACGGCATCGTCACGCTGCGCGTTCCCGGACACGCCCCCGCCGCACACGAGCAGGCACCGTGGCCGTACCAGCGGCTGGACGCGACCCGGTCTGGAGGCGCGGGTCACGCCGTTGACGCGACCCGCGTCGGCGACGTGGCCAGCTCGCAGGGCGCCACCACGGGCCTCCCGTCGGTCACCGCGACAGCGGTTCCCTACTACGCCTGGGCGAACCGGGGCGCGGCGCCGATGCGCGTGTGGCTCCCGCTGGCGCGGTGACGTGATGGACCGCAGAGCGTTCCTGGTCGGCGGTGTCGCCGGCGGCGCAGCACTCGCCCTGGCAGGGTGCTCCGGCACCCTGCCGAAGGTCGACGCGAAGGCGGCGAGCTTCGGCAAGGACGCGACCGGCACCGTGCACGTCTGGTGCCGGTCCGCGACCCAGGCGGGGCTGACCTCGGCGGTGGCCGGCTTCAACAAGGCGAACCCGAAACTGCAGGTCGAGCTGACCCCGGTGCCGGACGGGCAGTACGTGACGAAGCTGGCGACGGCCATCCGCGGTGGTGAGCCGCCGGACGTGGTGGACATCGACGACATCAACTCGCAGCTGTTCATCTTCCGCGAGGCGTTCGCCGACCTGACCGACGTGGTGCAGGGCCTCGACTACTTCGACGCGATCTCACCGGGGCACCTGCGGTTGCTCGAGTACCGCGACCGGTACTACGGACTGCCCTACCTGGCGGACAACTCGCAGCTGTTCGTCAACACGGAGCTGTTCGACCGGGCGGGGCTCGACGTCGAGGAGTCGACGAAGGACCTCTCCACGCTGCTCGACGCGGCGAAGGCCATCCGGAAGCTCGACGACGACGTCTTCGGCTGGTCGATCTCCGGCAACGCCGCCGGCATCATCGGCTTCGTCACGCAGCCGCACGTCTGGGCCACGGGCGTCGACATGATGTCCGGCGAGGTCGGCGGGCAGACGGCGAACATCACCGGCAACGAAGCCCTCGAACGGATGCTCGAGTTCTACCGGCAGCTCTGGAAGGACGGCGTGCTGTCGAAAGCGACGTACGCCGACGCCGGCACGACTTGGGGCGCCGACTTCCGGGCCGGCAAGGTGGGGATCTTCCCGACCTCGTACGGCGCGACCGTGCCCGCGGCCACCAAGGCGATGCGGGCGAAGATGCAGACGGTGCTCATCCCGTCGTGGGACGGCCAGCGGTCGTTCTTCGACGGCGGCGACAACATGTGCATCCCGAACGGGGCGGCGAACCCGTCGGGCGGCTGGGCCTTCATGCAGTACGCAAACGGTCTCCAGCAACAGCAGGCCCTGCCCGACGGCGGGTACTTCCCCACCCGCTCGGACGCCGCGACGCCCGAGTACCGGAAGCGGTTCCCGCTGGCGTTCGGCCCGCTCGACGCCATCGAGAAGGGCTACGCGCCGCAGACCCTGGCCTACAACCTGCTCGTCAACCAGCCGTCGTCGCCGTACTTCGCGATGTTCCGCGAGGCCGTGTTCGGTTCGGGCACCGCTGCCGCGATGCGGACGGCGCAGGCGGACTACACCCGCATCCTCGACCAGGTCCAGGCCTGACCGACGCTCGTTCGCTCGTTTGTTGCACAGAGAGGTGCAGACATGACCACCATCTCCACCCGACGGACCGGCGCCGGCCGCCCGACCGTCGGCCGCGGCCGGGGCCGGGGCCGCCCGGGTCCGTCCCGCGGTTCGCTCACGCACCCGCCGCGCGCCGGCGCCGTGCTCGTCACCCCGGCGATCGTCTTCGTCGCGGTGTTCGTCCTCGCCCCGCTCGTGTTCGCGCTCTACATCTCGTTCACGAACTGGCCCCTGATCGGCCCGTACCGGTTCATCGGGCTGCAGAACTACCTGACGCTGTTCCAGGACCCGACGTTCGTGCACGCCATCGGGTACACGCTGCTGTACACCGCGATCGTGACGGTGCCGATCCTGGTGCTCGGCTACTTCCTGGCGGTGCTCATCCGGGCCCGGCGACGGGGCAGCACCCTGCTGCGGACGGTGTTCTTCCTGCCGTACGTCGTCGGCCTGACCACGCTGTCGTTCATGCTCGTGCTCGAGGCGCAGCCGAACTCCGGAGCCGTCAACATGGTGCTCCGCTGGCTCGGCATCACCGACGGCAGCACGGCCTGGCTCGTCAACGGCCCCCTCGCCACGCTGCTCATCTGCGTGCTCGTGGTCTGGGCGGTGTCCGGGCTGACGATGGTGCTCCTGATGTCGGCGATGCAGGGCATCCCCGACGAGGTGTACGAGTCCGCGCAGCTCGAAGGCGCGTCCTGGTGGCAGACCGAACGGCTCATCACCCTGCCGATGATCCGGTCGACCATCGCCCTCAGCGCCATCATCTCGGTGATCGGTTCGCTGCTCGCGTTCAACCAGTTCTACATCCTGACCCAGGGTGGACCGGGGACCGAGACGACCACGATCGTGAACGCGATCTACAACCGCGGCTTCGTCAACCTGCAGCTCGGCGCCGCGACCGCCGAGTCGATCGCCCTCGTCGTCGTCATCGCCGCCGTCACGGTGTTCCAGTTCTGGGCACTGCGAGAGAAGGACTGAGCCATGAGCACCACGACCTCCCGCGCCGGCCTCGCAGCACCGGACCTGTCCACCCGAACGCTGACCACCAGCGGCGACGGACACCGCCGGCGCCACCACCAGGGCAGCGTCCGGCATCCACGCGACACCGCCGTCAAGCGCACCCTCTACGTGATCGCCGGCGTCGGGTCGGTGCTCGTCTTCGGCGTCCCGCTGCTGTGGTCGATCCTGCGGGCGTTCCAGTCCGAGGCCGTCATCACGCAGGCGGCCGACCCCGCGACGTTCTTCCAGCTCGGCTGGCAGAACTTCGCGGCGGTGTTCAGCTCGTCGTCGCACCTGCTGAGCGGCGTGTTCAACTCGCTGATCGTGTCGATCGCCACCGCCGTGCTCACCGCGGTGATCGCGACGATGGCCGGGTACGGGTTCGCCCGCTTCCGGTTCCGCGGCTCCGGCATCGTGTTCGGCCTGGTGCTGCTGACGATGATGGTGCCGTTCCAGGCGATCCTCACCCCGCTGTACCTCGAGATGAACGCCATGAAGCTCACGAACTCGCTGCTCGGGCTCGTGCTGTTCTACACGACGGTGAACCTGCCGTTCGGGGTGTTCGTGATGCGGAACGCGTTCGAGTCGATCCCGACCGAACTCGAGGACTCGGCGTTCGTCGACGGGGCCTCCCGCTTCCGGGTCGTCGTGTCGGTGCTCCGCCCGCTCCTGCTGCCCGGGGCCGCGACCGCTGCGCTGTACGCGTTCCTGGCGTCGTGGACCGAGTTCCTCGGAGCGTTGACCTTCCTGACGAAGGACTCGCTCTACACGCTGCCGGTGGCGCTGCTCAACCTGCAGACCGGTGCGTACGGGCAGGTGTCGTACGGCAACCTCGTCGCCGGGTCGGTCGTGGCGATGATCCCGTGCATCGCGCTCTACGTCGGGCTGCAGCGGTTCTACGTCGCAGGCCTGTCGTCCGGCGCGCTGAAGGGCTGACGGTCGGGTCAGCCCGGCCGGTGCGAGGTTGACACGGCCCCGCACCGTGCGCCCCTGGCCGGCCGGTGCGAGGTTGCTCGCTCGGTGAGGGGAGCGCCGCACCGAGCGACCAACCTCGCACCGGATGGGCAAGGCGGCACCGTGCGCCGCTGCCCCGCGCACGGCAGAACGTCGCCCCGGCCGGAGAACCCCGCACCGTGCGCTCTACGCGCTGCGGCGGACCACGAGCTCGGGCGCCAGCAGCGTCTCGTCGCGCGGCTCGCCCTCGACCAGGGCCCGCACGGTGTCGAGCACCCGTTCGCCCATCGCCCGGAAGTCCTGCCGCACGGTGGTCAGCGGCGGCGTGAAGTGCGCGGCCTCGGGCACGTCGTCGAACCCGACCACCGCGATGTCGTCCGGCACGCGCAGGCCCTCGTCGGCGAAGGCGTGGAGCACCCCGAGCGCCATCTGGTCGTTGCCGGCGAACACGGCGTCGACGGCCGTCACGTCGATGTGGCGTGCGGCCGCGAACCCGCTCCCCGGGGTCCAGTCGCCGTCGAGCACGACGGGCTCGAGGCCGGCCGCTTCCATGATCCGGACGTACGTGGCACGGCGCACCTCGGACTCCTGCGACACCGGTGGTCCAGCGATGTGCACGATCCGCCGGTGCCCGCGCGCGAACAGGTGCTGCATCACGAGCGCCGTGCCCTCGGCCTGGTCGATGGCGACCGCGGCGACGGTGGGCGCGACCGGCGCGCGGACGGCGTCCCGCTGCACGGCGTTGGCCACGACCACGGGCACCGTGACCGGCACCGTGAGCGAGGCGAGGGCGTCGAGCACGCGGTTGTCGGCGGCGACGAGCACGATCGCGGCGACGTCCTGCGCGAGCAGCGTGGTCAGTGCACCGGACAGGTCGGACGGCGTCGGGTCCTCGGGCAGGGTCGAGAGCAGCACGTGGTACCCGGCCGACCGGGCCGCGCGTTCGAACCCGATCGCCGTGCTCGACGGACCGTACAGGGCGTCGCCCGCGGTGATGATGCCGAGCGCGCGGCTCCGGCCGCCGGCGAGTGCCCGGGCGGCGGCGCGGGGCCGGTAGCCGAGTTCGTGGACGGCGTCGGTGACCTGCGTGCGGAACGCGTCGCGGACCGTCGGATCGCCGTTGATGACGCGCGAGACGGTCTGGTGGGAGACGCCCGCACGCTCGGCGACGTCGAAGATCGTCGGCGCCTTCCGGCGTTTGCCGCCCGTGCCCCCTGGGGCGGTCGTGGTCGTCACGAGGCCAACCGTACCGCGCAGTCCGACCCGCGCGGCAAGATCGCGAAACGGTCACGTCGAGTTGACACCCCGTCACGGAACCCACAAGATGTGAGCGCTCACACGAGCACATCCCTCGGGGCACAGCAGCCCCGGCACCTGAGCGCGTCGAGGACGACGCGAGAGGAACAGAGGTACTTCGATGACGAAGCGCAGGATCATCGCGGGCGTTGCAGCCCTCGGCATCGCGATCGCACTCGCCGGCTGCTCGGCCGGTGGCCGTGCGTCCACCGACGGCGGCGGCAGCACCGACAACAAGGGCGCCCTGGTCGGCGTCGCCATGCCGACCAAGGTGTCGGAACGCTGGATCAAGGACGGCGACGCCGTCAAGAGCGACCTCGAGAAGGCCGGCTACAAGGTCGACCTCGAGTACGGCGACAACAAGGTCCAGCAGCAGGCCCAGCAGGTCAGCAACATGATCACGAAGGGCGCGAAGGTCCTCATCATCGCGTCGATCGACGGCGGAGCCCTCTCCGACCAGCTCGACGCCGCCGCCAAGGCCGGCATCAAGGTGATCTCCTACGACCGCCTGCTGACGGGCAACAAGAACGTCGACTACTACGTGTCGTTCGACAACGAGAAGGTCGGCGTCGACCAGGCGACGAGCCTGCTCACCGGCCTCGGCGTCCTCGACGACAAGGGCGAGAAGACCGGCGAGAAGGGCCCGTTCAACATCGAGGTCTTCGCCGGCTCGCTCGACGACAACAACGCCAGCTTCTTCTTCAACGGCGCCATGAAGACCCTCAAGCCGTACCTCGAGGACGGCACGCTGAAGATCCAGTCGGGTCAGGACCAGCTCTCGCAGGCCGCCACGCAGCAGTGGGACCCGGCGACCGCCAAGGCCCGCATGCAGAACCTGGTCGCGAAGTCCTACTCGGGCGGCACCACGCTCGACGGCGTGCTCTCGCCGTACGACGGCATCTCGATCGGCATCATCTCGGCGCTGCAGGGTGCCGGCTACGGCACCAGCGACCGCCCGCTGCCGACCGTCACGGGCCAGGACGCCGAGGCGGCGTCGGTCAAGTCGATCATCGCCGGTCAGCAGTACTCGACCATCTACAAGGACACGCGCAAGCTCGCCAAGCAGTCGGTCACCATGGCCGAGGACCTGCTCACCGGCAAGAAGCCCGAGGTCAACGACACGAAGAGCTACGACAACAAGGTCAAGGTCGTCCCGACCTTCCTCTTCCAGCCGACGGTCGTCACGAAGGACAACTACAAGGAAGTCCTCGTCGACTCGGGCTACTACACCGAAGCCGACCTGAAGTAGTCGCAACCCACCTGTCGGACAGGAGGCACGGGTCGACCCCGCCCCGTGCCTCCCGTCCGCCCCATCCGCGCGCCACGGCGCGCACCACGGAAGGCGGTCGACGTGACGGACACGATCCTCGAGATGCGTGACATCACCAAGACGTTCCCCGGCGTGAAGGCCCTGCAGGGCGTCTCGATCGAGGTCGAGCGTGGCCAGGTCCACGCCATCTGCGGCGAGAACGGCGCCGGCAAGTCGACCCTGATGAAGGTGTTGTCGGGCGTCTACCCGCACGGCTCCTTCGAGGGGCAGATCCTGCTCGACGGCGCACCGGTCTCGTTCGCGGACATCAACGACTCCGAGGCCTCTGGCGTCGTCATCATCCACCAGGAGCTCGCGCTGAGCCCGTTCCTGTCGATCGCCGAGAACATCTTCCTCGGCAACGAGCGGTCCAAGGGCGGCTTCATCGACTGGAACAAGACGAACCTGGCCGCCGCCGAGCTCCTGCAGCGCGTCGGCCTCAAGGACAACCCGGTCACGAAGATCGTGGACATCGGTGTCGGCAAGCAGCAGCTCGTCGAGATCGCGAAGGCACTGTCGAAGAAGGTCAAGCTCCTCATCCTCGACGAGCCCACCGCCGCCCTGAACGACGACGACTCCGCGCACCTGCTCGAGCTCATCCGCTCGTTGCAGGCCGAGGGCATGACGGCGATCATCATCAGCCACAAGCTCAACGAGATCAAGGCGATCGCCGACAAGGTGACGATCATCCGCGACGGCAAGACCATCGAGACGCTCGACATGCACGCCGACGACGTGTCCGAGGACCGCATCATCCGCGGCATGGTCGGCCGCGACCTGTCGAACCGGTACCCCGAGCACGATCCCCGGATCGGCGAGGAGCTCCTGCGGATCGAGGACTGGACGGTCCACCACCCGCTCGACGGGTCGCGCGAGATCATCCACCAGGTCAACCTGAACGTGCGGGCCGGCGAGATCGTCGGCATCGCCGGACTGATGGGCGCCGGGCGGACCGAACTCGCGATGAGCGTGTTCGGCAGGTCGTACGGATCCGGCATCAGCGGGACCGTCTACAAGCGCGGCGAGCCGATCAAGACCCACACGGTGTCACAGGCGATCGACCACGGCATCGCGTACGTCACCGAGGACCGCAAGCGGTACGGCCTGAACCTGATCGACGACATCAAGCGGAACATCTCCGGGTCGGCGCTCGGGAAGCTCGCGAACTGGGGCTTCGTCAACGCGTCCGAGGAGACCACGGTCGCCGGGCAGTTCCTGAAGAACCTCAACATCAAGGCACCGAACGTCGACGTCGTCACGGGCAAGCTCTCCGGCGGCAACCAGCAGAAGGTCGTCCTGTCGAAGTGGATGTACACCGATCCCGACGTCCTCATCCTCGACGAGCCGACCCGCGGCATCGACGTCGGTGCGAAGTACGAGATCTACACGATCATCAACAGCCTCGCGGACCAGGGCAAGGGGGTCATCGTGATCTCCTCGGAGCTCCCGGAGCTCCTCGGCATCTGCGACCGCATCTACACGCTCTCCGAGGGCACCATCACCGCTGATGTGCCCCGCTCCGAGGCCACCCCAGAGGTCCTCATGCAGTACATGACCCAGGAACGGGAGACCCCTGTCAATGAACGCGCTTAAGTCCGCCGCCGGCTACCTCACCGGGCAGCTCCGACAGATCGGCCTGTTCATCGCGCTGATCGTCATCGTCGTCTTCTTCCAGGTGACGACCAACGGCATCACCCTGGCCCCGATCAACGTCTCGAACCTGATCGTCCAGAACAGCTACATCCTCATCCTCGCCATCGGCATGGTGATGGTCATCATCGCCGGGCACATCGACCTGTCGGTCGGGTCGGTCGTCGCCTTCACCGGCGCGATGGCCGGCGTGATGATCACGCAGTGGCACATCCCGTGGCCGATCGCCGTCGTGCTCTGCCTGGTCGTCGGTGCGCTCGTCGGCGCCTGGCAGGGGTTCTGGATCGCCTACTTCGGGATCCCGGCGTTCATCGTCACCCTGGCCGGCATGCTCGCCTTCCGCGGTGCGGCGCAGATCGTGCTGCACAACCAGCAGATCTCGCCGTTCCCGGACGGGTTCCGTGCCCTCGGGTCCGGCTTCCTGCCGTCGTTCGGCACCACCGGCTACGAGCCGCTCACGATGATCCTCGGCTTCGCCGCCGCAGCCGTCATGGCCGTCACCGCGTTCCGCGGCCGCGCCACCCGCCGCAAGTACCAGCTCGAGAGCGAACCGTTCGCCTGGTTCATCGTGAAGCTCGTCTTCGGCGTGGTGCTGGTCGTCTACGTGGCCCTGCTGCTCGCGAGCTACAACGGCACCCCGATCGTGCTCGTCATCCTCGGTGCCCTCGTGGTGATCTACTCGGTCATCATGCGGAGCGCGGTGTTCGGCCGCCACGTCTACGCCATCGGCGGCAACGCCCTGGCCGCGCAGCTGTCCGGCGTGAAGACCAAGCGCGTGACGTTCATGCTCTTCGTCAACATGGGTGTCATCTCGGCCCTGGCCGGCGTGGTCTTCACCGGTCAGCTCAACCTGGCGGCCCCCGGTGCGGGCAACGGCTTCGAGCTCGACGCCATCGCCGCGGTGTTCATCGGTGGCGCGGCGGTCACGGGCGGCATCGGCACGGTCCCGGGCGCCATCGTCGGTGGTCTCATCATCGGCCTGCTCAACAACGGCATGTCGATCCTCGGCGTCGGCACCGAGTACCAGTCCCTGATCAAGGGCCTGGTCCTGCTCGCCGCCGTCGCGTTCGACGTGTTCAACAAGCGTCGGGCGGCCGCCGCGCGCAAGTAGGGCGTCGGTCGGGGTCACCCCGCGAAAGCGACAGAGTGCTGCGGAACATCCGCGCACTTCTGTCGCTTTCGTGCGTCAGCGGGACAGGACCGCCCACCCCCGGGCCGGGAGGCGCATGGTCCCGTCCCCGAGATCGGCACCGCCCGCCTCCACCTGCGTCGCGTCGGCTGCGGGAACCTCGACGGGGTCGGCCGACAGGTTCAGGGCGGTCACCACGGCAGCGTCCGACGTCGCGGTGCGCAGGACGACCGCGGTGTTCGTCAGGTGGACGACGTCGGTGTGCGCCCGGTGCAGCCACGTGTTGCGGCGGCGCAGGGCGATGAGCGCCTCGTACGCGTGCGTCAGCTCGCCCGGTGCGGGTGGTGTGGGCGGGAACTCCGGCCGGACGGCGTCGTCGCCGCCCTCGCGTTCCTCCTTCACCCCGGTCCAGCCGTACTCGTCGCCCGCGTAGACGATCGGGGTGCCGGCGACCGTGAACAACACCGCGGCGGCGTGGCCGGCGAACGGCTCCCCCACGGCGCTCGCGATGCGGGTCACGTCGTGGTTGCCGATGAAGGTCGTCGGGGCGAAGGTCTCGAGCAGGGCGTCGTGCCGCTCGATCGCGTGCGCCAATTCGTGGCCGTTGCCGTCCGCGATGCCGTGCCAGATCCCCTGCCACAACTCGTACTGCGTCAACGAGTCCATGGTCGACTCCCGGGCGATCGCCGCCGCGTCGCCGTGGATCACCTCGCCGCTGAACCACGCGTCCGGGAACCGCTCCCGCACCCGCGGCAACACCCTGGCCCAGAACGCCGGCGGCACCGCGTACGCAGCATCGAGGCGCCAGCCGTCGATCCCCCGCTCCAGCCAGTGCGTCATCACCTGGACGACGAGGTCCTCGGTCGCTGCGCTGTCGTGGTCGAGCGCCACGAGGATGTCGTGCCCCTCGAACAACCCGACGGGCACCGGCTGCCCCGGGGTCCACCCCGACCAGTCGATCGCGAAGAGGTCAGCGGACGCTGCGTCCGGACCCTGCTCCTCGAGCGCCCGGAACGCCGGGTGCTCGCGGCCGACGTGGTTGAAGACGCCGTCGAGCAGGACCCGGATCCCCCGCTCCCGCGCGGCGGTGACCAGGTGGTCGAAGTCGGCGTCGTCGCCGAGCCGGGGGTCGATGCGGAAGTGGTCCACCGTGTCGTAGCCGTGCGTCGAGCTCGCGAACACCGGTCCGAGCACCAGGCCGTTCAGGCCGAGGTCCACGACGTGGTCGAGCCAGGGCTCGATGCGGCCGAGGCGGTGCTCGACGGCGCGTTCCTCGACAGCAGAACCGGGTCGGACGTCCGCCCCGACGAACCCGAGCGGGTAGACGTGCCACCACATGACGTGCTCGATCCAGGAAGGCTCGGGCTGACGGACGGGGACGGTGTCGGAGGTCACCGCTCCGATGCTGCCAGCCGGACCCGCGCCCGGTGCGCTCGTGCTGAGAACGGACAGGAGCAGCAGGACGAAGATGACGGCATGGGACGCGCGATCAGAACGGAAGCGGACGCTGCGGCGAACGAGGCGGAGCACGCCGAGCGCACGTGCGCGTCGTGCGGTCGGACGATGCCCGCGTCCGCGGCCCCGGAGGCGCGGTACTGCTCCGCAGCGTGCCGGAAGCACGGAGTCGACGCCACCGACCGGGCCCTCGAACAGCGCATCGACGAACTCCTCGCCGCGCGGGCCCGGACCTCGAGCATCTGCCCGTCCGAGGTCGCGCGTTCGCTCGAGCCCGATGACTGGCGTCCGCTGATGGAACCCGCCCGTCGAGCGGCTCGACGGATGACGGCCCGCGGCGAGGTCGAGATCACCCAGGGCGGCTCCGTCGTCGACCCCTCGACGGCGAAGGGCCCGATCCGCATCCGTCGCCCGCGGTGAGGGAACACCTGTCGTCCATCGTCGGTTGCATGCAGGGATGACTGCAACCGGATCGACCGCACCGACCTCCGCCCAGCCCCGAGCCCTCGTCGTGGGAGCGAGCGGCATCACCGGCTCCGCCCTGGTGAGCCACCTGCTCGACCTCGACTGGGACGTGACCGCGTTGTCCCGCCGGCCGCTCGCCGAGCAGGGCGTCCGGACCGTCGCAGCGGACCTGCGCGACCCCGAGAGCCTGGCGACCGCGCTCGCCGACGAGCAGCCGACCCACGTGTTCTTCACCGCGTGGCAGCGCCAGGAGACCGAAGCGGAGAACATCCGCGTGAACGGCGGTATGGTCCGCGACCTGCTGGCCGCGTTGTCACACGCTCCGCTCGAGCACGTCGCCCTCGTCACCGGCCTGAAGCACTACCTCGGCCCGTTCGAGGCCTACGCCGCGGGCGAGATGCCGGACACGCCCTTCCACGAGGAAGAGCCCCGACTCGACACCCCGAACTTCTACTACGCGCAGGAGGACGAGCTGTTCGCCGCCGCCGAGCGCCAGGGCTTCACGTGGTCGGTGCACCGCTCGCACACCGTGATCGGGCACGCCGTCGGCAACGCGATGAACATGGGCCTGACCATCGCGGTGCAGGCCACGCTGGCGAAGGAGCTCGACCTGGACTTCGTGTTCCCGGGCAGCGAGGCGCAGTGGAACGGCCTGACCGACATGACCGAGGCCGGGATCCTCGCCGAGCAGATGGTCTGGGCAGCGACCGCACCCGAGGGTGCCGACGAGGCCTTCAACATCGTGAACGGCGACGTCTTCCGGTGGCGCTGGATGTGGCCGCGGCTCGCGGCGCACCTCGGCGTCGACCCGGCGCGCGTGGTCGGCTACGAGGACGAGCCGCGGCCGCTCGAGCAGCAGATGGCACCCTACGAGTCCGAGTGGGCCGGCATCGCCGAGCGACACGGTCTGGCAGAGGCGGACATCACCCGGCTCGCCTCGTGGTGGCACACCGACGCCGACCTCGGTCGCGCGATGGAGGTCGTCACCGACATGGGGAAGAGCCGCGACGCCGGGTTCACGGCCTTCCGCCGGACCGAACGCGCGTTCGCCGACCTGTTCGCGCGCTACCGGGCCGACCGCCTCATCCCGTGATCAGCGACGCGCCTGTCCCGCCGCAGTGAACGGGGTACAGGCGCGTCCGTACTGTCGGTGGCACACCGCCGGGACCGCCGGTGATGCCCCACCGGAAGGAATCACCATGTCGCTCGGAGACAAGGCCAAGGACGCCACGCAGAAGATCGTCGGCAAGGTCGAGGAGAAGGTCGGCGAGCACACCGACGACCAGGAGCTGCACGCCCAGGGCAAGAAGGACCAGCACATGGGCGAGGCGCGCATGCAGACGGAGAAGGCGAAGGACGCCGTCGACGACGCGTGAGCACCAGCTCGTGAACGCACCGACGGCTCGACGTCTGCTGACGTCGGGCCGTCGGTGCGTTCAGAAGGCGTACCGGATGCGGCAGGACGGCAGGTGCTCGGCGACGAGTTCGCGGAAGCGCTCGACGAGCTGTCCCTTCATGCCGGACCGGTAGCGGACGTTCACTGCGCCGTTCTGCGACACCTTCTGCTCCTGCAGGTCGGGGCGCCACAGCAGGTCCTCGGCCTTCGGGTGCCAGCCGAGGTTGACCTCGTGCAGGGGTTGGTTGTGCGTGAGGAAGATCACTTCCGCCGCGAGTTGCGCCTTGGCGGCCGGGGACAGCACGTCGTCGACCTGCCGCAGCAGTTCGGCCCAGTCGGCTTCCCAGGTCGGGGTGACGATGACCGGCGAGAAGTTCAGGTGGACCTCGTACCCGGCGTCGACGAAGTCGTTCACCGCGGCGATGCGCTCGGCGATCGGGCTCGTGCGGATGTCGGTGACCTTCGCGGTCTCGTGCGGCATGAGCGAGAAGCGGATGCGGGTCCGGCCCATCGGGTCCCAGTCGAGCAGGTCGCGGTTGACGTACTTCGTCGCGAACGAGGCCTTGGCCGTCGGGGTCATCCGGAAGAGGTCGCAGAGGTCGCGGACGTTGTCGCTGAGCATCGCGTCGACCGAGCAGTCGCTGTTCTCGCCGATGTCGTAGACCCAGGCTTCCGGGTCGCACTGGTTCGGTTCGGTCTTCGGTCCCTGCTTCGCGATGTTCCGTGCGACGTGCTTCGTGATCTGGTCGATGTTCGCGAACACCGTCACCGGGTTGCTGTAGCCCTTGCGCCGTGGCACGTAGCAGTACGCGCACGCCATCGCGCAGCCGTTCGCCGTCGAGGGCGCGATGAAGTCGGCGGAGCGACCGTTCGGCCGGGTGACCAGCGACTTCTTCACGCCGAGCACGAGCGCCTCGGCCTTGATCCGCACCCAGCGCTGGACGTTCCGTTCGTCGCCGTGCACCTCGGGGATGTTCCAGTGCGACTCGACCGGGACGATCTCGGCGTCCGGCCAGCGCCCGAGGATCTCCTGCCCGCGCTGCAGTTCGAGGGCGGCCCGCTCGGCGTAGATGCGTCGGACGTCGAGCATCGGGCGGACTCGGTCGTTGCTCATCGGCTCCTGTCTACCCGACACCACCGACGGTGCAGACTCGGACCATGACCGCTGAGCCCGACGACCACTTCTTCGTCGTGGACGGCCGACGCTGGCGCCGCACCGACCCCGCGCTGCCCGAGGACATCGCGGCGGCGCTCCGGAGCCACCTCGGCCGTGGGCGGAACGCCGTCAAGCAGGCCAACCGTGCGGACGACCACGGAGCACTGGCTGCGGCGCGGCACCGGAACGGCCTGGCGAAGCACGGCCTCGGCGAACGGGGCCCGGAGTGGTGGACGCGGCCCGAGGCCGATCGGATCGCCGACGCCGAGCGTGCCCTCGCCGACCTGGACGCGCTCGACCGCGACTGATCCTTCCCATGACGCCCGCGGTGGAAAGCAGAATCGGGCGTCCCTGGTCGAAACTTCCGACCAGGGACGCCCGATTCGACCAGGTACGCGCGGCTACGCCTCGGTGTGGCCCAACGCCGGCTCGAGGAGCAGGTGCGCCGTGCGGGACGCCGACGCGTGCAGCTCGAGGACGACCAAGTCGTTCCGGCCTGAGCGCAGGACCGGGCCGGGGATCGCCAGGGTCTGCTGCGGGCCGCGCGACCAGTACCGGCCGAGGCAGAACCCGTTGACCCAGGCGACACCCTTGCGGAACCCGTCGAGCGCCAGGTAGCGGTCGTCCACCGCGTCGAGGTCGAACGACCCCGTGGCGAACGTCGGTCCGGCGAGCACCTCGCCGTCGGCCGGTTCCACGGCGGACAGCGCCTCGAGTGCGGACGGTGCGACCGGGTCGAGCGCCAACGGCGACGCGGTCCAGCGCGAGAGCGGGACCCCGTCGACGGCGACCCCGCCGATCAGGCCCTTCGGCTCGCCGATGCGGATGCCGTAGTCGACCCGCCCCTGGTCCTCGACGAGCAGTTCGAGCGTGCCGGTCACCGGCGGCAGGACGATCGCACGGTCGTGGTGCTCGCGCTCCAGGACGCCCACGACCACACCGTCGACGGACACGATCGCGCGGTCGCGGACCTCGGTGCCGACGGTCAGCACGCCGCCGGACGGCAGGTCCACCTCGGCCCGGTACAGGACGAAGCCGCTCGCCGCACCGAGGGCGTCGAACGTCGGCGGCTCGTCGTGCGCCGACCACGTCGTGAGCGTGGGCAGCAGGGAGCGGAGCGACGCGACGCGGTCCAGGCGGACGGCGAGGTCCGTGGCGGGGACGACCCGGGCCTCCCGGTCGGCTCCGTCCGCAGCATCGGACGCGAGCCGACCCGATCCACCCGGCTCCATCGATGCCGGCAGCGGCGGCACGGGCGCGTAGCGCTCGATGACCGCGCGGAAGGCGTGGAACTTCGGGGTGGGCCGACCGGCCTCGTCGAGCGGGGCGTCGTAGTCGTAGGACGTCGCGATCGGACGGTAGACGCCCTTGTCGTTCGCGCCGTTCGTGAAGCCGAAGTTCGTGCCGCCGTGGAACATGTAGATGTTGACCGAGCCGCCGGCGGCGAGCAGGTCGTCCAGGTCCGTTGCCGAGGCAGCAGCCGGCGTGGTGTGGTGGTGCTCACCCCAGCTGTCGAACCAGCCGTCCCAGAACTCGGAGCACATCAGGGGGCCGGTGGGCTGCGCCTGCCGCAGGCGCTCGAGGCGGGCGACGGACCGCGAGCCGAACGAGCCGGTCTTGTGCAGCGACGGCAGCGAGCCGTCCTCGAGCATCGTGCCCATCGGCTGGTCGACGCTCGTGAAGGGGACGGTGAGCCCGATCGCCCGGTGCATCTGCTCGAGCTTCGACAGGTAGACGGGGTCGGAACCGTAGGCGCCGTACTCGTTCTCGACCTGCACCAGGACGATGGGTCCGCCGTTGTCGATCTGCCGTGGGACCAGCACCGGCGCCAACGCGTGCAGGTACGAGGAAACGGCGGCGAGGAACCCCGGCTCGTCGCGTCGGACGCCGACGGTGCCGTCGGCGAAGAGCCAGTACGGCAGGCCGCCGTTGGTCCATTCGGCGCAGATGTAGGGGCCGGGGCGGACGATGGCGTGCATGCCCTCGGCGGCGACCAGGTCGAGGAACCGGCCCAGGTCGAGCCCGCCGGTCAGGTCGAAGACCCCGGGCGACGGGGCGTGCGCGTTCCAGGCGACGTAGGTCTCGATGGTGTTCAGCCCCATCAGCTTCGCCTTGCGGATGCGGTCGGCCCACAGGTCGGGGTGCACGCGGAAGTAGTGGATCGCGCCGGACAGGACCCGGTGCGGCTCGCCGTCGAGCAGGAAGTCGGTGTCGCCGATGGCGAATCGCATGGTGTGACTTTCTCATGGCCGGCCGGAGCCGGGCGTGGAGCGGGGCCGTGCGGACGTGTCCGCACGGCCCCGCCGAGGGTGCGGTGCCTACTTTGTCGAGACCGTGAAGCCCTGGTCCTTGCCGTACTTGGCGAGGGCCTTCTGCCAGGCCTCGAGGCCGGCGTCGAGCGAGGTGCCGTTCTCGTACGCCTGACCGACGGTGTCGGCGTAGACGCTGTTCGCGTACACCTGGTACGGCAGGTAGGTGAAGTCGTTGTCCGAGGACTTCGACGCGTCGACGAGCACCTTGTTGATCTGCTGGCCGCCGAAGTACTCCGGCTTCTCGTCGAGGAAGGCCGACGAGTCGAGGTCGGCGGTGGTCGAGGGGAACCCACCGGACTTCATGAAGACGTCGGTCGACGCCTTCGACGAGTTCAGCCACTTCAGGAAGCCCGCGGCGAGGGCCGGGTTCTTCGACTGCTTCATGACGACCTCGGCGCTGCCGCCGTTGTTCGCGGTCTGGGCGGTGCCGCCGTCGTAGGTCGGCATCGGGGCGACGCGCCAGTCACCCGAGGCCTGGGCGACGCCGGACTCCAGGTTGCCGGGCATCCAGGCGCCGGTGATCATCGTGGCGATCTCACCGTTGCCGAGCTGCTTGTACCAGTCGTCGGTCCAGCCGACCGTCTTCGACAGCAGGCCCTGCTCGACGAGCTCGTTCCAGGTGCTCGTCCACTTCTTGGTGCCCGCGTCCTGCAGGTTGATCGTGACCTTGTCGCCGTCGGTGGTGAACGGGGTGCCACCGGCCTGGGCGATCATGCTCGTGGTGAAGCCGGCGTCGCCGGAGTCGGCCGCGATGTACGCGTTCGGGTCGGCCTTGTGCAGCTTCTTCGCGGCGGTGACGTACTCGTCCCACGTCTTCGGCACGGCGATGTCGTGCTTGTCGAAGACCGTCTTGTTGTAGAACAGCGCCATGGGGCCGGAGTCCTGCGGCAGGCCGTAGACCTTGCCGTCGATCGAGACCGAGCTCCAGGTGCTCTTCGCGAACTTGTCCTCGAGCGAGTCGAAGCCGTAGCCGGACAGGTCGAGGAGCGAGTCGGACAGGGCGAACTGCGGCAGCGCGAAGTACTCGACCTGGGCGACGTCGGGGGCGCCGGAGCCGGCCTTCACGGTGTTCTGCAGCTTCGTGTACTGGTCGGCGCCGGTGCCGGCGTTGACGAGCTTGACCTTCACCTTGGGGTACTGCTTCTCGAACGCGGCGACCTGGGCCTTGGCGGAGGGCGTCCAGGACCAGTAGGTCAGGGTGCCACCGTCCTTCAGGGCCTTGTCGATGTCGTCGGACGAACCGCCGGAGGACGAGCCGCCGGACGCGCAGGCAGCGAGGGCGATCGCGGCGGTGACGCCGATGGCGAGGGCGCTGAGCCCGCGCCGGAGACGCTTGTTCATGGGGGTGCCTTTCACTTCTTCGTGGAGAGGGGGTGGAGCTTGCTGTGTCAGGCCTTGACCGACCCGGCCGCGAGGCCGGACTGCCAGAAGCGCTGGAGGAAGAGGAACGCGACCACGATCGGGATGATCGTGAGGAGCGATCCCGTGACGACGAGGTTGTAGATCGGCTGCGCGCCGGACCCGGTGGCCTGGGCGTTCCACTGGTTCAGGCCGACCGTCAGGGGGTACCACTTCGGGTCGCTCAGCATGATGAGCGGCAGGAAGTAGTTGTTCCAGGTGGCGACGACCGCGAAGAGCAGGACGGTGACGACACCGGGAGCGAGCAGGCGGAGCGCGATGGTGAAGAAGATCCGGAACTCGCCGGCGCCGTCCATGCGGGCGGCTTCGAGGAGCTCGGCGGGGATCGCGTCGACCGCGTAGGTCCAGATCAGGTACATGCCGAACGGGCTGATGAGCGACGGCAGGATGATCGACCACGGGGTGTTGGTCAGGCCGACCTGCGAGAAGAGCAGGAAGGTCGGGACCGCCAGCGCCGTGCCGGGGACCGCGATGGCACCGAGCACGATGGCGAACACCGCGCGGCGTCCGGGGAACTGGAACTTCGCCATGCCGTAGCCGGCGACGGTCGCGAGCAGCGTGGCGCCACCGGCACCGACGACCACGTAGAGCAGCGTGTTGCCGAACCACTGCAGGAAGATGCCGTCGTTGTACGTGACGGTGTCGACGATGTTCTGCCAGAGGTTGAAGTCCCCGCCGAACCAGAGGCCGAAGGTCGACAGCAGCGACGCCTGCGTCTTCGTGCTGTTCACGAGCAGGTAGAACAGCGGCGCGAACGAGTACACGACGAAGACGACCATGACCGCGGTCAGCAGGCCGGAACGCTTTGGCTTGCGTCCGTCGACGTGCTCCTCGGCCTTCCTGGAGGCGCGGATCGAGCGGGTGCGCGGCGCACGTTGCGTCGTGGTCGCCTCGGTCACCGTGGCCGCTGCGGGCCCGGCGGGGTGCTGGATGGTGCTCATCGGTTCTCCTCGCGGGTGCCGCGGACCTGGACGACGTAGGCGATCACCGCGGTGATCACGCCCATCACGATCGCGACCGTGGCGGAGTAGTTGAACTGCTGACCGCTGAAGGACAGCGAGTAGGCGTACATGTTCGGGGTGAAGGCGCTGCCGATGACGTTCGGCGCGAGCGTCTTGAGCAGGTTCGGCTCGTTGAAGAGCTGGAAGCTGCCGATGATCGAGAAGATCGTGGCGATGACCATCGGGCCGCGGAGCGCCGGGAGCTTGATCGAGAACACCGTGCGCAGGGGGCCCGCGCCGTCGAGCTCGGCGGCCTCGTACAGCTCACCGGGCACCGTGCGGAGTGCGGCGTAGAAGATCAGCATGTTGTAGCCGAGGAACTCCCACGTGACCACGTTGCCGATGCTCGTCAGGACCCAGGTGGGGCTGAAGGGCTGCAGCAGGTCGATGCCGAGGGCATCGTTCGCGGCGCCGGTGAGACCGAACTGGTTGCCGTAGATGAAGCCCCAGATCAGGGCCGCGACGACACCAGGGACGGCGTAGGGCAGGAAGACCGCGATGCGGAAGAACGACGTGCCCCAGAGTCGGGCGCTGTCGAGCGCGAGGGCGGCGACGAGTGCGAGCCCGAGCATGATCGGCACCTGGACGACCAGGAAGATCGCGACGCGGCCGAAGCCGGACCAGAACTTGGCGTCCTGGAAGAGCTGCACGTAGTTGGCGAACCAGACGAACTGGTTGCCGCCGATGAGCTGGTCGCGGAACAGGCTGAGCCAGAGGGCGTAGCCGATCGGGACGATGAGCATGGCGACGAGGACGACCACGAAGGGGCCGACGAAGAGCCAGCCGGTCCAGCGTCCGCGCGCCTTGGTCCGACGACCGGCCGGGCGGGGTGCTGCCGGCTGCGCTGCGGCTGCTTCGCCGGGCCGCGCTGCGAGCGTGCTCATGTGACTCCTTCGTCTGCTGCGTTCGGGTGGTCGATGTCGACGTCGCAGCCCCGGACGGATCAGAGGTCCGGGGTGAACACCGATGTTGACGTCAACATCGAACGTCAGGACGATAGCATGGCAACGTCAACATGCACTACCGTCCGGGGAGGCAGACTGCGCGAACCCGCAACGGAAGGAGCGAGCCGATGACGACCGAGTCCCCCGCCGGCACCCGCCGCTCGCCCTCGATGGCCGCCGTCGCCGACGCAGCCGGGGTCTCCATGCAGACGGTCTCGCGTGTCGCCCGAGGGTTCGACAATGTCAGCCCGGACACCCGCGACCGGGTCCAGCGCGCGATGGACGCCCTCGGCTACCGCCCGAACCGCGCAGCCCGTGCCCTGCGATCAGGGCGCTTCCGCACCATCGGCGTGATCATGTTCACCCTCGCGTCCTTCGGCAACATGCGCACGCTCGAGGCGATCGCCGACGCCGCCGGTGCCGCCGACTTCACGATCACGCTGCTGCCGATGGCCTCGCGCACCGAGGAAGGCGTCCGCTCCGCGTTCTCCCGCCTGCACGAGCAGGCCGTCGACGGCGTCGTGATCATCATCGAGTCGCACATCATCGACACGGCCGAGGTCGTCTTGCCCGACGGCGTGCCGATGGTCATCGTCGACTCCACCGGCAGCACCGAGCACCCGGCGATCGACACCGACCAGACCGATGGTGCCCGCCAGGCCACGCAGCACCTGCTCGACCTGGGCCACGAGACCGTCTGGCACGTCGCCGGACCGACCTCGTCGTACTCCGCCGCACGCCGGTTGGCCGCGTGGCAGGACACCCTGTCGCGCGCCGGACGGGTCGTCCCGCCGGTCTTCCACGGCGGCTGGACGACCGAGCACGGCTACTCGGCGGGGCTCGAGATCGCCGCACGCCCGGACATCACCGCGGTGTTCGCCGCGAACGACCAGACCGCCCTCGGCGTGCTCCGCGCCGCACACGAGTCCGGGCGGTCCGTGCCGTCGTCGCTCAGCGTGGTGGGGTTCGACGACTCCCCCGAGTCCGACTCCTTCTGGCCGCCGCTCACCACCGTGCACCAGTCGTTCGACGAGGTCGGGCGCCGAGCGGTCGCGAACCTGCTCGCCCAGATCGACGGCGAGTCCGTGTCCTCCGCCCCCGACCTGGTGCCCGTGCGCCTGGTGGAGCGGTCGAGCACCGCGCCCCCGCCCACGCGCTGACGCGGCCCGCCCGCGGGCCGGCCGCTGGCCGCGCCCCGAGACTCGCGGTGAGCGACCGATCTCGCGACCGCGGGCGCGAGAAGTGTCGCCCAGGCCGAGACTCGGCCCGCAATCCCTGGACCCACCGGACGGGAGGCACGGTGCCAGCCCGCCACGGGCCTCCCGTCCGCCGCCCGGCCGAGTCTCGAGCCCGTTGCCCCGAGACTCGCGGTGAGCGACCGATCTCGCGGCCGCGCGCGCGAGAAGTGTCGCCCAGGCCGAGACTCGGCCCCCGCGCACCCGCGCGGGAACGAGCAGAGGACGTCGGGCGCGACCGCCCGACGTCCTCTGTGCTCACTCGACGCCCGCCGCAGCGCACGCCGAGGCGTCTCAGCCGATCGACACGGCGGTCCAGGACACGGGCGGCAGCTCGATCGTGATGGTGTCGCCGTCGCGGCTGACCGTCTCGTTCGTGCGGAGCCCGACGCGCTCGGTGGACGGCAGGTCGTTCACGGCGTGGATGTCGTCGTCCCAGATGCCCTCGGCACGGACGTCACCCGAGGCCGCCAGGCCCGCGAGGTCGATCGTGACGGTGGTCGACTCGGACGGGTGGCGGTTGATCAGGAAGACCGCGGCCTTGCCGTCCTCGGACACGGTGGCGGCGGAGTCCACGACCGGGACCTCGCCGTACTTGCCGCCGTCGACGGTGTCGCCCGAGGCCTTGACCTGCAGCGACGTGCCGTTCGCCAGGCGCGACGTCAGCGAGAACGGGAAGAACGTCGTCTGGCGCCAGGCCGGGCCGCCGGGCTCGGTCATGATCGGGCCGATCACGTTGACGAGCTGCGCGAGCGAGGCCGAGGCGACGCGGTCCGCGTGCCGGAGCAGCGAGATGAGCAGCCCACCCACGACGACGGCGTCGGCGACGGTGTAGACGTCCTCGAGCAGGCGCGGGGCGACCGGCCAGTCCTGCGGCCCGAAGGTCTTCTGCTGCTCGTTCCACTTCGTGATCGACCAGACGTTCCACTCGTCGAACGAGATGTCGATGCGCTTGTCGGACTTCTTCTGCGCCTGCACGTGGTCGGCGGCGGTGGTGACCGTCTTGATGAAGTGGTCCATGTTCACGCCCGCGGCGAGGAACGACGGCAGATCGTCGCCCTCTTCGTAGTAGGCGTGCGCCGAGATGTAGTCCACGTCGTCGTAGGTGTGCTCGAGGACGGTGCGCTCCCACTCGCCGAACGTCGGCATCGACGCTCCGGAGGAACCGCAGGCGACCAGCTCGAGGTCGGGCTGGATCTGCCGCATGGCCTTGGCGGTCATGGCGGCGAGCTTGCCGTAGTCCTCGGCGTTCTTGTGGCCGAGCTGCCACGGGCCGTCCATCTCGTTGCCGAGGCACCACATCTTGATGGCGAAGGGCTCCTGGCGGCCGTTCGACTTGCGGTACTCGGACAGTGCGGTGCCGGCGTTGATGTTCGCGTACTCGAGGAGTTCGATCGCCTCGGCGGTGCCGCGCGTGCCGAGGTTGACGGCGAGCATGAGCTCGGAGCCGACCTGGTCGAGCCAGTGCTGGAACTCGTGCAGGCCGACCTCGTTCGTCTCGGTCGAGTGCCAGGCCAGGTCGAGGCGCTTCGGGCGCTGCTCGACGGGGCCGACGCCGTCCTCCCACTTGTAGCCGGAGACGAAGTTGCCGCCGGGGTAGCGGATGGCGGAGACGCCGAGTTCCTTGACGAGCTCGACGACGTCCTTGCGGAAGCCGTGCTCGTCGGCGGTCTCGTGCGCGGGCTCGTGGATGCCGTCGTAGACGTGGCGGCCGAGGTGCTCGACGAACCCGCCGAACAGGCGACGTCGCACCGGCCCCACGGTGAACGCGGCGTCGAGGACGAGGTGTGTGCGGGGCATGGATCTCCTTCGATCGTGCGAGAGCGGGTACTGCGGGTCATGCGGTGGGCGGGCACGGTCCGGCGCTCGGGAAGCGAAGCGGACCGTCACGAAAGTGAGCGCTCACCTGACCGAAACGCTACCGGGTTCCACGCCGACGCGAAAGGGGTGGCGGACAGCGAACGCGAGGGCTAATGTGAGCGCTCACGGAACAGCGACCCACTGCTCCGTGTCCGGAACAGCGATGCTCCGGCGGGAGCACCGACCCTGTTCCCGAGACCGGCCCATCCCGATGGAGTGATGCCATGCCGAACCGCCCAGCAACACCCGCGTCGCGCCTCTCGCGCCGCGGCTTCCTCGCCGCAGGAGCGGCGGCCGCGACGGTCCTGCCGCTCGCCGCGTGCTCGAGCCCGATCGCAGCCGGCCTGGCCGGCAGTGCACTCAACCCCGAGACGCTCGTCTTCTGGAACCTCTTCGGCGGTGGTGACGGCCTCCGCATGCAGGCGATGGAGGACGGCTACGCGAAGCAGCACGGCGGATCGAGCTCGCTGCAGGCCACCACGTTCGCGTGGGGCAACCCCTACTACTCGAAGCTGACACTGGCCACCGTCGGGAACAAGCCGCCGGACGTCGCGGTCGCCCACCTGACCCGGGCGAAGCCGCTGTGGGACGGCGACCTGCTCGACCCGATCACGTCCGAGGACCTGGCGAGCGTCGGCCTCAGCGCCGCCGACTTCAACCAGAAGGCGTGGACGGCACAGAAGACCGACGGCAACAACATCGCCATCCCGCTCGACACGCACCCCTTCGTGCTCTTCTACAACGTCGACGTGTGCAAGAAGGCGGGCCTGCTGGACGCCGACGGCAACCTCAAGGACCTGTCCGGCATGGACACGTTCGAGAGCGCCCTCGCCGCGGTCGCAAAGGTCACCGGCGGCACGGCCCTCAACGTCGCCAACGTCGTGCCGGAGACCGCCACCCCGTGGCGCTTCTTCTGGACGATGTACAACCAGATCAACGACGCGACCCCCTTCATCAGCGACGGCGGCGCGAAGCTCACGGTCAACGAGGACGCCTACAACGAGGTCACCAGCCGCACCCAGAAGTGGGTCAAGCAGGGCTGGATGAACAAGGCGCTCGACTACGCCACGGCGCAGTCCCTGATGTTCGACGGCAAGGCCGGCTTCTTCATGCAGGGCGAGTGGGAGATCAGCACCGCGCAGTCCATCAAGGGACTGAAGTTCGGCATGGCCCCGATCCCGCAGCTGTACGACAAGCCCGCGACGCAGGCGGACTCGCACACGTTCGTGCTGCCGAAGAAGGACCGCACCCCGGAGCAGCGCAAGCAGCACATGCTCTTCATCAAGCAGATGCTCGAGCAGAGCCTGACCTGGGCCGAGGGCGGGCACGTGCCCGCCTACATCCCGACGTTCGACAGCAGCGCCTACAAGGAGCTCAAGCCCCAGTCGAACTACGCCGCCGCAGCCGAGACCGCCGTGTTCGACGACCCCGCCTGGTACGGCGGCTCCGGCTCGACCTTCGAGGGCACCGTCGGCGCCCAGCTGGCACTCGTGCAGCAGGGCAGCTCGTCGCCCGCGCAGGCACTCCGTGCCATCAAGTCGCAGCTCGCGACCTACCTGAACACCCCGAGCCCACTGTGACCGGGCCCGCGACCACCGGGCATGCACCTGCCCGGCACGTGAACGCCGTGAACACCGCGCGAAAGGCACGATGACGTGACCACAGCACCTGTCCTCGACCGGGCGACCGACGCGACCACCGCGCCGCGTCCGCGCCGGAGCCGCACCTACGGCACGAGCCTCACCCGTGGCCAGGGCCGCAGCGGTTGGCTCTTCCTCGCCCCGTTCGGCCTGTTCTACGTGGCCTTCCTGCTCGGCCCGACGGTCTGGATGATCGTCTCGAGCTTCTTCAACACCTCGACCGTGCGCACCGGCCTCGGCAGCTTCGCCGGGTTCGCGAACTACGCGGAGATGCTCGGACGCTCCGACTTCTGGTCGTCGCTCTGGCACACCCTGCAGTTCACGCTCTACACGACGCCGCCTCTCGTCATCCTGGCGTTCGTCTTCGCCGTCCTGACGAACCGGATGAACCGCGGCCAGTGGTTCTTCCGACTGGCGTTCTTCCTGCCGTTCATCCTGCCGTCGGCGACCATCTCGCTGATCTGGGTGTTCATCTTCACGCCGGCGACCGGCCTGTGGGCCAGCATGCAGTCGGCCATCGGCCTCACCCCGGGCTCCGGCATGCTGTCCAGCCCGAACACGGCGATGATCGGTGTCGCGATCGCCACCGTGTGGTGGACCCTCGGCTTCAACTTCGTGCTCTACCTGGCCGGCCTGCAGGAGATCCCGCGCGAACTGTACGAAGCGGCCGCCGTCGACGGTGCGTCGAACTGGCAGCAGATCAAGTCGATCACGCTGCCGCTGCTCGGCCGCACCACGACGCTGGTCATCCTGCTGCAGATCATCGCGAGCCTGAAGATCTTCGACCAGGTGTACCTGATGACGAACGGCGGACCGGGCATCTCCACCCAGGTCTCGCTGCAGCTCATCACGGGCGTCGGCTTCACCGACAACCGACTCGGCGCCGCCTCGGCAGCGTCGGTGCTCCTGTTCATCGTGATCGTCGCGATCGCGGTCATCCGGCAGCTCGTCGAGCGCGCTGCCGCCAAGCGAGAGATCGGGGCCTGACATGACCGCCACCGAGAGCATCACCACCGGCCGCGCCAAGCTCCGCACCGGCGTCTCGGCCGCCGCGCCCGCGAACGCCGCCAAGATCGGCGTCTCCGGCAAGGGCTTCAACCTGGTCGCCGGCATCATCCTGATCGTCTTCGCGATCATCTGGCTCATCCCCAGCCTGTTCGCCCTGAAGACGTCGCTGTCCGACAACGGCGTCGCCGCCCTCGGCGCGAACTCGATCCTGTCGAACTGGAACCCGACGCTGCACTCCTACGCGGCACTGTTCCAGGCCGGCGACATCTGGAACTGGTACCTCGCCAGCGCCATCACGAGCGTCGTCACGGCCGTCCTGACCGTCATGTTCGCCTCGATGGCGGCGTTCGCGTTGTCCCGCCTGGTGTTCCGCGGTCGGAACATCGCGTTCCTGCTCATCATCCTCGGGATCATGATCCCGACGCAGGTCCTGATCATCCCGATCTTCCAGGAGCTCAACGCCGTCGGCCTGCTGAACACCTACTGGTCGGTCATCTTCCCGCAGGTGCCCGCCGTGATCGCGGTGTTCATCTTCAAGCAGTTCTTCGACGGGATCCCGAAGGAGCTGGAGGAAGCGGCACGCATCGACGGCGCCAACATCTGGAAGATCTACTGGTCGGTCATCCTGCCGCTGTCGCGTCCGGTGATCGCCGCGGTGACGATCCTGACGTTCGTCGGTGTCTGGAACAACCTGCTGCTGCCGCTGTTCGTGCTGTCGAACCCGGACCTCATGACGATCCCGGTCGGGCTCGCCACGGTCCAGGGCAGCTTCGGTCAGCGCTACGCGGACATCCAGGCCGGAGCGATCCTGGCGGCGTTGCCGCTGATCATCCTCTACCTGATCTTCCAGCGGCAGATCGTGGAGGGCGTGACGGGTTCCGGCCTCAAGGGCTGACGCCACCCCACGACGGACGGGAGGCCCGGTGCCAGCTGGCACCGGGCCTCCCGTCCGTCGGTCGGTCGCGTCTCGGGCGTGGGTCGCCTGCCGGGATCGGGCGTACCTGGCGGAAACGGGCGTACCCGGCGAGAAGTTCTGTGACGGTACGCCCGAAGGCACCAGGCATCGCAGGCGCCAGGGGAAGGAACGAGCGCCGCTCAGGCAGAGACGGACTCCTTGGCCTCGTGCTTCCAGAAGCCCGAGAACGTGATGCGTGACTTCGGCAGACCCGCACGGTGCAGGTGCCGGCGCCCTTCGGTCGCGAGGGTCGACTCGCCGACCACGAACGCGTAGCCCCGGTCGTCGACGGGGACGTGCCGCTGCAGCTCGGCGAGCGCGGCGCGACCCGGCACGGCGTGGTGGTCCACCTCGTCGCGGACGATCCACGTGACGGTCACCCCGCTGGGTGCGTCGATCTCGCGGACGTCCCCGGCGGTGGGGACCTCTTGGATGATGCGGCCGACGGTGTCCCGGGGCAGCGACGCGGCGATGCCGAGCACGCCGGGCAGGCCGGTCTCCTCGGCCGCGATGACGACCTCGCTGGTGTCGTCCGGGCAGTCGAAGATGCAGCCCTGGTCGAGCATCGCCAGCTGGTCACCCGGTCGGGCCGCACACGCCCAGATGGCGGCGCGGCCCTCGGGCTCGCCGTCGGCGTCGGTGTGCACGACGAAGTCGATGTCCATCTCGGCGGTGCCGTCGGGCATCGGGCGGAACGCGGCGACGGTGTAGTTCGCGCAGTGCGGGCGGACGTCCTCGGGGATGGCCAGGAACGTCGGCCACCACTTCTTGCCGTCCAGGTCCGGCATCCGGAACGCGTCCTGGTCCGGGCGCCCGGTGAACAGACGGAACCAGTGGTCGAAGCCCAGGAACGGGAACTCGTGCAGGTCGTCACCGGTGACGGTGACGCGGTGCATCGACGGCGTGGTGCGCTCGGTCCGCAGGACCCGGGCGCGGAAGAGCCGGGGATTCTCGGGCAGGAGCCGCGGAGTCTTCGCCATGAGGCAAGGCTAACCTAAGATGTTCTCCGTGCCAGCCCCCTCTCCCACTCTGGCTTCCGTCCCGGAGGCCCGCGTCCCCGATGCGACCACCGCCCTCGGCGTCCACCGCACCGCCGTCCGCCGCCGCGTCCTGGTGATCGCCGCACTGGTCGTCGTGCTGGTCCTGGTGGCGGTCGCGAGCATGCTCCTCGGCAGCAACCGGATCGGCGTCGACCGGGTGCTGGACGGCCTCTTGCGGACCGGGTCGACGACCGACGAGGCGATCGTCTGGGGCTCCCGGATCCCGCGCACGCTCATCGGTGCCGCCGTCGGTGCGGCCCTGGGGATCGCGGGGCTCCTGATGCAGGGGCACACCCGCAACCCGCTCGCCGACCCCGGACTGTTCGGGGTCTCGTCGGGTGCCGGGCTGGCCGTCGTCCTCGGCGTCTACGTGTTCGGCGTGACCAGCACCGGCGCGACGGTGTGGTTCGCCCTCGGCGGTGCGCTGGTCGCGAGCGTCGTGGTGTTCTCCGTGACCGTCGCGGGCAGCGGTACCGCCAGCCCGGTCCCGCTCGCCCTCGCCGGCGCCGCGGTCTCGGCCCTGCTGGGCGCGCTGACCTCGTTCGTCGTGCTGACCGACCAGGACTCGCTCGACGCGTACCGACTGTGGGTCGTCGGCTCCCTCGCCGCACGGCAGCTCGACGTCCTCGGCGCGGTGTGGCCGTTCCTGGTCGCCGGGCTGGTGCTCGCGGTCGTGAACGTCCGGGCCCTCGACGCACTCGGGCTCGGGTCGGACCTGGCGAAGGGCCTGGGCGAGAACGTGCTCGTCGCGCGGCTCGTCGGGCTCGGCGGCATCACCCTGCTCGCTGCCGGCGCGACCGCCGCCGCGGGCCCGATCGGCTTCGTCGGCCTGACCGTGCCGCACGTCGCCCGTGCACTCGTCGGGACCGGGCACCGGTGGACGCTGCCGGTGTCGGGACTCGTCGGCGCCGCGCTCGTCCTGCTCGCCGACGTCGTGGGGCGGCTCATCGGCGGGTTCTCGGAGGTCGAGGTGGGCATCGTCCTCGCCGTCATCGGCGGTCCGGTGTTCGTCGCCGTCGCCCGTCGCCGATCGCTGGTGTCCCTGTGACGGGCGCAGCGGTCCGTGCGCCCGGCCGCGCCGGCGTCCGCATCGGACCGATCGGCCTCGCCTGGCGCCCACGGGTGTTCTGGTACACGGTCGCGTCACTCGGCGCCGTCCTGGTGCTCGTCGTCCTCGGCGTCGCGATCGGCTCCACCTGGATCGCCCCGGGCATCGTCGTCCGCTCCCTGGTCGGGCTCGAGACTGGCCCGGACGCCTTCATCATCACCACACTCAGACTGCCGCGCGTCCTCACCGGGGCACTCGTCGGTCTCACGCTCGGCATCGCAGGGGCGCTGACCCAGACCTTCACCCGGAACCCCCTGGGCACCCCGGACATCATCGGCGTGACGTCGGGGGCGAGCGTCGGCGCCGTGGCGGCCATCGTGCTCGGCGGTGGCACGTACTCGGTGTCCTCGCTCGTGCTCAGCGGCGGGATCCCGGTGGCCGCGACGATCGGTGCGTTGATCGCCGCCGCCGTCGTGTACGGGCTCGGCTGGCGCGGTGGGGTGCAGAGCTACCGGCTCATCCTGGTCGGCATCGGCGTCAGCGCCACCCTCGACGCGGTGACGAGCTACCTGCTCGTCCGCGCCAAGATCACCCTCGCCACCGCCGCGTCGCAGTGGCTCGTCGGCAGTCTGTCGAGCACCTCGTGGTCGAGCGTCTGGCCGCTGCTCATCGTCGCCGCGGTCGCGGTGCCGATCGCCCTGGCGACGAGCGCGGCGCTCGGCATCGGACAGCTCGGTGACGAGGTCGCCACCGGGGTGGGGCTCGCCGTGCAGCGGCACCGCCTGCTCGTGATCGCGCTGGCCGTCGTGCTCACCGCGGCTGCCGTCGCCGCTGCGGGACCGGTCGGCTTCGTGGCGTTCGTGGTCCCGCAGGTGGGGCTCCGGCTGGCCGGGACGAACCGCCCGCCCCTGCTGCTCGCCGGACTGCTCGGCGCCGCACTCGTCCTCGCCGCGGACCTGCTGTCGCGCGCCGCGTTCCCGTGGCAGGTGCCCGTCGGCATCATCACGACCGTGATCGGCGCCCCGTACCTGATCTGGCTCCTCATCCGTCACCGCAAGGAGATGTCCCGATGACTCCCCCGTCCAGCACGACGCCGTCCAGCACGACGCCGTCCACCAAGCCGCTGTCCACCCCGGTCCTCGAGGCCCGCGGCCTGTCCGTCGGCTACGACCGGCACCCGGTGCTGACCGACCTGGACCTGCGGGTCGAGCGGGGCACCGTGACGACGTTCCTCGGCGCGAACGGCTGCGGCAAGTCGACCCTGCTCAAGGCCTTCGGTCGGGTGCTGAAGCCGCAGTCCGGCGAGGTCCTGCTCGACGGCGCCCCGATCCGCAAGGAGCCGAACCGCCAGGTCGCCCGGAAGCTCGCGATCCTGCCGCAGTCCCCCGTCGCACCCGCCGGCACGAGCGTGCTCGACCTGGTGATGCGCGGGCGCAACCCGCACCAGTCCTGGGCGAAGCCGTGGACCGCGGACGACGCCGACGTGGCCGAGCAGGCCATCGCGGCGACCGGACTGACCGACGTCGCGCACCGCGACGTCGCGAGCCTGTCGGGCGGGCAGCGCCAGCGTGCGTGGATCGCCCTGGTGGTCGCGCAGCAGGCCGACACGCTGCTGCTCGACGAGCCGACGACCTACCTGGACCTCGCACACCAGCTCGAGGTCCTGCGCCTGGTGCGCCGACTCAACCGCGAGCAGGGCTCCACCATCGTGATGGTCCTGCACGACCTGTCGCTCGCGGCCCGGTTCTCCGACCGGCTCGTCGTCCTGCACGACGGCGGCGTCGCCGCCGACGGCGCACCGCACGAGGTGCTGACCCCCGCGTTGCTCGAGCGCGCCTTCGGGCTGCACGCGCGCGTGTTCCCGGACCCCGTGACCGGCGCCCCGATGATCGTGCCCGAGGCCGACGAGCACGACCCGTCGCTGCACCGTGAACGCGACACCGTGCTGGCGGGCGCAACAGACTTAGGTTAGCCTCTCCTAACGTGAAGCTCTCCCGACGCGGCTCCCTCCGAGCCACCCTCCTGACCTCCGTGGCCGTCTCGGCCCTCCTCCTCGCCGGCTGCTCGAGCACCGACTCGAACGACTCCGACGGTGACACCTCGGCGTCGAAGGCCTGGTCCTACGAGGACGCCACCGGCACGACCGTCAAGGTCGACCACACGCCGAAGCGCGTCGTCGTGCTGAACGACATCGCGATCTCGTTCATCGAGTACGGCCTGAAGCCGGTCGGCACCTTCGGCCAGCTGACCATGGCGAAGGACGCCCGCTTCGACGACCTGGACACCGACGGCATCACGCAGCTCGGCACCGGGTACGGCGACATCGACCTCGAGAAGCTCGCCGCGCTGAAGCCCGACCTGGTCGTGACCTCGGTGTACCCGACCGACGAGAAGGGCACGCTCGACGACACGCAGCCCGGCTACGGCTTCAAGGACAACGAGCAGGAGAAGCAGATCGAGGCCATCGCGCCGGTCGTCCAGGTCAAGTGGGGCGGCAAGGGCGAGGACGTCATCGAGAAGATCGCCGACCTGAGCGAGTCCCTCGGTGCCGAGGAGTCGACGATCGAGGCCGCCGAGAAGCGCTTCGACACCGCCGGCGACGAGCTCGAGAAGGTCGCGAAGGAGCAGGACCTTTCGGTCGTCTCCATGTACGCCGACGGTGACGGCGCCTACGTCACCCGCCCGACCGACGAGCCGCTGCTGCAGATGTACTCGTCGTTCGGGGTCGACTTCGTGAACCCGAAGCCGAAGGGCTTCTACTGGGGCATCTACTCGTGGGAGAACGCGGGCCAGATCAAGGCCGACGTCCTGCTGCTGTCGCAGCAGGGCTACCAGGTCGCGGACCTCGAGAAGCAGCCGACCTTCGCCGACAACGCGGCACTCGAGGCCGGCCAGGTGCACAGCTTCACCTTCCCCGCGCTCGACTACGCCTCGCAGGCCGGCTACATGACGGAACTCGCGGGCTGGCTCGAGGACAGCAAGAAGCTGTCCTAGGACGCAACCAACGATCAGACGGGAGGCCCGTTGCCAGCTGGCAACGGGCCTCCCGTCCGTTCTGTGGTGCGTCTCGGGCACGTGACCCGCTGCTGTCGTCAGCCCACCGGCAAGGCGGCGTTCACCGCGGTCTGCGCATCGCGCCAGACCGCTGCGCGGGACCCCGCGTAGGTGCCGCCCTGACCGTTCGAGTAGTACCGCAGGTTGTGCTTCCCGCCGTCGGTGTTGCCCTGCCAGTACGCGGTCACCGCGCGCGAGCTCCCGCCGACCAACCACACCTGGTCGGCGGCGTCGGCCGTACCGGTCTTGCCGAACAGCGTGGTGCCGTCCGGGGTCTGGCCGCCGCTCGCCGTGCCGCCCCGGAACGCGCCCTGCATGACCTCGAACGCGGTCGCCGCGGTCTGCGGCGAGACCGCCTGCGAGCAGGTGCGCGGCTGCCCGCCGAGCTCCGTACCGTCCGGTGCGGTGACCTGGTCGATGACGACCGGCGCGCAGTACCGACCGCCGTTCGCGACGCCCGCGTACGCCGCCGCCATCGTCAGCGGCGCGATGCTCTCGGTGCCGAGCAGCGACGCGGGGTTCCACGGCAGCTCGCCGCCGGCGGCAAGGTGCACACCGAGGCGCTTCGCGACGTCGCGGATGTCGCACAGGTCGAGCTGCGCCGCCATCGACTGGTAGGCAGCGTTCACGGACTGGGCCGTGGCCGAGCGGACCGAGTACGGCCCCTTCTGGCCGGGCGAGTCGTTCTTCGGCTGCCAGAAGGCCGTCGTCTGCTCGCCGCACGCCGTCCACGTGCTCTGCGGGTGCGGCGTACCGTTCACGACCGTGTCCGGGCTGCGGCCGGCCTCGAGCCACGCCAGCAGCGTGAACATCTTGTACGTCGAGCCGGTCTGGAAGCCCGTCGAATCTCCGTCGGCCTGGTCGACTGCGTAGTTCAGCGACGTCGCCGTCGGTGGCGCCTGCTCCGACCGGTCGTAGTCGGTGTTCTGCGCCATCGTGAGCACCCGGCCGGTGCCCGCCTCGACGGTGTTCAGCGTCGCGCCCAGCGCGAGACGAGTCTCGGTCTTCGGGTCGTACCGGTCGAGCAGTTCCTTCTGCTTCGCGTTCAGGTCGAGGTCGAGCGTCGTCTGGATGCGGTACCCACCCGTCCGCCAAGCATCGGCGCGCTGCTGCTTCGTCGCGCCGAGCTGCGGCAGACGTGCGGCGATGCGCTTGGCGTAGTCGCAGAAGAACTCCGCCCCGGTCTCGACGGCCTCGCACCCCTGCTGCGGCGCGGTGATCCGGACGTAGTCGGCCAGCCGCGACAACCGTGCCGTGCGGTACTCGTCGGTCGTCAGGTGCCCCTGCTCGTGCATCGAGCGGAGGATCACGTTCCGCCGCGCGGCGTTGTCGCGGTAGTGGTCCGGCGTGGACAGGTCGCGGCGCTCCGGCCACTGCACGATCGCGATGAGCGATGCCGCCTCGGCCGGGGTCAGGTCGGTGGCGGACTTGCCGTAGTAGTGCTGCGCGGCCGACTGCACGCCGTAGGTCTGGTCGCCGAAGTACGCGATGTTCAGGTACGCCGTCAGGATCTGCTCCTTGGTGTACTTCTTCGCCAGGCCGATCGCGAGCTTCATCTCGGCGAGCTTCCGCTGGGGCGACCGCTTCGTCGCCTCCTTGTAGCCGGCCTTCTGCTCTTCGAGCGTCGGCAGCTCGCTCGCCCGCTGGATCTTGATGTTGCGCACGAGCTGCATCGTGAGCGTCGAGCCACCCGATCCGCCCTCGCCCTGCGACGCGGCAACACTCACCAGGGAGCGGACCATCGACGTCGCATCCACACCACCGGTCTCGTAGAACCGCTTGTCCTCGCCGTCGACCGCAGCGTGCTTCAGCTGGTCGCTGATCTGGTCGAACGACAGCTCCTGCCGGTCTTGCGCCCACACGTTCGCCAGGTGCACCGGTTCGCCACCGCGGTACGCCCAGACCTGGTTGCGCTGCGGCAGGTCCCCGATCTCGATGTGCTCCGGCAGCGACTCGAACACCCCGATCGCCGACGTCGTGCTCACCCCGGCGACCGCGATCATCGGCGTCACGCCCACACCGACCATCAACCCGGCGAGCACACTGCCGCCCACGAAGCCGAGCGCGGCTCCCCCTGCACGTCTCATCGTCATCGCTCTGGATCCCCCGTGGTGCATCACCGCACCGATCTGGTGCCGTCGTTCGGGAGCGTCCCAGCCGATCTCGGGCGGTCGCCGGGACTTCGCCGCGGAACACCGCCGTGTCCGCTGGGAAAGCGCCCGTCGTGACGGGATCGTGACGTCAGCGGGTCGAGTGGTCACCTTGCGTCGCCGGGACGGTGCCTGCGAGCAGTTCGAGCACGCCGTCCGGGAACACCGGGACGTCCGTGTCGACGGGCGCCCAGCGCACCGGGCTGCCCTCGTCCAGCACCACGAGTTCAGCGTCGAGCGGCACCGCGTCCAGGTCGGCCAACCGGACGGCGAACACGTGGACGTACTCGTGTCCGGGCTGCCCCTCGTACTCGAACAGGTTCTCGAGGACACCGAGCAGCCGGACCTCGTCAAGGGCGACGTCGAGCTCCTCGCGGAACTCCCGGCGGAGCACCTGGACCGCGGTCTCGCCAAACTCGATGCCGCCGCCGACTGCACGGTGGAACCGGAGGTCCCGCACTCCGTCGAACGACTCGGACAGCAGCACGTGGCCGTCCTTGACCGGCAGCCCGACCGCGATGTTCCGGATGCTCCCCATCACGCCACTCTGCCACCGGTGCGGGTTCGGTAGGTTCGGACGATGCACCACATCCGCTCGATCGTCACCCTCGCGATCGTCTTCCTCGGTCTGGGCTTCCTGCTCACCGCCGGTGGTTCCATCTGGACGATCCTCACCCCGGACGGCACCGGCGTGAACTTCGCCGCGGGGTTCATGTACATGGGCGGCATGGTCGTCGGCATCGCCGGGATCGCACTCGGGGTCGCCGCGCTCGTGATCGTCGCCCGGGCGGCGAAGCGCAGCGTCCGCTAGCCGGCGAGCGCCTCGGCAGCAGCACCCCAGCCTGTGGGGTCATCCCCCGACGGGACGAACAGCATCGTGTTCCAGAGCACCAGGACGTCCCACCACGCGAGTTCGTCCGTAGTGAGCGCGCTCACCGAGCGGTAGCCGTCGAGCAGCTGCCAGTGGACCGCCTCGGGGACCGGCCCCCAGTCGTGGAAGAGCGTCCCGAGCAGGACGGCCGAGCGTGCCAGCTCGAGGATGCGGTGGTCGAGCCGCAGGTCCTCGAAGTCGATGACGGCGACGACGTCCGAGTCGGCGCACAAGACGTTCGCCGCCCGGTAGTCGCCGTGCACGATCTGGACCGGCAAGCCGTCGGGGGGCGCGGTCTCGAGCCGGCGTCGAAGCGCCCGCCGGACATGCTCCGGCAAGTGCATCGGCGCAGCCTCGAGCCAGCCCTCGACCTGCTGCACGAGTGGGATCGGCGGCGGGCGCACACCGGCTGCGGGCGCCCGATCGGGGCTGTCGCGCAGGGCGTCGTGGAAGCGGGCCAGCGTCGCGCCGGCTGCGTGGACTTGTGCCGGATCGCGGACGTCCAGCAGTGTTCCGCTGATGACGTGCTGGAGCCCCATCGAGACCCCGTCGTCCTCGACCTGCACCCGTCCGTCGAGCGTCCGCACCGGGGCGGAAACGGGCAGGCCGCGATCCGCGAGCCACGTCGTGAGGTCCGCCGCGAACGCCAAGCGCTCGAACCCCTCCGGTGCGATCGACCACTTCAGGAGCATCCGGTCGCCAGCGGTCGAGACCCAGGCGAGTGCGTTGTGGTCGCTCATCACAATGCGCTCGCACATGACGACGCCCATGCCCCACCACCGCTCGAGCGTCCGGATGACCCAGTCCTCGGCAGCGGCGACGTCCGTGAACCCGAAGCGGCTCCGCAGCACCTGGGCGGGATCGGCACGTTCCCAGAGCATCTCGAGGGTCATCGCTCCACCCTCGCAGGTCGCGCTACCATCCGGTACCGGTCCACGCACGGAAGCGAGTCGCCATGACCTCCCAGAGCACGAGGGTCCTGCACGTGATGTGCACGGTGTTCCTGTTGGGCGCCTTCCTGTCGGTCGGGATCGGTGGGTGGTCGCTCGCGAACGACACCGGGGGCGGTGCGAACATCGGCGGCGGCATCCTGATGCTGTTCGGCTACCTGCTCGGTCTGATCGGGATCGCGCTCGGGCTCGCCACACTCGTCGTCGGCACCGTGGTGCGGCGACGGTCACGCACGCGCAGCTGACGCCTCAGCGGCGGCGGGCCCTGCGCCGCAGAACGCCCACCCATCCGGCGACCACGAAGCAGCCGAGCGCGAGCACGTACGAGACGAGCAGGTCGGCCCACGCGCGCGGGTTGATCGATCCGTCGAGCAACCGCTCCTGGCGCTGGAACGACGACGGGAACAGCCAGTACGACGTCGCGTAGACGGTCAGCGCCAGCCCCACGACGACCGAGCCGACGATGATCCACCGAGCGCCGCGCGCTCCGACGGTCATGCGGACGCCCCCTTCGCGGATCGTCGCGACGCCGACCGCGGTGGGTTCGCTCGCAGGTGTTCGCTGATGCGTCCGAGGATCCGGGCGAGGTCGCTCGCGTCGTCGTCCGTGATCGGTGCGAACAGGAGTCCGTGCACGGTGCCGATGTGACCGGGGAACACGTCGGCAAGGACTTCACGCCCCGCGTCGGTGATGGCGACGACGGTGCTGCGTTCGTCGTCGGGCGATGGCGACCTGGTGACGAGGCCGCGCTGTTCGAGCAGTTGTGCCTGGTAGGTGAGACCGCTGCGGCTGTAGACGACGCCGTCAGCCAGGTCCGTCATGCGCAGGTGCCCCTCCGGAGCATCCCCCAACCGCGCCAGGAGCTGGAACTGCACGTAGCTCAACCCGCCGACGTCGCGGAGCTGCTTCTCGACCGCGGGGCGCAGGAGCGCACTCACCTCGGTCAGCGCGAAGTAGGCGCCGATCTGTGTCGGGGTCAGTGCGGTGGGGGTGTCGCTCATGCAGCCATCCTACCTGTTGCTTCGAGTTCGAAGCAGTGTTAGCGTCCCGAGCAAGCGCTTCGAATTCGAAGCAACTACGAGAGGGCATCACCATGAAGGCAGTGCAGTTCCACGAAATCGGCGGACCTGAGGTCCTCGAGTACGGCGAGGTCGAGCAGCCGACCCCTGCAGCGGGTCAGGTGCGACTGCGCGTCGCGGCGTCCGCGTACAACGCCGCAGACAACGGCATGCGAGCCGGCTTCCTGCCGATCCCGATCCAGCTGCCCCACGTCCCCGGCTACGACGTCTCCGGCACGGTCGACGCGATCGGCGACGGCGTGACCGGTCTGACCGTGGGCGACGCGGTCATCGCGTTCCTGCCGATGGAGCGCGACGGCGGCGCAGCCGAGTACGTGGTCGCACCCGCCGAGGCCGTCGTGGCAGCACCCACGAGCATCCCACTGGCCGACGCTGCCGCACTGCCGTCCGTCGCGCTGACCGCATGGCAGGCCCTGTTCGATGACGGCCGGCTCACCGCCGGGCAGCGTCTGCTCGTCGTGGGTGCCGGCGGGGTCGTCGGCAAGTACGCCGTCCAGCTCGCCAAGCGCGCCGGAGCACACGTCGTCGCGACCGCCAGCCCCCGCAGCGCCGATGCCGTGCGCGCGGCCGGTGCCGACCAGGTCATCGACCACACCGACACCGACGTGCTCGACGCCCTCGACGGTCAGGTCGACGTGCTGCTCAACCTGGCGCCGATCGATCCCGAGCAGTTCGCGGCTGACGTCGCAGCGGTCCGTGACGGCGGAGTCGTCGTGAGCACGACGGCGTTCATGGCCACCCCGGGCGACGAGTCCCGAGGCGTTCGTGCAGCGACCGTGTTCGTCCTGCCGAACCGAGAACGCCTGACGGAGCTCGTCGCGCTGGTGGACGACGGCGCTCTGACCGTCGAGGTCACGCGACGCATCCCGCTCGCCGAGCTGCCCGCACTGCACGCCGAGGGCGCGGCCGGTCGGATCGCCGGCAAGGTCATCGTCCTGCCCTGACCCGGATCACGGGACGGACCAGTGCCCGGGGCGCTCCAGATCGTCGGGGAGCACCGTGGACGCGTCGCCCTGGGCAGCGTTCACCTGGGGCTGAGTCAGGAACACCGCGTTCGACAGGTCCGCTCCCCCGAGCCGGGCATCGCGCAGGTCCGCCCCGAGCAGGTCCACGCCCGACAGGTCGCAGCCCCGCAGGTCCGCGGCGATCAGGACCGCACCGCGCAGGTCGGCCCCGGCCAGGGAACGGGCACGGAGGTCGCAGCCGGCCAGGTCTGCCGACGGGTGCAGGTCACCGACCGCGTCGCCGGCGGCGGGGTACCCACCTCGGGCCTCCGCGCTGACGTCGATCAGGACAGAACGGACCTCGGACCGGAGCGACTCGACGTCCACCGCGAGGACGTCGGCCAACTCGCCGTCGAGGATCTGCTGGATGCGGACCCGGAGCACGGTCGGCACTTCCGCCGACCCCAGAGTCGTCGAGCGGGACACCGCCTCGGCCAGGTACCAGAGCATCTCGTGGAGCTGCCGGGCGACGGCGAAGGCCCGGAACATCTCGGGCTTCGAGTCGGGTTCGTCGACCCAGCTCGTGCCGTCGAACAGGACCTGCGAGACGTACTGGCCGGCCCCGAAGCAGTCGAAGGTGGTGCATCCGGTGAAGCCCCGTGGGCGGAGGGCCTGGTGGATCGTGCAGGAGAAGTCGTCGGCCAGGTTGCGGCACGGTGTCCCTGCGGGCTTGTCGATCGGGAAGTCACTGGACCGCTGGAACCCGAAGGCGGTGCAGCAGAGCGCGAAGCAGTCACCGCACGAAGCGCGGAGTGCCGAGCGGTCGGCGGGAGAAGCAGGAGCAGAAGAAGGAGTCATGGACGGACGGTCTCTCTGGAGTGGTCTCGACAGGGCGCCGGGGTGCTGGGGAACTCCGTCGGGAGTCCCCGTTCCGGGCGCACGAGACCACCACCCCTCGTCCGAGGAGCGAACCGGTGTCGCTGGATGGGCTCTGCGTCACAGAGCGGGAGAACGTGTCACTGCGGCCAGGCTAGCGGCGCGCGACTGCGCCCGTCCGCAGTCCCGTCGCGTACGGTGCACCTGTGACCAGAACCCCGGCAAGACCGCACCGCCTCGTGCTGATCGCCGCCGCCGTCGTGCTGGTGATCGGCATCGTGCTCCTGTTCACCCCGTGGGACGGGCTGATCCCCGTGCTCGCCTGGGTGCTCATCGTGGCGTCCATCACCCTCGGCGCGATCACCCTGTTCTTCTCGCGCGCTCCCCGCAGCTGAGCACGCCCGCGCCGCGCGATCGGCGCCCGGTCAGGACCGCGGGACGAGACCGTGCTCGTAGGCGAAGATGACCGCGTGCACCCGGTCGCGCAGCTCGAGCTTGCCGAGCACCCGCCCGACGTGGGTCTTGACCGTGGACTCGCTCGTCACCAAGTGTGCGGCGATCTCGGGGTTCGACAGCCCGCGGGCCATCGCGAGCAGCACGTCGCGCTCACGCGGGGTCAGGGGCTCCAGCGGGTCCGGACCCGCCGGCCGGTCGTCCGGCAGCACGGAGCCGAAGAGCTCGAGCATCCGCCGCGTCACCCGCGGTGAGACGGCGGCCTCGCCCGCTGCCACCGACCGGACGGCGTCGAGGAGCTGCGCGGCGCTCACGTCCTTCAACAGGAACCCGCTCGCCCCGGCACGCAGGCCACCGAACGCGTACTCGTCCAGGTCGAAGGTCGTCAGCACGAGCACCCGGGTCTCGGGGACCTGTTCGACGATCGCGGCCGTCGCCGTGACGCCGTCGACGTGGGGCATCCGGACGTCCATCAGCACGACGTCCGGACGCAGGGCATGGACGAGCCGCACGCCCGCACCGCCGTCGCCGGCCTCACCGACGACCTCGATGTCGGGTTGCGCCTCGAGCAGCAGCCGGAACCCGGTCCGGATGAGTTGCTGGTCGTCGACGATCGCGACGCGGATCATCGGTCCTCCGTCCTGACCGGGATCGTCGCCCGGATGTGCCAACCGTCGGTGCCGTCGCGGGAGCCCGCGCGAACCTGCCCACCCAGCGCGTGGATGCGCTCCTCGATCCCGATGAGCCCTCGACCCGACCCCGTCGTGGCGTGGGCCGACCCGTCGGGCCGAGCCGGGCCTCCCGTCCGACCGTCGTCGGTGACGACCACGGTGACCTCGGTGGCGGACGCGGCCATCTGCACCTCCACCGATCGGACGTGCTGCGCGTGCCGGGCGGTGTTGGTGAGGCCCTCCTGCACGACCCGGTACACGGCGAGCTGCAGGGCGTCGTCCTCGGGGACGACGCCGACGAGCTCGAGGGCGACGGGCGTGCCCAGCGCACGGAACCGGTCGACGAGTTGCGGGACGTCGTGGACGCCCGGCTGCGGCGCGAGCGCGGGTTCACCGTCGCCGCCGAGCACCCCGAGCATGCGGCGCATGTCCCCCATCGCGCCGCGGCCGACGTCGGCGACTCCGCGCATGGCCGTCGTCGCTGCGGACTCGGCCCCGCCGGACGACGGCCCGGCGGAGGACCCGGCCGCCGCGCCCTCGGCCAGCCGCACCATCACCGTGAGCGAGTGGGACACGATGTCGTGCATCTCGCGCGCGATCCGGGCCCGTTCCGCGGCGGTGGCGAGCTGCGCCTGCTGGTCGCGCTCCCGGGCCAGCTGGTGCGCGCGGTCGATCAGGGCCTGCGTGTAGCGGCGGCGGTTGGCGACGTTGATCCCGATCAGCACCGCTGCGAGCAGGAAGGCCGTGGGCTGGGGGTACAGGACGTCCGCGAGCCCGCCGGATCCGGGTGCGATCACCCAGACGCGGAGGGCCGTGGCCCCGGCGGCCAGCACCGTGGCGACCGCGGCCGTCCACCATCCGGCGGCACGCGACCACCATACGGTCGCGGCGTAGACGGTGAAGAGCACCGGCGAGTACCCGGCCTGGGTCCACGTCATCGCGACGACGGATGCGAGGCCGAGCACGGCCGTCGCCGCGGGGTGCGTGCGCCGGAGCGGGACGCCGGAGACGGCGATGACCACGAGGACGACGACCGTGAGCCGAGCGGCGGGGCTCCCGTCGACCTGCCACGCACTCCGGAACGCCACGAGGACCTCGATCGCGCCCCAGAAGACCATGAGCAGCGCATCGGTCAGGACCGGGTGGCGCGTCCAGAACCGCCGGAGTCGGCCGGGTGCGTCGGGCAGGGCGATGCCCCCGGCGCCGTCCTGGACGGCACCGGGGGCGAGGTCGGCAGAGGTCACGCGTCCCGCTTCTCGACCAGGGCGAGCGCCGTCACCGAGGCGACGACCACCCAGGCCAGCAGTACCGCGAATCCGCTCCATCCCCCCAAGGCTAGGACGCCGTCGTGCCACCCCGACGTCACCTCGGTGCCGAACTGCATGAGCGGTTGGCCGGCGTTCTGCGGCAGCAGGTTGGTCAGCGTGCCGAGCCACTCCGCTCCGGTGAACGACTGCACCAGCTGCACCACGACCGGGGCGACGAGCATCAGCCCGAGCACACCCGCGATCGCCCCGGCGGTGGAACGCAGGACCACCCCGACCGCGAAGGCGAGCAGCGCGATGAGCGTCAGGTAGACGGAGGCGCCGAGCAACGGCATCGCGACGCTCGCGTCCAGCGACGCCTCGACGTTCCGCCCCGCCGCGATCGGCAGGGTGATGAAGGCGGTTGCCCACACGCTCACGGCGCTCGTGACGAAGACGACCACGGCGAGGACGATCGCCTTCGCCGCCAGCGCGACCGACCGCCGCGGGACCGCCGCGAACGAGGAGCGGATCATGCCGGTGCCGTACTCGCCGGTGACCACGAGAGCGCCGATCACCGCGACGATCAGCGACGAGAGCATCGTGCCGCTCGTGCTGTAGAGCACGAGCGCATTCCGAGCCGAGTCACCCGTGAGCCCCTGACCGCCGTCGTCCGCGAAGACCGCCAGGAGCACGCCGATGCCGATCGGCAGGACGAGCACCAGCAGGAAGCTCCACGCCGTCGACCGCAGCGAGCGGAGTTTGATCCACTCCGAGCGCAGGACGCCGGAGAAGTGGATGCCGGACGAGTGGACGCCGGACGAGTGGCTGCCGGCTCCGTCGTGCCGCGGCGGGGCGTTGCTCGTGACCGCGCTCACCGGGCCACCTCCGATCGGTACTCGACCTGGTCGTGCGTGAGTTCGAGGTAGGCCTGCTCCAGACTCGCCTCGGTGGTGGCGAGCTGGTGCAGGACGATGCCGGCAGCACCCGCTGCCTCACCGATCTGCTCGGCACCGAGGCCACGGACCTGCAACGACCCGTCGCCCTCGTAGCCGATGGTGATGTCCGGGCCGGCGATCGCGTCGAGGAGCCGCTCGGGCTCCGGCGTCCGCACGGTGACCGACCGCTCCGTGGCGGCGGCCACCAGGTCCGCGATGTCCGTGTCCGCGAGCACGCGGCCGCGGCCCATCACGACGATGCGGTCGGCGGTCAGGGCCATCTCGCTCATCAGGTGGCTCGAGATGAACACCGCACGCCCCTCGGCGGCCAGGCTGCGGGCGAGCCGACGCACCCACACGACGCCCTCGGGGTCGAGGCCGTTGACCGGCTCGTCGAGGATCAGCGTCTGCGGGTCGCCGAGCAGGGCCGCCGCGATCCCGAGCCGCTGCCCCATGCCGAGCGAGAACCCGCCGACGCGCTTCTTCGCGACGTTCTCGAGGCCGGTCATCCCGATGACCTCGTGCACGCGGGCCGCCGGGATCCGGTGCGTCGCGGCGAGCGCGGACAGGTGGTCGAAGGCGCTGCGGCCCTTGTGGACGGCCTTCGCCTCGAGCAGCGCGCCGACGCGACGCAGTGGGTCGCGCAGTTCACGGTAGGGGCGCCCGTCGACGTGGGCGGTACCCGAGGTGGGCCGGTCCAGCCCGACGACGGCGCGCATCGTGGTGGACTTGCCGGCGCCGTTCGGACCGAGGAAGCCGGTGACGACGCCGGGACGCACCGTGAAGGACACGTCGTCGACGGCGACCTTCTCGCCGTAGCGCTTGGTGAGGTTCTGGATCTCGATCATGCGGCAACGGTACGGAGACGGCCGGGTCCGGCACATCGCCGTCGCAGACGATCTCCGCGGGGCGGTCGTGGTACCCCGGTACCACCCGCAGCGGTGCCGGATACGGTGGGGACATGGTCGTCCAGCGCTGGCACGAGGACGTCCTCGGGGCGCCCTACGAGCGACTCGAACTCCCGCTCGGCAACGACTCCGAGGGGCCCGTCGTCGCCACCCTGGTCCGTCGTCGCCACACCCCGACCGACCTGTTGCTGCACGGGCGCGGACCGCTGCACGGCGCTGACGTGCTGTACGTGCACGGGTGGTCGGACTACTTCTTCCAGACGGAGTTCGCCGAGCGGGTCGAACGGCTCGGTGCCCGCTTCCACGCACTGGACCTGCGGAAGTACGGCCGGAGTCTCCGCCCGCACCAGACCCCGGGCAACGTCGACGACCTGGCGGTGTACGACGAGGACATCGCCGCTGCGCTCGACGCCGTCTCCGCCGAGCACCCCGGCCCCGGCGAGCGGCGGCTCGTGCTGATGGGGCACTCCACCGGCGGTCTGACGCTGTCGCTCTGGGCTGCGCGGCACCCGGAACTGGTCGACGGGGTCATCCTGAACAGTCCTTGGCTCGAGTTCCAGGCGACCGCCGTGGGCCGGGCGATCGTCGCGCCCGTCATCAAGCTCGGCGCGAAGCGGAACCCCCTCGCTCCGATGCCGGCCGTCGACCCCGGGTTCTACACGCGCACCGTGTCGGCTGCCGGCGAGGGCACGTGGACGTACGACCAGCAGTGGCGGCCGGACCGCGGGTTCCCCCTGCACCCCGGGTGGCTCGCGGCGGTGTTCGCGGGACAGGACAAGGTCGAGCACGGGCTCGGCATCCAGGTCCCCGTGCTGGTCATGCTCAGCGACAAGAGCATGTTGCAGCCCCGGTGGGACCCCGGGATGGCGCACGCCGACGTCGCGCTGAACGTCGACACGGTGGCGCACCGCGCGCTGTCGCTCGGTGACGAGGTCACGGTGCGGCGGCTCGCCGGCGCGGTCCACGACGTGGTGCTGTCCGCGCCCGACGTGCGGGAGCAGGCGTACGACGCGATCGGGCGGTGGGCCACGACGTTGCTCCCCCGCTAGCGTGGCGGGATGACCGACCGCTCCGTCCGGCTGACCCGCCTCGACCCGACCGGGGTCGACCACGACGCCCTCGTCGACTTCCTGTCGACCGAGGAGTTCCCCTTCCACGTGCGGCGGACGTGGAGCCGGGCGGACGCCGTCGAGGCAGTGGACTCCGGGTCCTACCGCGACGACGAGCACGACTCCTACTGGATCGACCACGCGGAGCACGGTCGCGTCGGGTTCGTCCGGCTCGAGGACCTGGAAGACCCGGTCCCGCTGTTCGACCTGCGCATCGCCGGCGCGTTCCGCGGCCGCGGACTCGGCGTCCCGACGCTGCGCGCGGTCACCGACCACGTCTTCGGCACCCTGCCGTCGGTGACCCGGTTCGAGGGGCAGACCCGCGAGGACAACACGGCGATGCGCCGGGTCTTCGTGCGCGCCGGGTGGGTCAAGGAGGCGCACTACCGCGAGGGGTGGCCGGTCGAGGGCGGCCGCGCGGTCGCGTCGGTCGGCTACGGGATCCTGCGCCACGACTGGGAGACGGGCGAGACGACGCCGGTGCCGTGGGACGACGACGTGCTCCCCGACGGCTGACGGTGCGGCGGGTTCCGGGTCGCGATGCAGAGCGGACGGGAGGCCCGGGTGACGCCCGCCACGGCCCTTCCGCCGGGGCGGGTGGCTGCGTCCAGTGCGTGACGCGCACGATCAGCCGCCGGTGGCCGTCCGGAGCGCGCTGCACGTGCGCCGGAACGCCGCGCTGAGCGACTCCCCCGCGGGGTGCTCCGCCCACGCGTCGAACGCGGCGCGCAGCGCGAGCAGGGCCAACGGCACCGCGAACCGGTCGGCGCCCTGCCACGCCGACTGCAGCTCGAGCGTCCGTGCCGCGTCCCGCTCGAGCACGGCGGACAGCAGTGCCGGGTCGGCGACGAGCAGTGCGCGCACCCGGACCAGGCGGTCGAGGTCGTCGCTCCGGTCGCGTTCGAGCACCACGAGCACCTCGGCGATCACCTTGGTCAAGGCGGCGAACGTCACCGGGCCGGTCACGGCGGCGGTGACGGCGTCGTGGACGTCGCGCGAGACGAACAGGAACGCGTCGACCTTCGAGGCGCAGTACCGGAAGAACGTGCGCTCGGTGATGCCGGCCGCGGTGGCGATCTCGGCCCCGGTGACGACGTCGAACCCGCGCGCGCCGACCAGCGCGACCGCGGCGTCCTCGACGGCACGCTCCGTCGCCCGGCGGTTCTGCGCCCGGCGGTTCTGCGCCCGGACCTCCGTCACGACACCGACCGCGCGGAGACCGTCTCGCGCTGCCAGAGCGCTGGCAGCCGGAGGTCGACACCGTCGGCGTCCGCCAGACGGGTGAACGCGCGCATCGTGACGTCGAGGCGGTCGAGCTTCTTCGGCAGGGGCGTGAGCGGACGGGTCAACGGTCGCCAGAACGCGTCCCAGTGCACCGGCCGGACGACGCTCGGACGCAGGGCGCCGACCGTCTCCTGCCAGTACTGCTCGATCCAGGCCGTCGGCTTCGCACCGGCGGCGCCCGCACCCAGGTAGACGGTGTCGGCGTGGAGCCCCGCGAACGCTCCGGGGATGAAGTTCGCCGTCGGGTGCACCAGTACGGAGCCGTCCGGGTGCTCGAACAGGAACGAGGAACACCCGCCGGTGCGGAAGTCGCGCATCCGGGCCGGCAGGGTGACCGGCTCGGTGATCTCGCCCGGCACCGCATCGCCGTCGCTGTGCAGCGCGTGCAGCGGCGTGACCGTGAAGGCCCCCACCGCGAACGACTCGCGGTCGTGGAGCTCCCGGAAGGGCACCCGGTCGAGCCCGTACCCGGTGGCGATCATCCGGGTGGACGCCGAACCGCCGAGTTCCGCCCCGGTGCGGTCCGCGACCACGGGGGCGTCGAGGGCGTGGTCGGCGTGCGAGTGGGACACGAGCACGGCATCGAGGTGGTCGACGTCGAACCGGGCGAGCGCGTCCTCGATCCGGGTGACGTCCGGGCGGAGCCGGCCGAGCACCAGCCGCGGGAACGAGGGCCGGCTGAAGAAGCCGTCCACGAGCAGCGACGTCGTGCCGTCGGAGACGAGGACGTTGGACACCCCGCCGAAGACCGTGGTGACGCTCATGCGTGGGCACCGCCGAGCACGTCGTCGAGCAGCCGCATCGTGCGCGCGGCGTCCTCCATCGCGAGGTCGTGGTGCACCCCGGCAACCCGTTCGACGTCCCATCCGAGGCGCTCGTACACCGGCACCTCGGCCTCGGGCACCACGTGCCGGCCGTCGTCGGTCAGCACGAGCGTCGACGGCACGAACGGAGGGGTCGGCGCCACCGGGGTCGTCGCGACCTCGCGCAGGACGTCGCGCAGCATCGTGCGGTCCCAGTGCCGGTGGCTCTCCTCGGCACGGGCGACGTTCGCAGGTCCCCACCGCGGATCGGTGCGGTCGTACGCCTTGACGAGCAGGGGCTGCAGACCCGGCAGCGCCCAGAACGCCCGACCGAGCACGCTCCGCCCCGGTGCCCGCAGGTGGAAGCCGGGGTCGAGGTACACGGCGCGGGAAGGGCGGAGTCGGTCGACGGCGTCGAACAGGACCCGTCCGCCGAGCGAGTGCCCGACCACGGCGTCGAGGCCCTGCGGCAGCGTCTCGGCGAGGTCGTCGGCGAACGCGGCGAGCGTGTACGACGCCGCGCGGTCGCTCTCGCCGTGACCCCGGAGGTCCGGCACGAGGAACGTGTACCGGTCCGGGTCGGCGTGGGACACGAGGTCGCGCCACACCAGCGCCGAACCGAGGATGCCGTGCACGAGTCCGACCCGGACCGGGCCGTGTCCGTGAGTCTCGACGTGGAGCTGCATGCGCACTCGATTCTGTCAGTGACTGACAGAATACATGCTCAGGCAGGGCGACTGAAGAGGTTCACGAGGTTACGGTCGGGGTCGCGGAACAGCGCCGACCGGTTGCCCCACGGCATCGTCGTCGGCGGCAGCACCACGTCGTCGAGGTCACCACGCAGCGCTGCGAACACGGCGTCGACGTCGGCCACCACGAACTCGAGGAACACGCCGCCGTTCGTGCCGGGCTCCGGCGCAGCCGGTCCGAGCATCGCCACGGTCGCGGGCGTCGCGAGCGCCAGGACCAGTCCCCCAGTCACGATCTCGGCGAAGACCGGGGCCGGCCGCCGTGCCGTGGTGCCGGTGACCAGCTCGTAGAACCGCACCATCCCGTCGAGGTCGTCGGTGATGATCCGGATGGATGCGAACTGCATGGTGAGCCCTCCTGGCCGGCCACCGTGACCGGACTCGTCGAGCCTGCGGGACCCCCGCGACAGCGTCCTGTCGGTGTTTCGGTGGATCAGCACGCGGATCGGGCGGCTCAGTCGCCGAGCACCGGACGCAGCACGCCGTGCGGGATGTCGAGTTCGTCGAGGTGGACCACCCGTGGCGGTGCCGGCTCGTCGGTCTCCTCGACCGCCAGCACCCGGTCACCACGGAATGCCCGGACGCCGTCACGCAACCGGCACCAAGCGACGAGGTACCAGTCCTCGCCCTTCCCGATGTACCCGAGCGGTTCGACGACGCGATCGGTCTCCGCGCCCGCTGCGTCGCGGTACCGCATCCGGACGACGCGCCCGCCGGTCAGTGCACCGGCGAGCGCCGTGGGAGCAGGGGTGCGCTCCCCCGACTCGAGCAGGTGCACCCGGCTCGCGAGCCGCGCTGCCCGTCGGGCGTCGTCCTCGGCCAGCACCGCGGTGACCTTGCGGGCGGCGCTGCGAGCCGCGTCCCGGAAGGGGCTGGAACCGAGCGTGCCGAGGCCGATCGCCACCGCGAGCGCCTCGTCGACGGTCAGCCCGAGCGGCGGGAGCGTCGCACGGGCGTCGATCGTGTACCCGCCGGTCCTGCCGGGCTCGGCCCAGATCGGCACGCCGGCCTGCTGCAGGGTCAGCAGGTCCCGCTCCACCGTGCGCACGCTCACCCCGAACCGCTCGGCGAGTCGGCGCGCGCTCCGCAGGGCGGGCGCGGCGGCGCGGAGCTCCTCGACGAGCGCGTACAGGCGGTCGATCCGGTTCACGACGCGACCATAGCCCGTGACGCGACCGGCATCGGACGGGAGGCCCGTGGCGACGCCGCCACGGGCCTCCCGTCCGCCATCCGGTCGCGGGCAGGGCGCGACTCGCGTCAGGAACGCGACAAGCGTTCGACCGTGGCGTGGGCGCCGTCGGCGATGAGCCCGTCGAGGGCGTCGCGGTACGCCGCGACGAACCGTTCGTCGTCGATCAGGTCGCCGAAGACCTGGCGGTTCGCGATGAAGGCGAGCCGGTCGTCGCGCTGGGTGAGCGCGATGCGGTGCAGCGGTTCGGCCAGCCGGTCGACGATCTGGATCGGCTCGCCGGACTCGTCCGTGCCCTCGTCGTAGCGCGCCCACGACGCGACGATGCCGGCGGACAGCGTGACGGGGCGGTCGGCGGCGAGGTTCTCGCGCACGACGGGCAGCAGCCACTTCGGGATCCGGTCGCTCGACTCGGCGCAGAGCCGGGCCAGGGTGTCGCGGACCTCGGGGTTCTGGAAGCGCTCGATGAGGGTGGACTTGTAGTCCTCGAGGTCGATGCCGGGCACGGGGTGCAGGGTCGGCGAGCCCTCTTCGTCCATGTACCGGCGCAGGAAGGTGGCGATCGCCGGGTCCTGCGTGGCCTCGTGGGCGTAGCGGTACCCGGACAGGTACCCGAAGTAGCACAGGCCCTGGTGCGAGGCGTTGAGCAGCCGGAGCTTCATGAGCTCGTACGGCTCGACGTCCTCGACGATCTGCACGTCGGCGTCCTGGTACGGCGGGCGCCCCGCGGGGTGGTCGTCCTCGAGCACCCACTGGAAGAAGGGTTCGGCGACGACGGGCCAGGCGTCCTCGATGCCGAGCTCGTCGCGGACCCAGGCGCGGTCCTCGTCGGCGGTGACCGGCGTGATGCGGTCGACCATCGAGTTCGGGAACGACACGTGCTCGTCCATCCAGTCCGCGAACGCCGGGTCCTGCAGGCGCGCGTAGGCGGTGAACATGTCACGGGCGACGTGGCCGTTGCCCTGGATGTTGTCGCACGACATCACGGTGAACGGCTGCTCGCCGCGGTCACGCCGCCGACGTAGGGCTTCGACGACGAGGCCGAACACCGTGCGGGGTGGTCCGTCACCGCGCAGGTCGGCCGCGACCCCGGGTTCGTCCGCGACGAACTCGCCGGTGACGTGGTCGAAGTTGTAGCCGCCCTCTGTGATGGTCAGGCTGACGATCCTGGTGTCCGGGTGCGCCATCTTCTCGACCACGGCGTCCGGGTCGTCGACCGCGAGCAGGTAGTCGACGATGCTGCCGACGACGCGGGACTCGCGGGTGCCGTCCGGGTGCTTGAGGACGAGCGTGTAGAGCCCGCCCTGCTCCGCCATCGCGGTGGCCATCCGGCGGTCCTGTTCGAGGACACCGACGCCGCAGATGCCGTACTCACGCGCTTCGCCCTGCTGGAGCAGTCGGTCGATCACCATCGCCTGGTGCGCACGGTGGAAGCCGCCGACGCCGAAGTGCACGATGCCGGCGGTGATCCCGCTGCGGTCGTAGGTCGGGACGGCGACGCCGCTCGCGGCGATCTCGTCGAGGGTCTCCGGGGACAGGCGGACGGGCATCGGGTACTCCTTCGTACGGCGGGCGTGCTGGCGGTCGCGCCGCCGGTCGCACCGGCGGTCGTGCTGGGTGCAGTCAACCACGTGCACATCTGTTCAGAACCGTGTTTCCACCGCGGGGTACGAACCTGAAGATGTACTCCTGCTCGTTGCACCGAGTGCATCGATGCACCTAGTGTTCTCATCTGTGACCCTCACGACCGACCGCCGCGCCGCCCTCAAGGCGAAGCACCGCGCGGCGATCCTGCAGGCCGCTCGTGACCTGATCGACGAACGCGGCGGCCGTGAGTTCAGCGTCGACGACCTGGCGGCGCGGGCCGACATCGCCCGGCGCACGGTGTTCAACCACTTCGCCTCGCTCGACGAGGTCCTGCTGGCCGTGTGCGAGCAGGAACTGTCCGTGATCATCGACCGGTTCCTCGCCGACATGGCGCGCACCCCGATCGGCGACGGCAGCCGGGCCTCGATGTTCGACGAGCTCGAGTCCGCCGCACGCGGTGCCGACCTGGCGGCTGCGATCTCGAGCATGTACCGGATCCTCGGCGACCCGGGCAAGGACGACCCGAAGGCCGCGGTCCTCACCCAGACGGCGTTCTCACGGGTCACCGAGCGACTCCGTGACGAGGTCGCACGCCGCTACCCGGCGGCCGATCCCCTTGACGCCGCCCTGCTCGTCGAGTCGCTCATGAGCGGCATCGTCGTGATCGCGGAACACTGGCTGGCCACCTCCGGCCCCTCGGTCGACGAGCAGTCCGTCGCCGACTGGGACGCCCTGCTGGCACGACTCGTGCACAGCGTCCGCAGCGGCTACATGCCCACCGACTGACACTTCCCTCCCAGGGGTCCACCGGCGCACCCCGCTCCACACAGCACCTGCAACGAAAGGAACGGGGCAACCGCATGGCCGGTCTCCTCTACCGTCTCGGACGGTTCTCCGCACGACGCCACTGGCTCGTGATCATCACCTGGGTGGTGATCATGGCCGTCGCCGGCGTCACCTACAGCCTGTTCTCGGGCACGATCTCGTCGGCGATCTCGATCCCCAACACCAAGACGAGTCAGGTGCAGGACGAGCTCGCCGACAAGTTCCCGTCCGCGAACGGCGGCAACGGCACGATCGTCTTCGAGACGAAGAACGGCAAGGCGTTCACCGACGCGCAGAAGTCGGAGGTCGCGGACTTCCTGGCCGAGGTCGAGAAGCTCGACGGCGTCAAGGGCGCGACGAGCGGGTTCGACACCCAGGACCAGCTCGACGAGCAGCGCCAGAAGATCGTCGACGGCCGCAAGGAGATCACCGACGGCCGCGCGAAGCTCGAGACCGGACAGGACCAGCTCGACGCCCAGAAGGCGCAGCTGACGTCCGGCAAGCAGCAGATCGCCGACGCGCAGGCGCAGTTGGACGCGCAGAAGGCCCAGGCGCAGGCAGCCGGCTCCGCAGCGGTCCCGGCAGCGCAGGCGCAGGCCGCGGCGGCGCAGCTCCAGCAGGCGCAGGCCCAGATCGACGCCCAGCAGGCGCAGATCGACGCCGGCGAGCAGCAGATCGCCGACGCGCAGAAGACGATCGACGCGAACACGAAGAAGCTCGACGACAGCGCCGAGGAGCTGGAGCAGGGCTCGAAGCTCCTCGACCTGTCGAAGGACGTCCGCTTCGTGTCGTCGAACGGCAGCGCGGTCATCGGCACCGTCCAGTTCACCAAGTCGACCTACGAGGTCCCCGCCGACACGAAGACGGCGATCGCGGACGACGCCGACTCGGCCGACATCAGCGGTGTCAACGTGTACGTGTCGAACGACATCGCCCAGGGTGTGCCGTCGATCCTCGGCCCGGGCGAGATCGTCGGTGTCATCATCGCCGCGCTCGTGCTCTTCCTGATGCTCCGCACGATCATCGGTGCGGCGATCCCGCTCGTCAGCGCCGTGCTCGGTGTCGGTGTGGCCTCACTCGCCTCGCTGTCGTTCTCCGGCCTGGTCGAGTTCATCTCGGTCACGCCCGTGCTGGGGGTGATGCTGGGCCTGGCGGTCGGCATCGACTACTCGCTCTTCATCCTGAACCGACACCGCACCCAGCTGAAGCAGGGCATGCAGGTGCACGAGTCCATCGGCCTCGCGAACGGCACCTCGGGCAACGCCGTGGTGTTCGCCGGCGCCACCGTCATCGTCGCCCTGCTCGCGCTGAACATCACCGGGATCCCGTTCCTCGGCCTCATGGGCACCGTCGGTGCGGTCGCGGTGTTCTTCGCGATCCTCATCGCCACGTCCTTCACGCCGGCACTGCTGTCCCTGATCGGGATGCGGATCCTGCGGAAGAAGGAGCGCGCGAAGATCGGCAACACCGGCTCGACCCGGGTGCCGAACAAGCCGATGAAGACCTGGCGCGCGATCGTCACGCTCGTCGCCGGCGTCGCCGTGCTCGGCACCATCGCGCTCCCCGCGACGCAGATGCGCCTCGGCCTGCCGACCGGCGCGTCCGAGTCCGTCGACTCGAGCCAGTACAAGGCGTACAAGGCCCTCGACGAGGAGTTCGGCGCCGGCCAGAACGGCCCGCTGCTCGTCGTCGCGACGCTGCCCGAATCGATCAGCAAGTCCGACGTCACCGCGACCGAGGTCACCATCGGCGGGGCCCTGGCGAAGAACGACGACGTCAAGGCCGTGCTGCCGATCGGCACCTCGTCGGACCGCGACATCATCGCGTTCCAGGTGAAGCCGGCCGGTGGACCGGACAGCATCTCGACCGAGAACCTCGTGAAGGACCTACGTGAGCAGACCGTCACGACCGACGACGGCACCGTCTCGCTCGGCGTCGCGGGCAACGCGTCGGCCAACATCGACGTGTCCGAGAAGCTGTCGAACGTCCTGCCGCTCTACCTCGTGGTGGTCGTCGGCCTGTCGCTCATCATCCTGATCATCGTGTTCCGGTCCTTCCTGGTCCCGATCACGGCGACGGCGGGCTTCATCCTGTCGGTGATGGCGTCCTTCGGTGGCCTGACCGCGATCTACCAGTGGGGCTGGCTCGGCTCCGTGTTCGGCGTGCACGATCCGGCGCCGATCCTGAGCTTCCTGCCCATCATCGAGATCGGCATCCTGTTCGGCCTGGCGATGGACTACCAGCTGTTCCTGGTGTCCGGCATGCGTGAGGCCTACGCCCACGGCGCCTCGGCGAAGGTCGCGGTCCAGCGCGGGCTGCACGCCGGTCGCGCGGTGGTCACGGCAGCGGCGATCATCATGATCTCGGTGTTCGCGGGCTTCATCTTCTCGGACTCCTCCACCATCAAGCCGATCGGCTTCGGGCTGGCGTTCGGTGTGCTCATCGACGCGTTCGTCGTCCGCATGCTGCTCATCCCGGCTGCGATGCACCTGCTCGGCCAGAGCGCGTGGTGGTTCCCGAAGTGGCTCGACCGGATCGTGCCGGACGTCGACGTCGAGGGCGCGAAGCTCGAGCGGTCGCACCCGGTCGCCGGCCAGCCCGGCCACGAGGACACCCACACGGGGTCGCACGCCCTCCCCGTGGCGCCGGACGCCAACGCGCACGACTCGGGGCACCCGCCCGCGCACCGCGCGTAGTCGACGCACCCAGCCTGGAGGCCCGGGGCCGGTCCACGAGACCGGCACCGGGCCTCCCGTGCGTGCGCCCACCCCGCGCCCGGCGACCTGCGACCCGCGACCCGCGACCCGGAGCGCCTGCAACTCTTGCGTCCGCGCCAGTGCGACAAGATCGATGTCGTACGACGTCGATCTTGTCGCATCGACCCGCGAGCCCACAGCGCCCCGAGAACACTTCGTGGGCGAACGGTATCGTGGGCACATGACCACCGATCCCGACCCGCTCGCGCTCGACCGGCAGCTCTGCTTCGCCCTCGCGGCGACGAGCCGGAGCGTCATCGGGCTGTACCGCGACCTGCTCGAACCGATGGGCCTGACGCATCCGCAGTACCTCGTGATGCTCGCGCTCTGGGAGCGGGACCCGCGGTCGGTGCGCGAGATCGCCGGCGAGCTCCGGCTCGACTCGGCGACCCTCAGCCCCTTGCTCAAGCGGCTCGAGGCATCGGGCTACGTCCGCCGGACCCGCAGCGCAGCGGACGAACGACAGCTCGAGGTCTCGCTCACCACGGCTGGGCGGGCACTGCGCGACCGGGCCCGAGCGGTCCCGCTGGCCGTCGCCGACCGGCTCGGCTGGCCACTCGAACGCCTCGAGGCACTCAAGGACGACCTGACCGAGCTACTGGATCGTGTCGACCAGGTGTGATCTGCGGCCGATGGTGCCATAATGGTTCGTGCACGAACGAAAGGATGCACCGTGGGTCGCTTCGGCAAGTGGTACGAACGGTGGAACACGACGCTCATCAACAAGATGGGTCCGTCACAGATCGGCGCCGGCCACCCCGAGGGCGTCGACGACCGGTCGGTGGACCGCGGCTGCCCCATCTGCGGCAAGCCCCTCTCGCTGCACCAGGTGATCCGCCCCGAGGGCCAGGTCCGCTCCTCGACCCTGGTGTGCCCGCGCGACTGACGGCGGGAATTGCACCGAGCAACACGACGTTGCTCCCCTCGTGAAGCTCTTCGAACCCACCTCCTTCGGCGCCCTGCGCCTGTCGAACCGCGTCGTGATGGCCCCGCTCACGCGCACCCGCGCCGGCGAGCACGGGATCCCGAACGACCTGCTCGTCGAGCACTACCGTCAGCGTGCGGGCCTCGGCATGATCATCACCGAGGGCACCTGGCCCGTGCAGGAAGGCCGCTCCTACCCCGGGCAGCCCGGCATCGAGACCGACGAGCAGATCGCCGGCTGGCGCCGCGTCGCCGACGCCGTGCACGCCGAGGGCGGCACCATCGTGATGCAGCTCATGCACGGTGGCCGCGTCTCCCACCCGGACATCTCGCAGACGCCGCGCATCGTCGCCCCGAGCGCCATCGCCGCCCCCGGACAGACCCACACCGCGACCGGCAAGGCCGACATGCCCGTCCCCCACGAGCTGACCACCGCCGAGGTGCAGGACGCCGTGCAGGGCTTCGCGCAGGCCGCCCGCAACGCGATCGCCGCCGGACTCGACGGCGTCGAGGTCCACGGCGCCAACGGCTACCTCGTGCACGAGTTCATGTCCCCGGTGTCGAACACCCGCACCGACCAGTACGGCGGCTCCCCCGAGAACCGCGCCCGCTTCGCGATCGAGGTCACGACCGCCGTCGCCGAAGCCGTCGGCGCGGACCGCACCGGCATCCGCCTGTCGCCCGAGCACGGCATCCAGGGCGTCATCGAGGACGACGCGGCCGACGTCCGCGCGACCTACACGGCGATCGCCGAGGGCCTCGCACCGCTCGGACTCGCGTTCATCGACGTCCTGCACGCCGAGCCGACCGGCGACCTGGTGCAGCACGTCCGTCGCACCGCGGGCGCACCGTTCATCGTCAACTCGGGCTTCAGCGCGATGACCACGCGTGAGGAAGCGATCACCGTCGTCCACGACCAGGACATCGCCGACGCGATCGCCGTCGGCCGTCCCGCCATCGCGAACCCGGACCTCGCCCACCGCTGGGAGCAGGACGCGGAGCTCAACGAGCCCCGCCCCGAGCTCTTCTACGGCGCGGGCGCCGAGGGCTACACCGACTACCCGTCGCTGGCCGAGGTGCGCGCGACCGTCTGACGCTGCGCGCGGTTCCGTCGGGGTTCTGCCCGGGTTCCGCGACACCCCGCCTGCGTGCTGCCGAGGTTCCATGACACCCCGCGTGCGTTCCGTCGAGGTTCCGATCAGGACGGTGCGTGCCCGCGAGGTTCCGAGATCTCGGAACCTCGCGGGGTGGGGGCGAGCGAACGACGGACGGGAGGCCCGTGGCGGGACCGCCACGGGCCTCCCGTCTTCTCGCATGCCGTCCCAGGGCATGACGCGCTTCTCGTAGGATCGTCGCAGTGAACACTGCAACGCCGGGCGAGCGGGGCCCCGCGCACCGCGCGCGCGACACGACGCGGTGGGACATCCAGGGCCTCCGCGCCTTCGCGGTGCTGGCCGTCGTCGTGTACCACCTGTGGCCGCACGCCCTGCGGGGCGGCTTCGTCGGCGTCGACGTCTTCTTCGTGATCTCCGGGTTCCTCATCACGGGACTCCTGCTGCGCGAACAGCTCGCCACCGGCACGATCCACCTCGGCCGGTTCTGGTCACGCCGGGCCAAACGCCTGCTGCCCGCCGCGCTCCTCACCATCCTGACCACCGGCGCCGCAGTGCTCGTCGCCGTTCCGAGCGCGCTGTGGGGGCAGTACGGCCGCGAGCTCATCGCGTCGACCGTCTACCTGCAGAACTGGGAGCTGGCGGCGAACTCGGTCGACTACCTGGCCTCGGCCGACGACCCCTCGCCGTTCCAGCACTTCTGGTCGCTGTCGGTCGAGGAGCAGTTCTACATCGTCCTGCCCCTGCTGCTGATCGGGCTGGCGGTGGCCGTGCGCGGTCGCCTCTCGACGCTGACCTCCGCACGACTGTTGCTCGGTGCGGTCGTCGTCCTGTCCCTGGTGTGGAGCATCGTGCAGAGCAGCACGAACCCCGGCGTCGCGTACTTCTCCACCGGCACCCGGGCGTGGGAGTTCGCGCTCGGCGGCCTCGCCGCGACCGTGCACCTGCCCGAGGTCCGCACCGAGGTCGCCCGACGAGTGCGCATGATCCTGACGAGCATCGGCGCCGTGGCCCTCGTCCTGTCGCTGTTCGTCATCGGGGCGGAGACGCCGTTCCCCGGTATCGCCGCGCTGCTCCCCGTCGCTGGCGCGACCCTCGTGGTGCTGTTCGGCGGACGCACCGTGTTCGAGTCGATCGGAGCGCTCGGTCCGGTCGCGTTCACCGGACGGATCTCGTACGCCCTGTACCTGTGGCACTGGCCGCTCGTCGTGATCCTGCCGATCATGCTCGGGCGCCCGCTCGACTGGGCGACCAGCACCTCGGTGCTCCTGGTGTCGGTCGGGCTCGCCGCAGCCACGACCATTTGGTTCGAGGAACCCGTCCGGTTCTCGAGCTGGCTGCGTGACCTGCGGCCCCGCGGGGTCGTCGCCCTCGGCGTCATCTGCACCTTCACGGTCGTGACCCTCGGCGCCTCGACCCTGACCGCGGTCTACGTGCAGGAGGTCCACGCGGAAGGCGCCACCAAGCAACTCACGAAGCAGCTCGCAACCGAACGGGCGCAGCACGACGAGTCCTGCATCGGCGCAGCAGCTCGGATCAGCTCCGCCGACCCCTGTGTCGACCCGGCACTGGCCGACACGCGCGTCCCCGACCCCGCCGCTGCCGAGGACGACGACGCGAACCGCCCCGAGTGCTGGAGCGGCACCTTCCGCACCTGCGTGCTCGGCAAGGCGACCGGCTGGTCCAAGCACCTGATCGTCATCGGCGACTCGCACAGCAACGCCCTGCTCGGCGCCTACGAGAAGATCGCCGACGACAACGGGTGGCGCATCGACCTGGCCGGCATCGGCGGGTGCTACCTCACCACGGCGCAGCAGAACTCGGTGAACGCCGGGTCGCTGCGCGGCTGCAACGCCTGGAAGCACGCGGCCATCGACTACGTCCGCGCCCACCGCGACGCCGACGCGCTGGTCGTCACCCACTCCGCCACGCAGATGCCCGTCAGCCTGCCGGCCGGCCCCTCCCGCGACATCGCGACCCGCAACGGCCTCGTCGACGCCTGGGAGCAGGCCGCAGGCGACGAGCTCCCCGTCATCGCGATCCGCGACAACCCGGTCCCCCGACCCGACGTCATCGCGTGCGTGAGCAAGATGTCCGGGCCGACGAACGCGTCGTGCGACCGGCCCCGCTCCGAGGCCCTCGCCCAGACCGACTCGTCGATCGAGGCCGTGCGGGCGTTCAAGGCCGCCGGAGGACGAGCCGGGGTCATCGACCTGACCGACTACTACTGCACCGAGACGACGTGCCCCGCGGTGATCGGCGGCGTGCTGGTCTACCGGGACACGACGCACATCACGGCAACGTGGGCGACGTCGTTGGAGCCGTACCTCGAGCGTGGGCTGCAGAAGCAGCTCACGGCGCTCGGGCGCTGAGCTGGGCGCTTCGTGAGCGCTGAGCGCGAGCGCTTCGTGAGCAGAAATGGTCGAGTCCTGTCGACGAACCCGACCATTTCTGCTCACGAAGTCGCGGCGACTGGCCAGCTGGACCCCGAACGCGGGCCTCCGCTGCGGGCGCCGTCCCTCTACTCTTGGGCCGGACCTCGCACGCCCGCAGTTCAGCACGTGCGCCGACTGAACGGAAGACACCCGTGACCGACCTCGCCCCCGAGCGTTCCGCGCCGGCCACCCCCGCACCCGCCACCTCCGCCCCGAGCACGGACGGGACGCCCGCACTCGCCCCGCTGAGCCTCCTCGCCGTCGTGGCGATCGCGCTCGCCTTCGTCGCCCCGATCGGCGGCGTCGTCGTCGGGTTCATCGCGCGGCACGAGGTCCGACGGACCGGCGAGCGCGGTGACGGACTGGCGTTCGCGGCCATCCTGATCGGCGCGACGCTGACGCTGTTCGGCGTGCTCGTCCCCGGAGCCCTCGCGCTGTCCGGCGTCATCGACTCGACGATCCACCCCTGGGGCTGACTCGACGCCCCGTCCTTCCACCGGCCGCTGGCCGCTGGCCACTGGCCACTGGCCACTGGCCACCGCGCTCAGTAGTGCCCGCGCCCGATGACGGCGTGCCGCACTCCGCCTGCCGGCGCCGGAACATCGCCATCGAAGCGCGGGATGACGTGCAGGTGGGCGTGGAAGACGGTCTGGCCGGCGGCGGACCCGTCGTTGAACCCGACGTTGTAGCCGTCGGGGTGGTGCTGCTCGTCGAGCCGGGCCTTCAGCAGCGCCACCATCCGGGTCATCGCGGCGAGCTCTCCCCCGGTCGCATCGAACCAGCTGGTGATCCGCCGCTTCGGGATGACGAGCGTGTGACCAGATGACACCGGGTGTGCATCGAGGATCGCGAAGACGAACTCGTCGTCCGCGACCCACTGCGCTGGTGGGACCTGTTCGAACACGGACGTCGTCGTCATGTTCCCCATCCAACCTCGCCGTGCTTCACTCGGACCATGACCTCGACGACCGTCCTCGCCTCCTGTGCTGTCGGGAACGTCGACTGCCACGACACCGCGTCGGTCGACCTGTTTCCCCCGCTCGTCGTCGTCGGGCTCGTCATCGTGGCCCTGGTCGTGCTGGGGATCGCGCTGCTCGGGCGTCAGCGTCGGTGATCTGAAGCGGGTCAGACGCTGACGATCTCCACCTGCCGAGCGGGAAGAGCGCCGTGCGTGGCAGTCGCCAAGCGTGCCGAGAGCACGATGCCCCCAGCGCAGTGCGCCAGGTAGTCGAGGAACGCTCCGACGGTGCTCGACGAGCTGGGTTGCTCGCTGGGTTCGCGCATGTCCTCTGCTGCATGCACGTCGAGCGCACCGTCGACGTCCATGACGGCGATCCGACGGATGCCTCGCTCCGCCCGCACGAAGACGTTGGCGTACCCGCCGACGTTCTCGATCCGACGCAGGAGCACCGGCAGGCGTTCGTGCTCGAGTGCAACGACGACAGGACAGTGTCCGTCGACGTCGACCACCTCGAGTACGAGTTCTGCGAAGGGGCCGACCGCGAGGGCGCGATCGACCTCGACACGGAAGATGTCGAGTTCGGCCAGTTCAGTCATCACTGCCTCTCATGCCTGCAGGAAGGTAGACCCGGACGCACCCGAACCCCAAGGACTTCGAATGCAACATTCGAACTTGCGCACGAGCCACCACCAACGACGAAGGGCCCCGGCGGAATCCGCCGGGGCCCTTCGTCTGTTCGGTGTCATGCCGTTCAACCGGCACTGTGCGCTCGAAGGGACTCGAACCCCCAACCTTCTGATCCGTAGTCAGATGCTCTATCCATTGAGCTACGAGCGCGTGGCCTTGCGGCCGTGGAAGACTCTACAACAGCTCCGGCCCGGGCGCCAATCGAGGCCACCCGACCGCTCCACTCGGCGTGTCGCGAGGCGACAGCCGAGCCCCCGACGTCACAGCGCCGCGGCCTCCTCGCCGAACACCTCGGCCAGGAACACACGCAGGGCCTGCCACGATCGACGGTCCGCGCGCTCCTGGTACTGGGCGCCGTGGTCGGGGGCATCGGTGCCGGGAACGGCGAACGCGTGCATGGCCCCGGCGTACGTGACGACCTGCCAGTCGACGCCGGGTTCGGTCCGCATCTCGTCCTGCCAGGCGTGCACGGCGTCGTCGGGCACGACGGGGTCCGCTCCGCCGGTCAGGACGAGCAGCTTCGCCCGGATCGCCGAGGCGTCGGCGGGGTCGTGCGTGATGAGGCCGCCGTGGAACGACACTGCTCCGACCAGGTCGGCGCCGGTGCGTGCGAGCTCGATCGCGGTGGAGCCGCCGAAGCAGTAGCCGATGACGACGATGCGGGCGGAGTCGACGTCGGGGTCCTGCCGCAGCCGCTCGAGTCCGGCGGTGGCGCGTGCCCGGAGCAGCGGCAGGTCCTGGTAGTACGAACCGGCGACCTGGCCGGCGGTGTCGTCACCGGGCCGGACGTCGGCGCCGTAGATGTCCGCGCCGAAGGCCACGTAGCCGAGGCGGGCGAGCATCGTCACGCGCGCTTCGACGTGCTCGTTCACGCCGTGCCAGTCGTGCACCACCAGGACGGCGGGGCGGGGCCCGGCGATGGCCGCGTCCTTCGCGAGCACGCCGAGCAGGTCGGTGCCCTCGTGGTCGTAGTGGACGGGCTCGACACGGATGTCGGCGCCGGCGGGTTCGGGAACGGTCTGCAGGACGTCGTCGATGGTGGTCACGTCGTCCGACGGTACGCCGCCGTCCGGGTCAGGCGTCGATGTTGTCCCAGTCCTCAGGACCGCTCGAGCCGGCCGGGTACTCGTCGAGGGGCGTCGTGCCGGCCTTCCACGCGTCGAGGAACGGCCCGACGACCTTCCAGCCCTGCACGGCGCTGTCGCCACGGACCGACAGGGTCGCGTCACCTTCGAGCACACCGGCCAGGACCTCGCCGTAGGCGCTGAGCCGTCCGGGGTTGAACGTCGTCTCGAGGCTGGTGCGGTCGATCGTGTACGGGTCGCCGGGGCCGTTGACGTTGAGCTCGAGCTGCATCTCGTCCGGGGCGATCCAGATCCGGAGCCGGTCCGGCTGCGCGGCGCCGGACAGACCGACGGGCACCTGCGGGGAGTCCTTGAACGTGATGACGATCTCGCGGCGCTGCTTCGCGAGCGCCTTGCCGGACCGCAGCGTGAAGGGCACTCCGGCCCATCGCCAGTTCGCGATCTCGAGGGTCAGCTGGGCCAGGGTCTCGGTGCCGAGCGACGGGTCGACGCCGTCCTCGTCGGCGTACGACGGCAGCTTCCGGTCGCCGACCGTGCCCGCGGTGTAGCGGGCGCGCTTGCCGGCGGCGACGACGTCCCCGCCCCACGGCCGGACGGCGCGGAGCACGAGCTCCTTCTGGGTCCGCAGGTCGTCGGCGTCGATCGACGCCGGCGCCTCCATCGCCACGACCGCCATGACCTGGAGCAGGTGGCTCTGGATCATGTCGGTGAGGGCGCCGGCCTTGTCGTAGTAGCGGGCGCGTCCTTCGAGGCCGAGGGTCTCGTCGTACACGATGTCGACGCGTTCGACGTGCTGCGAGGACAGCAGCGGCTCGATGATGCGGTTCGCGAAGCGCAGCCCGATCAGGTTGAGCACCGTCGAGCGACCGAGGAAGTGGTCGACCCGGTGGATGCGCTCCTCGGGGATGAACGAGTGCAGCAGGTCGTTCAGGTGTTCGGCGCTGGCGGCGTCGGTGCCGAACGGCTTCTCGAGCGCCAGGCGGGTCCGCTTCGGCAGGTCGAGGTGGGCGAGCTGTTCGCAGCTCTTCTCGGTCACGGCCGGGGGCAGGGCGAAGTAGATCGCGGGGTCGTGGTCGCACGCCCCGAGCAGCGCGCGCAGGTCGTGGGGACTCGTGACGTCGGCCTTGCGGTACGAGGACGCGTCGATGACTGCCTGCAGCCGCGCGGACAGCGACGTCTCCCCTTCCGCGCCTTCGTCGCCCTCGTTCTTCGACGCCTGCGCGTTCTCGAAGGACTCGCGCACCTGCGCCTTCCAGTCGGCGTCGGAGAGGTCTTCGACACCCGCCCCGATGAGCTGGACGTCCCAGTCGTCCTTGACCTCGAGCAGGGTCGCGAGACCCGGCAGGAGCAGGCGCTTGGACAGGTCGCCGCTGGCTCCGAGGATGAGCAGGCTGGTCTGGAGGCTCGACATGCCCCCGACGGTACTCATCGGCCCCGGTGGATGGCCGGGCCGCTACGGTGGTGTCAGTCCGGCGCGAGGGAGCACCATGAGCAGTGGGTACGAAGGACGACGCCTCCGCGTCGTCGTGGTCGGCACCGGCATGATCGCGGGCGTCCACGCCCGCGCGGCCCGGGCTGCGGGTGCCGAGGTGCTCGGCGTGCTCGGCCGGAACGCGTCACGCTCCGACCAGGTCGCGGCGCAGCTCGACCTGCCGCGCGGGTACGCTTCGCTCGACGACGTGATCGCGGACACCCCGGACGTCGTGCACATCTGCACGCCGAACGACCAGCACCACCCGCAGGCCATGGCGGTCATCGCCGCCGGCATCAACGTGGTGTGCGAGAAGCCCCTCGCGATCGACCCGGCGCAGGCCGCCGAACTCGTCGCGGCGGCTGCCGACGCCGGCGTGGTCGCCACGGTGCCGTTCGTCTACCGCTACCACCCCATGGTCCGCGAGATCCGCGCGCGCATCGCCGACGGGGAACTCGGCCGGCTGCTCGCCGTGCACGGTCACTACCTGCAGGACTGGATGCTCGACGAGGACGCCTCGAGCTGGCGGGTCGACCCGACCTCGAGCGGATCGTCCCGGGCGTTCGCCGACATCGGCTCGCACTGGTGCGACCTGGTCGAGTTCGTCACCGGCGAGCGCTTCACCTCGGTGTCCGCGGCGACCGACATCGTGTACCCGACCCGGCCCGCGGCATCGGGCCCCTCGTTCTCCGGCTCACCGGATCCCGACCCGGTCGCCGATGCCGCCGAACGGGCCGAGGTCACCACCGAGGACACCGCGGTCGCGACGTTCCGCACCCGCACCGGCCGGATCGGCAACGTGGTGATCTCGCAGGTCGCCTCGGGCCGGAAGAACCGCCTGTGGTTCGAGGTCGACGGCACCCGCGGCAGTGCTGCCTTCGACCAGGAGCAGCCCGAATCCGCGTGGTTCGGCAACGAGCGCGGCGCGCAGATCGTCGTGCGCGACCCGTCGCAGGGGTACCCGGACCAGCGGCGTCTGGCCATCGTGCCGTCCGGCCACCCGCAGGGGTACCTCGACGCGTTCGCCGCCTTCGTCGCCGACACCTACACCGCGGTCCGCACCGGTGTGGCGCCGGACGGCCTGCCGACCTTCGCGGACGGCGCTCGCTCCGCCGACATCATCGACGCCGTGATCGGCAGCGCCGCCGAGACCACCTGGCGGGAGATCCGGTGAAGCTCGGCATGCTGACGGCCTGTCTGCCCGGCTGGTCGCTCGATCGGATCGCCGGCTTCGCCCAGCAGCAGGGCTACGAGCGCCTTGAAGTCGGCGTGTGGCCGGGCACCGGTGGCCGTGACTTCGAGGCGGCGCACCTGCCGGTGGCGACGTTCACCGACGAGGACGCTGCGACGACCCGAGACCTGCTCGAGCGCACCGGGCTCGAGATCTCGGCACTCGCGTACTACGAGAACAACCTGCACCACGACCTCGCCCGGCGCGAGGAGGTCCGCACCCACCTCAGGCACGCGATCGACACCGCGCAGGTGCTCGGCGTGCCGTACGTGGGCACGTTCATCGGCCGTGACACCACGAAGTCCGTGCGCGAGAACATGGCCGAGGGCGACCGGGTGCTGCCCGAACTCGTCGACTACGCCGGCGAGCGGGGCGTGCGGTTGATCATCGAGAACTGCGTCATGGAGGGCTGGCACCCCGACGGGTACCCCGGCAACATCGCGTACTCCCCCGAGCTCTGGGGCTGGGTCACCGGACTCGGCTTCGGGCTGAACTGGGACCCGTCGCACCTGACCTGGATCGGCATCGACCCGGTCGAGACGATCCTGCCGTTCGCCGAGCACATCGTGCACGCGCAGGCGAAGGACCTCGAGCTCTTCCCCGCGAAGCGCAACGAGTACGGCTTCTTCGGCAAGGTCGACAAGGGCGACGACCCGTGGGACATGGGATGGTGGCGCTTCCGGGTGCCGGGCCGCGGGGTCGTGGACTGGCCGCACGTCGTCGACCGTCTGTACGAGGCCGGCTTCGACGGCACCCTGTCCGTCGAGCACGAGGACCCGCTCTGGGGTGGCACGGACGAGAAGGTCCTCGAGGGGCTGCGCATCGCCCACCGCACCCTCCGCCCCCTCATCGCCACGGACTGACGGAGCAGCACGACAGGTGTTGCTCATGTGAACGTCGTGTGACGACTTCGAGGTGACACTGGCGGGTCGGCTGTGCGTCCTCATAGGTTCTCCGACGATGAACCTCCACTCCTCTCCGCGCCGCCGACGGCGCATCGCCAGCGGCGCGGCCTTCGCCACCGCGGGTGTGCTCGTCGCACTGTCCGTCCCCTCCACCGCCGTCGCCGCCGAGGGCGACACGACGATCGACATCATCGACGTCAACGACTTCCACGGCCGCATCGAGTCCGAGGGCACCGCCGTCGACAAGGCCGCGGGCGCAGCAAAGCTCGCCGGCGTCGTGCAGTCGTACCGCGAGGCCAACCCGAACACGATCTTCGCCAGCGTCGGCGACAACGTCGGTGCCTCGACGTTCACCTCGCTGATCCAGCAGGACACCCCGACGATCGACGCACTCAACGCGATGGACCTCGACGTCAGCGCGATCGGCAACCACGAGCTCGACAAGGGCCAGGACGACCTGACCGGCCGCATCGAGGACCGGGCCGACTGGCCGTACGTCTCGGCGAACATCGTGGAGGAGGGCACGACCGACCCCGCGTTCGAGCCGTACTCCATCGTGGAGAAGGGCGGCGTGAAGGTCGGCTTCATCGGCGCGACCACCGAGGACCTCATCCCGGGGCTCGTCAGCCCCGGCGGTGTCGAGGGCCTCGCGATGGCCCCGATCGTCAGCCAGGTCAACAAGTACGCCGAGCAGCTCACGGACGGTGTCGACACCAACGGAGAAGCCGACGTGCTCGTCCTGCTCGTCCACGAGGGCGCACCGACGAACGCGCTCGCCGACGCGACCGGCTCCGGCGTGTTCGGCGCGATCACCTCGGGCGTCTCGTCGAAGGTGTCGGCGATCGTGTCGGCGCACACCCACGCGACGTACAACCACTCGATCGCGGGTCCCGACGGCACGAAGCGTCCGGTGATCCAGACCGGTTCCTACGGCGTGAACTACGGACACCTGCAGCTCACCGTCGACGCCGACAAGCAGCTCACCGGCATCACGTCCGAGGTCAAGTCGGTCAACGGTGCGACCCGCGTGCCGGCCGACCCCACCTCGGTGGACGCGGTGGCCGACATCGTGACGGCTGCGAAGGCCGTCGCCGACGTCGAGGGCAGCAAGAAGCTCGGCGAGATCACCGGCGACCTGCGTCGTGCGGTGCAGTCGGACCGCACGACCGAGAACCGCGGTGGCGAGTCCGTCCTGGGCAACTCCATCGCCGAGGTGCAGCGCTCCGCGACCGAGCGGAACGGCTCACAGGTCGCCTTCATGAACCCCGGTGGCCTGCGCACGGACATGCTCTACGCGTCGAGCGGCGCGGGCGACCCCGACGGCACGGTGACCTACAAGGAAGCCGCGCTCGTCCAGCCGTTCGCGAACACCCTGGTCACCGAGGACATGACCGGCCAGCAGATCAAGGACGCCCTCGAGCAGCAGTGGCAGCCGGACGGCCTGCCGCGTCCGTTCCTCAAGCTCGGCGTCTCGGACGGCTTCGCGTACACCTACGACCCCGCGAAGGGCCGTGGCGAACGCATCACCGGCATGACCCTCGACGGCGAGCCGATCGCCCTCGACGACACCCTCAAGGTGACGGTCAACTCCTTCCTGTCGACCGGTGGCGACAACTTCGCCGCCTTCGCGACCGGCACCAACATCGCCGACTCGGGCCAGGTCGACCTGCAGGCGCAGGTCGACTACTTCCTGGCCAACCCGACGGTCACGCCGCCGTCCGACCAGCGTGCCGTCGGCGCCACGGTCACGCCGACCCCCGAGGGCGGGTTCCGGCCCGGAGACGAGATCACGGTCGACCTGTCGTCGCTCGTCTTCAGCACCGACGACCCCGCCGCGGCCGGCACCGTGTCGGTCAGCGCCGGCGACGTCGAGCTCGCCACCGCCGAGATCGACCCGACGATCACCGACACGAACGACGAGCAGGGTCGTGCGACGGTGACCTTCGCCGTGCCGACCACCGAGTCGACTGCGGACGCAGCGACGGTCCGGACGGCTGCCCGTGCCGCCGCCACGACGGACGAGCCGCTCGTCGTCACCCTGCCAGGCGGCCAGACGATCACGCTCGCCGTGACCATCCCGCTCGCCGCGGCCGTCGACCCGACCGACCCGACCGAGCCCACGGACCCGACCGACCCCACGGAGCCGGCCGACCCGGGCGCGGGGAACGGGGACGGCCCGGGTGCCGGCAGCGCCCCCGGAGCGGGCACCGGGACCGGCACGGACCTGGCGGGCGACCCGTCCGACTCCACGAACGCCGGCGGTGACCTCGCCTACACGGGTGCGGACCTGACCGTGCCGGGGATTGCGGCGGGCCTGCTCCTCCTGGCGGGCACCACAGCGCTCGTCGCCGTGCGCCGGAAGCGCGCACGGACCGACGCGAGCGTCCGGACGGACTGAGGCCGAGCCTCCAGTCCGACCCGAACGGGCCGTCCCACCACCGTGGGCCGGCCCGTTCCGACGTTCCGGGAGGCACGGATCACGTCCGTCGCGCACCGCGCGCGGATCCGCTGCCGCGCTCCCTGTCCCATAGCAGCACCGGCACTGCGGATCCGGGGATCCGCGGGGTACTCTCGGCCATGTCGCATCGCGACGCGTCGCGCCGGGTCGCCTCTCAGGTCGGCGGTGGTTCCGTTCGACGAGACTCCGCGACGCGGGCGCCCTCCGCCTCCAGGGAAACGGCGGAGGGTGCCCACCCTCCCGGCGACGTCAGCGCGCGCCGTGCACGCTCAGCGGAACAGCTGCTCGCCGATGTACGACCCCTTGCGCGGTGCCGGCGGGATCGCGAACACGGCGGACCCGATGTGCGAGATGTACTCGTTCAGTCGGTCCGAGGCGCCGAGCTTCCGCTGCAGCTGCGTGAAGTGCTCCGGGTCGTTCATGTACGCCAGGAACAGCAGCCCGGCGTCGAGCTGGCCGTACTCGTTCAGGCCGTCCGTGTAGTTGTACGGACGGCGCAGGATCTTCACGCCGCCGTTCGCCTCGTGGGCGGCCAGGGCGATGTGCGACGTCGCATCGATCTTCGCGTCGCCGTCCGCGCCGGTCGCCGCGAAGTCCGGCGTCGTGTGCTCGGTCCCACCGGACAGCGGTGCGCCCTCGATCTTGGTCCGGCCGAACACGCGCTGCTGGTCGCTCACGACGTCGGCGTCCCAGATCTCGATGTTCATCCGGATCTTCCGCACCACCTGGTACGTGCCGCCGGTCATCCACGCCGCACCGTCGCCCGGCTCGTCGACCCAGACGAAGCGGTCGTGGTCCTCGTCCGTGGTGATGTTCCGGGTGCCGTCCTTGAAGCCCATCAGGTTGCGCGGCGTCGACTGGTGCGGGCCGGCCGACGCGCGGCCGAAGCCGAGCACCGTCCAGCGCACGGTCGCGGTACCGCGGGCCATCCGGGCCAGGTCGCGGACGGCGTGGTACGCCACCTGGGGGTCGTCGGCGCAGGCCTGCAACGACAGGTCGCCGCCGGTCAGTCCGGCCTGCAGGTTGTCGCTCGGCAAGCGGGGGACGTCGGCGAGCGCGGCCGGTCGCTTGTCGGCCAGCCCGAACCGCTCGTCGAAGACGCCGGGGCCGAGTCCGACGGTGACGGTCAGGGACGCCGGCCCGAGGTCGAGCGCCTCACCGGTGTCCGCGCCGACGCCGTCACCATGGGCGGGCTCGACGCTGCCGACGGTCTTGCCGGCCTGCAGCTGGGCGATCGCCGCCGACCAGCGGGCGAGGAGCACCTGCAGTTCGGTCGTGACGCTCGTGGACAGGTCGAACGTCATGAACACGCAGTACCGCTGGGGCGCGGTCTCCACACCGCCCTGCGGCTGCCGTGCGGCGGTCGCGTAGAACGGGTGGCTCTGCGACAGGTCGATGGACTCGTCGCCGTTCGCGGCCGCCGTGAACGGGTTGACACCCGTCGCGGCCGTCGCGCCGCCGATGCCGGCAGCGGCGCCAGCACCGGCTCCGGCCGCGGCGAGTCCCGCGCCGAACAGCCCGCGCCGGGAGACCCCGGTACGGGCTGCGCGGTCGTCGTCGGGGTGCGTCACGCGGTGGCGACTTTCTCGGCGAGGCGGGACAGCGGGTCCTGCAGCGCCTGGATCTGCTGCGAGACCGTGTTGGCGTCGGACTTCTTGGTCGCGACGTCCCACGTGTCGAAGCCGCCGAGGTCGTCGGCGTTCCGGTAGCCGTCCATCAGCGTGTTCGTCGCGTCGAACTGCTTCGCGATCTGCTTCGTCAGCGTCGGGTCGAGCTTCGTCAGGCCCGGCTTGAGGTAGGCGAAGGCCTGGCGGGCGCCCTCGACGTTGGCGGCGAGGTCGACGAGGTCGATGTGGCTGTACGCCTCCTCCTCGCCGGTGACCTTGTTCGACTGGACCTCTTCGAGCAGGCCGGCCGCGCCGTTGGCCAGATCCTCCGGCTTGTAGTCCAAGGTCGGGACGAGCTTCGCGAGCAGCTGGACGTTCTCGGTCAGGTCGGCGGCGGTCTTCTTCGTCGAGGCGGTGATCTCCCCCGCCTGGAACAGGTCCTTCTCGACGGCGTGGAACCCGCTCCAGCCGACGGCCGGGTCGAGGTTCGACGCGCGCATGTCGATCAGGTAGTCGAGGTTGCCGGCGTTGTCGGTCGCCTTGAAGCCCTTCTTCACGAAGCCGTCGACGTCGCTCTCGACGTGCTCGTAGAACGGGCGGGCGTTGGCGTAGTCGGTCTTCGCGGCGTCGAGGTCGCCCGCGTCGACGTCCTCCTGCAGCTGCTGCACCGCGGTGACCATGTCGGTGACCTGGCCGTCGACGTAGTCGGCGTAGCCCTTCGTGCCCTCGTCGAGCAGGGTGGCGGCGCTGCTGTTCGCGGTCGAGGCGACCTTGCCGGTGACGGTGAAGTCGGTGAGCTCGGTGTCGGCTCCGGGGCAGTACACCTGGTACTTCCCACCGGTCAGGGTCGCGGTGAACTGCACGGCGTCGAGCCCGGGTGCGAGGTTCTCCTTCTCGCCCAGGATCCGCTGGTCCTGCAGGAGTTCGACCTCGGTGATGGCGGTCGAGGACTCGTTCTCCACCGAGAACGTGACGGGGCCGGCCGGCACCTTCGTCTCGGAGACCTTGCACTGGTCCGAGCCGTCGTTCGTCAGGGTGATGGTGACGCGGGAGACCTTCGCGGCGTCGGTGGAGCTGTCGGACGCACCGTCGGAACTCGCGCAGCCGGCGAGTGCGAGGGCGGTGACGACGCCGAGGGCGCCGAGGGTGATCAGGGGTCGAACGGGGGGCTTACCGAACGGCATAGTCGTTGCTCCTTGCAGGGTCCCCGGCGGGTGGGCCGCGTGTCGGGACGGTTTCGGGGGTGGGGGTCACGGGTGCCATCCGACGACGGCGGTCACGGAGTGCGAGCAGTGCCAGGGCGGCGGCCGCGACGCCGAGGGCGATCGGCAGCCAGGCCTTCCAGAGCAGCAGCTCGGCGGCCCGCGTGTCCGCGGTCGCCACCGCAGTGGCGGACCGCTCGACGCGGGAGTCGGGGACGGACCACACGGGGCGGTCCAGGGTCGTGGTGCGCGCGGACGGGAGGCCCCCGTCGCTCAGCGTCAGCACCGTGCGTTCGTCGCGGGTGGCGTCCAGGACCCCACCACCGACCGTCCAGAGGGTCACGGTGTCGCGCACCGCCCACCGGGCGGTGAACGGACCGGGGTTCGTCGACGGTGAGACGCCCACCGGGATCCGGCCGAACAGGTCGACCAGGTCGTCGAGCGTCAGCGTCGCGGGGCGGTCCGCGGCGGTGGCCGACGTGCGGATCCGCCACCGGTCGGCGGCCACGCCCGCGCGGGTCACGCGGCGGTGGGCCGACGTCGGAAACGTCAGCCGCGCCTCCTGGCCGGTGGTGGTGCCGGCCACGCGGAGGACGCCGGACGCTCCGTGGACGTCCGCCGAGACGGACGTGGCGTCGCCGCCGACCGCAGCGGTGCGCGGCAGGTCGACCCCGCCCGTCGGCACGGCGACCGCCAGTGCCGCGGCTGCGAGAGCGAGCGCGCCGGCGACGGAGGCGCGGACCACGGGGACGCGTGCCGCTGACGGACGCCAGGCGCGGGGCCAGAGCGTCAACGCCAGGACGGGCACGACGTACAGGACCCAGCCGAGCACCTCGATGACCCGAGGGTCGGGCGGGATGCCGAGGACGCCGGTGACCAGGGCGCCCTGCACCGAACCGTTCGGGGCGAGCCAGGACAGGTCGACGGTGCGCTGCTGCCCGATGACGACCCAGCCGGCCTCGTGCGCCCGGCGGAGGACCGTCAGCACGAGTCCGCCGGCGACGAACACCAGGAAGACCCCGGTGCCGGTGAAGAACTTCGACAGGTTCAGCCGGACGCCGCCGGTGTAGATGCCGTACCCGACGACGACGGCGCCGGCGATGCCGATGACGGCACCGAGGGCGGCGAGGCCGGTGTCGGACGATGCCTGGAAGGTGGCGAGGAGGAAGACCGCGGTCTCGAAGCCCTCCTTGAGGACGGCGAGGAACGCCATGCCGGCCAGTGCCCACGCGGTACCGCGGCCGAGCGCCTCGGTCGCGCTCGCCTCGAGTTCCTTCGTCAGCGTGCGCGCGTGGGTGCGCATCCAGACGATCATGCCGGTGACGAAGACCACGGCGACGATGCCGATGACCGCCTCCATGCCCTCCTGCTGCGCTTGCGGCAGCGCCTGCTCGACGACCTGCAGGCCGAACCCGACGGCGATGCTGAGCACGACGGCGACCCCGACGCCGAACCACATGGGGGCGAGGGGGACACGGTTGCGACGCAGGAACGCGGCGATGATGCCGACGATGAGCGTCGCTTCGAGGCCTTCACGGAGGCCGATGACGAGGGTGGCGAGCATGACGTAGGTGAGGCTAACCTAACCGCCGTTCGGCCCGCCAGTCGTCCAGCGTGGGGTTTGATGGTTCTCATGAACCTGCTGTCCGTCGAGGGCCTGGCGTCGGTCACGAACGTGCTCGACCTCGCCGGGGTGTTCGCGTCCGCCCTGCTCGGCGGATCGATCGCCCGGGCGATGGACTTCGACCTGTTCGGTTTCCTGGTCGTCGGGTTCGTGTCGGGGTTGGGCGGCGGCATGCTGCGCGACACCCTGCTGCAGAACGGGCCGCCCGTCGCGCTCGTCGACCCGCTCTACGTGCCGGTCGCCCTGGCCGGCGCGCTCATCGCCTTCTTCGTGTCGTTCTCCGAGATCACCTGGGACCGCCTGTTCACCGTGCTCGACGCGGCCGTGATCGGCTTCTGGGCGGTGGTCGGGGTGCAGCGCACCTACGACGCCGGCCTGGAGTGGCCCGCCGCGATCATCATGGGGACGATCACCGCGGTCGGCGGCGGCGCCATGCGCGACCTGCTGCTCCGCCGCGTGCCCGCGGTGTTCGGCGGGAACGCCCTGTACGCCACCGTGGCCGTCGCGGCGTCGGCGGTGATGGTCGTCGCGTCCGCGCTCGGCTCGCCGACGATCGGGATCGTCGCCGCGATCGCGCTGTCACTCGGACTCCGGTGGGGTGCCGTCCGCCGTGGCTGGGGGCTGCCGAACGGCCGCGACTGGCAGCCGAAGTCGACGCTCGGCTCGCTGCTGCGGCGTGGGCGGAGCCTGCGACCGGACGCACTCCGGCTGCTCCGACGCCCCGGACGACGCACCGGGGCTGGCAGCGTCCGCGAGGAACACGACACGTCGACGGATTCCTCGTTCGACGGCTGAGGGGTGTCATCTGTCCGGGCTCCGGCGTAGCATCGCTACCGTCGGGTATCGACCCGGCTCATGTCGTCAGCACCGAACCGACGCGACCCGAACGCGGCGGTTCCGCGCAGACGTGGTGATGGGGGCTTCGCTGATGCCGCGCGGGTTCAGACGCGCGGCGCGGCAGGTCTCCCGCCCCCAGCGCTCCGCGCCCTCCGATCCCGGTGCCCCGCCCCTGCAGGAACGATGAACGACGACGTCTCCGACTCCCCCACGCCGCGGACACCACGCGCCGAGGTCCGAGAGCGCCTGCTCACCGCCGGCGCCGCCGTCTTCGCCGAACAGGGCGTGCACGGTGCACGGCTCGACGACGTCGCCGCCCGTGCCGGGTTCAGCAAGGGCGCGGTCTACTCGAACTTCTCGTCGAAGGAGGACCTGCTCGCGCAGGTCATGCAGCGCGGGACGAACCTGGTGCTCGAGTCGTTGCGCGAACTCGTCCGCGCCGACATCGCGGCGACCGACATCGGCGACGTCGTCCGGGCGGCCTTCGGGCGGCACGACCAGCGCGCACAGTTCGCCCTGCTGTCGGAGTTCCGCGCCTACGCGATCCGGCACCCGGACTTCCTGCCCGAGTTCGTGCGGCAGCGACGGGTGCTGCAGGACGGTGTGCACGAGCTGGTACGGCTGTGGTTCGGGGCGCACCCGGAGGTCGACGCCGGCATGCCGCTCGACACCTTCGCCACCGTGCTGATCGGGGCGAACGTCGGCATCGTGTTCGACGGCCCCGCACTGCCGGGCGTCGATCCCGGTGAGACCATCGCGGCCCTGGTCGAGGCGGTCGTCCGCCGCTGATCCGGTGGAGCACGGTGCGGCGGCGCACGGTGCGGCGGCGGCCATCCCGTGCCGTGTTGACCGCTCGGTGACCGGCTGTCGCGCCGCACGGAGCCGCCAACCTCGCACCAGCCGGCGATCCCCGCACGGTGCCGCGGCCAGCCGGGGTCAGGCCGGGCGACGGGAGCGGCGACGGCCCTCGTGCGACCACGCCGACGACGGCAGCAGGCTCGGCGGCAGCAGGCGCGACCGCACCACCCTCCCACCGGACACCGCGGCGTCGAGGGCGTCCCGCGCCTGCTGCACGTGCCGCACCAGCGCGTCGCCGTCGACCGAGGCGACCCCGGCGCCCGCGAACCGTTCACGGTCGACGGCATCGACCACGGCGTCGAGGTGCGGGATCACCGAGGCCGGCAGCACCGGACGGAGTCGCCCGAGGACGGCTCGGGCGGTCCGGGCCGCAGCCGCTGCGTCGCCCGGTGGAGCCAGTCCCGGGGCGTACCCGTGGTCGGCGACGTCGTCGAGGGCCTCGCGCCAGGCGTTCACCGCCGGGGAGCGCCCGGCAGCGACGGCGGACAACCGCGATCGCCGCCGGAGCGCGCGGACCAGACCGGGTGCGACGAGCAACGCGAGGACGAGCGCCGCGCCGAAGAGCAGGCCGGCCGGACCGCTGCCGCCCGCGGCCCCGGACGCACCGGCCAGCGCCGATGCCGAGGGGGTCGGCGTCGCGGAGGACTCGGCGGGGGCGGACTGCTCGGGCGCGGGGAGCGGCGACTCCGGGGTCGCAGGGGTCGGGGTCGCCGTCGGTTCCGTCGACGGCTGCGCTGCCGCGTCGGAGTCCGGCGTCGGCTCGAAGGCGACCCACCCGGCGCCCTGGATGTACAGCTCGGGCCAGGAGTGCAGCTGCCGGTTCGACACCGCGTACTCACCGTCGGGCTGCGCCGACCCGGCCCGGTACCCCACCGCGATGCGGGACGGGATGCCGAGCGTTCGGGCCATCACGGCCATCGCCGACGAGAAGTGCACGCAGTACCCCTCACGCACCCGCAGGAAGGTCGAGACGACGTCCATGCTGTCGCCGTCGTAGCCCTGCTCGACGGGGGCGGTCTCGGAGTAGGTGAACAGGTCGCTGCGGAACCACTGCTCGAGCGCGCGGGCCCGGGCGTAGTCGTCGGATGAGGCCCCGGCCACCCGTTCGGCCGTCGACGAGATGTTCCCGGGCAGGTCGTCCGGCAGGGTCAGGTCGGTCTGCAGCTGGTCTCCGCTCGGCTCGCGGAACCCCCGGCCGTCGGTACGGGACAGGGCGCCCGAGGCCGCGACGGCGTCGAGGTACGCGTTGGCGAAGGTCGAGGCGCCGTAGACCTCGTACGTGGCACCGCGTGGCGTGGCCGGACCGGTCGACCGCACGGTGCTCGAGGCACCCATCCAGCGCCACTGGGACAGGTCGAGGTTGGTGGACCGCGAATCGATCGACACCGCGCCGGACGGCACCGGCAGGTAGGTGCTGGACAACCCGGTGATCCGGACCGTGACGTCGCCGCGCGTCGCCAGCCGGGGGTTCACGCCCTCGGCCCACTGCTGCTGGTCGGCGGTGTCGGCATCGGCGGCGTTGGTGACCGTCGGTACCCAGTCCCCGGTACCGAACTCGTCCAGGTCGGCGAGCTTGAGGTACTCGGGCTGGCCGTCGGACGACCGGTAGCGGAGCACCTCGAGCTCGCTCGGCTGCCGCAGGTCGTTGCCGAGCTCGAGCAGGGTGCCGGGGCGACCGGGCTGGATCGGCGATTGGACGGCACCGGTGACGCCGGACAGCCAGCTCGCGTTGAGCGGCACGATCGCGGGCAGGCCGATCGCCACGACGAGTCCGATCGCGCCGACGACCGCGGCCGGCACCGCACGTTGCACGGGCCGGACGGACAGCCACAGCAGGGCGAGGAAGGCGACCGCCGTGGTGACCACGAGGGCGGTGCCCGCCGGCTGTCCGGTGATGATGCCCGGGACGATGAGGATCACGAGCGCCGGCGCGGCCGCGAGCGACGGGATCCGGGCGATGGCGGCGAGGAAGAGCGAGACACCCGCCACCCAGGCGATCGACACGGTCACGACCAGACGGATCGCGTCGGTCTGCGGCAAGGGAGCGGGGTTCAGGCGGATGGCCGCGAGCGTCTCGCCCAACGCCCCGTCGGCGTCCAACCAGCCGAGGGGTTGCACGTCGTTGACCAGGGCGGCGGCGCACGAGCACAGCACGAGGGTGGCGACGAGCGCGACGAACCGGATGCCTGGGGGCCGGCGGCGCACCGCGAGCATGACGGCCACGAGCACCGCGACGACCACGACGCCGGACACCCACCAGTCGGTGCCCTGCACGAGTGGACGGATCGCGAGTGCGGCGACGAGCACCGGGACGGGGGCGAGTGCGACGACCCAGGTGCTGGGGGTGTCGCGGGTGTCGTCGTCGCGGTCCAGGACCTCGCGCACGTCGACGGGTCGTCGCGACGGCGCAGCGGTGCCGCTCACCGGGTGGCTCCGGACGCGGTCGCCCCGACCACCGGCACCACCAGGGTGCGCCAGCCGCCGCGGTCGAGGATCCCCCGGACGACGGGGTCGGGCGGCACGATCGTCGCCATGATCCCGCGGCTCGATCCGCTCGTCGCCGCCACGAGTTCGGCCGCCTGCTCGGCGGTGCAGTTGCCGGTGACGACGGCGGTCATGCCGTGCACGTCCCGTCCACGTACCTCGGGCAGGACCTCGGTCACCGGGCGGGCGTCGCTGCGGAGTCGGACGTCGGCGAGTCCGACGAGCACGTCGGTGAGGCCGCCGACGTCGCCGGCGTGGCGGGTGCTGCCCGACGGGCCGTCGCTGACGAGCACGACGCGCGAGGTGCGGGCAGCGAGGGCGCGGGCCACACTGGCGGCGACGACGACCGCGTGTTCGAAGGCCTGGTCACCGCCCAGGTCGGACAGCTCCGCCAGGTCCTCGCGCCCGAGGCCCTGGTACGACTCGCGCCGGACGTCGAGTGCGATGACGGCCTCGGGCGGTTGCGCCTGCGTGGTCTGCCGGACGTGCAGTTCGCCGCGACGAGCGCTCTGCGCCCAGTGCACCCGACGGATCGGGTCGCCGGGACGGTACGGCCGGAGTTCGCTGTCGTCGGCGGACCCACCCTGCCCGACCCGCCCTTCGTCGGCGGAGACGGCACCGGCCAGGGCGCCGGTGTCGATCGCGGTGAGGGGTGCGCTCGCGGGGACGACGACGACTTCTTCTGCTGGGACGACCGGGCGGTCGATGCGGAGCAGGCCGAAGGGGTCCTCGACCCGGATGGTGACGGGTCCGACCAGCGTGCGGCCGCGGTGCATGGCGAGCGCCTCGACGTCGAGCACCGCCGGCGGCAGCCCGGGTCCGACCTGGGCGTACGTCTCGGCCTCGGACACGCTCGCGAAGGCGTCCTCGAGCTGTTCGCGGACGAGCAGGGTCGATCGCGGACCGATCGGCAGACTGGTGCTGCCGAGGGTGATGCGCTCGCGGTAGACCTCGCCGACCTGCACGATCGCGCGGGCCGTGCTCCGGCTGCCCCGGAGCGGCGCGGCGACCACGAACGCCATCACGATGCCGAGCACGACGAGCACGAGCAGCAGCAGACCGGCCGACACGGCGACGCTGGTGGTGCCCACGAGTCCGCCGCCGACCAGCCCGATGCCGATCGCGATGACGGTCCAGCCGCGCACGGTCGGGCGGGGGAACGGCGTCCGCCGGAGCAGCGACAGCCCGCGGCGGCCGAAGCGCCCGAGCGTCGAGCGCGCGGCACCGGTGCGCCGCAGCAGCGACGACGGTGCCGATCGGCCGGGCATCAGGAGCGGACGGGAGTCGCCGTGAACGGCACGGCGGTGTCGGAGACGACGCGGACGACGATCTCGCGCACGGTGTCCTCGCCCGTGCCGCCGAGCCCGCGGGCCACCGGCACGAGCCGGTGTGCGAGCACGATCGGTGCCAGGGCGGCGACGTCGTCCGGGGTGACGAACGGCCGGCCGAGCAGCGCCGCGTGGGCACGAGCCGCCTGCGCCAGGTGCAGTGTCGCGCGGGGGCTGGCGCCGAGCACCAGGTCGGGGTGGGTGCGCGTGGAGCGGACGATCGCGATGACGTACGCCTCGACGTCGGGGGCGATGTGGACGTTCGCGACGGCCTCGATGATCGCGCGCAGGGTGGTGACGTCGACGATCGGACGCAGGTGCGACAGCGGATCGCCACCGCCACGGTTCGCCAGCATCTGCCGTTCGGCGTCGACGCTCGGGTACCCCATCGCGATGCGCGCCATGAAGCGGTCGCGCTGCGCCTCGGGCAACGGGTAGGTGCCCTCCATGTCGATCGGGTTCTGCGTCGCCACGATCATGAACGGCCGGTCGAGCTGTCGGGTCACGCCGTCGACGGTCACCTGCGACTCGGCCATCGCCTCGAGCAGGGCGGACTGGGTCTTCGGGCTCGTGCGGTTGATCTCGTCGCCGATGACGACGTTCGCGAACACCGGCCCCGGTGAGAACCGGAACGTGCTCGAGGACTGGTCGAAGATGTTCACCCCGGTGACGTCCGACGGCAGCATGTCCGACGTGAACTGGATGCGGTTCACCGAGCCGCCCACCGAGGCGCCGAGCGCCTTCGCGAGGACCGTCTTGCCGACGCCGGGGACGTCCTCGACGAGCAGGTGCCCCTCGGCGAGCATCACGGTGAGCGCGGTGCGGATCGCCTCCGTCTTGCCGTCGATGACCGTCGACACGGACGCGACGATCGCGTCGCCGACCTCTCGGATGCGCTCGAGGGGGAAGGCGGGGTCGGTCGGCTCCGGCACGCAGGGCTCCTCGTCTCGGGACAGGTGTCGTGCATGCTACCTCGGTCCGGTGACAGCGCCCGGTGGGCGTGTCACCGATGCGCAGTGGACGGGAGGCCCGTGGGACGTTCGCCGGTCGGCGCACGTGCCGCGGGCCTCCCGTCCGGATCGCGTGGTGCGTCTCAGGAGCGGCTCACGCGCGCGTCGCGAGCGCCGCGTCGGCTGCGCGCAGGACCTCCGCGGCGACCGCGACCCCTTCTTCGCGACCGAGCTCGGTGTCCTCGTGCTCGATGTTGACCCACATGTCCGGGTCCACCTCGCGCAGGGCCTCGAGGAACGCCGACCAGTACGCCTCGTCGTGGCCCTTGCCGAGGGCGACGAAGTCCCACGCGGACGGCTTCGGCCACTCGTTGGCCCACTCGTCGCCACCGAGGTTCGTGCGCGGCTCGTCCGGCGACAGCCGACGGAACGAGTTGTCGAGCACGCCGTTGATCGCCGCGTGCGGGTTGATCCGGACGTCCTTCGCAGCGGCGTGGACGACCAGGTCGCCGAGGTCGCGGACGACCGCCACCGGGTCCATCTGCTGCCAGAACAGGTGACTCGCGTCGAGTTCGACGCCGACGTTCGTCAGGCCGCCGCGCTGCACGAGCTCGCGGATCGTCGCCGGGTTGAACACGACGTTCTGCGGGTGCAGCTCGAGCGCGACCTTCACGCCGTGCTCGCAGGCCAGGGCGTCGATCTCCTGCCAGAACGGCACCGCGATGCTCCACTGGTACTCGATGACGTCGAGTGCGGCGGAGTTCCAGGCGTTCACGATCCAGTTCGGTCGTGTGCCGCCGGGCTCGCCCGCGGGCAGCCCCGACATCGTGACGACGCGGTCCTGGCCGAGGCGTGCGGCGAGGCGGATGCTGCGCCGGACGTCCTCGGCGTGGGCGTCGCCGATCGCACGGTCCGGGTGCAGCGGGTTGCCGTTGCAGTTCAGGCCGGCGATCGAGACCCCGGTGCCCTCGAACTGGGCGAGGAAGGCGTCGCGGGCCTCGTCGGACTCGAGGATCGCGTCGATGTCCGGCACGTGCACCGGGGGCAGGAACCCACCGGTGTTCAGCTCGATGCCCGTCAGGCCGTTGCCCGCGATCGCCGCCAGGGCGTCGGCGAGCGGTCGGTCGTGGAAGATCGCGTTGTACAGCCCGAGCTTCATGCGTGTGCTCCTTCGGTGGTGCGGACGGGCGGCACGTCGAGGGCGGCCCCGCCGGCCGCGGCGGACCGGGCCACCGCGTCGAGGATCTCCATGTTGTGCACACCGTCGTCGAACGTGGCGTTCGCCGGCAGCGGGTCGGCGACGCCGGCGACCTCGTCGAGGAACGCGCGGGCCTGGTACTCGAACATCTGGTTCTGTCCCCAGCCGACACCGGGGGCGTCCATCGCCATGCCGCCGGCGACGTAGGGGTGGTCCGGGCCGAGGACGACCTGGCGGTACCCGCCCAGGCGCGAGCCGTCGGCCTGCAGCGCGAGGCCGATCTCCGAGGCGCGCTCCTGGTCCCAGCGGGCAGCACCGTTCTCGCAGAAGACCTCGACGACCAGGCCGTTCGGGTGCGCGGTGGCGACCCGGGACACCTCGAGCGAGCCCACCACGGAGCCGTCGCCGAAGCGTGCGTTGAAGGTGGCGTAGTCGTCGTTCTCGACGTCCGCGAACTCCCCCGTCAGCGGGACGGCCTGGCCGCGCAGGGCGAACCCGGCGGCGATCGGGCGCTTCGTGATGGCGGTCGTGAACAGGCCGCCGTTGACGCTCTGCACCTCGCCGGCCAGGAACTCGGCCACGTACGCCAGGTGCGAGCCGACGTCGGCGAGGGCGCCGGTGCCGGGGGCACCCGCGAAGCGCCACGAGAAGGGCACGTCGGGCGAGGAGCCGTAGTCGGTCCAGTAGCGACCGGAGACGTGCAGGACGCGACCGAGCGTGCCGTCCTCGACGAGCTGCTTGATCGCGGCGAGGCCGGGAGCGCGACGGTAGGTGAAGCCGACACGGGCGACGAGCCCGCGCTGCGATGCCTCGGCGGCCGCGGTGGCCATCGCCCGTGCGTCCTCGAGCGAGTCCGACAGCGGCTTCTCGCACAGGACGTGCTTGCCGGCGGCCAACAGGCCCTCGACGATCTCGCGGTGCAGCGTGTTCGCGACGACGACGCTCACGACGTCGATGTCGTCGGCCTCGGCGATGGCTCGCCAGTCCGTGTCGTGCCGTGCGTAGCCAAAGCGCTGCGCGGCCTCGGCCGCGAGGGGCTCGTAGACGTCGCCGATCGACACGAGCCGCACGGGCGGCAGCGTCGGGGCGAAGAGTGAGGGGGCGTTCCGCCACGCGGCCATGTGGGCCTTGCCCGCCATGCCCGCCCCGATGATGGCGACGCCGATGCTGTCGCTCATGGTTCTCTCCTTCGAGAAGTACGGTGCGATTCTGGAACGTTCCAGAACGCGTCGGTAGACTGTAGCCCGACCACCCCATGTCCTGTCAAGGAGCCGCGTGTCACGACCCCCGACGATCATCGACGTCGCGACCCGTGCCGGCGTCTCGAAGTCACTCGTCTCGATGGTGCTCCGCGACGACCCCGGGGTCTCCGACGCACGCCGCTCGGCTGTGCTCGCAGCGGCCACCGAACTCGGCTACCGCCCCAACCGTGCCGCCGCGATCCTTGCCGGCACCCGGACCCGCACCATCGGGGTCATCGTCGACGACTTCCGCAACCCCTGGTTCGTCCCCCTGCTCGACGGCATCCGCGACGCGCTCGCACCGCACGGCCTGCGACTCACCCTGGCGGACACCCGCGCGAACGCCCACCTCGACTCCTCGCCGTTCGACGACCTCGTCTCCCTGCGGGTCGACGGCGTCGTGCTCGCCGCCGAGGGCTTCCCCGACCTCGTCGTCCCGGCCGACACCCCCGTCGTCGTCGCCGGTGCACGAGCCGACGTGCCCGGCGGACTCGACGTCGTCGCCTCGGACGAGGCCGCCGGCGGCCGGTTGGCAGCGGATCACCTGATCGGCCTCGGTCACCGCCACATCGTCCACGTCACCGGCTCGGGAGGCCCGGCTGCGGTCCGCCGCGAGGGCACCGTCGCGCAGATGGTCGCGTCCGGCATCGAGCCACTGGTGTACGGCGACGGCCCGACCTCCGAGCAGACCGGGTACCGGGCCACGGTGCGTGCACTGCAGGACCACCCCGACCTGACCGCGGTGTTCGCCGCGAACGACCTCATGGCGATGGGCGCGATCGCCGCCGTCCACGAAGCCGGACTCCGGGTACCCGAGGACGTCTCGGTGGTGGGCAACGACGAGACACCCCTCGCCGCCTCACCCCTGCTGCGCCTGACGACGGTGGACCCGCACAACGACGAGGTCGGACGGCTCGCGGCCGCGCGGTTGATCGACCGCATCGGTTCGCCGGCGCCGGACTCGGCAGGGCCGATCCGGACGCTCGTGCCGCCGACGCTCGTCGTGCGGTCGACGACGGGGCCGCCGCGGGCCTGAGACGCGACCACCCGCCGACCCCAGCACGCGAGGCGGCGGCGCTCCGAGCCTCCCGGTCGACGGGTCAGACGGTGGCACCCTCGAGCCGGTCGACCGCGACGGCGAGCTCCTCGAGCTCCGGCACCTCGCGCGCTTCGGCGAGCGCCCCCTCGAGCGCCGCGGCGTGGATCGGTGTCGCGCGGTCGAGCAGCACCTGACCCGCGTGGGTGAGCTCCGTGTACATCCCCCGGCGGTCATCGGCGCAGAGGACGCGGGTCAGCAAGGCACGCTCCTCGAGACGGTTGACCAGGCGAGTCGTCGCACTCGGGCTGAGGGCAGCGGCCCGGGCGAGCTGCTGCATGCGCATGTGGAAGCCGTCCTGCCGGCGCAGGGCGTCGAGGACGGTGAACTCGACGACGGACAGGTCGACGTCCCGCAGCGCGCGCTCGAGCCGCGTCTCGATCAGACCGTGCAGCGCCGCCAGAGTGCGCCAGCCGTGGGCGCGGACGGCGGTGGAGGTGTCGTCGACGGACATCGGGCTCCTTCTGGTCGGCTGTGCGATCGGTGCCGCGGTCGTTGCGGGCGCACGCAGTTGCTTGCGCCGATAGTCCGCGTGTGCAACTATCGATATCCCGCGCCTGCAACAACCAGCGTACGCGGCACAGCTGCACCGCACAACGGAAGGAACCCCCATGCCCGCGGGACTCATCGCCCTCGCACTCGGCGGATTCGGCATCGGACTGACCGAGTTCGTCATCACCGGCCTGCTGCCCGAGGTGGCGGCCGACTACAGCGTCACCGAGACCACGGCCGGCTGGCTCGTCACCGGCTACGCACTCGCCGTCATCGTCGGAGCGCTCGGCCTGACCGCCGCCACGACCCGACTCCCCCGCAAGCCCGTCCTGCTCGGGCTGCTCGTGCTGTTCATCGTCGGCAACACCCTGTCCGCGATCGCGCCGACCTACGAGGTGATGATGTCCGGACGCGTCATCGCCGCCCTGTGCCACGGTGCGTTCTTCGGCATCGGGTCCGTCGTCGCCGCGAACATGGTCGAGCGGTCGAAGCGCGCCTCGGCCGTCGCCCTGATGTTCACGGGGCTGACCGCGTCGAACGTGCTCGGGGTGCCCTTCGGCACGTTCCTCGGTCAGGCGCTCGGCTGGCGCTCGACCTTCTGGGCCATCGTCGTGATCGGCGTCGTCGCCCTGGTCGGTGTGCTCGTGCTCGTCCCCACCGTCCGTGCGGCCGAGACCCCGTCACTGGCACGCGAGCTCGGCGCCTTCCGCTCCGGCCAGGTGTGGCTCTCGCTCGGGATGACCGTGCTCGGCTACGGCGGGATGTTCGGGGCCTTCACCTACATCGCGTACACGTTGACCTCGGTGTCCGGCTTCCCGTCCTCGGCGGTGCCGTGGCTGCTCGTGGTGTTCGGCGTCGGGCTGTTCGTCGGGAACTTCGTCGGCGGCAAGCTCGCCGCACGCTCGATCGACCGGACCCTGCTCGTCGTGCTGGTCGCCCTCACCGTCGTGCTCGGACTGTTCGCCCTCGTCGCGACGTCGCCCGTGCTCACCGTGATCGCACTCGTGCTCATGGGTGCCTTCGGGTTCGCGACGGTGCCGGCCCTGCAGACGCGCGTGATGCAGTACGCGGACCACGCACCGACCCTGGCGAGCGGGGCGAACATCGCCGCGTTCAACCTCGGGAACGCGCTCGGCGCCTGGATCGGCGGGCTCACCATCGCCGCCGGGCTCGGCTACACCTCGCCGATCTGGGCGGGCGCGGGCATCACGCTCGCAGCCGTGGCCCTGACGCTCGTCGCGATGGGTGCCGTGCGGCGCGGGCGTTCGCGCGTGGCCGGCGAGCTGACCTCGACAGGGAGCGTCGCGACGGCCTGACGGCAGCCCGACGGCCTGACGGCAGCCCGACGGAACCTGGTTCCGGACACAGCACCACGCCGTTCCGCGGTGCCGTTTCCGGAACCAGGTGCGTGCGATGCGCAGACCACCACGGAGACGACGAAACCCCGGTCCGATCGGACCGGGGTTTCGTGGAGTGCGGAGACGGAGGGATTTGAACCCTCGGTCCCCTAAAGGGGACTCCACCTTAGCAGGGTGGTGCACTCGGCCGGACTATGCGACGTCTCCAAGCACTCTCGCGAGCGCTCCGACCACCATACAGGAGGACCGGGCGACTCTCGACCCGACCGCACCCCGCGCGTGGCACGGTCACGGAACACGGGTCCCCCGAATTGGGGACAGCTCGGCCTTGTCGCCGCGTACCCCGGTGCATAGCATCGTCGAGACGCGGCAATCACGTTCCGGGGCTCGTCCCCGTCGTCGCGACACAGCACCGACGTCGCTCTCCGAGCCGGGCCCGGCGCGCCCGGTTGCCTGGCGCCCGCTCGGGGAGTGGCTTCCGGGGGCGCGGTCCACCACCGCGCCCCCGTTTCTGCGTCCGGGCATGGCGGCCGACCAGTACGCGAAAGCGACAGTGTCCCGGCACGGCCCGCGGTCTGTGCCGTCAGCGCGACAGTGTGCCGCGGATGTTCGGCGGCAGACTGTCGCTTTCGCGAGACGCGGGGCGGGGCCAGACCCGCCAGGTCAGTAGCCGAAGGCCTTGGAACAGGTCTGCTGGTCGGCGGACTGCCCCTCGAGCCCGTCGATGGTCTCCGGCGTCGCGGATGCCGTCGGAGCAGCGGCGGCAGGTGACGACGGCGCGGCAGCCGCGGGCGAGGACGCCGGAGCCGACGGCGCAGCAGCCGCGGGCGACGAGGCAACAGCGGACGGCGCCGCCGCGTTCGTCTCCGACCCGATGCCCGTGCTGTCCTCCCCCAGGGAGAACGACTGGTCCGCCTTGATCTTCGCGAACAACCGGTCGGCCAGGTACGTCGTCGGCTGCACCTTGCCCTCGTAGACCCCGGTGCCGCCGGTCGTGCCCGGGTACTGCACGAAGTTCACCTGCGACAGCGGGAGGTCCTGCAGCGCTCGACCCATCTGCACCATCGTGCCGATGTCGTTCAGGCTCTCGGACAGCTGCATGTTCGACGCCGCGGCACGGGCCAGCTTGTACAGGGTGGTCGGCGAGGTGAGGGTGTCGTTCGACTTCACGGTCCGGAGCAGCGACGACAGGAACACCTGCTGGCTCGAGATCCGGCCGAGGTCGGAGCCGTCACCGACGCCGTGCCGGGTCCGCAGGAAGGCGAGGGCCTCGTCGCCCTGCAGGGTCGAGGTGCCGGCGGGCAGGTCGAGCCCGGTGTACGGGTCCTCGATCGGCTGCGCCACGCACACCGGCACACCACCGATCGCGTTCGACATCTCGATGACACCGTTGAACGAGACCGCTGCCGAGTACTGGATGTCCAGGCCGGTGAGCCCCTGCACGGTCTGGGTCACGCAGTTGAGCCCGCCGTCGCTGAACGAGGTGTTGATGGGTTGGGCGGCCATCGCCGATGCCGTCCCGGAGCCGTCGGTCTTCTTGCACGCGGGGATCGGGGTGACGAGGTCGCGTGGGATGCTCACCGCGGTCGCGTTGGTGTGGTCCGCCGAGACGTGGAGCAGGATGTTGACGTCGTTGAGGGTGGCGTCGCGCTCCCCGAACTCCGCGGACTGGTCCGGGTCGTTGTCCGTCCCGACGACGAGCATGTTGAAGCCGCCCTTGTAGGCGCTGAGCGACGGAGCCTTGGTGCCGTTCGACCGCGGCGCCGGCTGACCCTCGATCTGCACGCCGTCGCCGAGGTCGTCCGTCACCTGCTTCGCTGCGATGGCCGCCACGGAGGCGGTACTGACGAACGCCACTGCGACCACGCTCGCGACCAGCGCAGCAACGGTCCGGAGGGGTGCAGACCGTCGGAGACGTCCGTGGCGTGCGATCCCGTCGGCTCGGTTCAGGCGGTGGGAGCGATCGCGGACATCGTGCACGGGCTCTCCTGTCGTCGGTGGACGCGCCGGGGTGGCAACCGGTCAAGGCTGCCACGGAGCTCCCTGGCGATCCAGTGCGAACGACCTCGAACCCGAGTGCGCGATCCGCCACCGGCCCCCGGATCCGTGCGCCGCGACGCCGACCTGTGCGAACCCGCAGCGTGGCCCGCTCAGGAGGCCACGGAGACCCGGAACCGGTCCGGCAGGGCGATGAGCGCCGCGGCGAGCTCGAGCAGCACCGCCGCGCAGTCGTCGACCGCGTCGCGCTCCGCTGCCCGCACGGCCTGGTCGACGAGGTCGAGTCGCCGCGCTCGGTCGACCACGGCGTCGATCCCGTTGGCCAGGGCGACGTCGTCCGTGAAGAACATGTCGAGGACGGTGCGCTGGGACAGCATCCAGTCGGCGCTCACCGAGGCGCCGCGCCGTCGCAGGAACCACGCGGCGAGTTCGACGAAGGCCCCCGCTTCGGTCCAGCACTCGCGGAGCCAGCTGTGGTCGAAGCGATCGTCGGGCCCCGTGCCGCTCGCCGCCGGGTCGACGATCATCGCGCGTGCGATGCGCAGCCGCTCGGTCATCTGGTCGACCGACCACTGCGTGATCACGACGCCGACGTACCGCTGGACCGTGACGAGCTGGTGCGACTCGAGGGAGACGAGGGCTTCGCGCACCGGGGTGCGGGAGACCTGCATGTCCTCGGCGATGGTGTCGAGCCGGAGTCGCTGCCCACGCCGGTACTCGCCGCGCAGGACGTTGTCGAGCAGACGGAGGAACACCGCGTCGCGCAGCAGGCTGCGCCGCAGCCCACGGGGATCGAGGTCGCCCCGACCGATGCGCAACGGTGACTTCTCCATGCGGCCAGCCTCACGCACGGCGGATGCCCCCGGCGGGGGCGCCGCCACCATCGTGGATCGTCGTCGTCGGGGTCGCGCTGTGGAGGAGTGCCATGCGGGCACAGTGGCACCCTGTCGACGGCGCCGCTAAACACTCTGCATACAGAATGTTGCATGGCCGAGGCCGTGCGTCAGCGCCGCTGCTCCTCCGCGTCGCCGGTCAGGACCGAGAGCGGTTGCGTCACGTCCTCGAGCCCCTTCCGGGCGGCATCGACCCCGAAGACCAGGGCGATCACCCCACCGCCGATCATCACCGCGGACCCGAGCAGGTACCCCCAGAAGAGCGGCTCACGCGAGGATCCGTCCCCGATGAACGCCCCGTAGATCAGCGGCGCGATCGCACCGAAGACCTGCGCGAGGGCGAAGAAGTACGAGATGGCCTGCGACCGCAGTTCGAGCGGGAAGATCTCGCTCACCGTCAGGTACGCGCTCGAGGCACCGGCCGAGGCGAAGAAGAACGACACGCACCAGAAGGCCACCTGCACCGTCGCCGAGATCGCGTCGGCGCGGAACAGGAACGCCGAGGTCGCCAGGACGAGCCCGGACACCAGGTACGTCAGGAAGATCATCTGGCGCCGGCCCCAGGTGTCGAAGAACCGACCGAGGATGATCGGCCCGAGCAGGTTGCCGATCGCGAAGGGGAAGAAGTAGATCGACGTCTGCGCGGTCTTCAGGCCGAAGAAGTTCGTCAGGACGAGCGCGTAGGTGAAGAAGATGGCGTTGTAGAGGAACGCCTGCGTGATCATCATCGACGCCCCGACCAGCGTGCGCGTCGGGTACTGCTTGAGCAGCACGCGCGCGATGGTCAGGAACCCGACGCGGTCGGTCGGCGTCACGGTCATGGCCTTCGACTCGTCGACGTCCGGCAGCCGCTTGCCCGTGGACTTCTCGACCGCCTCCTCGATCTGGGTGACGGTCGCTTCCGCCTCTTCCTCCCGCCCGTGGGTCATGAGCCAGCGCGGACTCTCGGGAATGTGCCGCCGCAGGAAGATGATCGCGATGCCGAGCACCGGGCCGAGGAAGAACCCGATGCGCCAGCCGATGCTCTCGGAGAAGTTCGCCGTGTCGAGCAGGTAGATGTTCGCGAAGGCGCCGAGCGCTGCGCCGCCCCAGTACGTGCCGTTGATGGCGATGTCGACGTGGCCGCGGTACTTGGCCGGGATGAGTTCGTCGATCGCCGAGTTGATCGCCGCGTACTCGCCGCCGATGCCGAGGCCCGCGACGAACCGGAACGCGGCCAGGAACCAGAAGTCCTGGGCGAGGCCGGCGATGCCGGAACCGATCAGGTAGATCGCGAGCGTCAGGATGAAGAGCTTGCGGCGCCCGAGCCGGTCGGACATCCGCCCGAACACCAGCGCTCCGACCACCTGGCCCACCAGGTAGATCGTGCCGAGGGAGGTCACCTGCTGCGTCGACAGGTCGAGGTCGGCCTGGAATCCCGCGTTGGAGACGATCTGGATCTCCAGACCGTCCAGGATCCAGGAGACCCCGAGTCCGACGACGACACTCCAGTGGAACCGTGTCCACGGCAGTCTGTCCATCCTGGCGGGGACCAGGCTCTTGATCGCCCCGTTCGTGCTGCTCACGAGAGGGGAACCTACGCCGAGATCGGCGAGATGGTTCACATTCGGTACGACGGGGCCGGCTCGGAGCCGGATCCCCCTATCGAATCCGGCTCCGATGCCGGAGCCCCAATCATTGCGGTTGCTATGGAAACCCACAAGCGGACGGGAGGCGCGGTGCCAGCTGGCACCGTGCCTCCCGTCCGCAACGGCGTAACGTCCAGAACGTGACCCGACCCGACATCCGCACGGTCGGCGAGCTCCGCACTTCTGGCCACGTCCAGAAGCCGGTCCGCGCCGAGATCCGCGACAACCTGCTCACCGCGCTGCGCGCGGGAGACGACCCCTGGCCCGGCCTACACGGGTTCGAGACGACCGTGATCCCACAGCTCGAACGTGCCCTCATCGCCGGCCATGACATCGTCCTGCTCGGCGAGCGCGGCCAGGGCAAGACCCGCCTGCTGCGGACGCTGCAGGGCCTGCTCGACGAGTGGACCCCGGTGATCACCGGCTCCGAACTCGGCGAACACCCGTACGAGCCCATCACCACCGCGAGCGCCCGCCGGGCCGAGGACCTCGGTGACGCCCTGCCGATCTCGTGGCGCCACCGCGACGACCGCTACGTCGAGAAGCTCGCGACACCGGACACGAGCGTCGCCGACCTGATCGGCGACGTCGACCCGATGAAGGTCGCCGAGGGGCGCAGCCTGGGCGACCCGGAGACCATCCACTTCGGACTCGTCCCCCGCGGCCACCGCGGCATCGTCGCCATCAACGAGCTGCCGGACCTAGCCGAACGCATCCAGGTCGCGATGCTCAACGTGATGGAGGAACGCGACGTCCAGATCCGCGGCTACGTGCTCCGGCTCCCCCTCGACGTGCTCGTGGTGGCCAGCGCGAACCCGGAGGACTACACGAACCGCGGCCGGATCATCACACCGCTGAAGGACCGCTTCGGCGCGGAGATCCGGACCCACTACCCGATCGAACTCGAGGACGAGATCGCCGTCATCCGGCAGGAGGCGCAGCTGACCGCCGAGGTGCCGGACGCGATCGTCGAGATCCTGGCCCGCTTCACCCGTGCGCTGCGCGGGTCGAGCGCGGTCGACCAGCGCAGCGGTGTCAGCGCCCGGTTCGCGATCGCCGGCGCCGAGACGGTCGCCGCGGCGGCCGTGCACCGCGCGGCACGGCAGGGTGAGCCGGACGCCGTCGCACGGCCGATCGACCTCGAGACGGCGGTCGACGTGCTCGGCGGCAAGATCGAGTTCGAGAACGGCGAGGAGGACCGCGCGGACGAGGTGCTCGAGCACCTGCTGCGGACCGCCACGGCGGAGACGGTGCGTGCCCGGTTCCGCGGGCTGGACTTCGGGGTGCTCGTCGAGGCGCTCGACGGTGGGACGATGGTGACGACGGGCGAGCAGGTCGGGGCACGGGCGTTCCTCGAGGGGCTGCCGTCGATCGGCGAGTCCGACCTGTACGACCAGGTGTGCGAGCGCCTCGGTGCCACGAACGACGGCGAGCGCGCGGGTGCGATCGAACTCGCGCTCGAGGGGCTCTTCCTCGCCCGCCGCATCAGCAAAGAGTCCGGCGGGGGCGAAGCCGTCTATGGCTAGGCAGAACCGTCGCCTGACGCGGGACACCCGGTACGGCAGGTACACCGACGGTCCGGACCCGCTCGCGCCGCCCGCCGACCTCGCCGAAGCACTCGACGCCATCGGGCAGGACGTGATGGCCGGCACGTCGCCCGAGCGCGCGATGCGGGAGTTCCTGCGCCGTGGCGGCCGGACGCAGCGCGGGCTCGACGACCTCGCGCGCAAGGTCGCGGAACGGCGACGAGAACTCACCGCGAAGAACAACCTCGACGGCACGCTCCAGCAGGTCCGCGAACTGCTCGACCAGGCGCTCCGTGCCGAACGCGGCGAACTCGCCCGCAACGTCGACCTCGACGACGGGGACCGCGCCCTGGCGGAGATGCAGCTCGACAGCCTGTCCCCGTCGCCGGCCGCCGCCGTGCAGGAGCTCGGCGACTACGACTGGACGAGCCGCGAGGCCCGGCAGAAGTACGACGAGATCAAGGACCTGCTCGGACGCGAGGTGCTCGACCAGCGCTTCGCGGGCATGAAGCAGGCGCTCGAGGGTGCCACGGACGAGGACCGCGCCGCCGTCAGCGCGATGATGCAGGACCTCAACCAGCTGCTCGAGGACCACCGCGCCGGCACCGACACGCAGGAGCAGTTCGACGAGTTCATGGCGAAGCACGGCGAGTACTTCCCGTCGGGTCCCGCGAACGTCGAGGAGTTGCTCGACGACCTCGCCGCACGGGCCGCAGCCGCCCAGCGGATGCGGAACTCGATGACGCAGGAGCAGCGCGACGAACTCGACGCGCTCGCCCAGCAGGCCTTCGGCTCCCCCGACCTGATGGGGCAGCTGTCCCAGCTCGACGGCACCCTGCGGTCGCTGCGCCCCGGTGAGGACTGGGGCGGGTCCGAGCGCATGGACGGCGAGCAGGGCCTCGGACTCGGCGACGGCACCGGGGTCTTCCAGGACATCGCCGACCTCGACGCGCTCGCCGACCAGCTCGCCCAGTCCGGACCCGGCTCCGAGCTCGACGACCTGGACCTCGACGCCCTGACCCGGCAACTCGGCGCCGAGGCGGCCGTCGACGCCAAGACCCTGCAGCAGCTCGAGAAGGCCCTGCGGAACTCCGGGGCGATGCGCCGCGGAGCCGACGGACAGCTCCGGCTCACCCCGAAGGCGATGCGACAGCTCGGCAAGAGCCTGCTCCGCGACGTCGCCGAGCGGATGTCCGGCCGACAGGGTGCACGGGACGTCCGGCAGTCCGGCGCGGCCGGCGAACCGTCCGGTGCGACCCGGCAGTGGGCGTACGGCGACACCGAGCCGTGGGACGTCACCCGGTCGATCACGAACGCCCTGACCCGGACCGCCGCCACCGGCCGGGTCGGCCCCGGCGTCCGCCTGAGCATCGACGACGTCGAGGTGCAGGAGACGGAGGCCCGCACGCAGGCCTGCGTCGCGCTGCTCGTCGACACGTCGTTCTCGATGGCGATGGAGGACCGCTGGGTGCCGATGAAGCGCACGGCCCTGGCGTTGCACACCCTGGTGTCGACACGGTTCCGCGGCGACGACCTGCAGCTCATCGCGTTCGGTCGCGAAGCCGAGGTGGTGGACATCGAGCAGCTCGTCGGTCTCGACGCCATGTGGGACAAGGGCACGAACCTGCACCACGCGCTGCTGCTCGCCAACCGGCACTTCCGGAAGCACCCGACCGCGCAACCCGTCCTGCTCATCGTCACCGACGGTGAACCGACGTCGCACCTCGAGCCGAACGGGCAGGTGTGGTTCGACTACCCGCCGGACCCCGTGACGATCGCGCTGACCGTGCGCGAACTCGAGAACGCCGGGCGACTCGGCGCCCAGACGACGTTCTTCCGCCTCGGGGACGACCCGGGGCTGGCGAGGTTCATCGACGCCATGGCGAAGCGGGTGGACGGCTCCGTCGTCGCTCCGGAGAACGACGACCTCGGCGTCGCCGTCGTGGGGTCGTACCTGGGCTCGCGCCACGGCGGGCCGTCGCTGTTCGACTGACCACCGAGACGGTCTCGACAGGGGCTGTTGCGCGAGGTGCCGCAGACGTATGCTGAGCGCCACCACAGTTGCCCCAGACCCCGGCCGCCGTGATCGTTCTTCCTGCGCCGACGTCGTCGGTGTGCCGGAAGCGGTCGGCCGAGTGCACCTGATCCGTTCTCGACCGGTCGACTCCCGCGGGGTCCCGGAGTGCAACGGCGCACGCCACCGGACGCCACGGGTGTCCGCGTCCACGGATCACGGACGCGGACCGGTCGGTGGGGTCCGGACCCGACGGGCCCCACCGACCCGGATCCGACGGGCCACGGGAGCCGCACGGTCCGCCACGTCCGCCAGGTCCGCCAGGTCCGCCGGGCGTGTCAGAACAACGGCCACGGCACCGCGGGGCCGTGCCCCGGCGGTGGCGGGAAGATGCCGACGGCCCGCAGTGCCGCGCACCGCGCACGCAGCGTGTCGACCTCTTCCGGTGTCAGGTGCTCGGCGAGTTCGTCGCCCAGGGCACCGCGGAGCGCTTCCGACACCCGGTCGAGCCCCTCGAGTTCGTCCGGGCCGAGCGGCTCGCCGATCCACCCCCACAGCACCGTGCGGAGCTTGTGCTCGACGTGGAACGCCAGCCCGTGGTCGACCCCGAATCGGTGGCCGTCGGGCATGGCCAGCACGTGCCCGCCCTTGCGGTCGGCGTTGTTCACGACGACGTCGAAGACGGCCATGCGACGCAACGCCTCGGAGTCCTCGTGCACGAGCGTCACCGGCTGGTCGTGCTCGTCGATCGCCTCGAGGACGGGCAGCCACGGTGACCCGTCGGCCTCGGCGACCTCGGGCGCGACGAGGTCGACCGCGTCCTGATCCGGGTCGATCGTCTGCCAGCGCTGCACCATGCCGGGGCCGAACGGGCCGTCACCGAGCCAGGTCGGCGGGACGATCCCCCAGCCGAACGCCTCGGACACGAGGTGCGCCCCGACCTCGCGGCCGGCGAGTGTGCCGTCCGGGAAGTCCCAGAGCGGGCGCTCCCCCTCGATCGGCTTGTAGACGACTGCCTCGCCGTCCAGTTCGGCCAGGAACGTCGCGTTCGAGGCCTCGCGGATCCGCGCCGTGATGTTCAGTGAGCCGTCGCTCATGCGTCGCCGGGCCGACGGCCGGCGGCGACGATCTCGCGCGTGCGCTCGACGAACGCACGGGCGGTGCCGACCGGGATCTTGACCTGGAAGAGCTCGTCGGGTTCGGGGATCTCGACGACCGCCTCAATCTCGATGCCGTCCTCGCTCTCCTCGGACACGATCTCGACGTCGTCGTCGATCGGGTACGCCTCGATGACCACCTGCGCCGTCGACGGGTCGAAGCCCAGGCTCAGGGCACCGGCACGGAACTCCGGTTCCACCGGCTGGTCCAGGGGCTCCGGGTCACGGAGTTCGACGGGAGCGGTGTCCGGCACGCTGAAGCGGTTCGCCTCGACCGTGGGGACCTCGTCCAGCAGCTCGTCGATCTTCTCGGCGAGCACCGCGGTCTGCTCCTTCTCGAGGGCGACGCTGGTGACGCGCTTGCCGGATCGGGCCTGCAGGTAGAACGAGCGCTCGCCCGGACGGCCGATGGTGCCGACGACGAGGCGGTCCGGCCAGTCGAAGCCGTGGACGATGGAGGGCATACCCGCATTGTAGGAGTGCGGGCCTGCGCCCGTTCAGGGTCTGGCAGGACCTGGCTCGGACGGGGCCTCCGGGTGTCCGGCCCCGCCGCCGACCGCCGCGTCCCCGCTCGGCGCCGGAGCGGTCGCGAGCCACGACAGATCGCCGGACTCGGTGTTCGTCGCGACCACCTCGGGGCGGTGCTCGCCGTACCGGACGACGGACACCGACGCCGGTCCGACACCGATGCGCTGGAACAGGTCGAGGTGCATGCCGAACGCGTCGGCGAGGACGGACTTGATGATGTCACCGTGGCTCACCGCGACCCAGACCGCGCCGGGACCGTGCGCCGCCTCGACCTCGGCGTCGATGCGGCGGACCGCCGACACCGCCCGGGACTGCATGGTCTGCATGGACTCGCCGCCGGGGAACACCACGGCGCTCGGGTTCGCCTGCACCGTCCGCCACAGCGGCTCCTTCGACAGGTCGACGAGCTTCCGCCCCTGCCACTCGCCGTAGTCGGCCTCGGTGATCGCCCGCTCGATCGCCGACGCGGGGTCGCCCGACTGCCGCTCCAGGATCGCCCGGGCCGTCTGCCGGCACCGTTCGAGCGGGCTCGAGACGACGGCGGCGAGGGGGACGGCGCCGATGCGGTCGGCGGTCCGGGCGGCCTGCTCCCGCCCGACGGCGTCGAGTCGCACGCCGGCGGTGCGTCCGGCGAGCACGCCCGTGGCGTTCGCGGTGGTGCGTCCGTGTCGGACGAGGAGGACGGTCGCCATGTGCCCGATCCTAGGCGGCACCTGGCACGACGGGCGTCGGCGAGCGCGGCTGCCCTTGACGGGCCGTCGGTCGACCGATCAGATGGTCACATGACCCGGCACCCTCGAGGGGCCCTGTTCGCCACGTCGACGATGACCGGCTTCGGCATCGCCACGTGGGTGACCAGGACGCCCGCCATCCGCGACGAACTCGGGGCGTCGATCGAGGCGATGGGGCTCGTGCTGCTCGGGCTGTCGATCGGGTCGATGATCGGGATCCTCGGTGCCGGTGCGCTCGTCCGACGGCTCGGGACGCGACCGTTGATCCTGCTCGGTGGCGCGCTGCCCGTGATCGGCATGGTCCTCGTCGCCCTGCTGGCCCCGGCGCAGGTGCCGGCGGGTGTCTGGGCGGGGCTGTTCCTGATCGGGTTCGGGTCCGGAGTCGCCGAGATCGGCCTCAACGTCGAGGCCGCCGCGGTCGAACGGCACATCGGCCGCCCGGTGGTGCCGGTGCTGCACGCCTGCTTCAGCCTGGGAACCGTCGTCGGCGGGGTCGTCGGCATCGCGATGACGGCTGCCCGGACACCGGTGGCCGTGCACCTGCTCGTCGGGGCGGTGGTGATGGCGGCACTCGCGGCCTTCGCTGCGCGCAACCTGCAGCCGCTCCCGCGTGCCGCGGCACAGACGGACGGAGCCGACGCCGCAGAGACCGTCGGCGCGTCCCGCGTCACCACGGCGACCCGCCGATCCGTCATCACCGTGCAGCTCGCCCTCGTCGCGGTGATCACGCTCGCGATGGCCTTCGCCGAGGGTGCCGCCAGCGACTGGCTCCCGCTCCTGATGACGACCGACCACGACGCCCCGGAAGCGGTCGGCTCGCTGGTCTTCACCGGGTTCGCGCTCGCCATGCTCGTCGGCCGGTCGGCCGGTACCCCGCTCGTCACGCGACTCGGGCGGGGTCGGGTCGTCCGGCTCTGCGCCGCGGTCGGCGGGATCGGGGTCCTGCTCGTGGTGGTCTCGCCGAGTCCGGTCGTCACGGCGATCGCCGCGGCCGTGTGGGGGCTCGGCATCGCCCTCGGGTTCCCACTCGCGATCTCGGCAGCGGGTGACCACCCGACCGACGGGGACCACCGCGTGTCGGTCGTCGCCACCGCCGGGTACATCGCGTTCCTGGTCGGGCCGCCGCTGCTCGGCTTCGTCGGCGAGCACCTCGGGCTGCAGGCGGCGATGCTGGTGCCCCTCGTGCTGCTCGTCGCCGCCTTCGTCGTCGCGCCCGCCGCCCGTGACGCCGACGTGCGGCGGACCGTCCCCACCTGAGCCGCGATCCCGGGCGCGCGTCCGTGCGTGGGTCCGGGCGCGCCGCCCCGCGGATCGGTACGGTCGATCCCATGCCGTTCTTCCGCGACAGCCCCCAGCCGACCACCCCCTCGAAGATCCAGGCGGCGTGGTCCGACTCAGCGGGCCGTCTCGCGACGCGCTGCCTGCAGCTGATCATCGTCGTGGTGGTCATCGCGGGCGTCGTCTACGCCGGCAGCGTCCTGAGCGTCGTCACCATCCCGGTGCTGCTCGCGCTCATCATCGCCTCGGCCATGCACCCGGTCGTGTCCTGGCTCCGCAAGCACCGGGTGCCGTCGGTGCTGGCGACCCTCGCGGTGCTCATCGGCGTCCTCGCGGTGCTGGGCCTGGTCGGCTGGCTGATCGTCGTCGCGGTCGAGAACCAGTGGTCGCAGCTGCAGAAGTCGGCCGTCGACGGGTTCCAGCAGTTGCAGGACTTCGCGAAGAACCTGCCGATCTCGATCTCGGACAAGCAGGTCGACGACGCGGTGGCGTCCGTCACCGACTTCGTCACGAGCGCGCAGTTCGGCTCCGGCGCCCTGGCCGGCGCCTCGGCCACCGCGAACTTCCTGACCGGCCTGGTGCTGATGATCGTGGTGCTGTTCTTCTTCCTCAAGGACGGCCCGAGCATCTGGGAGTTCCTGCTCCGTCCGTTCACGGGTGAGCGGTACGCGCGTGCACGCCGGGTCGGCGACCGCGTGGTGTCGACCCTCGGCGGGTACGTCCGCGGCACGGCCACGGTCGCCGCCGTCGACGCCATCGGCATCGGTGTCGGCATCGCGATCGTCGGTGTCCCGCTCGCGCTCCCCCTGGCCGTCGTCGTGTTCATCACCGCCTTCATCCCGATCGTCGGTGCGACCGCGGCCGGCATCCTCGCAGCCCTCGTCGCACTCGTCGCGCTCGGCCCGGTCCAGGCGCTCATCGTGGTCGGCATCGTGATCCTGGTGAACCAGCTCGAGGGCAACTTCCTGCAGCCGGTCCTGATGGGTCGCACGCTGAAGCTGCACGGCCTGGTCATCCTGATCGGCCTGACCGCGGGCACCGTCCTGGCCGGCATCACCGGGGCCATCATCTCGGTGCCGCTGCTGGCCGCCGCGTGGGGCGCGATCCTGGTCTGGGACGGCCCGAACACCCCGGCGCGTCCGTGGCGGAAGAAGCGCAACGAGGACGTCACGGCCCACGAGCTCCCCGCCGACTGAGTCCCGGGGCGTTCTGCGGACATCCGTTTCGCGCAATCGGGACCGTCGCACGAAGATGGACCCGTGCTCGTCTCCATCGTCTACATGAGTCGCGCCGTCGTCCCCTTCGACGACGGCGACCTGGCGACGCTGCTGGACGGCTCACGGCTCCGCAACGAGGCGCTCGGCGTCTCCGGATTGCTCGTCGTGAAGGGCGGCCGCTTCATGCAGTTGCTCGAGGGTCCGGCGTGGAGCGTCGACGACCGGTTCGCCGCCATCAGCCGTGATCCGCGGCACGGCGAGGTGAAGTCGCTCATCCGCGAGGACATCGAGCGACGACGCTTCGACGGATGGTCGATGGCCTACCGCTCGCTCGACGACGCGGACGTCCACGCGGAGCCGGGCTTCAGTCCGTTCCTGTCCGGCGAGACGGACTTCCCACGGTCGTTCGACCGCACGAGCGCCGCGTGGCTGCTCAAGTGGTTCCGCGACCGCGAACTCCACGACCGCTGAACGTCTCGTCCACCACCCCGAGCAGTCGGTCGCGGTGCGCCGGGTCCGCCGTGGCCGTCAGCACGACCCGCCACATCGTCGCGACGGCCGGGAACAGGTCCGAACGCCCGGTGCGGACGTCGGACACGAGTTGCACCCCGGTGAAGTAGGGCACGACGGTGGCGCCGAGCTGCTCAGCGGTCAGGTCGGTGCGGAGCTCACCGGCCGCGATCGCCAGCCGGAACACGTCGACGATCCCGCCGATCCACTGCTCGTAGAAGCTGACCGTCGCCGCGTGGAACTCGCCGCGCTCCAGCGACAGCCGGATGCCCGCCCGCACGATCGGGTCGGTCCGCAGCAGGTCCGCGATGGCGTGTGAGGCGCCGACCAGGGCGGCTGCGGGCGACTGCTCGGTGTGGCTGACGACGTCGAAGGTGCGGACGTTCTGCTCGTCGATCACGCCGAGCGCCAGGGCCAGCTTGGTCGGGAAGTGGAAGTACAAGGCTCCCTGCGAGACGCCCGCTCCGCGGGCGATGGCCGCGATCGTCGCGGCGGCGAAGCCGACGCGGTCGAACTCCTCCGCAGCGGCCACCAGGATCTGCTCACGTCGTTCCACGTGACCAGTCTCACGGACGGGAGGCGCGGGGGGGGGCCCCCCCCCCCCCCCCCGCCCCCCCGGGGGGGGGGGGCCCCCCGGCGGGGCCCCCCCCGCGCCCGGGGGGGCCCCCCGGGGTGGTTGGGGGGGGGTGGTG